>JBGGMJ010000159.1:0-8090 GCA_041288095.1 Myxococcota bacterium
CCCGTCTTTGCGGCCTGGTCGCGGGTCACGAGCTCGCACGAGCGCAAGTCTTGCGTTCCGAAGCGGCACACGGCGCAAAATTTTCCGGCGATGACGTTAGGTTGCTATAGCGGACATGTAAAAGCCTCGAGAGATCAGCCCGTGTCTTCGGATGTGGGCGGTTGGCGCGCCTCCTGCAGCATCGGGTGCAACACACTACCAGGGGTCTTCGATGTCGATGTCCGCAGCCACCACCGATCGCGCGCTCACGCATGAGCACGCAGCGCTCTATCGCAGCACGTCACACGACTTCGCGGCCTGGGCGGCCGGCTTCGGGGTCATCCGCCATGGCGAAACGACCCAGATTCGCATGCACGAGCTCGTCGACCTGCTCGCGACACGCTCCGGGGTCACGCCAGCGAAGATCTTCGCGCTGCTCGCGGCCGCCGACCGCCTCGCCAGCGCCGGCATGTGGATGGTCGCGCACATGACCTACGCATCACGTGTTCGCCTCGACGGCTCTCCGCTCGGCCAGGGCGACACGAAGGAGAACCCCGAAGGCCACACCGGTGGTGCGCTGAACATGGTGCCCGCTTATGTCGGATACCTGCTCGCCAATGCGCTCACCGGCACAACGCGCGGCTGGGTCATGGGCCAAGGCCACTGTGTCGCCGCCATCGACGCGGTCAACGTCTTGATCGGCAACACCAGCCACGAGCACGGCAAGCGTTACGGAGTGAGCGACGAAGGTCTCACGCGGATGGCGCGTGACTTCTATAGCTACGCGCTCGACGCCAACGGCTTTCCCTCCTCGCCGCTCGGGAGCCACGTCAACGCCCATACCGCCGGCGGCGTGATGGAGGGTGGCTACCTTGGCTTCGCGGAGCTCACCTACGTGCATATGCCGCTGCCCGGCGAGAGCCTGGTCGCCTTCTTGAGCGACGGTGCCTTCGAGGAGCAACGGGGCAGCGACTGGGCGCCACGCTACTGGCGCGCGGAAGACTCGGGGCTGGTCACACCCATCATGATCGCCAACGGACGCCGCATCGATCAGCGCACGACCATGACCCAGGAAGGTGGCGCGGCCTGGATGAAGGAGCATCTCCACATCAACGGCTTCGACCCGCTGGTCATCGATGGACGGGATCCCGCGGCGTTTGCGTGGGCCATCATCGATGCCGAAGAGCGGCTTACGGCCGCCGGGCACGCCGTGGCGGCCGGCAAAGGCGGCTACCCCGTTCCGTTGCCGTACGTGATAGCGGAGACGGAAAAGGGTTACGGCTTCCCCGGCGCCGGCACCGGCCGCGCTCACAACCTGCCATTGTGCGGCAATCCGCACGACGACCCCGCGGCGCTCGCCGAGCTCAACGCGGGCATCCGGGCGCTCTGGGTGCCGAGAGTCGAGCTCGTGTTGGCGGCGCAAACGTTGTGCAACCACGCCGAGCAGCACCGTCGCCGCGAAGGAGCCCATCCCATGGCGTCGCGCGATCCCGCCGACGTCGCCATGACGCCGCCCCCTTGGCGCTATCACGACGACCCCGCCGCATCCGCGATGGCGGGCATCGACGCGACCTTCGAGCAGATCCTCGAGCGCAATCCATCGCTGCGGCCGCGCGTCGGCAATCCCGACGAGATGGAGAGCAATTGCATGCATCGTACGCTTGCGCGGCTCCGTCACAGGGTCTGCGAGGCGGAGCCGGGCGCGCCCGAGGCCGTCGATGGGGCGGTCATCACCGCTCTCAACGAAGAAGCCGTGGTTTGCGCCGCGCTCGGCAACAAGGCGGGCATCAACCTCGTCGTCTCGTACGAAGCCTTCGCGGTGAAGATGCTCGGCGCGTTGCGCCAGGAGATCATCTTCGCGCGCCATCAGCGTGAAGCTGGGTACGATCCGCGCTGGCACTCCGTGCCGGTCATCTCTACGTCCCATCTCTGGGAGAACGGCAAGAACGAGCAGTCGCACCAGGATCCGACGTTGTGCGAGGCGCTGATGCAAGAGATGGCCGATAGCGCCCGCGTCGTGTTCCCCGCGGACTGGAACAGCGCGGTGGAGGCCCTCAGACACGCCTATCGCCAGCGCGGTCGGATCTGGAATCTCGTCGTGCCCAAGCGCGCGATGCCGCATGTCTTCCTCGGAGAGGAGGCTTGCCGGCTCGCGACCGCTGGAGCGTTGCACGTTTGTGGCGACCGCGGCGCACGGGTCCAGCTGGTTGCTGTCGGCGCCTACCAGCTCGAGGAGGCCCGCCGCGCGGCGGAGGTGCTCGACCGCGCCGGTGTCCCTACGCTAGTGACCTACGTGATGGAGCCAGGACGCTTCCGCATCCCGCGCGACGCGACCGAAGCGCAGTTCGTCGCGGGAGCGGCGGAGCGCGAGGTGCTCTTCCCGGCTGACACCGGCGCCCGCGTCGTCCTGGTCCACGGCCACCCGGAGGCCTTCGCCGGCGTATTGCGCGGCATCGACCTCGGACCCGCCCGCACGACCTTCCTCGGCTACCAGAACCGCGGTGGGACCCTCGATACGCCCGGCATGCTGCAAGCCAACGGCTGCACCTGGAAACATGCCGTCCGCGCGGCCGCCAAGATCCTCGGGACCGATGCCGAGCTATGGTTGCGCGACGTGACGGAACGGCCGTCGCCGCGCGCACGGCCACGACCCAAGCTCACCGCGCTTTGAAGGAAAGGCTCGTCGAACCGACATGCAACCAGGTCTATCGTCCGCTGAAGCCGCCCAGCGTCTCGTCGAGGAAGGGCCTAACATCGTCGCCGGCAAGCCGCCGGTCAGCGCCGCCAGGGTTTTCGTCTCGCAGTTCGGCTCGCTCGTGGTGTGGTTCCTCGTCGCCGCCGCGGTGGTCTCGGCGATCGTCGGCGAACCAATCGATGCCCTCGCCATCGCCGCCATCGTGGTGCTGAACGCCGCTATCGGCTTCGTTCAAGAGTACAGGGCGGAGCGCGCCATCGAAGCGTTGCGGGCGATGACCGCTCCGAAGGCTCGCGTCCGTCGCAACGGACAGCAGACCAGCATCGACGCCGGTGAGATCGTCCGTGGTGACCTGCTCGTCGTCGAGGCAGGTGACGTCATCGCCGCCGACGGCGATGTGCTCGAAGCGCACGGCTTGAGCGTCAACGAGGCCGCGCTCACGGGCGAGAGCGTTCCGGTCGCAAAGCGTACCGACGCCGACGAGGCGCGTGAGCGTCAGGTCTTCATGGGCTGCGCCGTCGCTACGGGTAGCGCGCTCGTCGAAGTCACGCGCACCGGCATGAAGACCGAGCTCGGTGGCATCGCCCGCATGGTTACCGAGGCAGAGGAAGAGGAGACGCCGCTCCGCCGCCGGGTAAACCAACTGACGCGAACCCTGATCATCGCCTCATGCGCCGTCGTGGCCGTCATCGCGGCGGTATCGCTCATGCGCGGCGTGCCCGCGACCGAGATCTTCCTCGCCGCCGTGTCGCTGGCGGTTGCCGCCGTGCCCGAAGGCTTGCCCGCCGTCGTCACGGTAGCGCTGGCGCTCGGGGTACGTCGCATGGCCAAGCGCGATGTCTTGGTGCGCAAGCTCGACGCGGTCGAGACCTTGGGGTCGACGACGGTGATCTGCACCGACAAGACCGGCACGCTTACCACCGGCGTCATGACGCTGCGTGACGTCTGGGGGGCCGACCACGCGTCCGTCATCGCGAGCGCGGCGGCTTGTTGCGACGCCGAGATGTCGCCCGACGGCGTCCTCGGTTTCGGGGATCCTACCGAAGTGGCCATCGTGGCGGCCGCGGCCAAGCGCGGCATTCTCCGTCAAGATATCGAGCGCGACAATCCGCGCATCGAAACGCACGCCTTCGACGACGTTCGCCGCCGCATGTCGATCCAACGCGCTGACGGCAAGCTCTACGTGAAAGGCGCCGTCGAGAGCGTGCTGCCGCTCTGTGTGGCGGGCACGGAAGGAGCGCTCGATGCCAACGCCGTGTTCGGCGCGCGCGGCCTGCGTGTGCTCGCCGTCGCGGTGGGCAACGGCTCGGAAGAGCGCGAGCTCACCTTTCTGGGCCTCTTGGGCATTGCCGACCCGCCGCGCGATGACGCTGTGTCCGCCGTGGCGGACGCCCACAGAGCCGGCATCGTCACCGTCATGATCACGGGTGACCACGCCGCAACCGCCCACGCCATTGCCGTGGAGCTGGGCATCGTCGGCAAAGACGTCGATCCGGGTGATCGCGTCCACGCTCGGGTCACTCCACGTCAGAAGCTCGAGATCGTGCGCGCCCGCAAGGCCGTTGGTGCCATCGTCGCCATGACCGGCGACGGCGTGAATGACGCGCCGGCGCTTCGCGAGGCTCACATCGGGATCGCCATGGGCAAAGGCGGTACGGCCGTGGCTCGCGAAGCCGCCGACATCGTCCTCGTCAACGACGACTTCGCGAGCATCGTACACGCGGTCCGCGAGGGCAGGAATATCTTCGACGCCATCAGACGCTCGCTCGTCTATCTGTTGTCCGGCAATGTCGCCGAGCTCGGGCTGATGCTCGCCGCCGCGCTCGCGGGGTGGCCGCTACCGCTCGTGCCGATGCAACTGCTCTGGATCAACCTCGTAACCGACGGTCTGCCCGCGCTGGGGCTCATCACTTTGCCGGCGGGGGGTGACGTCATGACCAAGGCACCTCGCCCGACCGACGAGCCGCTGCTTGGCCGTTCGCAATGGTGGAGCGTCGCCGCCAGCGCGCTGCTGCAAGCGGGAGTTTGCGCGAGCTTCTTCTACTGGGCGCTGGCGGCCCGTGGCCTCGCTGAAGCACGGAGTCTCACCTTTGGGCTCGTCGTCTCGTGCGAGCTCTTCCGCGCCCTGGCGCGCATCGGCTTGGGCCGTGGAGCACGGTCGTTCCGCTCGGCCCTGCCCCTCATCGCGATCGTCATCACCTCGATGCTCGGGCAGGGCGCCTTGTACCTCTTCGCGCCGGTGCGGCAGCTCTTCGCGCTACAGCCGCTCGCCGCGACCGACGCCGTCTTGTGCGTGTCTGTCGCGGCCGCTATTGCGGTCATCCTCGACCTCACCGCTCGGCGCAATCAGTAAACCGGCACGTCGACACACTGCTTGTAGGAGTCGAACGGACAGGTCCGCAGCTCATGACAGCGGACACACGCGGTGGTGATCGAATGCGTGGTGCCCCACTCGGGGCTCGCGCCCGCGACCTCGGCGCGCGCGCGGCGAATGTCGCCGAGGAGCCCACCGATGTTCTGGTCGAGTAACGGGTGGCCCCGGCGCTCGGGAAGAGCTGCTATCGCGAGCGCAATTTCCTCCATGGTCTGGAGCTGAGCACGGGCATCGGTAGCCGCTTGATCGGGTTGGTCCGTGATCAGACCGAGAAGACGCACCTGGTGAGCGAGACGCCACATCAAAGCACGCGTTTGATCGAGGCTCCCCGCCGGCGGTACCTCGAGGACGACGGGCTTCTGCTCCGGCGGACGGGTGCAACCAAGAGCAAGGAGGGCGACGAAACCGAAGCGAGCGATGGTTTGCATGACTATTCAATCCTTCCGGGTGCGCACGACCAGCACAGGGCAATCGGCGCGTTGAACGACTTCGGTCGCCACTGACCCGGTCAGCAGGCGCTCGACGGTGCCCACTCCGCGTGAGCTCATGCAAATGGCTTCCGCGTTCCAGCGGGCGGCTTCTTGGATGAGCGCGTCCGCGACCGGTCCTCCTTCGAGGACCTTCGTGGTGATCTCGATGCGGTCTTCGTCGAGCTCTTCCGGCAGCAAGCCACGGATCTTCTCCTGCAGCTCGGTGATCTCGAACGAGGACAGGCGGCGCTGACCACCGACCAGGCGCTGCATCGCGCCATCCATCGGGCTGTCGTCGACGAATACGACATGCAGGTTACCCTGACGATCACCGATGAGGTCGAGCGCGTGGGCGATGACGCGCCGGCTTACGTCGGAGAAGTCGGTCGCGACCATGACCCGATGAACCCGGGCTTTGGCATCACTGTGCTGCAAGACGTCGTGGCCGACCGACAGCACGGGGATGTCGCTATTGCGCATGATGCTGAGCGAGACCGAGCCGTGGACCAAGCGGCTCCAGCCCCGGCGGCGGTGCGAGCCGACGATGACGAGGTCCGAATCGAAGGCTCGCGCGGCGCGCTTCGCCAAGATCTCGACCGAACCGATGTTGGGGTGCGCGCGGAAGGTGAGCTCGCCTTGTCCCGGCAGCTCACCGACGCGAGCGCGCAGCTCGTCTTCGAGGCTGCGGACCACTGTCGGATGCGCGGCGAAGGGATCCTCACCGGCAGGGACGCCTAGGCGTTCATGCTCGACGGGCGGCCAGTAGAGGTAGTCGACGACGACGTCGCAAGCGATACGGCCGCGCAGCCATTTGAGAAAGCCCAGCGGCGCGTCGCTCGCGAGGCTCCGATCGATGGCCAGGAAGACCCGCAGGCGCCGCTTGTCCGCTAACGCGGTGCGCAGCCCTTGATTCGACGGCCGCACCACGAGGACCGGGCAGGGCAGGAGCGCCGCCAAGCTGTCGGCGATGCCGTTGTAGCTCGCTTTGCCGTCGCCGAAACCGCCCACCACGGCGATCTGGGGCGCGTGGCGCGACACCGCGTCGAGCAACGCGTCTTCCACAGCACCGTGCCCGATCTCAGTGTGCACGTTGAGATGGTCGCCGCCGACCTCGAGCTTGACCGCGTTCAGCATTTTCTGAGCGGCGGCTTCACGGACGACCGGCAGGTCGCCCAGCCGCGGCTGGCCGTCCGCTGGAAACGTCATGCGCGGCTCGAGCACGTGCACGACGACCAGCGATTCGCGGGTCGCACGCGCGAGCTGAGCCGCGACGCGAGTGGCTTCGTTACCTTCGGGAGTGAAATCGTTTGCGACGAGGATCGGCATGCGGTGGCTCCGTATCGGGTGCACAAGGATATGAGCACATCCCGTGCCGAGCCTTGCCGCGTCGAAACGGTGCTTTTGCGCGTCCAAGACGCGAAAAATCTGCGCTCCCGTCACCACGGCGCGCAGATTTTTCTAGGCGTCGACGTTTTGCGCCGGACGCCAGGAGCCGAGGACGCTCAACGGCTCGATAGCCTCGTCGAGCACGACTCGGTCTCGGCCCCCCAGCTTGGCGCGGTACATCGCCTTGTCGGCGGCTGCGAACAGGCTGTCGACGTCATGCAGCGTATCGCCGCTGACCGCGAGACCGAGCGAGATGGTTGGCCGAATCTCACCGCGCGGGCCTTCGATATGGCTTTGCGCGATGGCGGTGCGGACGCGCTCGGCGACGCGCGCACCCTCGAGCGCGCTGGTGTTGGGGAGAATGAGCGCCAGCTCTTCGCCTCCGATGCGGCAGGCGCTATCCGAGGTTCGGCAGCACTCGTTCATGATCTCCGCGACCGCGCGCAGGACGAGGTCGCCGCACTGGTGCCCGTGGGCGTCGTTGATGGCCTTGAAGTGGTCGAGGTCGCCGACGATGAGGACGACCGAGCTGCCCTCGCGGCTGGCGCGCGCCAGCTCCTGCTCGAGGCGCTCCGTGAAGTAACGCCGATTCTTCAGCTTGGTCAGTGGATCGACGACGATCGCGGATTGCAGGCTCGACACGCTTTGACCCAGTTGCCCGATGCGGCTGCCCATGACGGCGCCGAAGGCGACGAAGGCGATCGTCGTGCCGACCAAGAGATAGAGATAAAGCGCTCCGTTGGCGGCGAGCTCGGCGCCCATCGCAAGCCCTCCGGTCCGCCAAAGCAGCCAACCGAGTGGCGCGCCGAGCGCTAGCACGAAGCCAATCGAGCCATACTGAATGGTTTGGCGTCGGTTCTTCATGAACGGTGTCTGTTGCAGCGCCGGTGCCAGGCCCATGAAACGCCAAACCGGCGGCGGTCGGCTCTCAGAAGCCCGCAATTCGTGCGTACCCAGGTGGGTATGGCTGCAACCCTTGCGCGAGATGCGCCGCTTCATGAGCAGCGTATCCGTACGCGCGCGTCGAGAGTGATGAGGCCGTGGCGCTCGGTCGCGACGAGTGGGTTGAGATCCATCTCGAGCACGTCATCGTTCTGATCGACGAGCGCCGACAGCGCGAGCAGCACACCAGCGGTGGCTTGACGGTCGACCGCGGGTTGTCCGCGAAAGCCTTTCAAGAGAGCCT
>JBGGMJ010000160.1:0-55331 GCA_041288095.1 Myxococcota bacterium
TCGCCGCACGAGGCTTATTGGACAGCCCCAGCGGTCCCGCCGAAGGCGCGCGCGAATCGGCCCCCGGCCATCGGCCATCGGCTATCGGCTATCGGCTATCGGAAAAATGGTTACTGTCCCCATCAATCCTCGTCTTCACTCTCCAACGCCGCCCGCATCACCACCACATGCTTCTCAAACCCCGCTCTCTCATACGTCGTGATCGCCGACGTATTCGCCACATAAGCCTCGAGCCGCACCTCCGTGATCCCCTGCTTGCGGATCCACACCTTCAACGCCGACAAAATCTCCGCGCTGTACCGCTTCCCCCGATGCTCGGGCTTCACATAGACGAACCCCAAGTACGCATGCCGCGTGTGCCGCTGAAAACCGGCGGAGGATTCGACGCGGGCGAAGCCGCAAGCGATCACCTCGCCGTCGAGCTCGGCGACCAGCAGCTCAGCGGTGGCTGAATCGATGAGAGCGGGGATGTCGTAATAGCGGACGGCTCCTTGGCGCAGCGTGACGTCGAACGGCCGCTCCGCGGTGATGACGCCTTGTTCGAACTGCAGCAGGATCGGCAGATCAGCGTGGACGGCTTGGCGCAGGGATAGGCTCACCCCGCGATGCTCTGATTTCGCGCACCGATTCGTCAATCAAAATTGACGTGGTGCGTTATCCGCGAGGGCGCCGCCGTGGCGCTGCCGCGACCGTAGCGAGCTGCGCGGCCAGAGCGGTAGACTTTCGCGCCTGCGCCGGCTCCTGCTTGGCTTCTCCGGTCACCTGCGGCAGCAGCCGCTCGCGCTCGGCGCGGTAGAGCTGGTCTTCGACCTCTTCGATGACGCGCTTCCAGCGGAGCGAGGCGACCTTGAAGGCTTCGTGCTCGGCGACCCAACGCTCGAGCGTGCCGCGCGGAATGTCGAGGGCGCCGCTTGCATCACTCGGCTGCCACCCTAACGTTTGCTGGCCTTCGAAGTCGAGGCCGAGCTCTACGCGCACCTTCATGGCCCACCGTTTAGCACGAAGGTCCGACACGCAGACGCGCAAGCACCCGTGCGCGAAGAACGTTTCGGCGGACACGCGATCAAACCCGATCAAAAGCGATCAGTTGTGATCGCGCGTGAACGGATTCCACTGCTCGGCGGCACGAGCGCGACGGCGGCGCTCTTCGGCCTGGGCGGCGGCCCGCTCGCGGCGGGCGCGATCGCCTTCGCCCGGCGGCATCGGCAGCGGCGCCGGCAAGCTCGGTACGACCTCATCTGTGACCGGCCGGGGGCGTTCGGTCGCGGGGCGCGGCCGCGGCGCGTTCCAGCGTCGTCGGATCGCATCGCTAGTGTCGCGCGCGCTGCGCAATGCGTCGTCGGGGCTCATGACGCCGTCGAAGGTGAGGGTGCCGTTGGTGAGCACCGCGTGAGCGCGCGCCGAGATCTCGCTGGGAGCGTCGGCGCTACGGACGACCGCGCTGATCGGCCGGCCGTCGCTGCGCATGCTGAAGTCGATGCTGCCGTTGAACCGACCAGCGCCGCGCACGTAGCTCGCGGCCTGTTGATCGTTCGCCGCCGGCGCCTCGCGCTCGGGCAAGCTGAACGCGCCCTCGAGGCGCCCCGCCATGCGTGCGTCCAGTCGTTGGTCGCGACCCTGCTGCGTGAAGCCCATGGAGCCCAGGAAGATCTGCAACCGCGAACGGCGCGTGACCGGTTGCTGAGGGTTGCTCCGGTCGATCCAGGTGGGCTCGATGCGCAGATTCGCGGCCTGGGTGCCTTCGGGACCGGCGACGACCGTACCGACGACCTCGCCCTGGGTGGCGTCGGTCTCGAGGTACCAATCGTGGAGCATCACCTGCTTGCGGTTCGGACCGATGTGCAGCGCCTCGAGCGTGCCGGTCGACATGGCGTTGCGGATCTGGACGCGCATGCGGGGCGAAGGGAAGACGAAGGTCGCGCTGTCGACCTCGACACCGACCGTGGCGCGTTGCTCGCGCGGCATGACCAAGCTGATGCCGGCCTCGGGGCTCAGGCTCAGGGTCGCCGCCGGCGCGCGCAGATCGATGCGGCGCAAGCGCGCTGAAACGCCCGACGCCGTCGGGTCGTTGGTCTCGGGTGGAATATCGAAATTGGTGGCGGTGCCGACGACGTTGCTGAGGCGCAGATCACCGGTGCGCACCTGGCCGTTCGCCTCGAGCCGCGGCGAGCCATTGGTGAGGCGGGAGCTGCGCACCCAGAGCTGTGACCCGTTGTACATCAGGTTGCCGCTGAAGTTGCCGTAGACGCCTTCGGTGGTGACGGAGCCGTCCTGCGAGACGCTGATACGCTCTGCTCCGCCATCGCGGATGGTGAACGTCTGCCGGTCGGCTTGCTGGAAGGTGAGGGCCGGGGCGCGCACGTCGGTGAGGTCCAGCACCGTCGACGTCGGGTTGCGCGGGTCTCCGGTCTGCACCAGTCGGATACGAGCACTCACGCCCGCGAGGCTCATGCTCGCGCCGTCGGCGGCACGCACCGTGGAGTCGCCGAAGGTCACCTGCGCGGTGACCTCGGTACGGCCATCGGCGCGCACGACGCGCACGTCATCGGCCGCGGCGATAGCCAATCGATTGCTGCCCATCTGGATAGTCTGGCCCGGGTTGATCTGGGCGCGCGCCCGCAGCTCGGTGCTGGCGATGATCTCTCGAACGAAGCGGCGATCCTGCTCAGGGACGCGCTCCAAGGCGCGCTCGATGATGTCGGCGCGGGTGTCGATGCGCACGTTCAAGTGGCGGGCGGCGCGGGCGGCGAGCTCTTGAACCGTCGTCGGCAGCTCGCTCGAGCCGGTCGCCATCTGCATGACCCGGCCGGTGAGGAAGCCGTTGAGGGCGCTCTCCTGGCCGAGCCAGCCGCTCGCCACGTGGATACCGTTGAGGAAAGACGCGTCGCCGAGGGTGGCGCGGGTGACGCGCGGACGGAATGTGATCTGGTCGGGGTTCGACGCCGACGGCACCACGTCGAGGGCCGAGACCTCCATGACGCTCTCGAAGGGCGTGTTGTACCAGCGGCCATTGCTGCTCGGGTTGAACGTAATCCGCAATGGCGGATTGAAGGTGATGCCAGAGGGTTTCGGTGTACCGTCCTCGTTGGTCTCGAGCTGTGGCGTCACGCGCCCGCCGTCGCTCTCGAGCGCCAGGCGGATGGTGCCTTGCTGGATGGTGAGCTCTTTGGCGCCGCTGTCGGCGATGAGCCCGTCGGTCAAGCGGATGGTATGCGAGCGCGGCACGTTCAGGGTGAGATCGACGTCCAGCTCGCGCAGGCCTTGAGTCACCATGGTGGCGACGTCGAGGCTGCGTGTCACGCTGTCGAGCGAGTCGCGTGGCGACGCCGCGGCGCCGGGGACGAGCTCGGGGATGGGCAGGATCTCGAGCGACCGGCGCAACGACTCGTGGCGCGCGCGAGCGTTGGCGACGTCGGTGTACATCGGCAGACCGCTATTGCGGGCACCGTCGGTGTTGTAGAGCGTGTCGATGGTGAGGCGGTCGAAGTTGACGCTGCCCTCGGTGGTCTGGCCGTCGCGCGTCGAGAACGCACCATCGCGCGTCACGGTGAACGGCACCGCGATGTTGATGTCACCCACGCCCCGGACGTGAATGCCGGCCTCGGCGCGGTGGCCGTCGAAACCAGGCACTCCCGATGGTAGGAACGAGAAACCGGCAGGCTGCTCGCCCGAGCCCGGCCGTGGGGCCGCGACGCGCAGATTCACGGTGCCGCGCACCTCCGGCGAAGCATCACCCGCGCGGTACGTGATGGTCGCCTGGCCGCGACCGCTGGCATTCGTCAGCGTGGCTTGCTCGGTCGTCGGCAAGCGCACCGTGGCGCTGGCGAGGGTTGCATCGAACTCGGCGCGCATGTCGATGGCGCTGGTCGCCCAGTCGAGGCTGCGCACTTGGGCCCGCAATAGCGAACCGTTGGCGACGTCCGTACGAATGCCGATTTCGCCCAAGCTGCGATTCACGTGCGTGCCGAAGAGCCGCACATCGGCGCGCACACCGTGGCGTGACTCGAGCTTGAAGTTGGTCCCCGCCGTCCCGCCCATCGTGTAGGTCAGACGCCCGCTGCCGACGAGCGACGTGCCGCTCTGGACGCCGAAGCCGAAGCCCTCGCCGCTCGCGAGCTGGACGCCTCGGGGCGCCGTCAGGCCGAGATTCAGGCCTTCGGTGTCCGCTTCGACCCGCATCTGCTCCACCCGCACCGGGTGCGCCGCGTCCGTGGTGAGGTCGATGCGCGCCGCGATGCGCAAGTTGTCGCGACGGTCGCGCGGGTTGCCGAGGCTCAGCACGCCTTGGCGACCCTGCCCATCGCGGAGGTGGAGTGAGCCGTTGACTCCGTCGAGCTGGGTATCGAAACCGACGGTAAGCTTGCCATTCGCGAGGGCGATGATGGGATTGCCGCCGTTGGTGAGGCTGACGTTGCCGAGATTGAGCTCGTTGGTCAGCTCTTCACCCGGGCGGGCGCCGGCCACCGGGGTGCGCAGGCGGACGTTCTCGATGACGCCCGTGCCGTTCTGCTGCTGGGCGTTGGCGACGGTCACCACCCAGCGACGGCGGCCGTTCTCTTCGCGCTCTTGGAGGACGACACGGAGGCTGGCGCGGCCGATCTCCAAGTTGGGGCCATTGGCGACGCCGAAGCGGGCGCCGCTGACATTGGCGTCGATCTCGTAGCGGTCGAAGCCGTTTTCGCGGACATAGGTAGCCCGCGAGCCGGGCGCGAACGCGAGCTGCAGGCCTTCGCCAAAGTTGACGAGCTGGCCGTTGCGCGACGGCGCGAGGTCTACCGTGGCGCGGACGGGCGAGCGTTGCTCGTCGATGACGCGGCGAAGCTCCGCGAGCTCACGGCTCGGCGGCCGTTGCTCGCGCGCTGGACCGATGAGTGAGATCTCCTCGCGCATGCCGAGCGATTGGAAGAACATGTGCGGATCGACCGGTACTCGGCGCTGGCCGGAGAAGATGGCGCTCGTCTGATTGCTCATGCCGAAGACGTCGGCGAAGAAGCGGGTAAAGGCGTTACGGAGGCGCGGCACGACGCGCCGGTCGTTGGTGAGGTCGACGCCGCTGATGTCCGCCGGACCGTTGAGGTAGCTCGGGCGGCCATCGCGGTCGAGGACGTCCACACGCGCTTGGGTAAGTACGCCATCGCGGACGGAGACGGAGATCGGCAACTGCGTGCCCGGCGCCACCGTCACGGAGCTGACGCGGCCGCCGTCAGTCGACACCAGGTTCGCCTGGGCATCGGCGCTTCGCACCGAGGCGAGGATCGAGCCGGGGTTCGCGCGCACGATGGGATCGCGGGCGAGCGGCGAGAGGTCGATGGTGGGCTGAATGGGGGCGTTGAGTGGCACGGCCGATGGCCGGTCACGAGGCGCGGGCTCCGGGATCGGCGGGGCGTAGCGCACTCCGCCATCGCGGACGGCAGGGGTCGGCGCGACGGCGGAGCGGACGCGGGGCTCGGCGCCTCGGCGGCGCGCCGCGCTGGCGTCGGTCACGGGCCGCGGAACGACTTGGTCCTGGGCGCTCGCCGGTTGATCATCGCCTGACGCGGGTTGCGGACCTTGCGAGCGGACGCCGGCGCGCGGCTCATCCTTGGGGGGCACATAAAGACCCCGCAGGATTGGCGCCGCTGTCATGTCGTCCGACATCTGCCCCCGGTCCGCCTAACCCCGAAAAAAGAGAACACTTCGGGATTATTGAAGTATCGGTCACTCGGGCGATTGGGTTGCTGCTTTGGCCCAACGAAATTGCCACCTTGGCAGGCCGTTGGCGGCCCGCTCCTGAGCGCTCGCCCGGTACGACCGACCAGCTAGCGCGGGGTGCCGTTTTCGCGAATGAAATCGCGGAACTGCTGCATGCGGCGCTCTAGGTCGTGCTGGCTCATGCGGAGCGTGCCGCCGGCCACGGCCGCGATCTCCGCGTCCTCCACCTGCAGGTCGCCGGCCGCCACGGAGCGGGTGCGGTCGGCGAAGATACCGAACGAATAACGCATCCGGCCACGAATGACGACGTTGCCGTGCCCTCCCTCGTCGGCGACGCGCGCCGCCATGACCGTGTTCGGCAGGTCGATGCCGGAGAAGATCACGTGGGTCCTGTTGTCCTGCGGCGCACGCCGGCTGTTGACCACGTGGAGGATCGGCGCGACGAACTCGCCCTGCGGGGCCTCGAAGTCGAGGCGGCTCGGACCCAACCTCACGGAGCCGCGGATCATGCGCTCCCGTGTCGTCGGACCAGGCTCGGTGATCGAACGGAGATTGCGAATCTGTAGCTCGAGGTGCTCACGCGCCTCGTCGTTGCCGACGTAGAAGGACAAGCGCCTGATGTCCGCGGTGGCGAGCGAGCCCTCCGGGATCTGCATTTCGACGTCCGTCGGCTTCGGCGATACGATGCGTCCGCTGTAGCGGATGCGGGCTAGGTTCGGCTCCTCGCCGTTCGCGACGACGCTTACTTGGTCGTCGCCGAAGGCGATGTCGGTGCCGCGCGCGAGGAAGGTTAGCTCCTGGATGCGCGCTTCGCCTCGACCCTGACCCGCACCGGGCGCGGGCGTGAGCTCGAGATTGCGAACCGTGAGTGGTCCGCTAACCCGGAGATTGCCGGCGAACGTCGTCGTCGTCACTCCGGGTGCGAGCACGTCTTGCCGTTCGCCTCCGGACATACGGCGAGCCATCTCCGAGAACATGGCGAGGCGGTGGTTCGGCTGCTGGACAGTCGTGAGGCGCACGTCTCCGGAAACCTCGGACGGGCCGAGTACGAAGCTCGTCGCCTGGCGCGGATGCCATGGGCCTTGTTGGCCGATGCGTAGATCGCGGGCACGGAAGCCTTCGAAGTTGAAGTCCTGAGTGACGACGCGGTCGTCTCCGATCGTCGTGTTGACCGTGAAGCGCCGTGCCGAGCCGCTGCTCAGTTGGAAGCGGCGGTCATCGGTGGCGATGCTCGTCGGCCCGAGTGCGAGGTCACCGCCCGCGGGATTTTCGCCGACGAGGCTCACGCGGCCGCTGTTCGCCGGCTTGTCGATGGTGAGGCGCATGCCGCTCGCCAGCGTGACCAAGTTGCTGCCGAAAGGAACACGCGTGCCCGAGGGGATGGTCACCTGCGCGTCGCGGATCTCGGCGGCGTGCATGGCGCGACGGATGAGCGCCGCGACCGGGGTGTTGCCGAGGGCCATGTCGACTCGGCTCGCCGGGTTGGTGTCCGCGTCGAGCTGCATGCCGGACATGCTGACGATGTTGGCGAGGACCTGGGGCACGACGTTGGCGCGCGCCGGCCCGCTGGGGACCGCCGGCCCAAGCAACGGAGCAAGCTGACTTTGGACCGTCGGCCAGATGTCGATGTTGAGCGGCGACCAGCTGTTGTTTACGACCGGCCGCTCGCGGCTTTGGCCACTTGCGTCGGTGAAGCGCTCGAACGGCTCGGCGCGCAAGCGGCCGTCGGTGCCGGGCACGAAGCGAATGCCGTGAAAGGTGGTCGAGCCACTCATGGCGCCCATGAAGGCGCTGCTGTTGACGGTGATGGGGTTCGAGAAGCTCAGCTCGACGCCGTGCGCCGGCTCATCTCCTCGGCGCAGCGTCGTGACGTTCAGCGTGGTGTTCGCCGGAATGACGAGTCGCGCTCCGCCGACTCTCTGACCTGCCGGCGTGATATCCAGATCCTGGGCGTCGGGCCCGAGCGGCACGCGCACGTCGAAGCGCGCGTCCTGGGCGCTACCGATGACCTGGCCGAGATTGATTTGGCGCAGCGTTTCGTCGAGCGAGCGGGGCGTCGCGTTGAGGTCGACGCCGGCCCCGCGCAGAGCGGTATCGAGCCGAGCGTTGCGCTCCGCGAGCTCGCGCGCCTGGTCGGGATTTTCGGCTGCCCGCTCCGCCGCCTCACGCAGGATCTGCGGCTGATTGCGCAGGCCGCGGTCGACGCCGGCGATCGGTGTGAGGTCGCCAGAGTCCTCGTGTGAGGCCGAGAACACGACGCCGCGCGAGCACATCGCGGCCCAACGGCCCTGCGTCACCGCGTCGAGGCTGCCGTTCGGGGCAAGCGCGGCGCGACACCCGGCGAGCATCGCGGTGTAGTCCTGCACGTTCTCGTACAGCGGTGGCGCTTCGGGAGTGCTCAGCGTCCCGTCTTGCTTGAGCGCGCCACGCACCGGAATCGACACGACCGTCTGCGGGCGACCGCTCGCGGGCAAGCGCGGATCGCGACGAATGGCGACGTTGAGCGCGCCGGGATTGTTCTCGTCCGATGTCAGCGGCATGCCGAGCGTGCCCTCGGCGATGGCGCCACGAACATGGCCGTCGACCGTCGTCTCCGTCCCAGTGCGGTTGAACGTGAGATTCACGTCGAGGTTCGGGTGGCGCGCCTCGAACGAGTAACCTTGGCGCGGCTGACCGGTGCGCGGATCGATCGGCGTCACCTGACGCATCGAGAGATGCGCATCGTCGGGCCGGCCGGGACGCGGTGTGCCGGTCGCGGTCGCGCGCAAGGTGTAGCTGAAGTCCCCGTCGGACGCGAAGGCGCGGACCTGCAGCGTGCCGCCGGCGTTGACGTGCATGTTCGCGACGGCGCTGCCGACGAGCTGATTGACGCCGTGCACTTGCGCGTTCGTGGTCAAGGTCAATGGATCGTCGCCGGTCGAAGCCAAAGCCCAGCGGCCCACGCGGGGCGTTCCGTCATTGCGGATAGCGCCTTCGTAGGTGATGCGGCCACTGCCCGACAGACGGGTGCCGTCACGCAAGGTCGCGTGCAAGCCGTCACGCACCTGCATGGTGAAGCCGTCACCAGTCGCGAGTCGCAGGTCGAGGCCGTTGGTGTCGGCTTCGAAGCGCACGCGTGTGCGGTCGCCTCGCTCGCGCGGCTCGCCATCCCGGAACGGCCGCACGTCGAGGTTGATGTTGCGCACGCCGGCGTTGGCATCGGAATCGGAGACGCGTAGGCGAGCGCGCTCACCAGCGCCGTTCACGACGCTCAGGTCGGTCGAAAGGCCGGTGACCTGAGCGTTCGCCAAGCTCGCGCGCGCCAAGCGGCCGTTGTTGATCTCGATGCTCGAGCCACGCGGCAGCACGAGGCGGCGCGCCCCGACGGTGTCGACCTGGCCGCGGCCGACGGGCACCGCGATGCGGGCGTTCTGTACGTCCATCTCGCGCACCGTCATCGTGACCTGGCCATTGGCGGCGCGCGTGCCTTCAATCTGGATGCGGCCGCGGCCCATGCGCACACCGTCTTGCGGAGCCCCGAGCACCGCGGACGCGACGTCGGCCGACAGGGTGAAGCGCGCCGAGCCACGCTCGCCCGGCGTGACCGTGAGGCTCGGCGGCCGCGCGCCGGGCGCCGGCTGCAGCTGGATGCCGGGCCCGAGGAAGTTGCTGATGTTGACGGTGGCGTTGACGGTGCCGTTGCCGGTCTGGGCGCCGCGGATGTCGTAGTCACCGATGAGCGACGACACCCAGCCGAGGTTCGCCGAGACCGGGCGGTTGTTGACGAGCCGCACGCCTTCGATGGGCACGAGCCCGCCGGCGGCCGAAAGTCCGCTAATGCGGACGGTGCCGGTGATGCCGGTGCGCGAGTCGATGCCGACCGTGCCCCCGAGGCGGGCGGGCTGGTTGCCGGCGAGGCTGACGCGGGGGTCGGGTGAGGAGCGCAACACGCCAGAGACGTCGGCGGTACCACGCAGGTGAGGCATGAGGTTCGCGCCGGCTATGGGCAGGCGGGCGTCGAAGCGCGCGGCTTGGGGTCGTGCCGCCGCCGGATCGGGGGTGGTCGCGCGCCGCACCGGCGGCGTTGGTCCACTTTGGCGGACAGGGCGACCCGGTCCCGTGGCGCGCTCGGTCGTTGCGCGGCGCGCGGTAGGTTGCGCTCGCGGATCGACGCGCAGGTCGCGGTTGCGCTCGCGCTCCGCCTGCCGTGCTCGTTCGCGGCTTCGGTCGGCGTTCGATCGCCGCGCCGGACGGGCCACGGGCGCCGGCTCGGTGAACGAGCGGAAGAACCTCGCGATCGGGTCCGAGTCGTCTCCGCGGGTTGGGCGTCTCGTCGACATGCCGCGCTAGCGATCCTGCCTGTCGGGGGGTCAATCGCGGCTCCGAGAACCGGCGCCGCCACCACACCCTCGTACATACCCGGACTTACGGAGGCATGGCTCCCTTCCGGCTAGCGTACGACGATCTTCAAGTGACCGATATCGTTGGGAGAAACGCCCATTTGTTCGATCTGGCCAACGAGCTCGCCCACCGTCGCGCGGCGGGCCAGGCGCAGCTGCTTTCCGGAGCCGGTGGTTTGGGGGAGGGGGATCCACCCCGAGCCCAGGACCCGGGCATCGAAGAGACCGAGGTAGCCGTCGAGAAACTGCATGTCGACGCCTTGGCAGCCGCACGTCGCGATGAGGCTGGGAATGGCCCGGCGAGCGGTGCCGAGTGAGACGCCGGCGGCGAACGATTCGGCCGAGGCGCGGTAACCGGCGTAGCACGTACGACCGAGCTCCTCGCGGAAGATCTGTGGCACGAGGCCGACACGCAGGCTCGGCGCCGCGCCCTCGAGGTCCGCTGCTTCCTGACGCAAGCGGGGATGGCTCACCGTGCCCGGCAGCTTGATGGTGCGCGCCCCGACCAAGAGCCGTCCCTCGAGGCGCACCTCGAGCATCTGGGTCATCTCCCGCAGGGTCGCCGCGATGTCGAGGAGTTGGCGCGCCTGCACCGACTGGTCGGCGTCGATGTACACGATCACCTGCTCGGCCTGCGGCATGGCTTGCGCGAGCGCCTGGCCCAGTTGATCGCGGTCGAGCGCGGCACCGCGGGTGCCGTTGCTGTCGACGACGTAGGTACCTTCGGGGCCGACGACGACGCGAGGTCCGCTCTCCTGACCGTATTGGACGAGCTCACCGGCGACCTGCGGCACACTCGTGTCGGCGGCGCTGTAGAGGGGGGTCATCGTTTGAATGCGGTTCGTCAAAGCGGACACATGATCACTGCAGCCGAAAAGACCTTCGCCGCCGCCAATCTGGCCGAGGTCAGGAGGGGCTTCGCCTGCTTCCGGCTGGGCGATGACCACGAGTGACTCACTGCGCCGCGACACGACCGGCTTGGCCTCGGCGGCCGCGGATCGGGCATCGGAGCTGTCGTCGAGATATTCGATCGTCGAGCCCACGCGGGTCTCACCAATCAGCAGATCGCGCATCGACGCCTGGGCCTTTCCGCTAACGCGGACCTGAGCCTTGACGTTGCGGGTGTCCTCGATCTTGATGTCGGCGTTCTGCTCGCCGCTGACGCCGACGACGTTGAACGGGCCCTTGGGCGTGCGCTGTGTGCCTTCGCTGCGGAACGTCGCGATCACCGGCGTGCCTTCGCTCGTCGACAAGCTCGCCTGTCGCGGGCGGTCGTTGCGGATGGTGCGCAAGTCGAGTGGGCTCACCGGACCGGTGGCCTGCAGCGCCGAGAGGGTGCGGGTGACGAGCCCCGTCAGGCGATCGTCGAGGCCGTCCACCGCGAACTGCTGGAGGCGGCCGGTGGCTTCGAAGCTCGCGGTCACCGACTTGCCGATGAGGGATTCGGCGTTCTGGGTGGCGCCGTCGTCGAGGATGCGCGCGTCCGTGAACGTCAGCAGCGCGTCGAAGCTGCCGTCCGGGTTGACCTGGCGAACCTCGAGGTCGAAGACCAAGCGGTCATCGTCGATGCCGCGTCCCGTCTGCGTTGCCGTGGCCGCGGTGCCACGATAGTGGTCGCCCGCGGCAGGCTTGTGCAGCGATGGCGCACAGGCAAATGATGAAGCGGCGAACAAGAACGAGGAAAGAGCAGTCCTAGAGCGCGTGCGCATATGACCTTTACGCCTTCCATCGCGAGTCTCGCTAAAGACGGCGTGCCGATCAAACTTTCCCGACGTCTACCCACGGACATGACGCCGTCGGAGTTGACGCGCGCGGTCGAAGCGCTCGCACCCCCGTACGACCTCACCGAGACCAACCCGACTCGCGTCGAGCTGGTTTATCCCGAAGGCGACTTGGCCTGGGCTTTGGGAGGCGCCACGGCGCTTGCCTCGTACGAACCGGACGCGATGGGCATGCGCTCGGCCCGTGACTTCTTGAGCGGTGTCGCTGGTGTTCCTGTCGACCACCTACTGGTGACCGCCAGCACCAGCGAGGCGTACGCTATAGCGATCAAGGCGTTCGTCGACCCGGGCGGGCTCGTGGCGGTGCCGCGGCCGAGCTACCCGCTGATCCCCCACCTCGCGCAGCTCGAGGGCGCCGAAACCGTTTGGTACGACCTCATCGCCGAGGAGCGCTTCCGTATCGATCTCGCGAGTCTCCAGCGCGCGCTCGTTGCGGGCGCCAAGGTGGTGGTGATCGTCAGCCCCAACAATCCCACGGGCTCGGTGGCGAGCGACGACGAGATCGCCGAAGCGGCGTTCCTGTGCGCCGAGCGTGGGGCGGTCCTCGTCATCGACCGTGTCTTCGCGGCCTATGCGCTCGAAGGCGTCGTTCCGGAGCTTCCGAAGAATTTGCCTGGTCTCGTCATCGCCCTCGACGGCCTGTCGAAGCGCGCCGCCATGCCGCAGCTCAAGCTCGCCTGGATGGCCTTGCACGGCGATGCGGCGGACAGCGTCGCGTCGGCGCTCGCTTGGGTGAACGACGCCTATCTCTCGGCGGCAACGCCGGTGCAACGCGCGCTGCCCGCGATCTGGCCCCACGGCGAGGCAATGGCAGCTCAAATCGGCTCGCGGTTGCGCACCAACCTCGCGACCTTGCGGGCAGGAGCGCTGTCCGTCAAAGCGGTGGGCGTCCTGCCGGTCGCCGCCGGCTGGAGTGTCGTGGTTCGCGTGCCGCGGGTCGTCGATGACGACGGCTGGACGCTCGCATGCGCGCGCGCCGGTGTGAAAGTCGCGCCTGGCTACCTGTACGACTTCGACCGGCCGGGCTTCCTCGTGTTGAGCCTGCTGCCCAAGCCCCAAAGCTTCGCCGCGGGTGTTCGTCGCTTCATCACCGTGGCGCAGGAGCTGGTGTAGGCGCTTTGCCGGTGGCGGGGCTCACCGAGCTACCCGCGCTGTCACGTTTGCGCACCAAGTGACATCTTTTGCGTGTGGGTGTGCCTCAAACCTGCCCGCAATGGCGGTCAAGCGATGGCACGCGCGTTGCTCATGTGGTTGGCAAGGCGCATCGCGCGGAGGGTTAACCGATGGTCACCACGTCCACCCACAGTGCAGCAAGCGACGACCGTTCGTGTCTGGTTGGCCAGCTCGAAGCCTGGCCGCTCGAAGAGATCTTGCTGTGGCTGTACCAGTCGGAACGCTCGGCGGTGTTGCGCGTCGGCACCGGCCGCGAGCACGCGATGTTGCTGGTACGCGGTGGCCAGCTCTCGCGCGTCGAATGGGGAGCGCGCATGGGTGAAGACGCTCTGATCGCCCTGTTCTCGATGCCCGCGGGCGCTTTCAACTTGATGCTGCGCGAACCGCCCGATGTCCGCGCGAACGTGCTGCGCCCGACCCCCGAGCTCCTGCTGCAATGCACCTTCGCCTACGAGGACAGCGACCGCCCGATGTACCAGGCCTGACGCGCACACATCGACCCGCATTGGATCCCTGACGCGAATTGGCAGCGCTGCCGCACTTGGTCAGCATGGCGCATGAGTCGGCTACACTCTGGGCGGTGACCCGCCTCTGCGTTCTTGCTGTCGTGGCAAGCTGCGCTGCTTGTGCCAAGCAGACGGTTGGTCTCATCGACCGCGCTTGTGACGTCGGTCAGTGTGCCGCGGGCTTCGCCTGCCTGGACGGCATCTGCCGTCCCTTCGTCGAGACCTCGAGCGCTGGGGCGCGGTGCGGCGAGGCCCTGGGTGTAGCCCCGTGCGTCGCCGGTGCCGGCGATTGCACGCAAGGCTGCCGTCAGTGCGTCGCCGGCGCCTGGAGCGAATGCCTCTACGATTGTCTGCTGACGGACGGTGCCTTCATTCGCGTCGAGTCGTGCAACACCCGCGACGACGATTGCGACGGCGCCGTCGACGAGGCTACCGATGCGCCGCAGGGCTGCTCCGACCGCTTCCTCGACCAGGATGGTGACGGCCACGGCGCGGGGGAGGCGCGCTGCGCCTGTGCGATCGACAGCGACGGCTATGTCGCCGTCAGCTCCGATGACTGCAATGACGCAAACGCCGCCATCTTCCCGGGCGCGGCCGACGCCTGTTTCGCCTGCGAGACCATCGTCGCGTGGAACCTCGACAACGACGGCGACGGCGTCGACGAGTGCGGTGGCGATTGCAACGACGCGAGCGCGAGTGTCGGCCCCGCGGTGCTCGAGGACATCACCAGCGGCAACTGCCGCGACGGCTTTGACAACGATTGCAGCGCGCAGAGCGATTGCGCCGACACGAATTGCACGGTGCCGCCGGCGCTCTTCCGCTACGGCCGTGTCGTCACCGTGACTCCGAATCCGACGCTGGCGGCGGGGTTCGGCATCGCCATCACCTTCGACCATGCGGCCTTGGTCGCCTCCGGCCGTGCGGCGCTCTTCGGCGGTGATGTTCGTGTTTTTGTGCGCGATAGCGGAGGGTTTCACGAGGTGCCGCGTGAGGTCGACGTGCTGAGCAGCTGGAATCGCGCCAATACGCGCTTGTGGGTGCGCAACGAGCATGCGCGCAGCGCCACGGAGACCGACCTGCTCCTCGTCTACGGCGCCGGCCCCAACGTCACGACCTCGGCGATGACCGACACCGACGTCTACGCGCTTCGCGACGACTTCGACCGGCCGGATTCAGCGCTCGGCACGCCGTGGGTCATTCCCAGCTCCTTCGGCATTCCCATGAGCGGCGGTGCCATTCGCTTGCCGGGCACCAGTAACGCCAACGCGAACCCCGTCGCCGACCGTGTCTTCCCGGCCATCGAGAGTGGCCGCGTCGAGCTGACCGTGGCGATGAACAACAACGTGAGCGGCGAGACGGACTACGGCACCTTCGTGCACCTCGGGCGCAGCTTGCCCAACATCTTGGCCAGCACGGTCGTGAGCTCCGTGGCTTCGGCGGTGGTGCTCGGGTTCGGTAACTTCCCCGACAGCGATGCCGGCCCGGCCTTCGGCCCAAACCACTACTTCGGCGTGGCGGGTGGGACCTACTACGACTTCGGCGCGAGGACGGGAGCGCACGTCTTGCGGGCCATCGCCGACCTCGGCAGCCGTACGGTGAGCACGACTCTCGACGGTGTTGCGGTCACCGGCCCCGCGTTCGGCGATGCCGCCGTGACCGGAGTGGACACCTTGCGCCTCTCGGGGTGGCAGCTGTTGAACAGCGGCGGCATTACTTACGACTATGTGGCCGTGCGGGCGCTCCCCCCGGTCGAGGCCACGGTGGCCGTCGGGCCGGAGCTGGCCATAGGCCCGTGTCCTTGACGATCGCGGTCGCTTGAGCCTTTCTGACGCCGCGATCGCGGGGTTTTGGGAAAACGATCGGACCCCCCACGTATTGGGTATGCGCCGACGAGTCCCTAACGCCTCGTCGTCGATTGGCAGGGCCATGCGCATCAAGAGACTCGAGATCCACGGCTTCAAATCGTTCGCCGAGCGAGCCGTGCTCAACTTCGGGGAAGGCATCACCGGCGTCGTCGGCCCCAACGGCTGCGGCAAATCGAACATCGTCGATGCTCTTCGCTGGTGCATGGGCGAGATGAGCGCCAAGCACTTGCGTGGCCGGGCCATGCAAGACGTCATCTTCGCGGGCTCGGACAGCCGCGGACCGCTCGGCATGGCCGAGGTTACGATCAGCTTCCACAACGACGGCAACGTACCGCCGCAATACGCCAGCTTCAGCGAGATCGCCGTGACGCGCCGCCTGCATCGCGACGGCAGCAGCGAATACCTGGTGAACAAGGTGCCGGCGCGGCTGCGCGACATCACCGATCTCTTCCTCGGTACCGGTGTCGGCACGCGCGCCTATTCGATCATCGAGCAAGGCCGCATCGGCTTCATCGTCAGCAGCAAGCCCGAAGATCGCCGCTCCCTCATCGAAGAGGTCGCCGGCATCACCAAGTTCAAGGCGCGCAAGAAGGCCGCCGAGCGGCGTATGGAGTCGACGCAGCAGAACTTGGATCGCGTCGGCGATGTCGTGAGCGAGCTCGAACGCCAGCTCCAATCGCTGCGCCGGCAGGCGCGCCGCGCCGAGAAGTACAAGGAGCTACGGACCGAGTTGCGCGATCTCGAGCTCCATCAAGCATCGCTCGAGATGTTGCGCGTCTCCGCGCTCGAAAAGCACGCCCACGGCGAAGCCGGGTTGCTGGCTCGTGACGCCGAAGACGCGCAGGCGGGTATCGCGGCGCGCGAGAGCAGCATCGAAGCCGATCGTCTGCGCTTGCTCGAGGTCGAGCGGGAGCTGCAGCGCGAGCATGCAGCGAGCGCCGAGCTCGACGCCAAGCTTGCTGCCTTGGAGCGCGACTTGTCGCACTGGCAGCGGCAGCGCGACGAAGCCATCGCTCGGGTGCATGCGGCGCGGCGCGATGTCGAGGACGCCGAGACGCGCCTGGCGGCGGCACGCAACGAGCACGAGAGTCACGATCACGCGCTCGGGCATCTGTCCGCTTCGGTGGACAGTGACCGCGAGCGCACCTACGCGCTCGAGACCGCGGTCGGCGAAATGCAGGCCCAGATCGCCGGACTCGATCGCGACGCGGAGGCGCTGCGGCGCTCGGCGGTCGAGCACATCCACGAGGGGGCCCGCCAGCGCACGTTGATTGCCGCCATCGCCAAGCGCGACGTCGAGCTCAAGAATCGCTTGAGTCAGTCGAGCGCCGAGCTCGAAGACGTGGCGCGCCGGAGGGCGTTTGCGGAGGCGAAAGCCAGTGAGCTGACCGAGCGGCGCGACGTGTTGGCCGGCCAGATCAGCGAGTGGCGTGGGCGCGTCGCCGAGAACCGCGCTACCCTCGAGACCGCCATTCGGCAGGTCGGCGAGAGCGAGACGCGTTTGCGGTCGCTCCGCGATACGTTGGCCGAGCGGCGGTCGCGCTTGGAATCCCTGCAGGAGATCGCGCGGCGCTTCGAGGGCTACTCGGACGGCGTGCGCTCTCTCATGCGGCCCGACGGCGGCGAGCCGGCCGTTGCCGGTATCCGCGCCCTCATCACCGACGTTCTCGAGGTGCCCCCGGAGCTCGAGCGCGCGGTGGAAGCGGCGCTCGGCGAGCGTCTGCAGTACGTCGTCGTCGACGCACAGTCGGTCGGTGTGACTGCTATCGCGCACCTGCAACAGGTCGCCGGCGGCCGCAGCGGCTTCGTACCGATGACACCGCGTACCTCGGCGGTGACGGCGCGGGGCAATGCCCTCGATCGCGTCAAGGCGCGGCCCGGCTTCGAGAAGGTCGCCGAGTATCTTCTCGCCGACGTCAGCATCGCCGACTCGCTCGACGCGGCGTTGATGGCGTTCAGCGCCGATCAGAGCCCGCTGCGTTACGTCACCTCGACGGGCGAGGTGCTCGACGCCTTCGGCACTCTCATCGGTGGCTCGGAAGAGGGCACCGGTCTGCTCGCCAAGCGCCGCGAGATTCGTGAGCTCGAGGAGATCGTGGCGTCGCTCGACGCCGAGCACGAGACGGCTCGGGCCGACCACTTGCGGCTCGAGACCTCGCGCTTGCAGCTCGAAGTCGACATCCAGCAGCTCGAGAAAGACCTGCACGCCGCGGACCTCGAGCGCATCGAGACCTCGAAAGATCTCGAGGCGGCGATGGCGGACGCCCAGCGTGCCGGCGACCGCGCCGAGATTGTCGAGTTCGAGCGCTCGCAAGCGAGCGACGAGCTGGCCAAGAGCGCCAGCGAGACCAGAACCGCGGAAGAAGCGGCCGGTCGAGCCGAGGAAGAGCAACGCAGCATCGAGCAGCGCGCCCGCGATCTCGCCGAGCGACGAGCCGCCATGGCCGAGGAGCTAGCGGCCCGGGCCGACGAGCTCACCCGCGCCAAGGTCGAAGGCGCGACGCGCGCCGAAAAGCTCACCGGCACCAAAGCCGCGGCGCAGCGCCTGCAGCAGACCATTCACGAGCTCACGCAGCGCATCGAGCGCGGCCAGGGCGCCATTCGCCACAACGAGACGGCGGGCCAGGAGCTCACGCAGCGCATCGACGAGGGCCAGCAGGTCGCATTGACGACCTCGGCGGAGGCATTGCGCCGGCGCGAAGAGCTCTCGGCGGCCCGCGATCGCTACGAAGCTGATCGCCAGAGCGTCGCGGTGGTCGAGCAAGCGCTACGCGAGCAACGCAAGAGCGGTGACGCGACGACCGAGCGGCTGACGGCCGTTCGCCTCGAGCTGCAGCGCTTGGAGCTCGAGCGCGTGCGCATCGGCGATCACATTCTCGAGCGCCACGATGTGCGCATCGAGCACGTCATGACCGACTATCACCTGCGCCCGATGCCGGGACCCGAGGCGCGCCAGAAAGCGACCGAGCTCGACCGGGCCATCAAGGCGTTGGGCCCGATCAACCTTACCGCCATCGACGAGTGCGCCGAGATCGAGACGCGCTACGGCTTCCTGGTGACCCAGCGCGACGACCTGACCAACGCCCTCGACTCGTTGAAGCGCGCTATCCAGCGCATCAACCGCGCGTCGCGCGAGCGTTTCCAGGAGGCGTTCGATGCCGTCAACGAGATGTTTCAGCAGGTCTACCCGCGCTTGTTCCGCGGCGGTGTGGCGCGCCTCGAGCTCATCCAGGGCCAAGACGACGTGCTCGAGTCGGGTGTCGAGATCATCGCGCAGCCCCCAGGTAAGAAGCTGCAGAACGTCTCGCTGCTCTCCGGCGGCGAAAAGGCGCTGACCGCGACCGCGCTGGTGTTCGCGATCTTCCTCATCAAGCCCTCACCGTTCTGCGTGCTCGACGAGGTCGACGCGCCGCTCGACGAGGCGAACGTTGGTCGCTTCAACGAGATGCTGCGTGAGATTTCGAAGATTTCGCAGTTCATCGTCATCACCCACAACAAAAACACCATGTCGCAGGCGGACAAGCTCTACGGCGTCACCATGCAGGAGCCGGGTATGAGCACGCTGGTTTCGGTCAATCTCGACGAAAAGAAGGTCGAGGCAGCCTGATCGGCTATCGGCTATCGACACCCCGCAACCCTTGATTGGACGCGGATCTAGCAGGTAAAGAGGCGCATGCTCGAAGCACACCTACCGCTGTTCCTCATGGTGATCTTGGCGACCGGGCTAGGCGCGCTCCTCCTCACCCTGTCGAACTTTCTCGGCCCCCGTCGCCCGACCAAGGTGAAGCTCGAGGTTTTCGAGTGCGGTAACCCGCCGACGGGACCAGCCCGCGAGCGCTTCAACGTCAAATTCTATCTCGTTGCGATCCTCTTTCTCGTCTTCGACATCGAAGCGGTCTTCATCTACCCGTGGGCCGTGACCTTCGGGGACGCGGTGCGCGGTAAGAGCTCGCTGGCTCCGGCCGCGCTCGCCGGCTCCATGCTCGTGTTCGCGGGTCTCCTCGTGGTGAGCTTGATCTACGAGTGGCGCAAGGGCGCGCTCGAGTGGGCGGGCCGCGAGGCCGACGACAACGTCGAAGAAACCGCTCACGGGACGGTGACCGCCGTCCACGGGCGTGAGACCAAGTCCACCGTCAGCCACCACGCGGCCTGAGGCATACGATGAAAGACGAAGACATCATCCACAACGAGGTGCTGGTTACCCGGCGAGCGGACGCCGAGAGCTGGTTGCGCCAGACCATCGAGCGCATGAGCCAGCCGGGTATCAACTGGAGCCGCAAGTTCTCGCTCTTCAACTACCCCTTCGTGACCGCCTGCTGCGGCATGGAGTTCATGTCGGTCAACGGCCCGCGTTACGACATGGCGCAATACGGCGCCGAGTTCCCGCGCTTCTCTCCGCGCCAGGCGGACCTCATTTGGATCGTCGGCACCATCACTCAGAAGCAGGCGCCCATCTTGCGCCGCGTCTGGGAGCAGATGGCCGAGCCCAAGTGGGCCATCGCCTTCGGTGTCTGCGCCTCGACGGGCGGCTTCTACGACAACTACTGCACCGTGCAGGGCGCCGACCGCATCATCCCGATCGACGTTTACATCCCCGGCTGTCCGCCGCGTCCCGAGCAGATCATCGACGGCTTGCGCCTGCTCATGGACAAGATCCAGACCGAGCACGGCCGCGTGATGGTGTAGCTCATGTCCGTTTTGGCGTTGGAAAAGCTCAAGCGTCGCTTCGGTGACGACATCCTCGAGACCCACAGCAAGCTCGGCGACGACACCGTCCTCGTCAAGCCCGAGCGCATCTACGAGGTCGCGCAGTTCTTGAAGGACGATCCCGAGCTGCAGTTCGACATGCCGATCGACAACACCGGCGTCGATTGGTGGCAGGTGAGCGAGCCGCGCTTCGAAGTGATCTGGCACCTGTACTCGACGCTCAAGCACATGCGCATCCGCATCAAGGTGCGCATCGGCGAAGACAATCCGACCTGCGCTTCGCTCACGCCGCTGTGGCCGGGCATGAACTGGCACGAGCGCGAGACCTGGGACATGTACGGCATCCGCTTCAGCGGACACCCGAACTTGAAGCGCGTCCTCATGTACGAGGAGTTCGTCGGCTATCCGCTGCGCAAGGACTACCCGATCACCAAGCGCCAGCCGCTCATCGAAGAGCGCCTCGTGCGCGACGTGCCGACGCAGCGCAATCCGCCGGCCGATATGCTCAATCGCCCGTAGGCCTCCGGCTCAGGCGCCGGTGGCCTCGGCCAGTAGTCGCTTCAAGGTGTCGTTGTTCGACGAACCGACGTAGGCCTTGATCTCGTCCCAGCTGGCGCCGATCGCCGCCTGCAGCCGACTCATGCTCACGCCGTATTGCAGCATCGCGCCGGCGATGGCGTCCGGGTTCTGCAGGTTCGCGCGGATGAAGTCCGCGATTTGAGCGTCGCTCACGGCGGCGCTCGTGGTCGGCGTCGGCGTCGGCGTCGGATCGGGCGTGGTCGTCGGCGTGGTTGGCGTCGTCGTAGCCGGCGCGCTGGTCTGCTGAGCGTACAATCGCTTCAATGAGTCGCTGTTCGAGCTAGCCACGTAGGTTGCGATGTCCGCGGCGCTGGAGCCGGTCGCGGCCTGTACACGCGCGAAGCTGACGCCGTACTGAACCATCGCGCTGGCGATGGCGTTCGGGTTCTGGATGTTCGCGCGAATGAAGTCCGCGATCTGAGCATCGGTGGGTGCGCTCGGCGTGCCCGTTTGCTCGGCGTACAACCTCTTCAACGTATCGTTGTTCGAGTTGGCCACATAGGCGGCAATCTCGGCCGAGGTCGCGCCGAGCGCGGCCTGCACGCGAGCGAAGCTCACACCATATTGCAGCATCGCCGCGGTGATGGCGTTCGGGTTCTTCAGATTGGCGCGGATGTAGTCCGCGATCTGCGCGTCGGTAAGAGGCGCCGTCGACGAGGTGTTACGCGCGGCGATCATGGCGGCAGCCTGTTCGAGATTTGCCCGGTCCTGCAAGCGCTGGACGTTGGTTGCCCACTGGCGTTCGTTCGCGTCCATCGACGCCGCGAAGGGTAGCCACACCCCCATCTCGTCCTTCGTGGGCTCGCGGCCGAGGTGCTTGCGATAGGCCTCCTTGATCGTGGCGGCTGCCTTCTCGAGGAGCTGATAGAAGGCAGGGTTCGACGCGGTGCCGCTCTCGACCATCTGGCGCGCCCAGTCGCGGTTGTAGTCGGCGAGATCGACGCCACGCAGTCTCACGCTGGCTTCGCGGAGCTTCGCGAGCGCCACGGTGGCGGAGACGGAACCCGCGGCGGTCGTCGATGTGACGGGCGTCACAGTGCCGCTGGTGGTGCCGGTGCTAGCGGTGCTGCTCGTGCCGCTGGTGGTGCGGGTACTACCGGTGGTGCTCGTGCCGCCGGTGCCCCCGGTGGTGAAGGGGTTGGTCGTCGCGCCCGCTGCAGCGGACTTTGGCGCCGTGGTTGGTGGTGGCTCCGACAACCCGTTCTCGCTCGGCAGCGTCGTCAACGGCGGCGCTGACAATGGCGCGCGCTCGCCGACCACTCTCAGCAATATGTCTTGGCGCGAGTGCTGTGGGCGCGGAGAAGTCAGGCCGCGTGCCTGATTCTGCGTCGTGGAACGTTGAATCTTGGATAGGCTTGGACGCTGAGAGATGTGCATGGCTTGGCTCCGTGAGCGACATACGGCCACGGCTCGCCAGTGGTTCGGCACGCGGCATGTCACGCCGACGGGACACGCTGTCGGTGCGCTACGGTGTCATCATCGCGTTTGCGAGCTTGCGCGCCGCGAGCGGGCGCTGCCGCAGCACGCGGCGCTCGACTGGGTAGCCGGCGCGGTACATGTCGCGGATGCGCACGGTCGATTTGAAGTCGCCGGTCGCCGGATTGTCCGCGAGTAGGAGCAGGTCGGCGGCGAAGCCAGGGCGCACGAGCCCGTAGGGTACGCCTTCCTTCTTCGCGTCGTCGCCGGCGAACATGCGCGTCGGGTTCAAGGTCGCGCTCTTGAGCGCCTCGAGTGACGCCTCGCGCGCCGACAGCCCTCCGGCCTCCATGAGCGCCGCGCGAATGAGCGCCATCTCGTAGTGCACGGTCAGCCCCGGCACCGCCGGCTCGGCGCCACTGGCATCGACGCCGGCGATGAGCCGCACTCCCGCGGCGTGCAGCTTGGCGACGTTGCGGAAGAGCAGGGCATGGTCGGCCCCCGGCGTCGCGGGGGAGTTCGCGAGCAGGCGCAAGGTGTCGTAGGGGCTTACGTAGGTGTCGACCTCGTCCGCGATGGCGGGGTCCGCGGTCCAGCTCCAGTGCTGTCCGACATAGCGGCTGACGAACGGGTCGCGTGATGCCCGCGGAATTTGCGCGAGCAGCACGGTGAGCGAGGGAACCATGCTCGCGGCTCGTTCCGGATGTAGGCGCAGCGGGCTGCCGTGGGCGCGCGCGAGCTCGATGAGCCGCTCGTTCACCTCGGCGTCACCCGGTGTGTGGATGAGGCAATCGGCGCCGCGCTCGAGGGCTTCGACGGCTTCCGAGACCGTGCGCGCGTGGACGACGACCGGTAACCCTCGTGCATGCGAGGCGACCACGATCTCGGCGAGCGTCTCCTTGTCGATGGCGGGGCGATCTTTGGGTTGCTCGGCGCCGCGTCGGCGCTGATCGTCGTAGTAGACCTTGATGTACGTGGCGCCGTGATAGGTCTTGCGGCGCTCGATAGCGCGCGCGATGTCCTCTTTCGTCCAGCCGTCCTTGAGGTTGTAGAAACCCTCGGTGCCCCACTTGGGGTAGTACTGCATGTCGCCGGCGATGAGCCAGTTGCCCGACGTGTTGAAACGCGGCGTGTTCTTGGCGAAAGCGGTGAGCATGCGCTCCTCGGGAGTGCCCGACTGCTTTGGCGGACTGCCCTCGAGCTTCGCCGCGCGCGCGCGCACGAACATCCGCGTGAGCCCCGGGTTGCTCTGCATGTCGTGGACGGTGAAGACGCCGAAGTTCATCGACGTGACCATGTCGTTGAGCGGATGTGGCGTGTTCTGCGCGGTGCCGGCGACGTTTCCATAAGGGAAGTCGAACGGCACGATGGTCTTCATGAGCCCGCGGTCGACGAGCTTACGATAGAGCTTGCCCATTGGCGGCCGTACCACGCGGCCCGCGTCATCCTTCACCGGCTGGTCTTCGCTCGGCGGGATGTTTGTCCACTCGGACAGGAACTGGTCAGGCGTGTGGAAATGGAACTCACCATCCTGGAGGGCTGGGAGGGCGAAGCGCCCTGCCTTGTCTTGCACGACGATGCCCAGGCGCTCGTGCTCATCGACGAGCTCGCGGTCGGCGCTGCTCGGCAAGACAGCCGTGACGACGCCGTCCTTGATGACCACGGTCTGCGGCAGCGGATGCAAGGCTTCGCCGTCGAAGAGCGTGAGGTTGCGCAGCACCCGTGAATTGGACGTCGTCGGGGGAGCCGACCCGAGTCGCACCTCGAGGGGGGTAAGCCCGCCACCCTTGCCGACCGCGCGTGTCGCGGTGCCGTCGCGCGTGAGCTCGTCCGCTGCTCGAACGTGACGGGTGTAGTGCGAGCCCTGGCTCGCGACGCCATGCGCGGTGAGCGTCAACGCCGCAATGGACCGGGTAACCTTCATGTCCGCGTTTATCGTGCGGCGCCGGGCGGAGGTGTCGCTAGCGCAATGACGCCCGGGCACCGGCGCGACTGCGCCACAGGAGCGCAAGCGCGAGCAACGCGAGCAACCCATGCGGCTCCGACGAGGCGCAGCCGCCGCCGGCGATGACCGGCAGGAGCTCCACGGCGTCGCTTACGTCCGGTCCGATCTCGTAAGTGACTCCGACGGGATCTTCGTTGCCCATGGCATCCACCGCGGCGATGCGGATGATGTGCCGGGAGTCGTCGAGCCCTTCGATGTGAATCGCCCGACCGAAATGCAGCCGACCCTGGCGCTGGTCGTCGATGGTGAGGCGATAGCGCATGCGGTTGTCCGGGGTGGTGTCGTCAGTGGCCGTGGGCTCGATATCGACCGTGTCGCGTGAGGGACGCGTGGGTGGCGTTTGTACCGTGGTGGTCGGTGGCGTCGTGTCGGCCGTGTCGAGCTGGCCGATATGGACGTCGGCGATGAGGCCGCCTTCGATGCTGTGCACACGCTCGATGGCGATCGGCGTCAGCGACGTCGTGAAGAGGCTGCTGACGATGGGGAGCTCCGCGACTCCCGCCGCGAGGACCGGCGCGACTTCTTCGCGCACGTAGCGATCGGCGTCCGCTTGCGTGAACGGGATATCTTGGCCGTCGAGCTGGATGTCGAAGGGGCGGATGTCGACCGAACGGGGCGCGATGAGGATCTCGTTCGTCGTTCTTCGCACCTTGGTCTCGGCGCCGATGGTGAGGCCGCCCAGGATGTAGGCATGGAAGTCGCGCTTGTCGTCCGCGGAGATGGTGACCCGGCCGACGAGATGGCCGATGTCGACCTCCGCGTACCCGGTTTCGCTCGGCGTGAAGGTGACGCGCGGGGGCTGCAAGGTGCTCGCCGTGGCTTTCATGCGGGCGTTGGTGCCGAAGCCGCTGATCATGCTGTCGGCGTCGGGGTAGACCTCGGCGAGATCGAGACAGAGCCAGCCGGCGCGCCAGGCGCTCTCGAGCGTGTTCTGCACGAAGCGCTGCGAGACACCGACACTGGTGCCGATAAGCGTCGGCCACGTCGGGGGCGGAGGCGCGGGCTCACGTCGCCAATCGACGCCCTCGAGACAGTCCGCTAAACCGTAGTGCTCGGAGCCTACCGCGAACTTCGCGGTGATGCCGCCGCCGTCGATGGCAATGGACTCCGGTTGCGCCTTGAAGAAGACGCCGTCGACTTCTTGTCCGACGCTGACGATGTTGGCGGAGAGCGCCTCGACCTGGTCCGCGACCAGCTCGGGGATGTAGTTGCGGACCTCTTGGATGGCGTAGGCGACGAGGTCTTCTTCGAACCAATCGTAGAGTCGCTCGAAGACGTGGTCATAGACAGGGCACCCAGAAATGTCGACGCTGGTCGCACCGTCGATGCGGACCAGCACGTTCGTGAGGCTCACTTGCGGCACGCATTCGTTCACCGCGACAAACGCCTGGGCGACGACCTTCGCGCCCGCGGCGACCACGCGCGCGTCACAGCTCGTGTCCGGTAAAGCGCACAACTGAACATCGAGGCTCGCGTCGACTTGGATGTCGCCGCTGATGCTCACGAAAAACCCCCCACCGGTGAGCACGAGATCGATCTTTGGGTTGGCCAAGCGAACATCGCCCTGGCGCACCCGCACGACATTGTCGTCGAACCACAAGCCGCACTCGCCGAGCACGAACTCTTGGCCATCGAGCGCTGCCTGCTGCGGCACCAGTCCACCGACCGGGGCTAGCACCTTGTCGATGTCGTCGCGGGCCACCCGCGCCACGACCGCTTCCGACACCAAGCCCGGGTCGCAGGTACCTGACGCTGTCCTCGGAAGGGCAACGCCACCGGCCACAAGGAGGGCCGTGGGATACACAACGGCCAGGAATCTCATCGCGGTTGTTATCGCCAAAACCCTTTGAAAGTTGCGGCAGTACCTGACGCGCCGCGTCGCCCAAGAAACGACCAGGAACCTTCTTGGCGCCGGTAAATATCGGAACTTTCAGCGCTCCGCGTTGGCCGCCGTCCTGACGCGATGGCAGGGTCCGCGATCCTTTAGGGCTCGGCGTTTTTCGCCCCGGCGATGGCCGTCTGGACGTAGCGCAGCTGATCCTCGCTGATCCCCGGAATGCGGGCGCAGCGTGTGTACTCCGCTATAGCGTCTTCGCGACGCTTCCTGTAGAGCAGCCAGCGGCCGTGGTCGACGCAGATCGACAGGTCGTTGCGGTGCGCCGACAGCAGCCGTTCGAACTCCGCCTCTCCCGAAGGCATGTCGGGATTGAAGCTCAAGACGTCGGCGATCTGCTCGTCGGTGATCGCCGTCAGCGCCGGCTTGTTCATCAAGCGCTGACGCCGACCCTTTTCGCTGATCCGCCGGTGCGTCGCCTCCTCCGCGTTCTTCGGCGGCTCCTTGGGCGTGGCCATCTCGGTGTCGAAGGCTTCGCGCTCGTGCTTCACCAGCTCGACGTAGTCGCGCGCGAACTCCGGAGAGAAGCGCCCGGCGACCACTTCGATCACAGGCCAAGGCGGCGGAGGAACGGGCGGACCAGCCTCTTCGGCCGTCCCGCTGGCGGAGGAGGGGGCCCCGGCGGGCGCGGCTGTCGGGCTTTCCGGCGACGTGATTAGCGGCGGCACCGGACGCTTCTCGACCTCGTCGCAGGCGAGCGCGAGAAGAGCGATCCCCAAAGCTGCAAAACGGTAGCCCACGCTAGCTTTTACCCACATTTGGCGCCCCCAAGCGCGTTGACTTGGGGGGCTGAAGCTTCTACACGTTTCCCGCCCTTGCGAGGGCACTTTTCCGCGAAGGCTTAGGTGATGACCGACACCGCGTTCGACCTTCCGACCCGCAACATGGAAATCGCGCTCGGGCCTTCCCACCCAGCGATGCACGGCACCGTGCGTATGATGGTCGAGCTCGACGGCGAGACCATCGTCAAGACCGAGACCGAAGTCGGCTTCTTGCACCGCGGCTTCGAGAAAGAGTCGGAGTCGGTGCACTGGGCGCAGATCATGCCGTACTGCGACCGCCTCAATTACGTCTCGCCGCTGATCAACAACTTCGCCTATGCGATGGCGCTCGAGAAGCTGTGCGAAGTCGAGATCCCCGAGCGCGCCAAATACATCCGCGTCATCGCGGCGGAGATCTCGCGCATCTGCGATCACATGACCTGCAACGGCGCCATGGGCATGGAGGTCGGTGGCTTCACGCCGTTCCTCTACATGGTGGAAGCGCGCGAGCTGCTCTACGACATCGTCGAAGAGCTCACCGGTCAGCGCATCACCGTCAACTTCGCGCGCATCGGCGGCGTCGCCCACGACTTGCCTCCCGGCTTCGCGGGTCGCTGCAAGGAGGCGCTCAACAAAGCCTTCAAGCTGTTCGACGACGCGGACGCGCTGCTCACGCGTAACCGCATCTTCATCGACCGTATGAACAAGGTCGGCCGCATCACCAAAGAGCAAGCCATCGCCTACGGCATCACCGGGCCGATGCTGCGCGCCACTGGCGTCGCCTACGATCTGCGCAAGGCGGCGCCTTATGACGTCTACGACCGCATGGATTTCGACGTGCCGGTCGGTGAAAACGGCGACACCTACGACCGCTGGCTCGTGCGTCTCGAGGAGGCTCGCCAGAGCCGGCGCATCGTCGAGCAGGCACTGGCGCAGATCCCGCCCGGCCCAATCTGCATCGAAGATCCGCGCTTCGTCTTGCCGCCGAAGGACGAGGTCTACACCTCGATCGAAGGCCTGATGAATCACTTCAAGCTGATCATCGAAGGCGCGCGCGTGCCCGCCGGCGAGGTGTACGGCTACACCGAAGGCGGCAACGGCGAGCTCGGCTTCTACATCGTGAGCGACGGCAGCGGTAAGCCGTACAAGTGCCGTGTGCGCTCACCGTGCTTCACCGCCATGCAGCTGCTCGATCCGATTCTGCTGCCCGGCAACATGATCTCGGACATCGTTCCCATCTTCGGTTCGGTCAACATGATAGGCGGCGAGTGCGACCGCTAAAGCATACTCTTTCGAGGATTCCATGCCGTCTTTGACGCTCGACGGAAAGAAAGTCGACTTCCAGCCGGGTGAGACCATCATCCAGGCCGCCACGCGCGAAAACGTCGACATCCCGTACTACTGCTGGCACCCGCGGCTCTCGGTCGCGGCCAACTGCCGCATGTGCTTGGTCGAGGTCGAGAAGGCGCCGAAGCTGATGCCGGCCTGCCAGACCGCCGCCACCGAGGGCATGGTCGTCCACACCCAGAACGAGAAGGTGAAGGACGCGCAACGCGCGGTGCACGAGTTCTTGCTGGTGAATCACCCGATCGACTGCCCGATTTGCGATCAGGCCGGCGAGTGCAAGCTGCAAGACTACTACATGGAGTACCAGCTCAAGCCGAGTCGCGTCATCGAGCACAAGGTCAACAAGCCGCGTCTCGAACAGCTGGGGCCTCACGTCGTCTACAACGCCGAGCGCTGCGTCGTGTGCACGCGCTGCGTGCGTTTCATGGATGAGGTCGCGCAAAATTCGCAGCTCGGTGTCTTCAATCGCGGAGACCACAGCGAGATCGGCTGCGCTCCCGGCACCACGCTCGACGACCCCTATTCGCTCAATACCGTCGACGTCTGCCCGGTCGGCGCGCTCACCTCGACCATCTTCCGCTTCAAGCAACGTGCTTGGAATCTCAAGCGCAGCGACAGTGTTTGCAGCGGCTGCGCGCGCGGCTGCAACGTGCACGTCGATCAACGCAGCGGCGTGGTTTACCGCTTGTTGCCGCGCGACAACGACGCGGTCAACAAGGCGTGGCTTTGCGACGAAGGCCGACTCACCTACAACCGTCCCAACGAGGGCAAGATCACCGAGGCCTTGGTGCGCGAGGGCCAAGACGCCCCGATCACCACCGACGGCGTCGCCGGGCTCGGCAAGGCGGTCGATCTGTTGAAGCCGCTCGCGAACGCCGGCATGGGCGTCGCGGCGTCGCTGTCGCTGCACGCCACCGTCGAGGAGGCCTATGTCTTCGGCCGCTTCGTCAAGGACGTGCTCCAGGCCGACACCATCGCGGTGCTGGGCCTCACCCCGGGTAGCCAGGATGACCTGCTGCGCGTCGCCGACAAGAACCCGAACCGCGCCGGCGTCATGGCCGTTTTCGCGGATCTGAATTTGAAGCCGGTCGACGAGCGCGAGCTCATGCAGCGCATGAAATCCGGCACCGTGAAAGCGTGGCTCGCGGTTGGTCACGAGACCAGCTTTGGCCCCGAGCTCGCGGCCGCCGCCAAGGCCCTCGAGGTCGTCGTGCACATCGCCTACGCGCGAGGCCCCATCGCCGAGGTCGCTCGCGTGACGCTGCCCGCCGTGTCGTGGGTCCAGACCGACGGCACCTGGGTCAACGTCCAGCAACGCGCCCAGCGCCTCAAGGTCGGGTTCCTGCCGGAGCACGACGCCAAGCCGAGCCATGCCTGGCTCATGGACATCGCTTCGCGTCTCGGTGTCGCTTATGCCTGGCCGTCGATGACCACGCTTCGCGCCGAGATCGAATCGCAGCTGCCGGCGTTTCGCGAAGTGAAGCTCACGCAAGTGCCGCCAACCGGGACGCAACTTCCGTGGGCAGTGCCCGCCGAAGCTGCTTCCAAGATCTGATCGAGGACGACGATGCTCTTCTTGCTGGTCACCACCGTCATCAAGTGGGTCTTTCTCGTCCTGCTCTTCGTGATGCCGCTCGCGACGCTCCTCACCTGGATGGAGCGCCGCCAGAGCGCGCTGACCCAGGACCGCTTGGGACCGTGGCGTGCCTCGTTCTTCTCGGTCGGCGGCAAGCCCGTGCGTCTCTTGGGTCTCCTGCACCCCATCGCGGACGCCATCAAGATGCTCTTCAAGGAGCCTTTCACACCCGCCGCCGCGGACAAGAAGCTCTTCGGTGTCGCTCCGATGATCGGTTACGTCTTCGCGCTGACCGTTTTGGCGGTCATCCCCTTCGGTCCGGATATTCCGACTTCGATCGTGCCGTTCGTTTCCGAGGAGACCATCGCCAAATATCCGGTGTTGCCGCTGCAAGTGGTGCGTGTGGACGCCGGCATCCTGTGGATCTTTGCATTCGCTTCGCTCGGCGTTTACGGCACGGCAATCGCTGGCTGGGCCTCGAACAACCGTTTCGCGCTGCTCGGTGGCATGCGCGCGACGGCGCAGGCTATCTCTTACGAAGTGGCGCTCGGCCTGACTGTCGTCGGCGTGCTCATCGCGTACGCCACGACGGAGCCGTCCGCTATCGTTTCGGCGCAGAACACCACCGGCGCCTTGGGCCTGCCGCTGTGGGGCATCTTCGTGCAGCCGTTCGGCGCCTTGCTCTTCTTCATCGCCTCGGTCGCGGAGACCAAGCGCACACCCTTCGACATTCCGGAGGGTGAGTCGGAGATCATCGGTTACTTCATCGAATACTCGTCGATGGGTTTCGGCATGTTCATGCTCGGCGAGTTCGTCGAGATCGTCGTGCTCTCCGCGGTGTTCAGCACGTTCTTCTTGGGCGGCTGGGACCTGCCGTGGATCATGTCGGACTCCTCGATCTGGCTCGGCGTGACCACCTTGACCCCGGAGTCGATGGGCCAAGGCGCCTTCCACCTGCTGCATATGCTGCTCGGCATGGGCATCTGGGGCGCGAAGATCTTCTTCCTCTGCGCCTTGCAGCTGCAAATCCGCTGGACGCTGCCGCGCTTCCGTTACGACCAGGTCATGAATCTCGGCTGGAAGATGCTCTTGCCGCTCGCGCTTGCGAACATTTTCGTCAGCGCCGCGCTCATCTGGTGGGACCCGACGCTGACGGCCATGACCATCGTCGGTCTGGCCTTCATCCTCATGGTCTTCGTGGTGGCCTTCGCTGGTCCGCGCCGCCGTCCGGCGCACCAGGTTGCTCACGGCTCACATTCGTCTGACTCGCACGGCCACGCGGCCGCGGGTCACTAGGAGCATCCCATGGGCGTCGTCCGAGTTCGCGAGCGTGTCGAGTACTCCCTGTACGAGCGGGCCTTCATCCCTGAGATCCTCCGCGGTCTCGGCATCACGCTGCGGCACTTCTTTGCCAACGCTTTCGGCAACAGGGAGACGCGCAACCTGCAGACAGTGCGTTATCCCGAAGAGCAACGCGTTTACCCCGCGCGTTTTCGCGGCCAGCACCGCCTCCTGCAGCGTGAGGACGGCTCGCCCCGCTGCGTTGCTTGTTACATGTGCTCGACGGTCTGCCCGGCATATTGCATTCACATCGTCGCCGCCGAGTCGCCCGACAACCGCATCGAGAAGTATCCGGCGGCTTTCGAGATCGACATGTTGCGCTGCATCAACTGCGGTCTCTGCGTCGAGGCTTGCCCCGAAGACGCCATCCGCATGGACACCGGCGTCCACACGCCGCCGTTCTTCACTCGCGACGACGCGGTGGTCGGGCGTATCGACCTGTTGTCGTTGATGGGTCGCGCCGGGACGCCGGCGGCGTACGGCGCGCAGAACTATCGCGAAGGTAAGCCTCGCGGCGCCTGAAGCTCGTGCGCGCCACAGGTCTCGTCCTAGCGGTGGTCCTCGCCTGTTCGTCCGCTCGAGCGGACGATACACACTATCAGGACTACCTGGTCGGCGGGCGCGCCATCGCTCTCGGCGGTGCTTTCTGTGCCTTGGCCGACGACTCCTCGGGCGTGTGGTTCAACCCCGCCGGACTCGCCGACGTCGGTTCGTCGAGCTTGCAGCTCTCGACCAGTTTGTACGGTTTCGAGCGCGGCACGATCGGGAACGGCGGCGGCATCCCGGTGCCGGGCGTCCCGAACCTCAACGACGCGTTCACCGACCTCGTCGTCATCCCGGCGAGCGCCGGCGCGGCGATAGCCTTCGGCGATCGTGACGAGGACGGGAAAGCACGTCAGGGTATCGGCGGCGCCATCATCATCCCGTCGTACCGCTCGAGCTCGCCCGGGACGAGCGAGGACCTCGCGACGACGTCGTACAAGCGTCGCGTCACCGACCGAGAGATCTGGGCGGGCCTGGGCTACGGAGCCCGCGTCACCTCCAAGCTGCGCCTCGGGGTTTCGGCGTTCTACGTATTACGTTCGGTCGCCGATACCGAGCAGCTCGCCTACGCGGCCGATGACACGTCGACCTCGGCGCCCTTCGAGACGGTGTTCAGCGATATCACCCTAGCCAACGGCTCGCTGGTTCTCTCGGGTGGCGCGAAGCTCGTGCTCGACGAGCACTGGAACGTCGGCATCTCGATGCGCTCACCCTCGATGCGCATCCACTCGAGCGGTGCCATCCAGTACGCGCGCGCGACCTCGGAGCCGAGCACCGGCTTGTCGAGCGTCGAGCGTGTTGTCCTCGACGGCCTCGATTCGCAGACCAAACAAGCACCGACCCTCCGCGCCGGCGTTTCGTACATGCAGTTGAGGCACTTCACGCTCGCCGCGGACCTGACGGCGCACGCCCCAGTCAGCTACACGCTGGTCAACGTCCCCCGCTCGACACGCGAGCGCTTGCCGTTCACGACGGAGATCGAGCGCCGTGCGGTCGTGAACTTGAACATCGGGGGCGAGTATCTCGCGATGACGTGGCTCTCGGTGGCTGGCGGCTTCTTCACCGACTTCTCCAGCGCACCGCGCATCCGCGAGCCGCTCGAAGCCGATCAACCGCCGCGCCTGAACCTCTACGGCACCACCGCTTCCGTGGCCTACATCAGTGAGCACATGATCACGCGGCTCGGCCTGCTCTACAGCTTCGGCTCCGGCCTCGACGTGCGCCCGGTCAGCGACCTGACACGACTGGGTGAGGGCACCAACGCCTTCACGACGCAGGAGTTCACCCAGTCGTTCTTCTATCTCTACGTTTCGTCGACGTTCCGCTACTGACCGTTCCTACCCTTGGCCTTGGCGCGGTCACGGCGGTCCTCGACTTTTTCTTTGCGGTCTTCGCGGTTCTCGCGGCGGTCGCGAGCAACCTCGCGGCGCGCCTCACCGAGCATCGTGTTGATCAGGTCGACGCGGCGGTTCACGGAGGCGTCATCGCTCTTGCCGATGAGGCTCTCTAGCTCCTTGCGCTCCTTGCCAGTGCGGGCGCGCTCTACCGCTTGCTTGCGCTGGTCGCGCTTGTCGTCGGAGAGGTCGCGCAGAGCGTCGTAGTCCTGCTCGCTGAACACTTCTTTCCAGCTGCCGCGCGTCTCGCGGCGCGCCTGACGCGATTCACGCCGCTCCTCGCGAAGCTCACCGTTGAACCAGTGCTTGAGCTCGTCGTCGGTGGCGCTCACCTTCGCGGCGTCGTGGGTCTGTTGGGCGTCGACGTAGTCGTTGCGGATCTCGAGCAGGGCGGCGAGGTCGCGGCCGTCGTCGAATTTGCGCCACTGGCCTTGGCCCTGGGCCAACGCGACCGAGCAAAGCAGAGTGGACAACGCTACAGCGGACAGGGAAGAAGCTGTTCTCATGACGGGTACTTTCCTCTGGATTTAGACGATTTCAGGCTCGCGGTCGGCGTACCGCTGCCGCATCACGAGCACCAAGGCGACCGCCGCGAGATACGCCGCGATCCCCATCCAACCTGCGAAACGGGCCACGAACAGACGCGCATGCCCCTGCCAGAATTCATCGTAGTCGCCGATGAAAAGCAGACGTCGAGGGAACGCGACGAGTGACCAAAGCACAATCGCGCCGGCGATGCCAAACGGAGTCCAGCGCAGCCACTCCGGACCGACGCGTACGCTTTGGCGGACAACCATGAAGCCGACCACCGCGGCTGCGGCATTGGCGCCCACGGCAACCGCCGACAGGGCGCCTGTCCAGGTGTCGATCTCGGGGAAGACCTGCGGGTCGAACCAGTAAAACATCGACCACTGTGGGTGAAATCGGAAGAGCAGGGTGGCGATCGGTGTAGCAACGACGGCCTCGAAGGCCAGCAGCACCAGGAACGGCCAGCTCAGAGCCTCGTCGCGCAGCGACGGTGAACGCCGCAGCACGAGCGCGAGGCTCGCACCGAAAGCTAGACTGGCTGCGACGTTTACGAGCGCTGGCATGAGCGTGGCGTCGGACCCTGCCTAGCGCTACGATACGCCACAGTGTCCGCCATCAACTTTCATACGAAAGAGATCTCGGTCAAGATCGTGTTCTACGGTCCGGGCCTCTGCGGGAAGACGACTTCCCTTCATACGATCTACGCCTCCTTGCCCGAGCACAAGCGGCCTCAGCTCGTCTCCCTCGCAACCGAGGGTGATCGTACCATCTTCTTCGATTTTCTACCGGTCACCGCCTATCGCATCAAAGACTTCAATGTTCGCCTGCAGCTCTACACCGTGCCCGGCCAAGTCTTCTACAACGCCACGCGCAAGTTGGTTCTGAACGGCGTCGACGGCATCGTCTTCGTCGCCGATTCACAGCGTCTCATGCGCGACTCGAACAGCGAGAGCCTGCAGAACTTGCAGGAGAACCTTTCGGAGCTCGGCCTCGAGGTGAGTCAGGTCCCGATGGTCATGGAGTTCAACAAGCGTGACCTCTCCGAGATCTACAGCGTCGAGGAGATGGAGCAGATCTACAACCCGCGCCACGTGCCTGCGTTCCCGACCATCGCCACCAACGGCAGCGGCGTCTTCGAGGCGCTCAAGAACATTAGCCAGCAAGTGGTCAACGACCTGCTGCGCAAGGGTCTCGGCCGCCAGATCCTCCAGCAGACCGAGCCCAAGGCGGCGAAGGAGCCTGACGGCTTCGCGGCGCTGGGAGTCGCGACGCGCGAGGCCCCCCCGGCGAAGGCAGTGCCGGCGGCCGCCGGCCTTTGGCCACCCGCGGTCGTCGCCATCGGGCAGCGCATCGACGAAGCTCGCAGCCAAGGCCGATGGAACGACGTGGTCATGGCGGTGGAGGAGCTGGTCGCCAGCGAAGCCAAGCGCTTTGGCGCGAGCGCCGACGACAAGGACGCTAAAACGGACTGGGTGCCGACGCTCATCTTGCAACGCAACATCCCTTTCGTGCGCTTTGCGGCGCTGACGCGGGCGGTGCAGGGAGCGAAGCTCGGGCGTCAGGTGACGCAGGGTGAGGCGATGAGCGCGTTGTGTGTGGCGCTCGAGTTGTTTTGGTAGGGCCGATAGCCGAGGGCCGCTATTCCTTCTGCAGATCGTCGGCCAGGTACGACAGGATGACCTCGTCGAGCGACTTCTCGCTGATGAGGTCCTCGCCGAAGATCGAATCGACGGCGCTCTCGTTTTTCGACTCGAACGCGCGAGCCAGCGTTTCGGCCTCGAGCACCGCTTCCGCTGCCTGCGGCGCGCTGGCGATGGGGGCGGGCGGCGGCACGGGGCGGGTGATGGCGGCGGGCGCACCCGTCTTGGGCAAACTGGTCGACGACTTGGGCGGTAAACCGCCAAAGGTGGGCGGGGTCGCCTGGGCCTGCGCCGGCGTGGCCGCGGGACGGGCCGGTGTGATGGGTGCCGCCGCGACGGGACGCGGAGCTGGAAGCCCCTGCACCGGCCTACTACCCACTGGGCCCGGTGGCGGCCGCGGCGCCTGTGAAAACGGATTCGGATCGGATTTGACCGGCGTGCCGGACGCGGCCGCTTTAGCGTACGCACCGGCGCTCGGCTGAAGGGGCTTCGCGGGTGGCGGCGCAGCAGGAGGCGTCGCTGCTTGCTTGGCGACCGCGGCATCGACCGGCAAGCCGAATGACGTGCGGTGTTGGGCGCCGGCGTCGACGTTCAGAGGCGCCGGCCCGTTCAGCGTCGCCGCGTTTTTCGAACGCTCGGCGATCTTCGAATCGAACTTTCCGCCGATGAGATCCTTGAGCATGCCCTTGTGCTGGGCCTGCATGATCTCGACGAGCAGCTCCCCGAGGCGCGGGCTGTTCACGATGTCCGCGTAAGATGTCTTGCGGGACTCGACGATGTTACCGCCCACGAACAAGTGGGTGATCACATGCGGAGTCTGAACGCCCGAGTCTTCGGTCTGGACGTGATAGACGCGGTCTTTGTATTTGACGTTGTGGTTGTAGCCCGGAATCATCGCGTTGCGGCGTGACCTCGACCTCGATGAGGTATCACACCCCAGAAACGAGAGCCAACTTACGCGGTGACTATGGGGAAAAGAAGAGGGGTGATCGACGGGGTTTGAACCCGCGACCCGCGGATCCACAATCCGCTGCTCTACCAGCTGAGCTACGACCACCAGGAACGAGCGCGACCTACAGGAACTAGGCCGCGCTAGTCAACCGACGAGTTGCTAGAGCTGCGCCAGGCCAGCATCGGCGCCGCGGCAGCGCGGGCAGATGCGGTTACCGGGGCCGCTCGACAGGAATACGCGGTTGCACGAGAGGCAATCGCGCGCGGCGAGTGACGAGGGGACGCGCCGGGCGCCCGGACGATCACCAGCCAGGTCGGCGGCAACGGTTTGAACGTGGCGGAGGTAGGCCTCGGAGAGACCCAGGTCCGCGGCGCGGCGAACCACGGCGGCTCCGGTGATGCCCTTCGTGGCCAGCTCGGTCAGGAGCGTGCCGCGGTCGGTCAACATACCCTCGATGATACGGCGGTCGAGCTGCGGGTCGTCCCAGGTGATTGCGTTGACGACATCGCTCTTGGCCTCGTCCGGCAGCGCCGGAACGGGGACCTTGGTCTCGACTGGGGCGCTGTTGGCGGCCGGGGGCAGGACCACGCGCTTGCGCTCTTCTTTGGCCACAGGTTTCACGACCTTGCTCACAGCTTTCGTGCTCGCTTTGGCGGCATGGGCACTAGCCCGCCGCGCCAAGCTCCGGGTTTGCTTGCTATCCTTCTTGGACTGCTGCGTCTTGATTGCACGCCCCGCACCCATCAATCTGCTCCTCCATCAAATGCCGGCAGACTTCGTGGCCAGACCCCAAAATTGGGTCCCCTCGGCCGAGCACTTTTTGGCCTCGGCTGAGGGCGCCATATGTGCCGGAAAAATCTAAAAAGTCAACAACTTACGACACGAAGCGTCGTCGCCGGCCGAGGGTTTCAACAGGCACTCCACAGGTATTTCAACACCGCAGAACTAGTGCGGAATTCCTGAATCAATGACCCATGTGGGTGATTGCTGAATGAGGAGTCAGCAAGCAAAAGTGAGTACTTTTTGGCTCAACATGAGCGCCTACGATCGTGGGCTCGTGTGGGGTGCGGTGCGGCAGGGCGAACAGGTTAGCGGAGGTCGTGGTCGTCGTCGCGGGGGCCTTCCCAGCTCGACCGGCCCACCGGCAGGTGGCGAACATTCCGCTCCGAAGCCTCCGGCAACAACGTGACCGGGGCCGGCCTCCCCCCACGGCGCTCGGGCATGGCTCGCACCGGCTTCTTCTTGCTGTCTTCGATCTCGTCGAACCGGCGCGCGACCCAAATTGCGGCCGCGATACCGCAGGCGAAGCCCAGCCCGCCCATGCCCGCACCCCCCGCCACGGCCTCTCCGCCGACGACCGAGTAGAGGAGCAAGCCAACGCCGACGCAGACGATCACCGTCAGCGTGACCCACTTGAACCAAGGTGGCAGCTCGATGGGCGCGCCGTCGTCATCGAAGTCGATGAGCTCTTCGGCTTTCGCGGCTTCGGCCTGCATCATCAACCAGCGCCCGAGGATGATGCCGCTGACGATGGCGAAGGCCGCCGCTCCGAACAAAGCACCCGGTCCAAACCATTGTTCGAGGGTACCGTTGCGGGAAAGCACGACGACACCCACCGCGCCGCCGGCGCCCAGCAAAAACGTCACCCACCGGGTGAGCAACGAGGCCGGGCCCTTGGGCTCGGGCGCTATGTCGGCCGGGTCCGCCATAGCGGCGCGAGCGAGGGCGATGTTCCAGAGCCAGCGGCCCAGCGAGATGCCGACGATGACCGCGGCGAGAGAGAGGACGAAGGAGGCGGCGCCGTTCGACAGCGAAATGCGCGAGCCGCTCGCGGCAATGACGACAGCCAGCGCGATCAGCAACAATCCGAAGGCCCAACGCCACGCCGGATTCGGCGGCCGCTCGATGTCGAGCTCGATATGGTCGAGGTCGAGCCGCGACAAATCGAAGCCACGCAAGTCATCGTAGTCCTGACCAGCCACGCTTCAGAGGTGGCATGGCGCCATCACGTCTGCAAGACAAATGAAGCTTGGCTGACGCCGTGGCCGCGCGAGACCACCGCTGGGTATGAGTCGGGCCCGGTCGTCTAACGCTGCTTGCGCTTGCGTTGTAGCGCCAGCCTGGCCTGCGGCAGCTCGATCACCCTCGCACAGGGCTCACGCGACCAAGCCAGCACGATCTCGCGGCTTTCCGTCCCGGGCACGCGCTCGACCACGAAACCGAAGCGCGACAGCTGGCGCTCGACCACATCGGTTTCCAGCGGTACCCGCCCCCGCGAGCGCAGGCGGAGCTGGATGTGGCCGTCGCGGACGTCGACTGCCAGATCGTCACGTGTCGGCACCTCGCGAAACCCATGCGATCGGCGCGACACCAACTGCACCAGGACACCGAGGAGCTCGAGTCGCGGGTCGGGGGCGATCACCGCGGCCGGTTGACCGTTGTCCGCCATCAGCGACCAGGCGTCGCTCACCTTGATGAGCACCGCCATCACTTGGGCCATGTCGGACGATGTTGGCGGCGTCGTGGTCACTTGCAGGCCTTCGCCGCTAACGCAGCTCCGAGCGTTTAATTTGCTCGATCACTTCGCTGTATGACGTCGCTTCGACCAAGGTCGATAGCTGAGCCGTGTACCGCTGGATGGAATCCGCGCGGTTCTCGTTACGTGCGTGTTGCAGAGCGCGATAGACGTCCACGAACGCGCGCTCGCTGTTGATGAAGAACTCGACCGCCTGGAGCACGCACATGATCGACGACAGTGTCAGCGATGGCGAACCGTGCGTGAAGATGAAGTCGCGGCCGTCGGAGTTGAGGACACGCAGCGTGACTCCAGCCGCCATGTCGGACCTGGCGGCGTGGCGGCCGGTGTCGACGTTGGCCTTGATTTGGAAGTCGGCGAAGCGAATCGTCGTCAGCGAGGGATACTGACTGGAGTAACGCACGATGAGACCGTTGAAGAAGGCGTCGACGATGCCGACACCCTCGCCGCTGATCACCTGGCGCTCTCCGTTCTTGTCGTTGCGCACGGTGCAGCTGATCTTGGCGACTCCGAGCTCGAGGTTCTCCTCGAGCGCGTAGGAATCGACTCGCAAGCGCAGCTCGGTGCCATCGAGAACTTCGGCGACCAGCTTCGATATGGCGTCTTTGTGGGACATGTTTACTGCCTCCGCCCCTAAGAGCGCTCTCTTAGTTCAAGGTGTGCCGATCGACATGATCGGTCAACACATTAGACGCCGGTGGCGCGCATTTGCTTCGCCCCGTCATCATTGAGTGTGACCCGGTTCATCTACCCGCGCGACGGGGACTTCAGGTTGCTCCCGTAAAAAAACCGACAGTGACGTACATAAAAGTACGACGGTGCTCTGACGTCGCGCGTCGAGCTGTTCGCAACGCGAGTTCTAGTCTTGTTTTTCACTCGCGATGTTTCAGGGGTCGCCAGCGAGCAATGGTGACCCGGGGGCGATGTAGGGTTCTGGGTGAATCGTCACCATGCAGTCGGGGAAATCGCCGCGCAGCGTCTCTTCGATCTGGGCAGTGACAAGGTGCGCGTCGGCGAAGCTCATCTGCGCGGGTAGCTCGAGGTGGAACTCGATGACTAGGGTGCGGCCCGAGCGGCGAGTCTTCAGCGCGTGCAAGCCGAATACTTGCGGCACGCTTTGCTGAACGAGCGCGCGAATCCGCTTTCGCGTATCGTCTTGCAGCTCGCGATCCATGAGCTCGTCGAGCGCGCGCTTGCCGATGCGCCCGGCTTGCAATGCCAGCACTGTCGCCGCGGCGAAGGAGATCACCGGGTCGACCCATGACCACGCGAAGAAACGGTAGGCGAGGAGGGCGACGATCGCGGCGCTGTTGGTGAGCCCGTCGGAAACGTAGTGCGCGGCATCGGCTTCGAGCGCAATTGAGCCGTGCTGCCGCGCTTCACGACGGAGAAACCAGCCGAGCACCAGGCTCACCGTGAGCGAAACCGCCATCACCGCGACGCCGAGCCCGGTGTGAACGATGGGCGCCGGCGACAGCAGGCGCTCGATCGCTTGCCAGACGACGACGCCGGCGCTACCGCCGAGGAGCAGTGCCTGACCGAGGCTGGACAAGCTCTCCGCTTTGCCGTGTCCCCAGCGGTGATCGTGATCGGGCGGGGCTTCGGCGCTGCGCAGAGCGATGAAGTTCATCGCGGACGTGATGCAGTCCATGCTCGAATCGACGAGGCTCGTGACCACGGCGAGTGAGCCGGTGAAGAACGCGGTCACCGCCTTGAGCAGCACGAGGAGCGCCGCGACGCCGACGGCAATCATCGCGGCGCGTGAGCGCTCGCGAGCGTCCGCCGGCTTCATGTGCGGCATGTCCCGCTCGGGGGTGCCGATGACCATGTGCGTCTGCATGGGAGCGGCGAAGGTAACAGTTACCCGCTACTTGCGAAACCCGAGACGACGCGGACCGGTGGAGTCGAGTCGAGAATCTCGGAGACGGCGCGCAGGAAGAAGGCGTCGGGCCCCACGAACATGAGGCCGATGCCGTCATTGGCGTGGCGAACCACGCGGGCGGCGCAGACCAAGGCGTCTTCGCCCCAGACGAAGCCGATGTTCACGATGCCGTCGATCTCCGGGCGCTCGTCGGTCTCGACGAATATGCCGGTGACCGAGAGATCGCGTGTCCGCCCAAACGGAACCGGCTCTTCGCCCGAGCTGACGAAGAGGCAGACGTTGTGCCGTTGCGGACGGTCACTTTGGCCCATGCGGCGCAGAATACCATCCGCACTTGCCAACGGCTACCGCCCGGTGCAGAAGCCCCGCCGTGGACGTGCTCCGCCTACCCACACCGCCCCAGTGGATCGACGTGGCCATGGCCGACTTCTCGGCCGTGCTCATCGATCATTGCCATTGCGAGCGGAAAGCGGCCACCAGCGCCATTGCGATGGTGAACTGGTATCCCTCCCACGAGGTCCTGGTGCGCCGTTTGGCGAAGCTCGCGCAGGAAGAGCTGCGTCATTTTCGCGAGGTGCACCGCGTCATCGTCCAGCGCGGTCTCACCCTGACCCGCGATAGCGGTGACCCCTACGTGCAGCTCCTGCTCAAGCATGTGCGCACGCCCGAAGCGCAGCGCCGCACCGACCGGCTGCTCGTGAGCTCCTTGATCGAGGCACGCTCCTCGGAGCGTCTCCAGCTCATCGCCGATGCTCTCACCGGCGACGAGGAGCTGGGGCCGTTCTACAAGGCGCTCGCTACAGCGGAGCGTGGCCACTACAAGCTCTTCGTCGAGCTTGCGACGCTCTACGAAGATCAGGCCGTGGTCGACGCGCGATTGCTCGAGCTTGCGGACGCTGAAGCGGACATCGTGCGGCGGCTGCCCGTGGAGCCGCGCATCCACTAGGGCTTCTTGCGCCACTCGCTCAAGCGCTCGGCGACGGCCTTCTCTTCACCGTTGCCCGACGGCTCGTAGTAGCGGCGGCCCGCCAGCTCGTCCGGCAGATAACGCTCGACGACATAGTTGCCCTCGAACTCGTGCGGGTACTTGTAGTCCTTGCCGTAGCCCATGCTCTTCATGAGCCCGGTGGCGGCGCTACGGAAGCGGAGTGGCACGGGCAGGGAGCCGCTCTCGCGCACATCGGCGCGCGCCTTGCCGTAGGCCACGATGACGGCGTTCGATTTTGGGGCGGCTGCGAGATACGTCGCCGCTTGGGTCATCGGCAGGACGCCTTCGGGCAGGCCCACGAGCTCGAACGCTTGCAGCGCGTTCACCGCGACCTCGAGCGCGCGCGGGTCGGCGTTGCCGATGTCCTCGCTCGCGAAGATCACCATGCGCCGCAAGATGAAGCGCGGCTGTTCCCCTGACTCGAGCATGCGCACCATCCAGTACACGGCGGCATCGGGGTCGGAGCCGCGCATGCTTTTGATGAAGGCGCTGATGACATTGTAGTGCTCTTCGCCGGCCTTGTCGTAGATGAGGGCTTTGTGTTGCGCCGCCTCCTGCACGTGCTCGACGGTGAGCGTCTTGGTGCCTGCCTGGGCGGCGAGATCGGCCGCCACCTCGAGCGTGCCCAGCGAGCGGCGCGCGTCGCCTTGAGCGAGCTCGGCGATGGCCTCGAGCACGCGCGGCTCGGCGTCGATGCCGGCGGCGCCGAGGCCCCGCTCGCGGTCGTGCAATGCGCGACCCAAGAGCGTGACGAGCTCGTCCTTGGCGAGCGACTCGAGCACGAACACGCGGGTGCGCGACAAGAGAGCGGCGTTCACCTCGAACGATGGATTTTCGGTGGTGGCGCCTATGAGCGTCACGCGCCCCGATTCGACGTGCGGCAGCAGAGCGTCTTGCTGTGCCTTGTTGAAGCGGTGGATCTCGTCGATGAAGAGAATGGTGCGGCGGCGATGGAACTTCCAGCGCTCGGAGGCAGCAGCCACGACCTCGCGCACCTCCTTCACCCCGCTCATGGTGGCCGAGAGCACCTCGAGCTCGGCATCCACGCGGGCAGCGAGCGCGCGGGCGAGCGTGGTCTTGCCGGTGCCCGGCGGACCCCAGAGAATCATCGAAGGGATCTCGCCGCGTTCCACCAAGCGCTCGAGGGCGCGGCCTGCCCCGAGGATCTTGGTCTGGCCGACCATCTCCGCGAGCGTGCGCGGCCGCATGCGCTCGGCGAGGGGAGCGCCGCGCGTGTCCTTGGCGGCGGCTTGGGTGAAGAGATCCATAGGCGCCGCTATAGCCTGCGCACCGCGAGGTCGGAAGGCTCGGCGCCGCGCGTCGCGACGACGGCATAGACCCAGCCGGCTTGCGCAAGATGCTCGTCTCGGGCGGACAGCCGGGCCGCGCCGTTCGGGTGGCTGTGAAACACGCCGAGCACCTCGAGCCCGCGGGCGGACGCCTCACGATGCGCCGCGAGCAGTGCCGCCGGCGCCATCAGATAGCCGCGCCGTCGGTCGGCGGCCACATTCGCGACCGGTAGCACGCGCTCGACCAGCTCGCCGTGACCCAGCAGAAAGCCGCACGCTTCCTCGGGATAGGCCGAACGCACCGCGTCCCGCATGGCGACGAGCGTTGCCTCTCCCCATTGAAGTGTGATTTCCGCGCCCATCGATGGCACCGCGTTCCTTCCGCTCGATCTCGACGCCGATCATCTGGGCGAGCATCGCGGTCGCGATCACCATCGCCATGTTGGTCGGCTGGATCATCCTCATGGTCCAAAAGATGTCGGTCACTCAAGAGCTGGTGCAGAACACCTCGCTGCTCATCGCCGGCATCATCTCCTTCCTGCTGATCACCGTCGTGCTCATCATGTTCAGCATCTTCCTCACGCGTGAGATCCTCGAGGTGCGCCGGCAGACGAGCTTCGTCGATTCCGTCACGCACGAGCTCAAGAGCCCACTCGCGTCGCTCAGGCTTTGCCTCGAGACCCTGGCGCGGCCGGAGGTCGTCGAGGAGCAGCGGGCGACGCTGCGGCAGATGATGATCGATGACGTGGAGCGCCTGTCGACGTTCATCGACGACGTCCTCGAGGCAAGTCGGTTGGGTCACGGGCTGCGGCCGCACGTCCTCGCCGACGTCGCGCTCGGGGCCATCGTTCGCGAGATCGCCGACGGCGTCGCCAAGCGCTACCGCTTGCAGGGCTCCGAGATTGCCGTCGACATCGCGCCGGAGCTCGTGGTGCGCACCGACCGGACGGCTCTCGAGACCGTGCTCAAGAATCTATTGGACAACGCCGTGAAGTATTCCGACCCTCCGGTCCGCGTCAGCGTACGCGCTACCGAGTCGCGGGGCCGCGTCGAGATCGCCATCCGCGATGTGGGCATCGGCATTTCCCAGGCCGATCTCAAGCGTATCTACGACCGCTTCTATCGCGTCCCCATCGAGGCGGTGCGAGCACGACGCGGCACCGGTCTCGGTCTTTTTGTCGTACAATCCCTGATAAGCAGCATCGGCGGCAGGCTTCGGGCCGAAAGCGCGGGCATCGGGCAGGGAACCACCATGATCGTTACCTTGCCGTTGGATGTGAAGGATGTCTGAACCCACGGAACCCAGGCGCTTGCTGATCGTCGAGGACGAGGAACACCTCGCTACGGGCTTGCGCCTGAACCTCGAGCTCGAGGGCTATGCGGTCGATCGTGCCGCAACCGCGCGCGAGGCACGCGAGCTCCTCATCAACCCCGTCGGCTACGCCGCCATCATCCTCGATGTCATGCTCCCGGATCTCGATGGCTTCGAGCTCTGCCGTCACCTGCGCCGCGCCGGCAATCTAACGCCGGTCATCATGCTGACAGCGCGTGCATCCGCAGATGACCGCGTTCGCGGATTGGATGCTGGAGCGGACGACTACCTCGTGAAGCCGTTCCAGCTCTCGGAGCTTCTCGCGCGCGTGCGCTCCGTGTTGCGACGTAGCGTCTGGGACCGCGGTCGTGAGCGCGCGCAGCTAGGCACCAATGTCCTGGCATTCGGCGAGGCTCGCATCGACTTCGACACCCACGAGGCGACCGTGAGCGGCAAGGCGGTGCAGCTCACGCAGCTCGAGATCGACTTGGTACGCTATTTCGCGGCCAACGCGGGACGCGTCTTGTCACGCGATGAGCTACTCGAGCACGTCTGGAAACTGCGCAACTACCCGAACACCCGCACGGTCGACAATTTCATCGTCCGCCTGCGTCGTATCTTCGAGGCCAATCCGGCCGTGCCGGTGCACTTCCTGTCGGTACGCGGAAGTGGGTATCGCTTCGTGACAGAACCTTTACACAGCGTGACGAAAGCGTGACTACGAAAGGGGGGGCGTCGGATCGATGATGTGAGGTGGAGCATCATCAAATGACTGCGTATTTCGAAGCACCCACCTCCGTCATCGCTAAAGCGGATAAGCCCACCAAGAAAGCGTCGATCGAGCGCGCCAAGCCCTACGAATGGGCTTACCTCATCCCGTTCATCGCGTGTCACCTGGTGGTCTTCGGTGCCATCTGGTCCGGAGTGACCTGGCAATCGGTGGTCGTCTGCGCCGTGCTCTACTTCGTGCGCATGTTCGGCGTCACCGCCGGCTATCACCGCTACTTCTCGCACCGTACCTTCAAGACCAGCCGGCCGATGCAGTTCTTGCTCGCGCTCATCGCCGAGAGCAGCGCCCAGAAGGGCGCGTTGTGGTGGGCGGCCCATCACCGCGACCATCACAAATTCTCCGACACCGAGAAGGACATTCACTCACCGCGGCAGCGCGGCTTCTGGTACGCGCACTGCGGCTGGCTCTTCGACTACACGGAAGACACCAAGTGGGACCGCATCAAGGACATGGCGAAGTTCCCCGAGCTGGTGTTCCTGAATCGCGTCGAGAAGCTGGTGCCGACCGTGCTCGGCCTCGCGGTCTGGTGGTTCTTCGGCTGGTCCGGCCTGTTCATCGGCTTCTTCTTGAGCACCGTGCTCTTGTGGCACGGAACCTTCGTCATCAACTCGCTGGCCCACGTGTTCGGGTCGCGGCGCTACGCGACCGACGATGACAGCCGCAACAACCCCTGGCTCGCGCTCGTGACGCTCGGCGAGGGCTGGCACAACAACCACCACCACTTTCAGGGCTCCGTGCGCCAAGGCTTCTATTGGTGGGAGCTCGACATCACCTACCTCATCCTCAAGGGGATGGCGTCGGTGGGGCTGGTTTGGGATCTGCGTGAGCCGCCGGCGCGTGTCTACGAGGCGCGCGAACAGCTGCGAAAGGCCTAAAGTACTTCCCCGGAAGTACCGCGTACGCGGAAGTACGTTTCAGCGTACTTTTTTTCGACCGCTTTTTTGCCCCGTCGATCGCCGCGGGTTACACGTCGGCTGTCCGCTACGGCGTTCCGCCGCAAGCGTCTCGACCAATCGAAAGGTTTCGCCGCCATGAAGCATGTCTTTCTCGTTGCCTGTACCGCCATCGCCCTCGCCATCGGTGTTGCCCGCTGTGGCCACGGCGACAGCCTGCGAAACCAAGCTCAAGGTGGCGCCTGCGAAGCCTCTTGCACGCAAGCCGCCGACAAGTGCGCGAGCGAGTGCGCCGGGACCAATCCGGACGGCACGCAGAAAGACAGCGCTGCTTGCAACATTGGCTGCCGTGAAGCCAAGGACAAGTGCAACAGCGACTGCAAGTCGAAGTAGCCTGTAGCTTCCCAAGTCGCCGGGCCCGGGTGTTAGTTCAGCGGAGAAGCTGGCCACCCGGGCCTTGGTGTTTTTGGAATGGCTGTGCCCGCCATAGTGGTGCATCCTCCTCGCCATGCTCGTTTCGGGCAAGGCGTTCCTCGGATTGATTCGGCACATCCGAGAGAGCGAAGGTGATGGGGCGCTGGAGGGGGTCGTCGAGAAGGCCGACAACCCCTACGTGCGCACCGTTTTCGCGGAGGAGATCCGGCCCCTTTCCTGGTACCACTACTCCGCTTTCGCGAGCTTCCTGCAGAGCTGCGCCAACGTCTTCGGCAAAGGGAATCTGAGCTATTGCCGAGGGCTCGGACGTGGTGCCGGCCGGCGCGACTTGAACACCGTCTTCAAGCTCATTCTGCGCCTGCGCGATCCAGAGGGCTTGATCACCGCGTGCTCACGCGTCTGGGAGAGCTACTACCGCGAATGCGGCCACATGGACGCCCTCAGCACCAGTCCCGACAACACCGTCTTGCGCATCTACGACTTCAAGAGGATGCACCCGGCGCACTGCCAGCTCATGATCGGTTGGATGGAGCAAGCGATGCAGCTCATCGGCTGCGAGGTCTCGGACGACGCTCACGAGTCCAGGTGCATGTGCCGAGGCGACGCCTTTCACGAGTTCGTATGCACGTGGACGCGGGTTCCCTAGCCCTCAGGCCAGGACCTTCTCGATGCGCTCGAGAGCCCAATCGAGCTCTTCACGTGTGATCACCAGCGGCGGCGCCAGCCGGATGGTGGTGCCGTGCGTGTCCTTGCAGAGCACGCCGTCGTGCATCAGGCGCTCGCAAAACGGCCGCGCTTTTTCGTTGAGCTCGATGCCGGCCCATAAGCCACGGCCGCGCACGGTCTTGATACGCGGCGACTTCAAGGCGCGTAGACGGCCGAGCATGTACTCTCCGAGCTTCGCCGAGTTGGCCTGCACCGTACCCTTGGCCAGCATGTCGCAGACCGCGACGCCGATGGCGCAAGCGAGCGGGTTGCCGCCGAAGGTGCTGCCGTGGTCACCCGGCTTCAAGACGTCCATGATCGCACGGTCGGCCGCGATGGCTGACACCGGCATGATGCCGCCGCCGAGTGCCTTGCCGAGGATGTAGATATCGGGCGTGACGTTCTCGTGGTCGTTGGCGAAGGTCTTGCCGGTGCGTCCGAGACCCGCTTGGATCTCGTCGCCCAGGTACAGCACGTTGTGCTTGCTGCACACCTCGCGCACCGCCTTCAAGTAACCCTCAGGGGGCACGATGATGCCCGCTTCACCCTGGATGGGCTCGACGAGGAAGGCGACGGTGTTTTTGTCGATGGCCCGCTCGAGCGCGCCTATGTCACCGTAAGGAATCGAGACGAAGCCGGGTGTGTGCGGCCCGAAGTCACCACGCGATTGCGGATCGTCGCTGAAGCTGACGATGGTGGTGGTGCGGCCGTGGAAGTTACCCGCGCAGGTGATGATGGTCGCCTGGTTGTCCGGGACGCCCTTCTTTTTGTAACCCCACTTGCGTGCGACTTTGACGGCCGTCTCGACCGCCTCGGCGCCGCTGTTCATCGGCAGCACCGACTCCTTGCCGGTGAGCTTGGCGACGGCCTCACAGAACGGCCCCAGCGTGTCGCTGTAGAAGGCGCGGCTCGTGAGCGTGACCTTGTCGAGCTGGGCCTTGGCGACCGCGGTGAGCTCCGGGTGCACGTGCCCGAAGTTGACGGCGGAGTAGGCGGATAGGAAGTCCATGTAGCGCCGGCCTTCGACGTCGGTGATCCACACGCCCTTGGCCGTCGCGACCACCACCGGCAGCGGGCTGTAGTTGTGGGCGCTGTATTGGTCGACGAGGGCGACGTGACGGTCGCTCGCGCTATTCTTGGTTTGTTCGGCGGAAGCCATGGGCGCGCACTCTAGTTGCGCGCATCGAGCTTGTCGACGGGTCAAGCCGCGGGCCGCACGTCCTCGATCTCCATTTGCACGCTTTCGCGCCCGCGGTACTCGTTGCGGGTCAGACGAAAGGCGACGTCGATGTGCTGCGGCAAGTCGTTGCCCAGGGCGCCGAGGCCGAAGCCGATGGCGTCGAAGACGGCGATGTCGGAGCCCAAGCCCAGCTTCAAGTGGCTGCCGCTATCGCCGACGGTGCGCTTGTTGCGGACCTCGAGGTTGCGTGCCACCAGCAGCGGCTCGGGGTTGTCCTGCCCGAACGGCGCCAAGCGCTGCAGCTCGTCGACCATGTCGAGTGAGAGGTCGCGCGGCGACACTTCGAAGTCCAAGCGGACCGTGGGCACGAAGGGTGGGGCGCCGAGAACGCGCTGCACCGAATCGGCCAAGCCCGCGCGGAAGGCTTCGACGTGACCGCTCTCGATGGTGACACCGGCGGCGGCATGATGTCCGCCGAAGCGGATGAGGTGCGCGGAATTCTCGGCGATGGCGTCGTGGAGGTTCAGGCCTTCGACCGAGCGTGCCGAGCCCTTGCCACCCTCGCCGATGACGACCGCGGGGCGGCGATATTTGCCGACCAATCGCGAGGCGACGAGTCCGAGCACACCGGGGTGCCAGGCGGGATCGTGCACGACCAGGGCGGCGTGCTTCGTCAATGCCAAAGCCTCGACCTGCGCGAAGGCGGCGTCGGCGGTGATGCGTTCGACGCTGCGGCGCTCGCGGTTGGCGACGTCGAGGGCGGCGGCAAGCATGCGGGCGCGCTGCATGTCGGCGGTCAGCATGAGCTCGACGGCTTCGGCGGCGTGGGCGAGGCGGCCGCGGGCGTTGATGCGCGGCCCGAGGCGAAAGCCGATATCGGTGGCGGTGACGCGGGTGGCGTCGATCTCCGCCACCTCGAGCAACGCCTGCAGACCGGGGCGCTTGGTTTCGCCGATGCGTTTCAGTCCGGCGGTGACGAGAGTGCGATTCACGCCACGCAGCGGCACCATGTCGGCGACCGTGGCCAGCGCGACGACGTCGAGTAGCTCGCGCACGTCCGGCTCGGGCAGCATCGCGAAGTGACCGCTATCGCGGAAGGCGCGGCGCAGGGCGATGACCAGCATGAAGGCGACGCCGGCGGCGCACAGACCCTTGAACGGGAAGTTGCAGTCGCTGCGCTGCGGATTCAGCACCGCGTTGGCGTTGGGCAACGTCTCGGGCACCTTGTGGTGATCGACGATGATGACGTCGAGACCGGCCTCACGGGCCGCCGCTACCTCGTCGTGCGCGGTGATACCGCAGTCGGCGGTGATGAGGAGGTCGGTCTCCTTGGCGATCTCGAGCACGGCGGCGCGGTTGAGGCCGTAACCTTCGCTGCGGCGGTCGGGAATGTAGTAGCCGACCTTGGCGCCGACGCGCTGCAGGAAGTCGACGAGCACGGTGGTGGCGCAAACCCCGTCAACGTCGTAGTCGCCGTAGACCGTGATGGTCTCGTTGCCGCGAACGGCGCCGAGGATGCGCTCGAGCGCCGGTGTCATGTCCGCCATGGTCGCGGGGTCGGCGAGGGTCGCGAGGCTGGGGGTGAGGTAGCTACCGATGTCATCGGCCGCGCATAGACCGCGCTGGGTGACGAGGTGGAGCATCCACTGCGGGACGCGCGCCACGTTGGCCGGGGCACTTACGGGAGACGGCCATTGCCATCGGCGGCCAGTGAGGCTGAGCTTGGCGTCCATGTGGGCGTGAAGGTACGCGCCGGCCCCGACAGTTTGCGAGGCCCCCGTCGGAGGGGTACGACCTCTGTACATGGCCAAAGGTCCGACGAAGCAGCCACCCCCTCGCGCGGGGGTGAACGACGCCGAAGCGTTCGTCGGCGAGCCCATGCCGCGACCCTCGGGCTTGAACCCGTTCGACGGCCGTGAGGACGACGCCAGCGGCGAGCGCGACGTCGCTCTCGAGCTCTTGCCCAAGATGATGCGGCAGACCAGCTCGCACCCGGTCATCGAAGAGCCGGGATCGTCGCGCACGCTCATCTTGGTGGCGGCGCTGCTGGGACTCGCGGTGCTGGGGATCGCGTTTTACGTGTGGCTCAGGCCGTAGTCGCGCCCCAAAGAAAAAGGCGGACCCGGTGCATCACCAAGCCCGCCCCTTCTACTTGTCAGACTCTTTAGTTCTTGTTCCGCAAAGCGCCGATGATCTTGCGCTTCGTGGAGTTGGTCCGCGTGCCGACGGCGGCAATTGCGCGCTTCTCGATCGAAGCGAGCATGGCGCGGGTCTCGGGATGGTCGTTGCCGACCTGCTCGAGCTTCATGGTCTCCGGTGCGCGAAAACCCTGGCGCATACGAACGACCTTCTCTTCGGTGGCAGTCAGCGTCGAGGTCTTGGTGTTGGTCTTGGAGACCGTCGCCACCCCTGATTTTGTCTTCATCATCCTTACTCATCCTCCGACAGCGCCGGGAACCCAGCGTGATTGAATGGAGGCCTTAGCGCCGTTCGCGCAATCGGCATCGAGGCCGGCTCAGCCCGAAACTACGGCCGCCCGCTCAAACCGTCAAATTTTCGCCCTAAGAATCTGATCGTCTTTTCCAGCGTCTATGACCGATGCGCGATCGCGCCGCGATCGTCAAACTACGAAAACCTAAAAACCCGCGTATGCACGCGATTTGCCGAGCGCACCCACACCGGCTACCTTTTGTGCTGTGATGATCGAAGCGCACGTCCTCATCCTCAATCGCAATTATCAGCCCGTTAACGTCACCCATTGGCGTCGGGCGATGACGATGCTCTACATCGGCGCCGTCAAGGCGCTGGACCGCGAATTCAGGCTCTTCGACTTCGACGACTGGCAGGCGGTCTCCGCCGCCTACGGTGACGATGACACCGTTGCGACCATCAACCGGCGCATCGTCATCCCCAGAATCGTCGTTCTCCAGGCCTACGATCGCTTACCGCGCGCCCGGGTTCGCTTCTCACGGCACAACATTTTCGCGCGCGACGATCACACCTGTCAGTACTGCGCTGGCCGGTTCGCAAGGCTGGATTTGAATCTCGATCACGTCTTGCCGCGCTCGCAGGGCGGTAAGACCAACTGGGAAAACGTCGTCGCCAGCTGCGTCGCCTGCAACTCGCGCAAGGGTGGCCGGACGCCCGAGCAGGCCGGCATGAAGCTCGTGCGCGCCCCACGCAAGCCGACTTGGGCCGAGATCGTCCATCCACCGCGCTTCCGCGCCCGTTACCGTGAGTGGCTGCCGTTCTTGAACCCGGTCGACGCGTCCTACTGGAACACCGAGCTACAGTCAGACGATTAGTTGCCCCGCCGCGTACGCGGGGCCCGTTGACTTACGCACCCTTACGTTGCGAAGACTCGAAGCAACGGAGGGGACGTGCGCGGGGTGGACGTAGCACAGGACGAAGTGTCGCCGGCGCCGCGTGAGGGCGCGCCAGCTGAAACCCGCCGCAGGATCATCGCGGTCGGCGGCGGCAAGGGCGGCATCGGCAAGTCGCTCGTGTCGGCGAACCTGGGTGTCCACTTCGCGGCTCAGGGCAAGCGCGTCGTCCTCCTCGACGCCGATCTCGGTGGTGCGAACCTCCACACGTGTCTCGGCATCAATGCGCCCGAGCGGACACTCTCCGATTTCATCAACCGCAAGGTCGAGACCCTCGACGAGCTGGTCGAGAAGACCAGCATTCCCGGTCTCGGCCTCATTAGCGGCGCGCTCGATTTCCTCGGCGCCGCGAACCCCAAGTACACGCAGAAGCTGCGCCTCCTGCGTGAGATCACCCGCCTCGACGTCGACTACACGATCATCGATCTCGGCGGCGGCACCGGGTTCAACATCCTCGACTTCTTCCTCATCGCTCACCACGGCATCCTCACCGTGGTCCCCGAGCCCACCTCCATCGAGAACGCCTACCGCTTCATCAAGGCCGCCTACTACCGCAAGCTCAAGACCGCCGAGCTCGCCTACGAGCTGCGGCCGGTGGTCGAGGAGGCCATGGCGGACCGCGGCAGCGCCGGCATGCGAACGCCGGCCGACCTGGTGCGTTACGTCGAGGAGCGGGAACCGGAGGGCGGGGCGCGCCTGCGAGCCGAGCTCACGCAGTTCCCCCTGGAGCTGGTGGTCAACCAGTGCCGCACCCGCGAGGAGCACCAGCTGGGCCCCGCCGTCAGCGATGCCTGCCGCAAGTACTTCGGGATCCCTATGCGTTTCTTGGGTAGCATTCCCTACGATGATGCGGTCTGGCAGTCGGTGCGTCGCCGTCGTCCGGTGATGATCGACAAGCCGGAAGCGGATGCCAGTCGTTGCATCCGCCGAATCGCCGCCAACCTGCGCGAAGGGACTCCTCGCCTCGAACGGAACGGTGGCTGATGGTCGGGCAGCGCTCTCCTACACTCTACGAGCTGCTCGAGGTGAGCAGCGGCGCGACGTTCGAGGAGATCGAGCAGTCCTACCAGCGTATTGCCTCCTACCTCGGGGCCGACTCCCTGGCCGTGTATTCGATCCTGGACAGCGACGACGCGCACAGCGCGCGCGCGCAGATCGACGAGGCATACCGCACTCTGAGCGATCCCGACCGTCGCGCCGCCTACGACCGCTCGCGCAAGGAGGCGAGCTATCCCTCGATGATGGTGCCGGCGGCCTCGGGCGGCTCGACGTCGACCGCTGACGCGGACATTGCGTCGCGTGACCGCTTTAGCGAACCGTCAGAGCGCGACAAGCGCCTACCCGTGACCGGCCGTTCACAGTCGCGTCAGCCGATTCGTGGCCCCGGTGCGCGCACCGGACGCACGCCTCTCTACGGTCGCGATGTCGGTCGCTCGAGCAAGGCCAACGAGCCCGCCGCGGCGGAGCCCAAGAAGAAGCCCTTGTACGGCCGTGCCCAGCCTCGCGGCGCCGGCGCCTCGGAAGCACCGCCCGAGCCCAAGGGCCGCCACGGCGAGCCGGACCGAGGCTCGGCCCGCTGGAGCACGCGCGACGGCGACCAAGATCAGCACGAGGACGCGCCGCAGCCGTCGCTGACCCGCCAGGCCTCCGGCGACGGCCCCCTACATCGCGACGAGGTCGTGGACGCGCCGCAGCGCTACGCCGTAGCGCCGCGTGACGACAAGCGCGCCGAGTCGCCGACGCGGCAGGACCCGGGGCGTGCCGACGCGGCTCCGCGCAAAGAGCCAAAGTCGTCCGAGGAACGGCCGGAGCTGGTGAAGACCGCCAGCGATGTCGTCGAACCGCGAAAACGTCCGACTTTACCGCCTCCTTCGCAACTCTCGGCGTCGGCCAAGGCGAAAAAGAGGATCCTCTCGCCAAGCATCGCCATGGAGCTGACGGGCGATGTGGAATACGGTGGGTCGCTGCTTCGTCGGTTGCGGGAGAGCACGGGAGCGTCCCTGGATGAGGTCGCCGAGATTACCAAGGTGGGTAAACGCCACCTCATCGCGATCGAAACCAATGATTTCGCCGCGCTCCCCGCGGCGGTGTACACTCGTGGCTTCGTGGCGGAGTACGCGCGAGTTCTGGGACTCGATGTCTCGCGCGTCACCAAGAGTTTCATGGCGTTGTATGCCAAATACAGGGGAGTGGGGGGCTAGGTTGTCGTGCGCCTGACGTGCCTTCGGTGCGGGAACCAAATGGAGCTAGCGGCTTCCGGTCCGCGCGTCGGCACCATTTGCACGTGCGGCACGGAGATCACCTATCCGGAGGTCTACAACACCGGCGTCCGTCCCAACGAACGAGCCGCCGAGCGCCTGCGCTATCGCGCCTTTCGTGCCGCCGGTTTGGTCAAGAACATCGGCGGCTTCGCCCTAGGCCTCGCGCTGCTCGGGATCATCTTCTTCCCGCTGGCTCTCATCGGAGCCATCGTCGGCATCTACGTGCTTACCATGGTGCGCGGACCGCTCGGACGCTATAGCGGACGACAGCACGCGATGATCGCCATCGGCGTCGGCACCCTGGTGTTCGTCGCGGAAGGGTCGGTGTTGTGGTCGTTCCTGGCGCAGCGCCGCGCCGAGCGTTTGAGCGCTTTGCAGGCGTCCGGCGCCGATGACCTGCGTACGCTATTGCGGACGGAGAGGCTCTATCGCGCGGCACAGGACCGCTTCGGCACGCTCAAGGAGAGCCACTTCCAGCCGCGGATTGGCGCCTACACCATCTATTTGAGCCCGGACGAATACGTGTCGGCCATGCGCGACGAACAGGCGGTCACTGACCCGCTGCCGGCCGACCTCTGGCCGCGCGTGACCAACGACGCCTTCACGGCGGTCGCCGTCGCGAATCTCGATAGCGACGCCGACCTGGATGTTTGGGTGGTCTCCGAGGCCGGCGAGGTGAAACATGTCGCCAACGACGTCCCGTGGCTGCCGGAGCCCAAGGAGCTGACGCGGGCCGAGCCGACCATCGAAGCCGCGAGCCCGGCTGGCGAGGGACCGGCGGTGGTCGTGCCGATCATGCCACCTGTTCCGCCGCCGCAGGACAAGGGAAAGGCCGAGAAGGCGGCGGCTGAGAAGACGGCGGCTGAGAAGGCGGCGGCTGAGAAGGCGGCGGCTGAGAAGGCGGCGGCCGAGAAGGCGGCGGCTGAGAAGGCGGCGGCTGAGAAGGCGGCGGCTGGGAAGCCGGGGGCCGAGAAGCCGGCATCCGACAAGGCGACGACCGACAAACCGACGGCCGAGAAGCCCAGCCCCGACAAGCCCGCGGCCGAGTGACCTGGCGCGATCTGGCGATCTTTTGACCGGAACCGTACGCGCTAAGAAAGACTGAAACTTGACCCTGTTCCAAGGCCGTTGCTAGCTTCGGCGCATGGCGTTGATTGAAGAACCCGAAAAAGCGATGCGCCTTGCCCGCGCCATCGCATCCGACATCTCGCTCTACAACGAGGAGAAGATTCGGACGGGCATCGAAAACGACACGTTCTTCGACGCCATCGCCGCCGAGCTCGAGGAGGGTCGCGAGCTCTACAAGAGCCGCGTCGCGCCCAACCTCTACTCGGCGACCAACTTCTACGATCGCGCCGTGGTCGACATCATCTTCCGCTCCAAGGGCCACATCAAATCCAAGATTTGGTGACTCTCGACCTGAGCCCCGGCGCGCCCGAGGAGGCGCGCGGGATTCGCCTCGACAAGTATCTCACTGCTAAGTCCGCTGAAGCGGACACAGCGCTGGCTGGTTTCACACGGACGCGCTTGCAGAAGCTCATCGACGACGGCCTGGTGCTCGTCGACGGCAAGACCGCGCGGGCCTCGCTCAAGCTTACA
>JBGGMJ010000161.1:0-12471 GCA_041288095.1 Myxococcota bacterium
CGAGACGCGGCTCGCGGCGGCGACGGCGCTCGGGAACATGAAGCGGCGCACGACCCTGACGCTGCCGGCCGGCGACATCCGCAACACGTTCGCGGAAGAGATCGCCTACTTCGGCCACATGCGCGACGGCAGCTTGTGCGACATGCCGAAGACGCCGGCGGCCGAGCTCTTGCGCCGAGCCTTCAAAGAGCGGGCGCAAGCGAGCCTCGAGACGCTCTTCCGCAGCATGGCGCTCATCTATCCCGACGACGCCATTCAAGGCGCGTATCGCGCCATGACCTCGCGGGTGACTCGCGACCGACAGATCGCGCTCGAGCTCTTGGACAACATCCTCGATACCGAGACCCGCGACGCCTTGGTCGATGCGGTCGGCGAGCGCGGCGTGAAGCGCATCCGCGACGCGCGCAAAATTCTCACCGCGGTGGCCCGGTCGAGCGACAAGTTTTCCGGCGGCCTCGCGCGCGTCGTACTGGTCGATATGGGCGCGGCGCCTAAGTCCGCTTTAGGAGACACCATGACGCAGTTGTTGGTGAACCAGGTCCTCGAGCTGCAAGGGGTCACGCTCTTCAGCCACAGCTCCGCCGAGGATCTCGCCGAGGTCGCGACTTTGCTGACGCCGCGCAATGTGGCGGCGAAGACCATCCTCTACTCGCAGGGCGAGCAGCCCGATCTGGTCTATCTGGTGCGCTCCGGCGCGGTCGAGCTGACGCGCGACGGCCGCGTGCTCGACCGCTTGGGACCCGGCGATGCCTGCGGGCTCTTGGCGGTGCTCGATCAACTACCGCGCGAGACCACGGCCACCACGGTGTCGGATTGCGCGCTGCTCGTGGTCAGCGGTGACGCTTTCGTGCAGCTCCTGGCCGACCGACCGACTCTCATGCACGGAATCTTCCGCGCCTTGACCGGGTCCATTCGTAATCAGCTCGAGCGCACGCAGCTCGAGCGCAAAGCGCGGTGACCGTTACCGGCTAGCGCTTCGCCAATCGATGTACGCCTGCAACGCGACTTCGCGTGGTTGTTCGAGGGCAAGCTCGACCTCCGTCGCGTAACGCGTGTCGGTCGCGCGCTTGACGGCCGCCACGAAGACCGCGGTGCTCACCATGCCACTGTTACGCTGTGCCCATGCGCAAGCGTGCGCGGGCATTGCTGGCTTGCCATCGAGCGTCATGGCGACGAAGAGATCCGCATAGACCGGATCGCGGGCCGCTCCCATCGGGCGTCGCTCGGCGACCCAGTAGGATGCTCTCGACGCGAGCACCGTATCGCTTGGAGTCGCGCCGAAGCCTTCGCGCGCGATGGCGTTGCGTTCCTGAATGTACCGCGCTTGCGTCAGCGGATCGCTTGCGTACTTTCCGAGACCAACGACGCGATGCTCTTCGCGCGCCACTCTGCCTGTGTCGCTCGGCACGCCGTCGTCGGCTTCCACCGTGGTGAAGTCACGCAAGCCAAGCACCGTACCGCGCGCGTGCAACAGCTCGTGCAACAAGACGGAGTGGCTCGGGTTCGCCAGCTCCCACGGACTCAGACCGGTGGGGTCATCCAGCCAGTCCGCTCGCGCGTACGACACGCCGGGGGTAAAGAAGATGCGTGCCTCGGCGGCACCGGGGGCCGAAGGGCTCAGGTTGGTCGCCTGCGGCGACGGAGCATCGTGCCCGTCCATCACGACAGTGGTGCGATATTGGGCCTCGACCAGCTCGCGCAAGACGACGCGGCCTCGGCGGCGACGACGTGGAAGCACGCGTCGATAGCTTGGCGGACACGAGCCAGGCGCGCGAGCTGCACGGCGCTGTCGGGGGCATCACTGCGCGGCCCGACATGCGGGTGCACGCTCGCCGCTAGGGCCTCGGGTCGCGCTGAGTTGAGAGATGGGCTCGCCGACCCGCCCGCGCGCGTCGCGACCGCGGCGGGTTCACGAGGTGGGCGGCGTACCTTGTCGTCGATCTTCATGCTGGATGCCCCGCGGCCCGAGGGGGACCGCGGAGCTCCAAGCTTACAAGTTGCGCTACAGCGTGACTACGTCGAAGCGGTCGAGCATCATCACTTTGTTCCAAGCCTTGACGAAGTCCTGCACGAACTTCTGCTTGCCGTCAGCCGCGGCGTAGACCTCGGCGATGGCGCGCAGCTCGGAGTGCGAGCCGAAGATCAAGTCGATCGGCGTGGCCGTCCACTTGGCCTTACCCGACGCACGGTCGACGCCCTCGTAGATGCCTTCCGCTTTGGCGGACTTACGCCAGTTGGTCGACATGTCGAGCAGGTTCACGAAGAAGTCATTGCTCAACGTGCCCACCTTGGCGGTGAAGACACCGTGCTTCGCGTGAGCCGTATTGGCGTCGAGGACGCGCAAGCCGCCGACGAGCGCCGTCATCTCCGGCACCGTGAGCGAGAGCAGGCTCGCGCGCTCGACCAACATCTCGAGCGGCGCCAGGTAGTTGCCCTTGCCGTAGTAGTTGCGGAAACCGTCGGCCTTGGGCTCGAGCACCGCGTACGCCGCGGCATCGGTCTGCTCTTGGGTCGCGTCCATGCGGCCGGGCGTGAACGGCACCTGCACGTCGTGGCCAGCGGCTTTGGCAGCCTGCTCGACGCCGACGCCGCCGGCCAACACGATGAGGTCGGCCAGTGAGATCTTCACGCCGTCGCTGCGGCCCTTGTTGAAGTCCTTTTGGATGCTCTCGAGGCGCTTGATGCTCTTCCCAAGCTCCGCCGGATCGTTGACCGCCCAGTCCTTCGCGGGCGCGAGGCGAACACGCGCGCCATTGGCGCCGCCACGCTTGTCGGTCCCACGGTAAGACGCGGCCGCCGCCCAAGCCGTGCGCACCAGCTCCGTCGGCTTGATGCCCGCATCGGCGATCTTCTTCTTGAGCGCCGTGATGTCCGCCGCGGCGACCAGCTTGTGATCGAGCGCCGGGATCGGGTCCTGCCACGGCAACGCTTCCTTCGGCACCTCGGCGCCGATGTAGCGCGCACGCGGCCCCATGTCGCGGTGCGTGAGCTTGAACCAAGCCTTGGCGAAGGCGGTCTCGAACTCCTTGGGGTTGTCGAGGAAGCGCTTGGAGACCTTCGCGTACGCCGGGTCGAAACGCAGCGCCAGGTCGGTCGTGAACATGACCGGGGCGTGCTTCTTCTCGGGATCGTGCGCGTCGGGAACCGTGTTGGCGGCGGCGCCGTCCTTCGGGATCCACTGCGTCGCGCCCGCTGGGCTCTTCGTCTTCACCCACTCGTGGGCGTAGAGATTCTGCAGGTACATGATCGAGAAGCGTGTCGGCAGCGCCGTCCATGCGCCTTCGAGGCCGCTCGTGATCGTGTCCTTGCCCGAGCCCGAGCCACACTTGTTCTTCCAACCGAGCGATTGCTCCTCGAGTGTCGCACCCGCGGGAGCAGGCGACACACACTTCTCCGGATTGGCCGCGCCGTGCGCCTTGCCGAAGCTGTGACCACCGGCGATCAGCGCCACGGTCTCGTCGTCGTTCATCGCCATGCGGCCGAAGGCTTCGCGGATGTCTTTCGCGGCGGCGAGGGGATCGGGGTTACCGTTCGGGCCCTCGGGGTTCACGTAGATGAGGCCCATCTGCACGGCGCCGAGGGGATTCTTCAAAGCGCCATCGGTGGCGCGGCGATCGCCCTGGAGCCACTTGCGCTCGCCACCCCAGTAGACTTCGTCGGCTTGCCATTGATCGCGACGACCGCCGGCGAAACCGAAGGTCTTGAAGCCCATGTTTTCGAGAGCGACGTTGCCCGCGAGCACCATGAGATCGGCCCACGACAGGCCCTTGCCGTACTTCGCCTTCACCGGCCAAAGCAGACGGCGCGCCTTGTCGAGGTTCGCGTTGTCGGGCCAGCTGTTGAGCGGCTCGAAACGTTGCTGACCACCTCCGGCGCCACCACGGCCGTCGGCGATGCGATAGGTGCCGGCGCTGTGCCACGCCATGCGAATGAAGAACGGGCCGTAGTTACCGTAATCGGCCGGCCACCAAGCCTGCGACGTCGTGAGGATCTGCTCGATGTCCTTCTTCACAGCGGTGAGGTCGAGCTTCTTGAACTCGGCCGCGTAGTCGAAGTCCTTGCCCATAGGATCGGACTCGACGCCGTGGGCGCGCAGCGGTGACAGGTCGAGGCGCTCGGGCCACCAGAACTGGTTGTTGACCGGTTGCAGCGGCACCTTGTCCGCTTGAGCGGTCTCGGCGGCGTGAGCGGTTTGCGCTAGGAGCGCGACGACCGCGAGGATCGGGGGCATGAGCAAGCGTTGCACTAGGACTCTTCCTTTGTTTTAGGGGACAGAAGACCGAGACACTTCGAGCAGAGGCCGCGCACCTCGACCTGGGCGGTGACGACGCTGCCGAGCGCGCGCACCGACTCCGGCACGGGCAGGGTGTTGAGCTCGGCGCTCTCGAAGTCACGCACCAAGCCACACTCGACGCAAACGTAGTGGTGATGCTGGTCGAGATTCGCGTCGAAACGGACGGCTTCGCGCTCGGGCCCGACGGTGGTGATGAGCCCGAGGTCGTGCAGCATCCAGAGGGTGCGGTAGACCGTGTCGAGCGAGACGGTGGGCATGCGCCGCTGCACGGCGCGAAAGATTCTATCGGCGCTTGGGTGCTCGTCGGTGGTCGCGAGCTCCCGGAAGATCTCCAGGCGCTGCGGTGTGAGCTTGATGCCCTTGGCGCGAGCAACCGATTTGAGGCGCTCCAGCCGCTCGTTGAGCTGATTTGAGTGATGTTGGGGCATGGATCTGCGTAAGAATAATACGCAACTAGGAATTACACGCATCCAGCTGGTGAGGTCAAGTCACCTCTCATCGACGCACCAACGGCGGCCCGCTGGCCGATATGCAACGAGCGAGGCGAAAGTGCTGGGTTCGCGCGTCATTCAGCCGAGTTCGTTCAACGCGACTGAGTCAGCCGAGACGCAGGCGACCTTCACGCAGCTGCGCCGCGCCGCGGCCCTGACCGGCTCGCGTTATGTGAAGAGTAGCGAGCCCGAGGCGGCGGCCCGCGGTGGTCTCGATGGCTGGGCGGCCGGCCTCGCACGGGCATCGCGGCTTTCGGTGCTCGAGTACACCACCCTGCTCTACGCGGCGCGCAACAGCACGCTCAGTGACGAAAAGGGTGCGCTCGAGACCCTCAGGCGTGCCTGGACACAGCTCACCTGCCTGCCTGCGCCCACGAACATTCTCGAGCGGCGCTTGCCGATGTACGTCCTCGCCGCGGCGAGCCGCGATGAGCGCTTGTTTCACGTCGCGGTGTTCCGCAAGGACGACGAGGCGCCGAGCCGCATCCGTGGGCTGCGCGACTTCGTCCCCAGCTATCGGCAGCTCGCGATGGCGGCGGGCGTCGCGGGTGCGTGCTTCGTGTTGCCGGCCGTCGGTGCCGCGCTCGCCGGGGCCGCGAGCACGGTGGTGATCTCGGCGGTCGCCGAACAACTCATGCACGACCTCGTTGGCCACGCCACGCCGGCGACGATGAAGAAGCTGGAGCGCTTCCCGCGCATCCACGCCTACGTCGAAGGGGCGCGCTACGCCCATGCCGTCGTGCATCACGGCATGACCTTCAAGGACTACGTCAATCAGTTCCGCGACGAAGAGCACCAGGCTCAGGTCGACGCCATCATCAAGAAGCACCGCGGTGAGAAGCACTGGGAGTACATCAAGAAGAACGGCTACGGGACGTCGATGGGCCTTCGCGCCGCGATTCAATACGTCGCGCCGTTGACGCCGTTCCTCGTGGGCGCCGCCGCGCTCTCGGGCTTCAACCCCGCCTTCATGGTCGGCATGCTTCCGGCGTTGATCGCCTACCCCATGTACTCCGCCGCGGTGCACGACTTCCTGCATAAGCAGATGGAGAAGGTGGAGGTCAGAGGCGGTCCGCTGATGCGGATGTATCTCGCGACAGCCCCAGCGCGACTCACCTCACGCCAGCACTGGGATCATCACCGCGGTAGTCACCGCAACATGAACCTCACCCCCAGCGCGATCGGCGATCTCGTGCTGGGCTCGTTCGTGTCTCTCAGTCTTCCCAAGCTCCTCGAGGTACGGCGTTTGGAGATCGTGCGATGATGCTGGGCGGTCTCGGATTGCGGGTGCTCGCGCCTGGGTCGGCGCCACTTGCCGGCATCGGCTCGACCTTTGGCGCCGCTGTGCCTCGCGAGATCGATGCGCCGCCTGCGGCGTGGGCGCCACGGCAACCCGAGCACCTGCGCGACGCGGTGGCGACCTCGCCGGCGATGGCCGCGGGCGCGTTGCAGGCCCTTGGCGACGAGCGCGCGTTGGCCGTGCTGCGCGGAGTCGTTCGGGCAACCGGTAACGAGATGAAGCCCGAGGTGGCCGCGTGGGCTCGGGCGCTCGCCGGGAAGGCGACGCTGACCGTGCTCGAGCACACCGCCGCGGCGTACATCGCGCGCTCGGGCATGTTCGCGGACGAGCCAGGGATTGGCACGACGCTCGACGCAACGGTCCGCAGGAGTTGGCGACAGCTCACCGGCAGTGACGCTGGGGATGCCTATGGTCGCCTACCCAAGCTGGTTCTACGTCGCGCGAGCCGGCAAGCGCGCGTCTATCATGCAGCGTCGTTTCAGCCGGCGTGTGGACTGCGTCGTCCCGAAGACCTCCGCGCTCGCCAGGCCGCCTCGAGCCTCTTTCGCGACTACGTGCCCGAGAACAGCGACATCCTCGTGGGCGCGACCGCCCTGCTCGCCATGGCCTTCACGACCACAGGCGCACCGCTCGTCGCTTCGGCGCTCTTGTCATATGGCGTCTTTTCCTTGAGCGAGGCCGTGTTGCATCGCTTTGCCGGCCATCAGGACAAGGATGGGCTTGCGCACTGGATCAAGCAGCCAATCGCGCCCGGCACTCCCTGGCTCAAACGCAAGCTGCACGCGGTGCTGCACAAGGTCCTCGCCGAGCCGCTGGAGCGGACACGGGTTTCGCACGGCGTCGTGCACCACTACCTCACCTTCAAGTCGTTCACCCGCATGTTCGACTGCGCGGAGCACAAGGCGCGCGTCGATGCATTCATCGCCAAGCAGCCGCCAGGGATCGCCAAGAGCATCATGGAAGAGCTCTATGGCTCGACGTTATCGCTGCTCGGCTGCATCCGCGTCCTGCGATCCGTGGCTCCGCAGACCGCAGCGCTCGTCATCGCGGGCGTCGCGTTTGGGGCGCCACCGATCTGTGCGTTGCCGCTCGCGCTCATCGCGATTTGCTTCCCGCTGTCGATGGCGCGCGTCCATCCGCAGCAGCATGTCGCCAAGGAAAAGGCAGACGCGGAAGCGGGACCGTTGCTGCGACGCATTCTACCGACGCGCTGGGCCGCTTGGTCGACGCGCAGTCACGAGCTGCATCACGAGGGCGCCTGCAACTACAACCTGGCGTTCGCTGGGGCCGACTCCCTGCTCGGCACCTACGTGCAGCCCAACCTCACGGACCTCTTCCGCATGGACGACGAGGGCGTGCGCTACTACTGAGCGCTAAGGCAGCGACGCCTGACGGTTGTCGCGACGCGGACGGTAATCGCCGTCCATGACGATGTCGTCGAGCACCTTGATGAGCTGCTGCATCAGCTTCTCGCCCTTCGAGGTCTCGGAGATGCCGACCGCGACGTAGCGACGGCCGTGATGTTGGATGAGGGCGCTGTCGGAGTGCCAGTGACGCCACGAGCCGCTCTTGCGCGCGAGGAAGGTGACGCCCGGCGTGCCTTCGAGGCCGCCCACGAACTTGTGGTGATGCGCCGGCGGCGACATGAGGCCGAGCATGCGGAAGCTCCAGTGCTTGGACACGAGGAGCCCTTCGTCGAGCATGGTGTAGAAACGCGCCGTCTGGCGGGCGGTCGCGGCGTGCGACAGGTTCTGCAGCGGGTCACGATTGGTGCCGCCGCGCGGGCCGTACTGGCGGCCAACCCAGAGACCGCCGCTCTTGTTGTCGTAGAAGCAGTACTCGGGGTCGCGCATGGTCGACTCGATGCCTTCGAGGCCGGCCATCTCGGCGCCCCACGAAGCGTCGGTGTTGCTCGAAGCGCGGATCATGTTCGAGAGACGCTCTTCGTACTCGTGCGTCCACTCCAGCTTGCCTTCGTTCACGGCCTTGATGACCGAGACGAGGATGGCGATCTTCGGCAGCGACGCCGCGTACATCATGTCGTTGTCGTTGATGCCGGCATAGAAGGCGCGGCCCTGGACCGAGAGGTCGACGAGCGCGACACCGAGCTGCTTCTTGTCGAGGTAGCGGCCAAGGCCGGAGGCGCGCAGGCGGCGCTCGAGGACGCGCTGCATGCGCGTGTACTTCTTGGTGAACGGGAACGGAGCACGGCACTCGCCGGAGGCTTCGGGCTGCACCACGGTGACGCCGGCTGGATTTGGCGCGACCGCGTCGGCCGGGGGCACGGTGACGACCTTCTCGGCTTCGGCCGAGGGCACCACGACGCTCGGCACTTGACCGGCTGCCGCGGCGGCGGCGCTGCCGGCGGTGTCTGTTTTGGCGGACTCGGGAGTCGGGGTCTCGACCTGCTTGGTGACCGTGGGCTTGGTCTTGCGTGAGCTGTGGCGCGAATTGCGCGCGCCATAGCCGACCGCCGGCACCGTCAAGGTGACCATGACCGCTATCGCGATCAACCGGAGGTCGATGCCCTTACTCACGCTAACCCTCATGGATTGGCCGCCGCGCTCGCCATGACATGATTATCACGACCTAAATAGGTGTGCGAGTTAACGCACTGGTGGGCGCCGCACTTCCCGAGGCGGTTGTAGGCGCTTGTGATCCGCTGGCAGCGCCGGGCGCCGTGGTCGCTGTCTGCTTTAGCGGACGCGCATCGAAGCGCTAGATATCGCCCCTGCACTGAACGTCCGTGTAGCTTTTTCGATTCACAGCGAAGCATGGCTCTTCTCTACTTACGTAGTTGCTCGCACCCTTGGTGAAGAACAGACGTAAAGCTCGATGTTCCTTTTGTCTGCGTCACGTATCGGCCGATCGATGACCGCGTCCGCTGCTTCTGTGCGAGGCTTTTTGCCCCACAACGCGTGGAGGTCTCGAAAGAGGAAGGGTGCGAGTAGTACGCGAGCGCTGGGATGGCAACCCTTCAAGGACTTTTGAACATCCCCGACTGGCACCGCCCTAGTTCAACGATTCTCGAACTACCGAAGAATCGACCAGGAACCTTCTCGGATCGTCTAACCCGTTGGAATTGCTGCGGTTAGGTCGAGCGTCCCGGTCGCGGGCTTCGCCTTTTCGTCCATGGCGGCGAGCAGTGGATGGCGGGCAGCGGCCTTGGCGATGCGCAGCGGGCGGATCTGGAGCAGATACGCCTTGTCGCCGATCATGCCGAATTCGACGTCCCAGGGGATGCCCTTGTTGTCAGGCATCTTGTCCTCGACCTCTTTGGCGAGCTGACGGATCTCGTCAGCCTTGGCCTTGTCGAGCAGGACGTCGCGGGTGCTGGTCGCGGTGAGCACCACGTCTTCCTTTGGCGGCGGCGGGATGATCTTGCAGGTCACCGTCCGGTTCGAGGCGAGAAAGCGCTGATCGCCGTTGTTGCGGATGACCACGGTCTCGGGGACGCCGCCGTCGACGACCGCGGCCGCGCCTTCGCTGATGCTGACGGTGATGGCCTTCTCGTCGCCGGTCTCGATGTCGGTGGTGACGAGAACCCCGGACAGCTCGCTCGGCACGGTCTTGTGTAAGACGACCGAGGGGAAGACGAACTCGGGATTGGTGAGCAGCCGCTGGCGCCAGCGGTAGGACCGGTCCTGGAAGGGTGAAGCCCAGACGTCGCGGATGGCCGCGAGGATGGAGGCGCGGCTGACGCGATTGAACACCGTCTTGTTCAGGCCGGCGCCCGTGAAGTCCTTCAAGTCCTCGACGTTGGTGTCGCTGCGCACGAAGACACCGAAGGTGCCGATGTCACCGAGCCTCGCGAGCGCTGCGTCGACCTCGGCCTCGAAACCATCGGGATACGGCAAATCCGCGATAGCGGTACGGAAGCGCGCAAGCTCGCTCAGCATGTAGCGCTCGGCTTCTTCGTCGGGGAGCCGTTGCGCCAGCGAATAGGCATAACGCAAACGCGCGAACGGTGAGGGCGCGCCGTTGGCGGCGGGCCGGTCGACGTGTTTTACGAAGGCGCCGAAAGGGATGATGGCGGCATCGGAGACGCGGGTCGGGAACAGGCGTTTCAAGTGCCCGAGCTCGCCGGCCTTGGGGCCGACGCGGACACCGGAGTCCTTCTCGCTCACCTCCGACAAGGGGAGAATACGACTGGTTTTCAGGTCGAGCTTGTCCGCGGCGATGCTGAAGGTGGTCGGTTGCTTGTCGCGCTTCTGGAGCAGTGCCTCGCGCTCCTCATTGCTGAACGCGGAGGCCAGCCCGATGAGCACACGGCGGCCGGCGCTCACGCCCAGCACGAGGTCTTGGCCGTCGAGCTCGCGCAACTTCGCCGAGAGCTCACCCGAGGTCGCGAGCGGGATGCCGAGGTTACGCGCGAGCATGGCTACGTGCGAGAGGCTGCCGACTGCGCCGGTGGTGATGACACCCGCGACCGGCGGTAGGTCCGGAGGCAAGTCCTGCAAGAAGGCGATGTCGTCACGCTGCAATGCCGCGAGCTTGGCCGCGGTGTCGACGATGCGCAGCTTGCCGATGGCGATGCCCGCGTTTTCACCCCGTACCCCGGCCGTGCTCGGAGTGTCGCCGAGTCCGACCATCCGATGTCCGCCGCCGCGGAGCGACTCGGCGTCGGCGGCCAGGCGATCGAGCGTCACCGCGATCGGCAACATGACACCACTGCGGAGAATATCGTCCATGACGTTCTCGGCGCGCGGCTCGATGGCCTGATACCGATCGAGCGCCATGCCGACGTCAGCGTAGATGCGGGCGCGGGCCCACGAGAGCACGCGCTCGGCCTGACCAACCCCGGCGACATATTCGCTCGCGGTGCCGGAATTCATGCGCGCAATGGACGCCTGCGCGTTGATGAGCTCGCGTTGCGAGAGGTAGCCCAAGGCCTTGGCGCTGCTGATGAGGTTCGAGAAGACAGCGAGCGTCTGCGCGCGCGTGAGCGGCATGCGCGTCAGATCCGCGGTGACGCCGACCCAGAGCTCCTCGACGAGCTGCATGGTGTGGAGCAAGAGCAGATTGCGCTCGCCTTGACGCGGGTGATTCGTCTCCGCTAAAGCGGCCTCGGCCGTCTGGATGAGGCGACCGCCGTTCTCGATGATCGCGAGAGTGTCCTTGCCCGTGAGCTTCGCGAAGGTGTCGATGTGACGCTTGGTGGCGTCGTCACGCACCCACTTCTGCACGTTCTGCAGGCGTTCGAGGCGCGCGCTCGCGTCGAAGTGTTTCTTCAGCGTGGCGGCGAGCTCCAGCGCCTGTTTGGCGAAGTCGCTGTTCTTGGTTTTTTTGGCGTAGGCCTCGACCGACAGGATGTCGGACGGCTCGGGCGCCGCGTGTACCTTGAAACGAATGGGCGCGAACATCGGGTCGAGATCGCCGAGCACCGCGGCTTGATCGCGAACCAGCGACGCGGTCGAGCCCTGCTGGCCGTAGGGCATCGAGTCGATGAGACGGATGGAGAGCGAGCGGCGCTCGTCGAACATCGTCTTCTGGCCCATCAGCGCGATCATGATCAGGCGTGCCGCTTCGTCTTCGTCTTCGACTTGGCGAAAGCCGCGATAGGTCTTCGCCTTCTTCAAGGTCCAGCCGTCGAGGGCGCGCTCGAGATAGCGCTCGACGATGAAAGCGCGCGCTCGGTAGTAGTCGTTCTCGGCGAAGCTCTTGGGCTCGAGTGCCGCCAAGATGGTGCCGGCGTAGATGCCGAGCTTACCGAGCTCGACCGCTTCGCGCTTCAAGACGCCGTACTGCTTGCCGCTGCCGTGCTCGAGGCAGTTGCCTTCCTTGGGGACGACCTCGGTGCCGTCGTTGCAGTACCACATGATGCCGCCGTAGGGGCCCTTGTAGTTGGCCTGCATCTCGGCGACCCAAGCCTTGGCCTTCTGAATCTGATCCGCAGTGAGAGCGCCGGGCATATCGGCGCCCAAGACGAGAGCAAGGGCGAGGGCGAGCATGGTGCCTAGTTGTATCGTCGCGACCGAAGCGCGTCGACCCCGCCTGCCTATTGGGCGAGCGATATTCCGTGACGCTCCGTGGCTGCGCGGATGACCGCCCGGGCGCGATGGACGGTCAGCTGCAGCCCTGGGGCGAGGTCATCGGCTGCCGCGGGTGGCGCAAGCGCGAGGGCGCGCAGGGTTGCCATGCCGCGCGTTGCCAGCACTTGTGCGTCCGCGACCGAGAGGCCCTCGAGGCTCCCCACGGGCTCCTCCAGCCACTTGAACGCGTCGATACGCTCGACCGCGGCGGCGCGCAGGATGTTGGCGCTACGCGCCTCGGCAAAGGCGGTACCGGTGGTCGCGAGCACTGAGGTGCCGGGTACATTCAACATCAACTTGCTGACCATTCAGCCGCCCTCGCTCATTGAGACGTTTCCTTCTCGCGCTCCGCGG
>JBGGMJ010000162.1:0-8781 GCA_041288095.1 Myxococcota bacterium
CCGGAGACCGGCGCCATTGTGAACTACACGGAAGAAACCTTCATCGCGCGCATCCGCGAGGTCGGGGCGCTGAACCCCGGCTCGGACATGCCGTGGGACAACTTCAAGCAGATGAGCGACGAGGACTTGAAGAGCATCTTCGTCTATCTGCGGTCGCTCCCGCCGACGAAACATCAGACCGGGCCGCGGTATCGCAAACGCGGGTGGACGCCCGAGGAGAGCTGACCGCCGCGGCCAGCACACCGACCTCAGTTCAGATCGAACCGCGTCGTCCGCGCCTGCGCCAGCGCATTGCGCGCCACCTGCTGCATGTCATTCGACGCGCCGAGCTCGAGCACCTTGTAGAAGTGGCTACTCGCCTCGGCCGAATCGTTCTTGAAGTGCAGGTCGATGAGCCCCGCCCGCAAATGCGCGCGCGCCAGCCACTGCGGATCGCGCTGCACCTCGATGAAGCGGCGTAAGAGCGCCAGCGCCATGTCGTAGTCGCCCTGATCGGTTAGCCAGTCCGCGAAGCGGATCGCACCACTCTTGTCGATCTGATCGCGCTCGCTCTCCGACATCGCGACGTACGCTTGATAAACCTCGCGCCAGTTGCCCATCGCCAGCGACTCGCGAAACGCCTGCGCTGCGTTGACCGGCGAGCGCGCTTCGCGCACCGGCTCGAACACGGGCTGACCCGGCCGACGCCAAGGGTCACGCGGCGCAAAGCGCTCGAGCGCGGGTGACTTGGCGCTGCCGCGCTGCAGCCCCCACGCCAGCAGGAAGCCGGCGACGAAGCCGCCGATGTGCGCGCCGTGGGCAACGCCGCCGCCGCCAGAGCCCCGCGCGACCAGCGGCAACAGGTTGTCGATGATCAAATACGAGCCGAGCACCCAGCGCGCCGGCAAGCGAATGAGCTGGAAGAAGAAGACCGTCTTCACCACGTTGCGCGGGAACCACACGAAATAGAGGCCAAGCACGCCCGAGATCGCTCCGGACGCACCCACGAGCGGGGTCTGCGACTCACCGGCCATGAGGGCGAAGAAGAAGGTCGCCGCGGCACCGCACGCGACATACGTCACGAGGTACCCAAAGCGGCCCAGGCGATGCTCGACGTTGTCGCCGAAGATGAAGAGAAAGAGCATGTTGCCGAAGAGGTGGGCCCAGCCGCCGTGCATGAACATCGACGTAAAGACAGTCGTCAGGCTGGGAGAGCCCGGCCGGTAGCCCCAATGGAACACGAAGAGGTCGTAGGCCGAGACCTGGCCCGCGAGCACATGGGGCGCCGCGTCAGGTAGATGACGTCGCAGGAACCGCAGGTATTCGGCGAACAACGGGTCGGATGGGTCGGCCGCCTGGTTCATCAGAGGCACGGCGGTCATCAGGAAAATGACGACGTTGGCCGCGATGAGCGTCCAATTGACGTAGGCTCGCCCGCGGGGGTTCGGCTCGTCTCCAAGGGGGAGGAACATGGCAGGTCCTAGATTAAGCGCAGTTGCGGTTGTTGGCGATGCCTTGTAAGAGGCGCGCCCGGGAGACCTCATGAAGAGTGCATCGTTCGCGTTCGTCCTGTCGCTCGCCCTTACCAGCGTCGCCAATGCTCAGGCGCCCTCGACCGCCGAGGGGCAAAAGCCCATCAAGACGCTGATCAACGCCATCCGCTATAGCAAGGACGACCTCGCCACCAAGCAGGTCGGCTACGACGTCATGGTCGAGAAGCTGATGGATACGTCTTGGAAGGACGCCAGCGACGCCGACAAGAAGGAGCTGATCTCCGGCATGGAGAAGCTCATCCGCGGCATCTCCTTCCCCGCCGGCCGCGACATCTTCAAGTACCTCGACAACGTCCTCTACGACGCCCCGCGCCTCGACAAAGACCAGGTCAAGGTGAAGTCGACCGTCGTCATCCACCGCGACCTGAAGAAGAGCGAAATCGTAATCGACTGGGTGATCGCCAAGAGTGGTGGGCAGTGGAAGGTCTACGACACCGTCATGCAGGGTGAAAGCACGCTCGCGGGCATCCGCGACGAGCAGATCAAGCCGCTCCTCAAGGAAGGTGGCGTCGCCGCGGTGAAGAAGGCGATGAACGAGAAAGTCGCGGAGATCAGCAAGAAATGAAGTTCGTCGCCCTCCTCGCGCTCGCGCTCACAGGCTGCAGCTCCCTCGGTCACACCTACGTAGCTCCGGGCTATCTGTCCACTTCAGCGGACGCGGTGAAGCGCATCACCGTGGGCGCGTGGGCTCCAGCCGATCAAGCGGGCGCCGCTCCCGTCATCGCCCGCATCGCCGCCGACTTCGTGAAGCTGCGCAAGAACTACATCGTGCCCGAGTCCGTCGCCCTGAAGGGCTGGGAGGAAGGCTGCAAGGAGAACCGCGAGGGTGTGCTCGCGGTGCGGGTCTTGAAGACCGCGGTCGAGAAAGAAGAAGTCGAGCTCACGGTGGCCGTCGAGCTCTTCCGCTGCAAGGACGGCGCTCTGCTATGGCGGGCAGAGGGCAAAGGCGACGGCAAGTCGAACGACGAGAACTTGAAGGAAATGGTCAGCAACTACGCGCGCGACGTCGACCCGGCGGCCACACAGTTCGCGGCCCCCGCGTTCGTGGTCCTGCAAGACGTGTTGAACGCCCTCCCCGACGTCGTCCTCAGCGACGCCGAGGTCGAAGAGAAGATCGAGCTGGGACTGGTGAAGCCCGTCTACGAGCGGGTGCGCATCCTATCGGCAAGCCTTTTGGTGATTTAGGGAGCTCTACGATGGCCCTCATGTCTGGTGCGGTCGGCAACATTCTCCAAGCCGTGGGCAACACGCCCCTCGTGAAGCTCAATCACTTGGGCGCGCACACCAAGGCCGAGATCTACGTGAAGTGCGAGTTCATGAACCCCGGCGGGTCCATGAAAGACCGCATCGCCATCAACATCATCAACGAAGCCGAAGCGCGCGGTGAAATCCGCCCCGGCGGAACCATCGTCGAAGCAACGAGCGGCAACACCGGCATGGGCCTCGCGCTGGTCGCGGCCGTGCGTGGTTACAAGTGCGTGTTCGTCATGCCGGACAAGATGTCCGACGAGAAGATCCGCGCGCTGCGTGCCGTCGGCGCCAAGGTCGTCGTCTGCCCCACCGACGTCGAGCCGGAAGATCCGCGCAGCTACTACTCGGTGTCGCGCCGCATCGCCGAAGAGACGCCGAACGCCTTCCTCGCGAACCAGTACCACAACCCCTCGAACCCCGAAGCGCACTACAAGAGCACTGGGCCCGAGCTCTGGGAGCAAACCAAGGGCGAGCTCGACGTCTTCTGCAGCGGCATGGGCACCGGCGGCACGCTCTCGGGCACCGGCAAGTTCCTCAAGGAGAAGAAGCCGGGCATCCAGATCGTCGGCGTCGATCCCATCGGTTCGCTCTACTACGACTACGTAAAGACCGGCCGCGTGACGACGGCGCACCCCTACAAGGTCGAAGGCATCGGCGAAGACTTCTTCCCGTCGACCATGAACCTCAAGATCCTCGATGAGATCATCCGCGTCACCGACAAAGAATGCTTCATGGCGGCGCGCGACCTCGTGAAGAAAGAGGGCATCTTGTGCGGCGGCTCGGCCGGCGCGGCGGTCATCGGCGCGGTGAAGTACGCGGAGATGATGAACAAGGCGATGAAGATCGTCGTGCTCCTCCCCGACAGCGCCGTCCGCTACCTCACCAAGTACCTCGACGACGAGTGGATGCGCCAAAACGGATTCCTGGGTCCGGAGCCGGGTCTCGGCCGCGTCAGCGACCTACTCGCGCAGCGCCCGAAGGCGGCGGTGCAGACGGCGCAGGCCAAGGATCCGGTCAAACAGATCATCATGCGCATGAAGGAGCACGGCATCAGCCAGGTGCCGGTGCTCGACGGCACCAAGATCATGGGCCTCGTGAACGAGCGCGACCTCTTGCAGTTCTTCATGACGCAAGAAGCGAAGCTCGATGGCGAGGTCGGCCCCTTGGTCGACACGCAGTTCAGCACCGTCGACATGGCGACGCCGGTCGCGACGCTCTCCGGTCTGTTCAATCAGAACCCGGTGGTGCTCGTGGTCGAGAACCGTGAGCTCAAGGCGGTCATCACCAAGATCGACCTCATCGAGTACATGGCGAAGCACCTAAACGCCGCTTGAGGCGACCTAGCGGCCGGGAACGGCGCGCAAGGCACGTGCAGCCGGAGTCGCCAGAGCCGCCCGCGCGGCGTCGAGGCGCTGCGGCAGGAGGTCGAGGGCGCGTCGCACCTTGGCTTCGGCCTCGGCGTTGCGACCCGTGGCGAGGGCGAGCGAGCGCTCGAGATGGGTTCGATAGCCCACCGCGAACTTGTCGAGCTCCTCTCGGGTCGGTACGCCATTGCGGTCACCGGCGAGATCGGCGCGCGCGATGAGATCGCGCACGTACTCGTCGACTTGCGCGAAGGCGGCGCGGAACTCCGGCGTCACGTAGTCGACCTCGCCCTGCTCGGGCATGCGGGCGAGGAGCGCTCCTAGGCGGTCGACGACCCTCTGTGCGTCGGCGATGATCGGCTGCACACCGGGTTCCTTGCGCAGCTCCCCCGAGAAGCCAGCGAGGTAGCGCGTCCAGAAGGCGTGCGCATCGGCGACTTCGCGCTTGGTGACGCCCATCGAGCCATCGAGGTCGACGCCGGTGAGCGTCCGGTAGTTGGTGGACAGGGCTTCGCGGACTTGGTCGACGAGGGTCGTGCTCACGCCTCGAGTGTTACACCAAGGCACCAAACGGGGAAGCCTGACCGTGCGTCAGCGTGACGAAGCGTACTGGCGGACGCGCGCCTTCACCGCGAGCATGAGCTCGGGGATTCCTTTGCGATTGGCGGCTTTGACGACCCAGTTGGGGATCGAGCCACCGGGCGTCGTGTGCACCCAGTAGTTGATCCAGGCGCCGCCCTTGGGACCGGGCTCGACGACCCAGGAACCGTCGACGCGCTTCAAGCGCACGGCATCACAAGCGGAAGGGCCGCGATGGTTCGCCGTCGTCCACGTCTGCTTGTATGTCGCGTGCTCGGCGTCGACGTCGTTGATGACGCGAACCGTGTAGTCACGGTCATCGACCAGCGGCGGGCTGATGCGCTGATAGAGAAACACCGCGCCGGCTTCTTCGCGATCCACGACGCGTGACTCGAGCAGATGCGGGATGAACGACGGGTGTTTCTCGACGTCCGCCAAAACAGACCAGACGCGCTCGGGCGTCACGTCGACGAACATGCGCGCTTTGATCTCACGCAGCCCAGTGGCGTCATTGTCGCGAGACCAGACGGTGAGCTCGGATGTCTCGACCTCGACGGACCACTCCGCGCCGGAGGCGAACACGAGACAGAGCGCGGTCTGCAGCAACATCCTGTAATCGTACGCGGCACAAGGCGACGGCGCCTTGACGCCGACGTGCCATCGACGCGGATTTTGTGCGGCGTCTCCCAGCCGCGACCACGTGGGCCTTCACGCGCCCCTGGAGGTCAGCTCTCGCGGGCGACGTGCAAGGCGAGCTCGCGCTGCCAGGAACGGCACAAGCGCGCGAGCTTCGTGAGCTTTCCGGCCTCGGCGAGCTCGATCGCGCGGGCATTGATGGTGTGGGCCTCGCGATAGCGGCCGAGCGCGGCAACCGACTGCGCCCATGACACGATCGAATAGACGTCCTCTTGCTGGCCACTCGCGACCAGCGCGTCGAGCTTCGCGCGGGCGCGCACCGCGGCGCGCCTGTCGGTCACACGCGCCAACGCCGAACGCAGGCTAAACATGCTGTTTCACCGGCGCTTGATCGCTTCGCCATGGCGCGACCTTGAAGAGGAGGAGCATCCCCGGCAGGGCCAGCACCGTGCACAGGAAGAAGAAGTTCAGCCAGCCGATGGTCTCGATGATCTTGCCGGTATAGGCGCTGACCACGGACCGCGGCACCGAGGCGAGGCTCGAAAACAACGCGTATTGGGTAGCGGTGTAAGCCGGGTTCGTCGTGCGTGAAATGAAGGCGACGAAGGCCGCCGTGCCCAAGCCAACTCCGATGGCCTCGAAGCCGATGACCACCGCGAGGGCGACCAACCGTTCCGGGCTGCTCTCCGCCGGGCCAATCCACGCCAGCCAGGCGAACCCCAAGATCGACACCATCTGCACGACGCCGAAGGCCCAGAGCGCGCGGTTGATGCCGAGCCGCACCATCCAGATGCCACCGAGCAGAGCGCCGCCGACTTGGCCCCACAGCCCGGCGTTCTTCGCGACGAGGCCAATCTCGGTCTTGATGAAGCCCATCTTCAAGTAGAAGAGCGTCGCGTTGGCCGTGCACATCGCGTCGCCGAGCTTGTAGAGGAACATGAAGGCGAGGACGAGCAACGCCCCCTGCACCCCGGCTCGGCCGACGAACTCGCGGAACGGCTCGACGACCGCCTGACGAATCGTACGTGGCTGGGTGAGCACCGCCGGCTCTTCGATAAGGAAGGTGGTGACCACCGCCGGCAACAAGAAGGCGGCCACGATGACGAAGACGAGCGGCCAGGGGAGCTTGTCGGCCAAGATCAGCGCCAGCGCTCCCGGCACGAGCCCGGCGATGCGGTAGGCGTTGACGTACATGGAGTTGCCGATGCCGAGCTCTTCTTCGGGCAAGATCTCGCGACGGTAAGCGTCGATGGCGATGTCCTGCGTGGCGGACACGAAGCCCAGGAGCGTCAACAGGCCGGCGGCGAGCCAGATGTTCTCGGCGGGTGAGACCTGCCCCGTGACCGCGATGATGGCGATGAGCGTCACCTGCGTCGCCAGCATCCAGCTGCGCCGGCGCCCGAAGCCTTGGACGCCAAAGCGGTCAACGAGCGGCGCCCAGAGAAATTTCCAGACGTACGGCGTCTGGGTCAGTGTGAACGCCGAGATTGTCTTGATGTTGATGCCGGCGGAGTCGAGCCAGGCCGGCAACATGTTGAGCAGCAGGTAGAGCGGCAGGCCCGAGGCAAAGCCGACCGAGATGCAGATCAGCATGCGCCGGTTGGCCATGGCCCGCCAAACCGAGGGTTTTGCCGCTACCGAGGTCACGTCAATCGCTCATAGCGCTTATGCCCAAGGCGGGGCAAAGTGTTGGCTTCACATCGGTTCCGGCCTATGCCAAACCGATAGGGCGTAAAACCAAGGGGTGAGCGACTCAGCGGCGGATGGAAACGCGCAAGATACCCTTCGAGATTTGGCGACAACCGGATGAGACGACGTGCGGCCCCACGTGTCTCCACGCCATCTACAACCACTACGGCGACACCATCGACTTGCCGAAGCTGGTCAGCGAGGTCACGCAGCTCTCCGGCGGCGGCACCTACGCCATCCACCTCGCGAACCACGCCCTCAAGCGCGGCTACCCCGTCCGCCTCTACTCCTACAACATGCAGGTGTTCGACCCGACGTGGTTCCGAGAGGGCGTCAACATCCAACTCAAGCTGCAGGCGCGGCGCGAGTTCATGAAGTCGCCAGATATGAAGGGCGCGGCCGACGCCTACCTGCAGTTTCTCCGCTTGGGCGGCGAGCTGCGCTGGCGCGACCTAACGCCCTCGCTCCTGCGCAAATACATCAGCCGCGGCGTGCCGATCCTCACCGGGCTCTCGGCGACCTATCTCTATCAGAGCGCCCGCGAGAGTACGCTCAATCAAGACTACGACGACGTGCGCGGTGAACCGACCGGCCACTTCGTGGTGCTCACCGGCTACGACGCCGAAGAGCGCAATGTACTAATCGCCGACCCTTACCCTGTTGCCGAAGGACACAAATACGCGGTCAACATCGACCGCGTGTTGTGCTCCATCTTGTTGGGAGTGCTGACCTATGACGCAAACCTCGTCATCATCGGGAGCCGTGAAGCCCACCGAAACGAGTTCAGCGGCGTCACCCAGAGACCAACCGGCATCGTCCGCCGGCGGTGACGAAGCGGGCAAGAAGCGCCCCGCTGCTCCCGTGCGCCTCGAGGCCGTCGATACCAAGGCGTCGGCGGAAGTTCCCAACACCATCATCGTCGTCGACAACCCGAAGGACTTCGCGCTCGGGGTGCCAAACGTCAAAGTCATCTCGGCCCGCAACTACCTCTCCGACGGTTCCCTGCAGGCGCGCCGCCGCCTCAAGGTGTTCAACCTCTGCAAGAGCTACCGCTACCAAAGTGTCGGCTATTACGTATCGCTCCTCGCCGAAGCGCGTGGCCATCGTCCGCTCCCGAGTGTCGCCACCATTCAGGACATGAAGCTGCAAACGCTCATCCGCTTGACCTCGGATGAGCTCGACGAGCTCATTCAGAAGACGCTGTCGACCATGCCGACCAACGAGGTCGAGCTGCACATCTACTTCGGCCGTAGCGTCTACTCGATGTACGAGCGGCTGGCGCTCCAGCTCTTCAACCTCTTCCAGGCTCCGTTCTTGCGAGCGGACTTCGTCAAGCGCGACGGTACCTGGGAGCTCCAGGCCATCGGACCAATCGCCGCCAACGAAATTCCGGCCCTCGAGATCCCGCACGTCATCGGCTTCTGCCGCGAGTACTTCGCCGGCCGCCGCCGCGTCTCCGCCAAGGAGAAACCGGCACGTTACGAGCTGGCGATCTTGTGGGACGCCAAGGAGAAGACCGCTCCTTCGGACGAGAAAGCGATCAAGCGCATCACCCGCGCCGCCGAAGCCAAGGATCTGAACGTCGAGATCTTGGGCAAGGACGACTACGCGCGCATCGGCGAGTTCGATGCCCTCCTCATCCGCGAGACCACCGCCGTCAATCACCACACCTATCGCTTCGCGCGCCGCGCCGCCGCCGAAGGCTTGGTGGTGATCGACGATCCACATTC
>JBGGMJ010000163.1:0-47757 GCA_041288095.1 Myxococcota bacterium
TGCCCTCGTCAGCCGCCTGCTTGAGGCGTGACTTGCGCGACGAGACGATCGCCATTTCGGCCATCGCGAAGAATCCGTTCACGAGAATCAGCGCGAGGACGACGATACATTCAACAATCGCTGCTGACGGGTCCAAAGGCCCTACGCTCCTCGAATCGAGAATTCCGTGACGGGGAAACCTCGAGACTAACCCCTCGCCGGCTCGCCTAGCAACCCGCGCTGCGCCTCAATTATCGGCCCAGCGCTCGTAATCGGGTGTTTCTCCGGCACAGGGGATGCAAGGTACGGCCCCCACCGAGGTACGCCCGCATGCTACTGGCAACCGCACTCATCGTCGCGACCCTCCCCCTCGGGGTCGTCCAGGTCGGCCCGGGGCGCACGTATACGACCATCCAGGCGGGAATCGACGCCGCCGTGGACGGCGACACCATCGAGATCGATGCCGGGAATTACCCCAACACGGGGGTCAAGATCACCAAAAGCAACCTGACCCTCAAAGGTGTGGGTGGTCGCCCTCATTTGTCGTTCACAGGCAACATTCCCAACGACAAGGGCATTCTCGTCGTCGAGTTGCCCACGGTCCACGACCTCACCATCGAGAACCTCGAGATCTCCGGAGCCCAAGGCGCTTCGGGCAACGCGGCGGCGATTCGCTTCCAGGGCAAGAACCTGACGGTGCGCGACGCGTATCTGCACCACAGCCAGAACGGCATCCTCGAGGGCCATGGGGACGTCAGCGGCAGCGTCGTGCTCATCGAGCGCACCGAGCTCGCCTTCAACGGCGTCGCCGACTCGGGCTACGAGCACAACATCTACATCAGCTCGAGCGTCGAGAGCTTCACGCTGCGCTACAGCTACTCGCACCACGCCAAGGAAGGGCACCTGGTGAAGTCGCGTGCCCTCAATAACTTCATCATCGCGAACCGCATCATGGACGAGCTGCCGGTCGCCGATGGCGGAACCATGGACCAATCGAGCGCCCTCATCGATCTCCCGCAGGGCGGCCGTGGCTACATCATCGGCAACCTGCTGCACAAAGGCTCGAACAGCCAGAACAAGAACGCCGCCATCTGGTTCGCGCGCGAGAACGGCAACAACGCGCCGCACGAGCTCTACGTCGTCAACAACACTTACGTGAGCGCGACCGCGCTTGCTTCGACCGCGATGATCCTCGCGGCCCGCGTCGGCATCGCCTTCGTCGCCAACAACCTCGGCCTCGGCGACGGCGTCACCCTGTTGAACTTCGATCCCGCCGAGAGCGCCGCCGGCCGGGTCTTTACCGTCGTCAACAACTACGTCGACGACGCACTCGGCCAGATCACGCTGTTCGACGGGGCAACATCCGCTCCAGCAGACATCACCTACAGCTATTCGGGCAACCAGCACATCCTCGATGCCAAGCTGGTGAACCGCGCCGGCTTCGATTGGCGTCTGGACACCGGCTCGCCGGCAATCAACAACGGCGTCGACCCGGGGAGCGCGCACGGCGTCGATCTGTCGCCGGTGGCGCAGTATCTTCACCCGACCACCGGTGAGACGCGACCACAGGCGGGCCCGCTCGACATCGGGGCGTACGAGGCGCAGGCCGGAACGCCCATCGTCGACGAGCCGGCAACGCCGACGCAGGAGGACGACGACGGGATCATCACCGGGCCGCCGAACCCGAACACCCCGCCCCCACCACCACCGGAGGCGGCGGAGAACACGGACGATATGCTGGCTGGAGGCGCGCGCATCGACGGTGTCTGCACCGAGGTCGGTGGTTCGTCGTGGCTCGCCATCGGCGTGCTCGCGGCTATTCTCGCCTTACGCGCTCGTTCAAGAAAGCGATGGTATCGCTCCAGTACGCTTTAGCGGCTTCTTGCCACACCAGCATCTGGAAAGCGTGACGGCCCTCGTAGACCCGCGCCGCGTGATCGACGCCTAGCTTGCTCAGCGCCTTGTCGAGTCGCTCGGTGTCGGCACGGATGGGATCACGGTCACCAACTCCAGCCGTCACCGCAGGGAAGGGGCGCTCCGGCGGACGGGTCTCTTCCTCGAGCACCCAGAGGGGATCGGCGAGGCTCGGCTCGTCCGGATGGTCGTCGGGAAGATAGGCGGCGCCGACGCCGGCGATGCGCCCGTAGATCAGCTCCGCGAGGCGTCCACTGGGCGCGTCGGTCTCGTCGCGGAAGCGCTCCGGCGAGCTCACTTGCAAAATGCCGCAGGCGGGCGCGATGGCCGCCGGTACGATACCGCTGTTGTAGACGCGTCGGGCGTAGGGCTCGGACCGCTCGTAGGTCGCGGCGATGCTCCAAGCGAGGGCGAGGTTCGCTCCAGCGGACTCACCCGCCAGCACCAAGCGCGAGGTGTCGCCGCCATGGAACGGCGCGCTCTTCATCACCCACTCGATGGCCGCGGTCACGTCCTCGAACGCCGCCGGGAAACGATGCGCCGGCGACAGGCGGTAGTTGACGACGAAGGTTAGGTAACCGGCGCGCGCGAACTGCACGCCCGGGATCCAGTGGGTGTCCTTCGAGAGGATACGGAAGCTGCCACCGTGGATGTAGACCACGACCGGCCAAGGCCCCGCGTGTCGCGTCGGACGGTAGATGTCGAGCAGGTGTGCGCGATGGCGGCCAGGTAGGTAGGGCACGTCGTGGACGATGTCCAAGGCGCGGCGCTGCTTGCGGGCACGCGGATGGAGTCGCGCGACGGCGGCGGCGCCCGTGAAGACGCGCTCGATGGCGACAGCGGCGATGCGATCAGCCAAAGCGGTCAATGCATGATCCTGTTGAGGTACCAGCGATTCCAGAGATCGAAAGGCGCGCGAAGCTGGATGACGTCACCGCGGATCTGGCGGTCGGCGACGCCGACATACTCGAGAAATTCGGCGTGCTCCTTGAGCGGTTTTACACCGAGATCGCGCTCGGCGTCCTTGAGGACGACTTCGCGCCGCGCGTCGATGAGATATTGCATGAGGGCGTGCTCGGGCGCCGCGTAGGCCCCGCGGTAGGTGACGCCACGGCGGAGATCGAACTCGTCCCAAATGGCGTTGAAGACCGGCTCGATCTCGGGCCACGCGCCCTGCAGTGCCTGGTCGACGTCGAAGACGCCGCCGAGCGCCTCCATTTGGCCCAGCACGCGCTGCATGAGGTACGGGTGGCGGCCGGTCACGAACTTGATGAGCTCGAGGCCCTCGGGTGTCACCTCGGGCATGCCGGCGCGGACCAAGCTGTCGGCCTCACTGTTCCTGAGGAGGGCGAGCAACAAAGGTCGAGCCATGCGCAACGGGCTCGTCTTCTCGGTGATGAACTCGCGGAGCATGCGGCCGCCGGTGAGGACGGCGGCCGCTGGAGCGTACTGGACGTTCGAGCGCAAAAAGTCATTGAGCGGCGGCAGCGCCATGTCGAAGGTGCGCGTGGTCAGCTCGTCGCAGTTGTCGAGGAACAGCGCCGTGCGCGCCCAAGCTGGAGTGCCGGAGATGGTGTTCCAGAGCTCGTCGCACGACTTGTGAAAGAGTGCCCAAGGGTCCTTCTCGCGCGGGAAATCCGCCTTGGGAAACTTCGGAGGTTGGCTGTTGCCGTAGACGCGCGGGTCACTGATCGAGCGCGTCACGGCCTCCCAGAGCGCCTGCGCGAAGTTGCGCGACGCCTGCAGCGTCGTCTGCCCCGGATTGATCCGCGCGACGTCGAGGACGATGGGGACGAGCTTCGCCGCCTTCGGGTTACGCAACCATTGCAGCTGATTGGCGCCATAGAGCTGTTGCAGGACCGAGGTGCGACCCAGCTTCGGGCCGCCGCAGACCGCGAACATGCGGTTGGAAGCGAGACCCGTGGTGAGCGAGCGCATGGTGAGCTCGCGGCCGACGAAGAGGCCGGCTCCGCTGACGGGCCGATGGTAGACGTAGAAGCCCACGCGGCAGTCCTCGCACAAACAGCGACGCGTTTCGAGGTGTGCGTGGGCGGACTGCCGCGCGGGCGGCCCGCGCCTTGCAGTCCTAGCCCAACGCGCTGACGACGGCCCGGAAGAGATCGGCGCCGAGCGCCTCGGGGCCGAGATCGCGGGCCTCGACCAGCATCGTCTTGGCGCTCTCTTCGTCGATGCCTTGATCGCGCAGCGCCAACGCCAGCGTGTAGAGATAGAAGCCGCGCTCGCTTGCTTGTCCGCGAGAGCGGGCAGAGTCGATGAGCACCTCGAGTTGTTTGATGCGATCCTTGCGGGCGCGCTTGGCCTCGTCGGGCTGGCCCGATTGGTCGGCGATGCTCTCGATGAAGCCGAGCGCCGTCACCGAGTGGGAAGTCGGAGTCTCGGGGTAGGCGACCTTGCGCAGCTCGAGCAGCGCCTTCTGGCCACGTCCTTGGTGGTGATAGCAGAGCCCGAGCGAGGTGCGTGCCGCCGACGACCAGAAGGGGTGCTTGCGCTTGGCGGCCTCCTCGAAGCGCGCCACGGCCGCGACCAGGTCGCGCTCGCGGAACAGATGATCGAGGCCGATCTTGTAGAGCGCCTCGACCGCCGCTTCGCTGTCGGGATGCTCGCTGACGATGGTCTCACGCGTCTTCCGGAGGCCCTGCAGGTCGTGCTGGGCGTCGAAGTTCGCGAGGTCACTCAGGAGGTCGTCGAGCTTTGGCATGACGCTTTCGGCACCCTAACTAACAAACACCGCCCCGACTAGGCGAGACCGAGCTCCTTCTTCAGGGCCTTGAGCCTCTTGAAGTACTCGTCGCGTTTGTACTTCACGTTCAGGATGTGGAAGTCCTTCTTGGCGAGGCCAACGCAGCCGAAGCAGTAGTTGCACTCGGTGCAACCGATGCTGCGAATGAGATAAGCGCTCTTGCTGCAGCCCGTGCAGTCCGTGAGGTACGCCGACGAGTGGCACGAGGCGCAGCCGGTCGAGTGCGATAGGTTCGTGCTGTCGGTGCAGCTCGAGCAGTGCGTGCAGTGGTGGCAACCGGTGAGGTCGTCCGAAAACATGCAATGCGAGCACGCGCGGACGTTGGTGCTGGCGATGCAGCCCATACTCGGCTGTTCGGCCTCGTAGGCGCGTTGGAGCTTGCCGAGCTCGCTCAAGAACTCCGTGCGATTCATGGCGCCGGCACCGTAGCCCAAAACCTTTGGCTGCGGCAAAGAGTTGCGGCGGCCTCGATGGCGAAGGTAAATCGGCGCCCATGAGCAGCGACGAGCGACGCGACCACGAGCGGATCGACATCCGCATGCCAACACGGATGTGGCTGGACGAGCAGTACCACGGCAAACCCATCCGCTTCGAAGGTCACTGCCGCACCCGCAACCTGGCCATCGGCGGCATCTTCCTCGATTCGAGCTACCTGCTGCCGAGAGGCTTCCCGCTCAACCTCGAGATCCAGCTCGAGACCGGCGAGCACCTGCTCGCCCGCGGCGAGATCAAGCACACGGTAAGCGTCGACGAAAACGCCGACGAGTCGGGCATGGGGCTCATCTTTACCCATGTCGACGCCGAAAACCGCGAGCGCTTGCTGCGCTTCTTCGTCTCCGATCGCATCCGCTCGTTCTACGACGACCGCTTCATCGTCGAGTTCCCCCACCTCACGAACGTCCTGTCGCTTCAGGACATCGCCTTGGTGTTGAACCTCTGGGAGGACCGCGACAATCGCCTCCTCGCCTTGAAGAACCTCGAGAAGGGCGGCACGTCGCTGCCGAAGCCCGCCCCCGTAGCCAAGAAGAAGGCGCGGTAGTATTCGAACGCCACGATGCGCGTGAAGATCCCCGAGTTGCCGCTGCCGCTGGAAGCGGCGGCCGACCCGATGCCGGCGTTGCACGCGCTCTTGAAGAAGAGCGGGCTTGGCGAAGGGGATTTGACGAGCGTGCGCATCTTGCAGCGTGCTCTCGACGCGCGCAAACGCCCGCCACGTTTCGTGTACACCGTTACAGCGGACTTGCACGACAAGGTCGCAGGCAAGCTCGTTCGTAGCCGCAAGGCGGTGCCTTACACACCCGCCGAGCGCTACCGCTACCGCATCGCCAAGGCGCCCGATGGCCCACGACCGGTCGTCGTTGGCGCGGGTCCCGCGGGGCTGTTCGCGGCGCTCACTCTCGCCGAGGCGGGGCTGCGACCCATCGTGCTCGAGCGCGGTCACGCCGTCGAGGAGCGAACGCGCGCCGTCAGCCGGCTCTACCAGCGCGGCGAGCTCGATCCCGATTCGAACGTTTGTTACGGCGAAGGCGGCGCCGGTACCTACTCCGACGGCAAGCTCTACACGCGCGTCGGCGATGCGCGCGTCGACCGCGTCCTCGAGCTCCTGGTCGAGCGCGGCGCCGACCCACTCATCCGCATCAACAACCGGCCGCACCTGGGCACCGACAAGCTCGTCCGTCTGCTGCGCAACATCCGCGCGCACCTCACCGAGCTCGGCACGACCTTTCGCTTCGACACCCCGCTCGAGGACTTCGACATCCGCGACGGCGCGCTCGCGGGCTTGAAGTTGCGCTCGGGCGAAAAGCTCGACGTGTCGCGGGCGGTGCTCGCGACCGGACACTCGGCACGCGAGATCTGGCAGAAGCTCTTGGCGCACGGCCTGCCGCTCGAGTGCCGTCCGTTCGCCGTTGGCTTCCGCGTCGAGCATCCGCAGGCGCTGATCGACGACGTCCGCTATGGTCAGCCGTCGGAGCGCGGTTACCTGCCAGCCGCTGATTACAGGCTCACCTACAACGAAGAGGATCGCGGCGTCTGGTCGTTCTGCATGTGCCCCGGCGGCGTGGTGGTGACGACTCCGACGCACGCGAACGAGCTCTGCATCAACGGCATGAGCCACGCCTCGCGCTCGGGCAAATACGCGAACAGCGCGCTCGTCGTGTCGGTCGGACCTGCTGACTACGCGGCGGCCGGCCACGAAGGTGTCTTCGCCGGCGTGGAATTCCAGCTCGACGCCGAGCGCAAAGCCTACGCCGCCGGTGGTGGCGACTTCGTGGCGCCCGCGAGCCGTGTCGCCGACTTCGTCGCTGGGACCGTTTCAGCGGACATCCCGGCGACGAGCTACCGTCGCGGGTTGCAGACCGCCGACCTCACGACGCTCTACCCCACGCCGGTCATCGAGGCGCTCAAGCGCGCCATGCAGCGCTTCAACCGCTCCCTCCCCGGCTTCATCACCAACGAAGCGAAGCTCATCGGCGTCGAGACTCGCACTTCATCACCGGTGCGCGTGCCTCGCGACGACACCGATATGCAAGCCATCGGCGCGCGCGGTCTCTATCCGGCCGGCGAAGGCATGGGCTACGGCGGCGGGATCGTCAGTGCCGCCGTGGACGGGATCCGCGCCGCCGAAGCCGTGCTCGTCCATAGCGGCGCCGCACGCGAGGTTGTATAGCGTGAGCCCCATGCAGGCTATTTTGCTCTTCGGTGGCATGTCGGACGAGCGCCTCGTCGCGCTCGCCTCGGCACAAAACGTCCTCTCGACCGTGCCCGGCTTCACGCCGTGGTTCATCGCGCCCAATGGCGCCGTCACCGAGGTGCCGGCCGCCGAGGTCATCGCGCACCAGAAACCCTTCGAGGTGCAGTTCGCACCCAAGGGTATGCCGTTCGCGGCCGACATCAAGACGGCGGTGAATAACGTCGCCGGCCGGCCGGTGTTCCTGTGCTTGCATGGTGATGAAGGTGAAAACGGCACCATCCAGAAGGTCTTCGAGGACGCCGGTGTCCACTATACCGGATCGGACTCGAAGGCCTCGGCGACCTGCTTCGACAAGCTCGCGACCAAGAAGGTCGTCGCTTCGCACCGCGTGCCCGTGGCCGAGCAAATCACCCTCTCCAAGGGCGACGCCAAGGCGGTCCAGGCGGCGATCACCGACTTCGTGGACAAGCACCAGAAGATCGTCGTGAAGCCAATCGCCAGCGGCTCGTCCGTGGGTCTGCACATCGTCGACCGTTCGAGCGATCTCCCCAAGGTCGCCTTCGCCGTGGCCACGTCCGGACACGCGTACATGGCCGAGATGTTCCTCGAGGGCCGCGAGATCACCGTCGGTGTCGCGCAACGCGGCGCCAAGCTCGAGCCGCTCTGCGCCTCCGAAGTCCTGGTACAAAAGGGCCGCGCCTTCGACTACCAGGGGAAGTACTTGGGCGACGGCATCACCGAGGTCACGCCCGCGAAGCTCGACACCGCCGAGACCAAGCAGTGCCTCGACTTGGGTGTCGCCGTACACCAGCACCTCGGGTGCTTCGGTTACTCGCGTAGCGACATGATCCTGACCGCCAAGGGGCCGATCTTCCTCGAGACCAACACCCTGCCCGGCCTATCGAAATCCTCGTTCGTGCCGCAGCAGCTGGCGCACCGCGGCATCAAGCTCGCGGACTTCATTCAAGAGCAGTTGGCGTTAGCCCTGACACGCTGACACCCTCGCCGAGCACGCCCCGCGTTGGCGCCGCCATCAGCCGCTGGTGGAACGGCAGTCCCGCGACCCTGCGGCCGCCTTCACCAACAGCGCTGCGCTCGAGCCCCCTGCCCGTCAGTCAGCGCCAATCGCTGCCGAAGCCGACCTCGGACAGCCTGCACAATGAGCACACGCGCCACCGGCCGCATCAACGAGGCTGCTCCCGAGGATATCCAGAGGGTCTTCAACGCCGTCCGCGATAGCAACGTCGCGGGCTTGCACCGCCTCTCCACCTATGATCCCAAGAGCGAGTTCGGTCTGTGCTACGGCCGCGCCTTCTCCGGCTACGTCGAAGCGCTGCGCCACGGAATCTCGCGTGACGCCATCCGCAAGGTCTGGGTCGTCGGCCGACCGAACGGTCCGGTCACTCCGGGTGCCACGGTGCGGCACTTCTTGCGCGAAGACCGCGCCGACGTCGTTTTCTTCCGCGACCTGCTCGCCGAATTACGCAGGCGCGCCGGGCGCCAATAACGTCGCTGCCTGACGTTCGACGTCGGCGACCAGCGGCAACATCTTGCGCAAGCGTGCCGCGTGACGCTCCCACTTGTCCGGACGAGGCGGCGACAGCGTATGTGTCGAGAGGGGCAGTGGACCCGTGGCGATCTGCGCGGCGACATCCGCGAAGTCGAGCTCCGCGAGCGCACCGATTCGCCGTAGCACCGCCGCTGGGTCATCGACGAGCTCGCGGTAGCCGACCGCGCACCAGTCGGCTCGCGGCACCTCGTTTAGATCCGCTAAAACGACACGCATGGATTCGCGCCACTGGAACGCCACGCAGGCGTCGATGGGCTTGCCACTGACGCTCTGGTAGCCCTCGGGCAAGAGCATGGACCACGGACCACGAAAACCGGCGAGCGATGCATAGGTGATGAACTTGCCCGACTCCCACGCCTCGATCATGCTCGACATCGCCTCGCGGGCGTCGCGCACGAGCAACACGAAGCGCGCTCCGGGAAACACCGCGCGCATGAAGGGCACGCGCAACATGTTCTTCGGTGTCTTCTCGATGAAGCGTATCGCGGCCGGCCGCGCCGCCGGAGAGCAGTCGAGGTAGCGCACCCCGCGAACATCCCGGGCCCCAAGGAGGAAGCCGCTGCGAAGAGTGAGGACGGTATCGGGGTCGGCGTCGTGCTCGTTGAGTCTGTTCGAGCGGACACGACCGTCCATGGGGTCGAAGCCGCCCAGCTCCTCGATGACGCCGTGGCTCTCCCCACCGAGGCCGTAGACGGCGCTCGACCGCGTCAACAGCTCGTAGAGCAACGTGCTTCCCGAGCGCGGCGCGGAGAGGACGATCAGCGGCCGGTCGAAAAAGTCGGGCCGCTCGGCGATGCGTCGCGCCGCGCGTAGATCTCCGGGGTTGTAGCGGCCTGCATCGGTCACGTGGTGAACGGGTGGAAGGAGTGCTGCACGACTTCGGCGCGTACGAGGATATCGAGGACCTCGTTGATTTGCGACTCCGACAGCGACGGCACGCCTGCCCGCGCGTCATGCGGGGTGAACGCCTTCTTCTGCATGCGCAACCAGCGGGCCAAGGGCTCGAGCTCGCGCGTCAGCTCGAGCTCGACCGGGTCGACATCGGCGGCGGTCACCACCACGAGGTGCGGTCGCCCGAGCGGCGTTTCGACCTTGGCGCCGGGCGCGAGCCGCAAGTGCACGGTGAACTTCGGGTCCGGGCGAAAAAAGCGCAGCTCCCCCGGAATCACCCAATCGACGAGCAAGTGCACGCGATCGCGGTCACCCTGATTGTGACAAGAGTGCTCGCGCTGGTTGTTGATCTCCCAGAGCTCGCCGTACGGCACCGCTTTCGTCTCGCCTCCCACTGTGAACCAAGCCGACGGGTGGGTGACCACGGGCAGGTGGACGCGATGCGAGTTGGTGAGCGAGAAGCCGGCGTCGGAGTGCGGATGAACGCGTGCTTCGGGAGGCAAGCGGGCAAACAAAGCGCGTACGGGATAGCCGGTGCCGTAGTGCCCTTCCAGCCGTCGATAGATGGCCTGCATTTCGGCGTCGAAGCGCGCATGCGCCGCCAGCTTCGTCGGCGCGTCGTGGCGATAGTCCTTGTCGAACATCAGCAGGATCGTGTTCGACTCGCGATGCGGTCGATAGACGTGCTGGCGCCAGCCGTCTTCGAGCCAATCATCGGCGCCGAGCGCTTCGACCTTGGCCCGCAAGGCGTCCGTCGCGTGTGGGCCGATGAGGGAGAAACTCCCATCGAAATCCATGGTTAGTTAGTACACGAACGGAAACCCGGCGGCTGCTCCGACGTATTCGCAAAGCGGGTACGCGAGTTGTGCCCGGCAACCTTTTGTGGTCCGGTGCGCGCGAGTGAACGCGCAGCCGACAGAGTTGGACGAGCTCATGGAGCGCTACGCCCACGGTGATGCCGCCGCATTCGAGCCGCTCTATGACGGGCTGGCGCCGCGCTTGCGCGGATTCCTGAGACGCTCCGTGAACGACGCGGCGCTCGCCGACGACCTCGTACAACAGACCTTCCTGCGCATGCACCGTGGCCGCGCGAGCTTCGAGCGCAACGGCGCCGTGCTCCCATGGGCTTACGCCATCGCCAGACGCCTCATGTTCGATGCCTTGCGCTCGCGCCGCCGCAAACCCGAGACCGCGATTCCCAACGAGGAGCTGCTCCCGTCGGCGGACGATCCCGAAGCCCGCGTCGCCGGCCGTGAGGACCTCGCGAAGCTCGCGGCCAAGCTCGCGACCCTCCCCGAGGACCACCGCACCGCGTTCGAGCTGGTGCGTGTCGAAGGGTTGTCGCTCGCCGAAGCGGCCGCGGTCGTCGGCGCCACGCCGGCGGCAATGAAGATGCGTGCTCACCGTGCCTACGTAGCGCTCGGCATCGCGCACGGAGATAACGACTCATGAGCATGCCCGCGGAGCTCAAGGCGAAGCTCGCCGCCGAGATTCAACGCACTCCATCGCCGACGCGGTCGCAGCTTTCGTTGCGTACCGCTATTGCGGTCGTGGTCGGCCTCGTAGGCACCGCCATCATCCTCGGCCGCCACGGCATTCGTCCCGGCACGCGCGAGCCTTTCTTCATGGCCGCGGTCACGCTGATCATGCTGAGCTTCGCGGCCCGCACCTTGTTGGCGGCCATGGGCAGCCTCTGGACGAGCCCGCGAGGTACGCAGCGCTTGGTGGCGATGCCGTTCGTGCTCCTCTCGGCGGTCGCGATAGCGTACGCGCAAGCCCCAGCGCAGGCGCATTCGCTGCGCGGCGATCTGCCCTGCGTCCTCATGACCCTCGCCATCGGCGGCATCGTTGGCGCCGCCGTCTTCGTGGCGCGCCGGGCAACCGAGCCGCTGCGGCCGACTCTCAACGGGCTCTTGCTCGCGAGCTTCTCAGCCGCGGTCGCCGGCGCCGCGGTGTTCCTTGCTTGTCCGCTGGCGGAGACCTGGCACTTCGCGATTGGTCATGTCGGCGGCGCGATACTGCTCGGCGGGCTGCTGGGCGCGATTGGCGCGCGAGTGATGCGAGCCTAACGACGGCCGCGATTGCGATCGAGTCTCGCGTTACGCGGTCGTGGCGTCATCTTCACGGGGTCCTCCGGCTCCGCCGGGGTCGCGAGCTCGCCGGGCGGGCCGACGAAGACATACGGCATCTCGACGAAGTCGTCGGCCGTCCTGGAGTCGCGCATCGCCTTGACGGTGAAGACGCCGATGGTCGTGAGTACGAGCGCCGCGACGGCGATCACGAGCGCGCGCACGGTCAAGAAGCGCGCGTAGTACGGTGCGTCTGTCATCGGTCGATCCATGCGCTCGGTGGGTGAACGGTCACGGCGCATGCGAGCTCCGGCCTTCTCGCTCTCGGCGGTTTCCGCGCGAGCCGGCCGCCACTCGATCTTCGCGGGCGTGTAGGTCCTGGCCATGGCTTCTTCGAAGGCCTTGAGCTCTTCGTCGCTGATCTCGACGGCTTCGTCGTCGAGGTCGCCGTACGGACCGATGAGCGTGTCGGCGCGCGATCGGGCAATCCGCTCGGGCGTCAGCTCGCCGCGCTCGGCGTCGATCCGTTGCTTCAGCTCTTTGGTCGCCGCCTCGAACGCGCGCTCGACCGCATCGAGCTCGCTGGGCTCGACCTGCTCGATGATCGCTTCGACCACAGGAAGCGCTGGGACCGGCTCGGTGACGATCTCGCCCGGCCGGGCCGCCGCGTCATCACCGACCGCTGCAGCGGGCACGCTCTCCCCCGTGGCGTCGGTGGAGCGCTGCACGTTGGCTTGCGGTTGAGCACGGAGGCGAATGCGGCTCAGACGCCGGCTACGGCGCGCCAACCGCATGGCTTCGCTCTGGGCGTGCTCGACGTACGCCAGCAACCGCTCACGCTCTTCGGCGCGCTTCGCGGCATCGATGGGATCGCGCGGGACCTCCTGGATGCGGCCCTCGAGGGACTGCAACAAGGCAAAGGCCTCCTCGAGCTTGGCTTTCGCCTGCTCGAAGAGAACACGGTCGTCCGCCGTTCCGGAACCCAAGTGGCTGATCATGGGTGTTCGCATCAGAAGCAAGACTCGATCCAACGCCGAGTGCTCGTAAGATCACTGATTTGTGGGCGTTGTATGGCGCAGTGTGTGGCGTAACGTCAGAAAACTCTGGGGGGCAAAGGCAACGAATCACCAACGGATGGCGACTAAACTCTTGGGGGCGAGGCTCGCTTGGACACCGCTCTCGAGCGCCACCAGCAATGGCTGCTCGGTCGGATTGTAGGTGAGCAGGACGCGTGAGCCGTCGGGGTTCTGGAAGGCGACGCAGTCGAGCGGCGCCGAGGTCGCCGTGTCGATGCGCACCGCGCCGCGCTTGATGGTGGTGCTGGCGACGCCCATCCCGAAGTGCTCTTGGTTCGCCTCGATCTTGTCGGGCGATACCACGCGGATGAAGGCCTTCAAGAAGTCGACGCCACCGTTCAATGGTCCGTTCTTGCCGTCGAGGACGATGTTCCACTTGAGACAGGCGCGGGCACCCTGCTTGAGCGCACCGACGAGGACGTTCTTCGCGTCCCACATGAGATCATCGGCGGCGGTCGTCTTGTCCCAATAGATGCCGGTGATCTCGGTGTAGTAGACCGGCAGGTTGGGATACTTGGGCGCGATGTGTCGCTGGTGATCGAGCGGCTCGCCCTCGTACCCGTGGTAGGCGATGCCGTCCGCGAAAGCACCCACGCCGTCGAGCACCTTCTTGGCGCCCTCCCAGAGCATCCAGTTGTGGTCGTGCGTGAGGAGCTTGACGCGCGGCCGCGCGCCTTCGTGCGCCCTGTTGTAGTCGCGGAGCTTGGGGCCGAGGTGATTCTTGATGAGCTCGATTTGGTCGTCCGCCGAGAGGAGGAGCGACGGGTAGTTCGCGGTGAAGAAGAAGGGCTCGTTCTGGCAGCTCATGGCCTCGAACAAGATGGGCGGCGAGAGCTTGGCGAAGGCATCGAGTGTCTTCACCAGGTAGTCGGCGTAGAGCGCGAAGTTCTCCTTGGGGAGAATGCGCTCGTCCTTGGCGCTGCGCGCGCACATCCACTCGGGCGGCGCCCACGGCGAGATCATCAGCTTGATGTTCGGATTGATGGCGAGCGCGCGCTGCAACATGGGAATGACCGCGCGCTGATCGCGGTCGATGGAGAAGTGCTCGAGCTCGTTGCCGACGGGGCCTTTGACGTCGCAGTAGCTGTAGGTGCCCTCCGCGAAATCGGACGAGCCGAGCGGCACACGGATGAATGAGAAGCCCATACCCGTGTCCGGGTCGAAGAGCTCGCGTAGCACCTTGCTCTGCTGCGGCTCCGGCAGGCGCGCGATGGTGATGGCCGCGGACTCCGTCATCGCGGCACCGAAGCCCTCGATCGTCTGGAAGGTCTTCTTGGGGTCGACGCTGACCTTGATGGCCGCGTCGCTCACCGGTCCGCGCCTGAGCTCGGTTGTCCGCATTTGCGGACCAAACACCCCGACCGAAGCCGCAGTCATGGTTGGGGTGATGGCGCGCATGGATCAACTCCGAGATTGAATTTCGTGGGGCCGGCCGAAATGCTGGTTGCCGACGACCTCGACGGTCGCCGTCAGCCAGCTCTTGGGGTCGGAGCTGGCACCGACGCCAATCAGCGATTTGCCGGGCTCTAGGACTCGAGCACCACCGGCACGCTCACTGGCGAATTCGAATTCTTCGGCGGGAATGGTGATGCTCACCTGCTTTTCCTCGCCGGGCTCGAGTGCCACGATGACACTGCCGACGAGCCGCTTCTCGGGCTGGTTCTCGCTGGCGTTCCGAAGCTGCATGTACGCCTGCACGGCCTCGTGCTTGGCGCGCTTACCGTCATTGCGGACGGTGACGTGCACGGTGCAGCCCTTGTCCCACAGCTCGCGGCGGCTGACCTTCGCCGGCGCGGTGAGGCCGGCATAGCTCACGGGTGAGTACGACAAGCCAAAGCCGAACGGGAAGGCCGGCTTGTGCGCGACGTGCAGCGGGTGCGCCTTGGGGTGGGTGATCTGGTTGCCATCGCGGTCGTAGAACGCCGGGCCCCAGGTGTATTTGCCGTCGGCGTTTTCGACATCGGCGGGTCGGCCCGTGGTCTCACGCTCGTGATGCACGCTCAGCATGTCGATGGCTTCGCGCGGCAATTCGACGGAGAGCTTGCCGCTGAAGTTGACGAGTGAGCCGTCGGCCCGCTGCCCGGTGAGCAAGTTGACGATGGCGTTACCGGCCTCGGTGCCCGGCTGGAAACCCTGCACCAACGCGTGACAGTACGGCTCGAGCTCGTGCATGCCCGGCTTTGGGCGGCCACTGATGTTGACGACGATCACTTTGTGACCGGCGGCATGCAGCGACTTTGCCAGCTCGATGTCGTGTCTCTGCACCGAGAGCGCGTCGTTGGTGATCGAGGCGCCCTCGCCGCTCATGGCCGCGCTCTCGCCAATCACCATGACGACGGCGTCGGAACCCAGCGCCTGCGCGTGGGCCTTGGCCCACATGAGGGTGTCGCCGCGCTCGAGCACGAAGTTGCCCTGGGCATGGCCGACGCGCGCCTTACCGAAGCGCTCCTCGAACGCGTCCTTCACGGTCGAGATGTGATCGTGGTTCGTCGGCTTGCCTTCGGCGGTGGGGCCGTTGATCTCGCCGCGACCGCGCCAGTGGCCGAGGTAGGCGACTGGGTTGTCCGCGATAGCACCCACGACCGCGATCTTGCTCAGCTCGCCGCCCAAGGGCAGCGCCGGCTTGCCGCCGAAGTCCGCGTTCTTGAGCAAGACCGTCGAGCGCTCGGCGATGGTGCGCACGGCGGCACGGTGCTCGGCGCCGAGGATGTGCTTCTGCTCGCTTTCCGCGTTGGGATTGCCGAGCTTCTCGGCAAAGAGGCCGCGCCGGAACTTGTAGCGCAGGACGCGGCGAACGGCCTCGTCGAGGTCGCGCTCGTCGATGACGCCTTCCTTCACGAGCCCACCGAGGTGCTCCGCATAGATGCCCGACGACATGTCGACGTCGACGCCGGCTTTGAACGCCAGCTCGGCCGCGTGTTTGCGATCGCGGGCAGTGCCGTGACGAATGAGCTCCGCGATACCGGTCCAGTCGGAGATGACGACGCCGTCGAAGCCCCAGGCGCGCAACACTTTGAAGAGCTCGCCGTTCTCGTGCGAGGCGATGCCGTTGATGGTGTTGAACGACGCCATGATGGTGTCGGTGCCGTTCGCGACCGCTTCCTTGAAGGGGATGAGCGTGCGATCGTATTCGGCCTTCGACAAGGAAGCGCCGCCGTAGTCGATGCCCGTGCGCGGCTGACCGTAGCCGGCGAAGTGCTTGACGCAGGTCGCGAGCTTGCCGTCGTGGAAGCCGCGGATGTTGGCGGCCCCCATCTCCTTGATGAGGAACGGCGCCGAGCCCGAGCTCTCGATGGCGCGCCCGTAGCTCGACAAGCCCTTCGACACGTCGACGTTGGGCGCGAAGGTGAGATCGATGTCGCGAGCGCGCGCCTCGCGGGCCGAGACCAAGCCCTGGAGCCGCGCGAGCGTCGGGTCGAAGCTACAAGCGGTGCCCATGAGCTGCGGCCCGAGCGTGTAGTCGCCGGAGATGACGTCGAAGCCGATGGCTGTCGGGATGCCGAGACGCGTCTCGGTGGCACTGGTCTTCCGGATGATGCGGGCATCGAGGAGCGTGTTGGGGTTGAGGACCCAACCGGCGCCCTGGCGCAGCTGCCCGATGCTGCCGCCGCTCGGGGGCTCACCGGGCTTGGGACCCGTGAGGTTGCCGTCCCAGGGAATCATGACGAGCTGCATGACCTTCTCGTCGAGGGTCATCTGGCGCAGAAGCTTGGTGATCTCCTTCTCGCGGACAGGGTCGGGGGCATGGGCGCTGTCGACCTTCACCGACTTGGCGGGGTTGGTCGGGCGGAGGTCGGGGACCACGAAGGACGTGGGCCGGGCGGGAAAGGCCACCGCGGGGGCCACGGACGCAGGGGTGCCCTCCACCAGGCGTGCCTGGGGCGGCAAAAGCTCAATTTTGCGCATGCTGCCTCATCGGCATCCTGGTGCGGCAGATGCGTGAAAAGCTTGGGGGCAACCGAAGGTTTCGGCACCCGATACTGGTCTTCCATGGCCTGGCCTTTGGAACGCATTGCCGCAGGGGCCCGGAGCTGGCCCAACGGCGCCCCGGAACCCCTCGTGCTCGCGCAAGCCGCGCCCGCTCGACCGGCCGACGGTCGCGAGTCCCCGCGTTCAGTCTTGCGCACCGATCCCCCGGCGTCTCCCCTCATCGCCGCGCCCCATCACCTCGCGACCCCCGCGAGCCAACAAGAGCGCGTCGCCGAAGCCATCGCCCGGGCCCAACGTTCGGCGGTCAGCATCGAGACCGTCAACTCCGGCGGACCATCGCGCGGCGCCGGCACCGTCGTGCGCCCCGGCTACGCCACGACCGCGGCGCACATGGTCGAGAGCACGAGCCAAACCATCTACTACGCGGCGCTCGACGCCCAGGGCCAGCGCACCGTCGGCCGCGCCACCGTCGTCGGCGTCGCGCCCGATCTCGACATCGCCCTCTTGCGCCTCGACAACGACACCATTCCCGCTGCCCGCTTTAGCAGACGAGCGCCGCGCTTGGGCGACACGACCATTGTCCTGGGCGACCCTCGCGGTTACGAGAACAGCGCGACCGTCGGCGTGGTCTCCGGCCTGCACCGCAACCTCGGCAGTCCGATCTGCGATTGCGTCCAGACCGACGCACCGATCAACCCGGGTAACTCGGGCGCCGGCGCCTTCAACCTCGACGGCGAGCTGACTGGCCAAGTGGTCGGCTTGCTCGAGGGCGACCAGTCGATTGGGTTCATCACGAGTGGCACGACCTTCGAGCGCGTTATCGACCGCCTGATGCGCGGGAACCTCAGGATTACGGAGCCGGGTTTCACGCTCGGCAACCTCTCGCTGGCGCAGACCTTCAACTCGGGTCAGCGCGTCATCGACGGCCCCGTGGTCACCGCGACGACCGTTCACGGCCTGCAGCAATACGACCGCGTCCTCGCCGTCGACGGCCAGCGCACCACCACCATCGCCGAGGCTCGAGCTCTGCTCGCTCTCGTCGAGCCGGGGCAGCAGTACCGTCTGCGGGTCGCGCGCGGCAATCAGATGCTCGAGCTCACACTCACCAAACCACGCTGATCGAGGCATTCACGATGCAAGTACGTCATGGCGGAGCATCAAAGTCGGTTTCCCCGGCGCCAACCAGCAAGACCACGGGTGGACTCGCGGGGTCGGGCCTCGTCATGCGACGCGAGGGACGCTCGATGATCTTCGAGCGCGCCGCTAGTGCCGACGGGTCGATGCGTCTGCTTGCGCCCGAGGCGGTTGGCTCGAGCACCTACAAGGCGGCCTACAAGAACGGCGATGCCGTCTTTCTTAGCGGTAACCTCGACGACGCGTGGACCCAGAAAGAGTGGGACCGCTTCTACGGAGTCGCCAAGTGGCTCGTGAACCACGACTTCAGAGTGGTGATCAATCCGGTCGCCATGCTCGCGGATGTGCGCGCGACCGTTCAAGACGACAAGACGAAAGTGATCATTTGGTCGAGCCACGCGAGTGACGATGGCGTGCTCTACGATGCCGCGAACAAGCCGTTGCCCGACGATATCTTGGCGGTCCTAGCCGGGAAGAACTTCAAGCAAGTCATCTTCAGCGCTTGCAGCGGCAAGGAAGTCACGACGCGCTACAAGACGGCCGAGCACGTCAGCGAGATCTATTGGGAAGGCAAGACGACGACCGACGACCTCTTCGCCTACCTCTACAGCGATCGTTGGAACCCCACGCAGTTTGGCGAGAACAAGGAGTGAGCATCGTGACCCAAGCAATTCAACAACGCACCACCATCGCCGCGGGGCCGGTATCCCAAGAAGTCGCCGATTCCCTCTCGGCCCTTTTCGTCGACCTCTCGTTGACGCGCACGAGCGCCGGCTTTCGTAGCGTCGTCGATCAAATCGGCATCCTAGCCGCGCGACCCGACTGCCCCGAGGCTTCCAAGCTCGCGGCCCTCGAGTGCTTGAGGCGCGAGGAGCAAACGACGCGTGCGCAAGAGAGTGTCACACCGCTTCCCGGAGTCGTGGCGCAAATCGGTCTGTCCGGAAGTCCCGAGGTTCGCCGCAAAGCGGTCCAGATCGTCGGCGAGTGGGCCATCAGCTGGCGCCACTTCGGGCCGCACCTCGACGCCCTCAACGCGGCGCGCGCCCGTCTCTTGATGAACAGCACGCCTGCCTAAGCCCTCGTCGGCTCTCAGTCGTGGATGCCCGGGGCCTCGTGCCCCGACGCGCGCACGTACTCGTCGTAAGTTCCCTGGTAGACCTTCACCTGGTCGCCGTCGAGCTCGAGCACCTTGTTCGCTAGAGCCGACAGGAATTTTCGATCGTGGGACACGAAGAGCATACTGCCCTCGAAGTCCTTGAGCGCCGTGACCAGCATCTCCTTGGTTGCGATGTCCAAGTGATTCGTCGGCTCGTCGAACACCAGGAAGTTTGGTGAGTCGTAGAGCAAGCGCGCCATGACGAGACGCACCTTCTCGCCGCCGGAGAGGTTGCGGGTGCGCTTGTCGATGTCGTCGCCGGAGAAGCCGAAGCACCCGGCGAGGGTACGCAACGAACCGACGGACGCGAGCGGGAACTTCGCGACCAGGGTTTCCCACACGGTCTGCTCGGGGCTGAGCAGCTCCATGGCGTGCTGGGCGAAGTAGCCGAGCTTGACGCTGGGCCCGAGCACTACCCTACCGGCATCGGCGTTGATCTCGCCCGAGACGATCTTGAGCAGGGTCGATTTGCCGGCGCCGTTCTGGCCCATCACGCACCAGCGCTCACCGCGGCGCAGCAGGAAGTCGAGACCGTCGTAGATGGTACGCGTGTCGTAGCGCTTCTCGATGTGATCGCAGCGGACCACCTCTTCCCCGAGGCGCGGCGAATGTCCGAACTCGAACTGCAGCGTCTTGCGCTTCTTCGGCGGCTCGAGCTTCTCGATCTTGTCGAGCTTCTTGACGCGTGATTGCACTTGAGCCGCTTTAGCGGCCTGCGCCTTGAAGCGCTCGATGAAGCGACGCTCCTTGGCGAGCATGGCTTCTTGTCGGGCGAACTGCGCCTCGGCTTGCGCCTCCATGATGGCGCGCTGTTGCATGTAAAAGTCGTAGTTGCCGCTGTAGGTGATCAGCTCGCCGCCGTCGATCTCGATGATCTTGCCAACGATCCGATTCATGAGCTCGCGGTCGTGCGAGGTCATGAGAACGGCGCCGGGGTACTCCTTCAAGAAGCGCTCGAGCCAGATGAGCGACTCGATGTCCAAGTGGTTGGAGGGCTCGTCGAGCAGCATGACGTCCGGTTTCATCAGCAGGATGCGGGCGAGCGCGACGCGCATCTTCCAACCGCCGGAGAGGAGTCCGACGTCGCGGTCCATGACCTCTTCGCGGAAGCCGAGACCGCTCAAGATCTCGCGCGCCTGGGATTCGAGGGCGTAGCCACCGAGCTCGTAGAAGCGGGCTTGCACGTCGCCGTAACGCTCGAGGGTCTTCTCGAGATCGGGATTCTCTGGGTCCGCCATCGCGGCCTCGAGCTTGTGCAGCTCGGAGGCGACCTCGGAGACCATGCCGGCACCACGCAGCACCGCCTCGACCACGGTCTCACCCGACATCTCACCGACGTCCTGCGAGAAGTGCCCGATAGTGACGTCGCGGTCGATGGTGACCTGGCCACCATCCGGCTCCTCTTCGCGCACGATGAGGCGGAAGATCGTCGACTTGCCGGCGCCGTTGGGGCCGACGAGACCGATCTTTTCGCCCTTGTTGATGGCGGCTGAAGCTTCGGTAAGCAGGATCTGCTTGCCGTAGCGCTGGTCGATGTTGTCGAGACGAATCACGGCCTGCGATTACAGCCTAACGCGCCTGCTTGCCAGCCTTGTGCTGTGCCGCGTGCGTCAGCTTGTCCATGGCGCTTGTAAGGGCCTTGGACATGTCGGCGTCTTCGCTGTTGACCGCGATGGCGGGCAGACCGGCGATGTGCGCCTCGATGGTCACGTGTTTGTCGACGCCGCCCTTGCCGCCGTTCTGATCGCGCAGGTGCACCGTGACGTTGGTGACGCGCTCGTCGAAGCCGCGCAGGGCGTGCTTGATATCGTCGCGAACGCGGGGCTCGAGGTCGTCCGTGGAACCGACATTCACCGCATGGATCTTGATGTTCATGTCGCCACCATAATCACGTTCTAGGCGAGCTGCACAGAGCGCCGTGAAAACGACGAGAGCCAGAAACCATCGATGGGAAACGTCGGCGCGGTCTTGAGGTCACTGGCACCCACGGCGACCAAGAGCGGTACGAAGTGCTCGTGGGTCGGCAATGCCGTGGTCACCCCGGGCGCCTTGGCCTTGTAGTCGAGCAGGGCGTCGACGTCGTTACGCGTGAGCGCGTCCGCGGTCCAAGCGTCCATCTCGGACGCCCAGGACGGCGTCGGCGCGGAGCCGGTCCAATCGGCGCGGCGCAGGTTGTGCGTGATGAAACCACTGCCGGCAATCAGAACACCCTCGTCGCGTAGTGGCTTGAGAGCGCGGCCGAAGGCGAAGAGCTCCTTGGGATCCTCGCTCGGGAGCGACACCTGCAACACCGGGATGTCGGCTTTCGGGTACATGGCTACGAGCGGTACGTAGGCACCGTGATCGAGACCGCGGTCAGGCGCTTGGGCGACGGGCTGCTTTTCTCCCAGGAGCGCGGCGACACGTTTGGCCACGGCGGGCGCGCCGGGCGAAGCGTATTGTTGCCGGTAGTAGTGCTCGGGGAAGCCGTAGAAATCGTAGACGAGCGGCACGGTCCGGGTCGCGCCGATGGTGATGGGGCGCTCTTCCCAATGCGCTGACAGCATCAAAACCGCCGAAGGCCGCGGCATGGCGTCGGCCCACGTTTTGAGCTCGCCGACCCAGCTGGGCATGTCGAGGAGGGGCGGCGCACCATGAGCGATGAAGACGCTGGGCATACGAGGGGGCATGCGCCCTATAATAAGTCGCCATGGGTTCCTTCGACTACGACTTGTTCACAATCGGCGCCGGCTCGGGCGGCACTCGCGCGTCGCGGCTCGCGGCCACCAAGGGGGCGCGCGTCGGCCTCGCCGAGGAGAGCCGCATCGGCGGCACCTGCGTGGTGCGCGGCTGCATCCCCAAGAAGTTCCTCGTTTTCGGCGCCGAGTTCGCGCAGGCGTTCCGCGACGCCGCCGGCTACGGCTGGACCGTGGGCGCCACCAAATTCGACTGGGCGACGCTCCGCGATAACGTAGCGCGCGACGTCACACGCTTGTCCGCCATCTACGAACGCAACCTGGTGAACGCCGGCGTCGAGGTCTTCGCCGAGCGTGCCCGTATCGTCGGCCCCAACGAGGTGCGGCTCGCTTCCGGCAAGACGGTCAGCGCTCAGACCATCCTCGTTGCCGCCGGCGGCCGCCCGCGCCGGCCCAACGAGCTAACGGGCTGCGAGCTTGCCTTGGTGTCCGACGACGCTTTCGTGCTCGACGAGCTACCGAAGCGCATGGTGATCGTCGGTGGCGGTTACATCGCGGTCGAGTTTGCGAACATCTTCAACGCGCTAGGCGTCGACGTCTGCCTCGTATATCGCGGCCACACCGTGCTGCAGGGCTTCGATGACGACCTGCGCATCCAGGTCCACAGCGACCTCGAGCGTCACGGTGTGCGCGTCTCGTCCAACACCATGCTGACCAGCATCGAGGAGAAGAGCGGCGGCTTCAGCCTGCGCACGACGACCGGCGTCCAACTCACCGCCGACAAGGTGCTGGTCGCAATCGGTCGCGACCCGAACACCGAAGGCATCGGGCTCGGCGAGGTTGGTGTAAAGCTCGACAGCACGGGCGCCATCGAGGTCGATGCCTACTCACGCACCAACGTGCCGTCGATCTACGCCATCGGCGACGTCACCGATCGCTTGAACCTGACGCCGGTCGCCATCCGCGAGGCGCATGCCTTCGTGGAGACGGTCTTCGACAAGCGCCCGTGCGCCTTCGACCACGCCGACGTCCCCACCGCCGTCTTCTGCTCGCCGCCCGCGGCCGCCGTCGGCTTCAGTGAAGGTCAAGCTCGCAAGACCTTCGGCGCCGTCGACATCTACCGCACGAATTTCCGGCCGATGCGCAACGTCCTCGCCGGCAACGAGGACCGCACCTTCATGAAGCTCGTGGTGCGCGGCGACACCCACGAGGTGGTCGGTGTGCACATGGTCGGTGACGTCGCCGCCGAGATCGTGCAGCTGGCCGCTATCGCGGTCAAAGCGAAGCTCACGAAAGATCAGTGGGACGCAACCTGTGCCTTGCATCCGACGGTCGCCGAGGAGCTGGTGTTGATGCGCGAGAAGTACGTCCCTCCCGAGCTCAACACTATGGGTTAGCGACATCGCCGCCCTTGCGAACTGCACCGCAGCCAGTACAACCTCCATGTCGTTAGCTCGGAGGGCTTCGTGATCTCAACGATTGGCGTCACCAAGGCGGGCACGGGCCTGGACGGCATTGCTTGGAACGTGGTCGGGCACACCTATCGGCCCGTGTTTCGCAGCAAGGATGCGTTCGTGTGGAGCGCCGTGATGCCTGCCGGCACCTTCGTGCCTCCGCACATCCACCCGCTTCAAGACGAATGGCTGACCTTGATGAGCGGCGAGATGGACGTCGAGATCGGCGACGGCAAGTTGACCGCGACCACGGGTGACACGATTCGCTTGCCGCGCGGCATCGCACACGGGCTGTTCAACCGTTCAGGCGGCGAAACGACCGCGGTTTTTGGGGTCGCGCCGACGGGGAAATTGTTCGACCTCTTTGCCGCGCTACATGGGGTAAGCGACCCTCAGGAGCTCGTGAGCCTTTCGGCTGCGCACGACGTTCAGTTTTTGCCGCCGAAGCCATAGAGTGCGTCGCGATGGCGACCGACTATTCGACGAAGTTTCGTCTCACACTGGCGGTAGCGCCCTGGATCCACGAGCTTCGTTTCAACGATTGCGTCGTCGCCACACCCGAGGACGCGGACGCTTTCGCGCGGGCACTGCAAGAACGCTACGAGACCTTCGAACGCCTCCTGGATGTCGTGCTTTGCCTCGACGGTCTCGACATCAAGTCAGGCGCTCGGGCGCGATTCGGGGTCCATCGCGCGGACCTCGTGCGCACATACTTTCGCTACTCGACTCGCTATAGCGGTGCTCCGTTGACGCGTGTGTTCATCGCCACGAGCGCGGTCTTACAAAACGTCGAGGGGGTCATTTACCCGTCGCGCGACGAGGCCATCGCCGCACTCATCGCCAATCGTCAGCGCGACGGTACGCCGGAGCTCCCGCCGCCGCGCAAGCAGCCGGCATAGGCTGCTACACCATGCTCCGCCGCACGGCCCTACTTCTGCTTGATGAGGAACTCGACACGCCGGTTCGCGGCGCGCGCCTCCTTCGAGGTGCCGGGCTCGAGCGGCTTGCTCTCGCCATAGCCCATGGCCGCGAGCCGCGCGCCGTCGACACCCTGCTTGACGAGATGAGCGACGACCGCCGCTGAGCGTTTTTGCGAGAGCACGAGGTTCTTCTCGTCGCTGCCGACGTCGTCGGTGTGACCGCCCACCTCGACCAGCTCGATCTCCGGGTGCACCTTGAGGACGGCGGCGATGTTGTTGAGCAAGGTGTAGCTGCGCTTGTCGATGATCGACTTGCCGGTGCGGAAGCGCACCGTTTCGGTGATCACCAGGCGGTCGCTCTCGATACGCACCTTCTGTGCCTCGGGACAGCCCTGGAAGTCCGGCAGGCCCGGGACATCGGGGCAGTTGTCGATGGCGTCAGGGACACCGTCGCCATCGCGGTCGATGATCACTGGCGCGGCCACGGGCTCGGGCGGCGGTGGCGGCGCGTCGGGGCAGCCGTCTTCGTCTTCGAATTGGTTGAAAACCTCGGGGGCGTCCGGGCACTGGTCGCGGTCGTCGAGGATCCCGTCGCCATCGCGGTCGGTGACCGGCGGCGGCGGTGGCGGCTCGGGCTGGGGCTCCGGCGGCTTCTCTTTCACCGGCGCGTAACGCAAGCCGCCCACGAGACGCCAGTCGGGCGTACCGTAACCATTGCCGACACCAACGCCGACGGCGGCGAAGAGGATGAAGTCCGAGGGCAAGAAGAACGAGAGGATGCCGTCCACTTCAGCGGGCGTCTGATTGCGGTTCTGAAAGGGGTCTGATGCGCGCGTCGCGATCGAGCCACTGACGCCGAGCTCGGCGACGGGCCCCAATACCACCGCCATACCGAGCTTGCCGTAGAGCTCGTTGCCAACCGACAGGTCGAGCGATTCGCGATTGGGGCGCGTGGCGTAGCCCAGGTTCATGGCGATGCGGAAGGCGTCGATACGGCGCGACAACAGCAGCTCGGGTTGGAACGATACACCGTCCGACCCGCGGTAAGCGTCGCTGCCGCCGGTGGGGAAGGTGACGCCGGCGATGACCGCGATGTCGATGCCCGCGGTCTCCTGACCGACGAGCCCGATCTTGGGCACCAGGCGAAGGTCGCCGAGACCCGCGCTCGAGAGATCCGAAAGCGTCGCGTTCTGTACGCTATCGCGGCTCTGGTGGAGAATGACGGGCAGATCGATACCGAGCTGCAGGTGGTCCCACAACGCGATGGCGAAGACGAAGTTGCCGGAGACACGCGTGCCGATGAGCGAACCAACGCGCGTACGCGAGCCGTCGGCGTTCTGAACCTCGAGGACCAGCGGATCGTTCTCGACGCCCACCATGAGACCGAGATCCCACGTGAGATGCTCGGGAATGTGACCGTACTCGACGTCGAGGATGCCGTTGCGGTCGATCGACATGCGCATGCGCTCGGCGGCGAAGCCTCGATTCTCTTGCGCCTGGGCCGACGTCGCGAAGAGCGACAGACCAACGACGAGGAACCATCCGCGAAAGCGGCGGAAGCGAGGAGCTACGGCAAGCATCATGAGCACCACCATTGGAGACCACGGAGTCGTCGGGCCACCTTGGCAGCCGCCACCGATGACCTCGTAATTGTCGGGAATGCCGTCACCATCGGCGTCGACGAGGCCAGGCTCTTCGTCGACTGGGTCGAGCGGGTCAACAGGGCTCGGTGGCGGTGGTGGCACATCGTCGTCCGCGTCCAAGGGGTTCGTGCCCTCGGAGACCTCGGTGCCATCCGGCTTGCCGCCGCCGTCGGTGTCGGCGTCGAGCGGGTCGGTGCCGATCGCGTCCTCGACGCCGTCATCGAGGTCGTCGGCGTCACTGTCCGGGTCGTTGGGATCGGTCTCGCCCGGATCGACCACACCATCGTGGTCGACGTCTTCCTCGCCGTCCTCGAGGCCATCGTCGTCGGTGTCCGCGTCGTTCGGGTCGGTGCCGCCGATCGTTTCGACATGGTCAGGGATGCCGTCGCCGTCGCTGTCTTCGTCGCCGTCCGCGATGCCGTCCCCGTCGGTGTCGGCGTTGTTCGGATCGGTGCCGCCGTCGATCTCGTCGTCGTAGGGGATGCCGTCCTGGTCGTTGTCGTTGAAGAGCGTTTGGCCCTCGCCGACCAAGCTGTAGTCGTCCTCGTCTTCACCGTTGGTGGGAAAGAGCGCGACGGGATTGTTCCAATTGTCGACGACTCCGCGGAAGGGGTCATCGGTGTACTCGATGGCGCGGCTCGCGCCGATGCTCGGGTGCGTGGTGGTGCTGGCGGTGATGATGCCTTGCAACCGTTGCTCGCCGGTGGCGATCAAGCGCGCGCGGAAGACGATGTGGAAGGTGTGGCCCGGAGGCAGGCGGCCGAGCGTGACCTCGTTGCCGGCGACGGTTGCACCCGGTGGAACACTGGTAAAGCCGAGACCAGCGCCGGTGAGCGTGACGCCGCCCGGTGGATTGACGTCGAAGGTCACCGACTCGGCGGCCATCTGACCGTCATTGCGGACACGAACGAGCACCTCCATGATGTCGTCGTTCTGCATCGAGCCGCCGTCGATGTCGGTGACCGTCTGCAAGCCGACGAGGTCCGCGACCACGAGGTTCGGCGCGGTGAGAATGTCGTAGTCGGTGGTGCTGAACACCGTGCCCTCGGGCGCGCTCGACAGCTCGAGGCCCCACGAGCCGACGTCGCCGTAGGAAACGAGCTCGATGGGGAAGAGACCGCCCGCCGCCGGGAACTCGACCGACAGGAACGGGCCGGTCGTGAAGGCGCGGTTACCGTCCACTTCGGCGGTGAACAACGCGGTACCGTCGAACACGCGCAGGCGCACGCCGTCGACGCTGCCGACCGCGAACGTGTAGTGCGTGCCCGGGACCGTCGCCGGTGGCACGACGATGTATCCCGAGAAGGCGCAAACCCAGGTATCGCGGTCGTCGCTCCACACGTCTTGCAAGGCGGTGCCACCGGCGAAAGCACCGTCCGCGTCGCCCGTGCCGTCTCCGTAATCCAAAGGCACGTAGCTCACGTACGAATGCAGGGCGTTGGGCGTCGTGGTCGCGAAAGCGGACTCGGCTTGGGCGAGGTTGGCGATGTTCGCGACGCTGTTGACGTCGACGAAGGTGGCAAGCAAGCCGCCGCCAAAGGTCGCGGTGCTGCCGTCGTCGGCGCCGGCCTTGGGATCGGTGTGGCGAACCAAGACTTCGATGCCGTCGCTGACGCCGCCATCATCGCTATCGGCGTCCATGGGATCGGTCCCGTGCGTTTTGACCTCGCGGCCGTCGGTGAGCCCGTCACCGTCGCTGTCGGGGTTGGTCGGCGAGGTGCCGTTGGTCGTCTCGTCGGCGTCCGAGAGCCCGTCGCGGTCGGTATCGACGATCGGCGCGGCGGTGGCCGGAGCCGGGGTCGAGAGCAGGCCTACGGCGAGGGCCAGCGTGAAGAAGACACGCGGGAGGTGAACGGGGGGGTAGTTCTGCACGCGGGACGTATCGGGCTGAAAGTCCTAGGCGTTGCTCGGGTTTTCGGACCTGCGGGCACCCGCGCAAGACCCTTCAAATAGGCGGCATTCCCGGTCCCGCCAGGGGCTTCTGGGGGAAGTAGAGCTTGCGCACGAAGCGGGTGAACACCTGGTCGTTCGACCACTGCCGCCGGACGGCCCCGTAAATGCCGGGCGCGGCTCGATCTTTCGCTTCGAAGGCGCTCTGGACCTCGCGCTCGGTGTAAATCGCGAAGGCCTCGTCCATGGAGGCGCGCGACCCGAACGTCGGCCGCAGCATGTCGTAAATGCTCGAGCGCTCGGCGTCGCTGAACGCCAGATAGAACACCGCATGGCCGAGCTCGTGCGCCACCAGTGCCGGCGTGTCACCAAGGCGTTCGCGGCGGACGACGATGCGCGCCTTCGGCCATTCAGGCACGTCCCAAAACACTCCCGCGACGTGAGTGCTCATGGCCCGCGGTAGGCCGAGCTTGGTGAAGGCCGCACCCGGCGGCGCGATGTCGAGGCGCAAGGGTTTGGCGGCGGCCATTCGTTGCACGAGCGCGGGATTCCCCGCGAGGAGCTGCGTCGCGTCGCCGCGAACCTGCGCGATCTCGGGGCTGCTTGCGCCGTGACTCTCCAGCTCCAGCGCCGCGACGTATTGCTCCGCGGATCGGCGCGCGATGTCCGCTTTAGCGGCTGACCGTTCGAAGACATCGCCGCCACGCAAGATCGCGAACGCGGCAAGGGGGTGTTTCTTGGCCAACGCCTCGGCGAGGCCCGCGGTCTCCGGGCGCGAGCCGTCCTGGGTCTCGAAGTAGTCGCGAAGCTCGTACGCCATTCACAGCGCCTGGAGGGTCTTGTCGATGGAGTCGCAGATGCTCTCGAGAGGCAGATCGTTCGAATCCTTGCCGAAGGGATCTTCGATCTCGACCCCGATCTCCTCGATGCCGAAGAGCACGAAGGCGATCAGCGCGGAGGCGACGACACTCCAGAAGTGCATCGGCTTCACGAGCACGAACGGCAGCGTCATGCAGTAGATGAGCAGGGCGCGACGCAGGTGCACGACATACGCGAAGGGAAGTGGCGTCTTGTGGATGCGCTCGCAAGCACCGACGTGATCGATGAGCTGTGCCACCAGGCCGTCGAGCTGCATCTGCTGGATGTCCGAGACGAGTCCGCGATCGCGGGCGTCTTTCAAGGCCCGGCTCATACGGAGCGCCACCGCCAGAGGCGGATGCTGCGCGACCAACACCTGAGCCTCCTCGGCGGGAGTGAGACCCACCGGCAACGCCGCCTTGCTGCCGCGGAGCTGATGCATGCACGCATATGGAAAAGCTCGGGCCCACAGGCACAACTCGTCGTACGCCTTGTCTCGGGGAAAGAGGGCCGCGGCACCGCGCACGAGGTTGCGCGACGCATTGACGATGCCCCCCCAGAGCTTTCGACCTTCCCAGAAGCGGTCATAAGAGGCGTTCGTGCGGAACACCAAGAGCAGTCCGAGCGCGACCCCGACCAAGGTGTGTGGTGTCGCCGGCGCATCGACCTCGTAACCGTACTCCGCCGCGACCGCGACGCCGGCCGCTACCGCCGTGCAAACGAGGATTCGCGACAAGAGCTCGGTCAACATCGAGCCCCGCACGGCGAAGAAGGTCGCCCACCAGTCGTGCGGATCGTAGTCGATCATCTACAGCTCATCTCATAACCCGCATTGAGGAGATTTGCAGCGCTGGCGGGTTATGAGCTGCGCTGTCGCCTTCGGCGCGTGTTTCGCTTCGCTAGCTGGCCGCCACTTGAGGCGGCACTATCCGTCCAGGTTGATCCGAATACGCGTGGTACCGTCTTCGCGTCCAGCTTCGGCGGCGGCGCTGTCGACGACATTCTGGCCCTGGCGGGCTTCGACCTCGACGCGCAACCTCTCCGGGGTCTCCTCCCCGATCTCGAAGAGCACGGCGGCGGGAAAGGCGCTGGTCAAGCGCACCACGATGCTCCGCAAGATGTCGGTCTCATCGACATCGCTTACGGTGATGCGGAGCGAGTCCACCTCGGTCGGAACGATGCGGCGCGACTGCACATCGACGACGAGGTCGTCGGCGCCGCAAGCACTGGTCGCGAGAACCGCTATGACGGTCAGCAGTCTCACGGCAGGGCGTAGGGTCCGTAGTCGTGCTCGGGAGCGTGGTTGCTCGCGGCGATGCCGACGGCGACGATACTGCCCACGACCAAGGCGCCGACACCCGCCCAGAACCACCACTGTTTGGTCACGGGCGGCGCCGGCTTCACACCCATGGCGTCCCGCGCGGAGAGTGCGTCCTCGAACGCCAGGCGGATCTTGGGAGCGCTGCCGTCCGGCAGTTGGTAGCGCGGCTCGTACGCCAGGACCTCGAGAAAGCCGTTGCGAGCGAGCACCGGGCGTTCGTAGATGGCATGCATCACGGCCGTGAGCTCACGACGTCGCTGCTCCTCCTCGGGAGTCAGGGTTTCCCGGCCGGCCCTCGCCAACAGGGGCATTACTTGGTCGAAGTCGAGGGCCGCATAGGCTTGCTCGGCCTGGGCCAGCGACAGGCTACCGGCGAACGCGAGCGTCGGCGCTACGAACAGCAGCGTTGCCAGGGCCAGGGGGCGCATAGAGGCGCTTCATATCGAGGTTTCTGCACGGGTGCCAATGCGGCTACACTCCCCGCCATGGAGCGCAGCCAGTTCGGCCGATACGTGCTCGAGGAGCGCCTCGCCGTCGGCGGCATGGCGGAGCTCTTCCTCGCGAGCATGGCTGGACCCGGCGGCTTCAAGAAATCCGTCGTGGTGAAGCGCCTGAACGCGAAGCTCGCGCAGCGCGACCAAACGGTGGCCATGTTCCTGCGCGAGGCGCGCCTCGCCGGCCGCTTCAAGCACCACAACCTCATCCAGGTGTACGAGCTCTTCGATGTCGACGGGCAATACGCCCTGGCCATGGAGCACCTAGAGGGCGTCGATCTGGGCCAAGTGCTCGCTCGCTCGGTGCAGAGCAAAGTGACGATTCCCGACGCCGTCGTCGCTCGAATCATCGCCGGCGCCGCGGCCGGCCTGCACGCCGCGCACGAGCTTCGCGATGACGACTGGCGCTCGCTGGCCGTGGTGCATCGCGATGTATCGCCGACCAACGTGTTCGTGACCTGGCAGGGAGTGGTCAAGGTCGTGGACTTCGGCATCGCCACCGCGCGTGACGAGCTGGAGCTGACGCGAGCCGGCGTCCTCAAGGGGAAGATCGGCTACATGGCCCCCGAGCAAGCGCGTGGCATGACCGTCGATCGGCGCACCGACGTCTATGCGCTGGGCATCGTGCTCTATGAGCTGGTGACGCGGCGCCGCTGCTATGCGGGCGAAGATCAACTCGAGCTCTTGAACCGCGTGCGCGAAGGCAAACACACGCCGCTGACCGCGCTCAGGCCGGATTGCGATCCGGACCTCGCACGTCTGTGCGAGCAGATGCTCTCCGTCGCGGTCGATGCACGGCCGGAGAGCTGCGATGCGGTGCGGCGGGAAGCCGGGCGGATCGCCAGCGTGCTCGGCAGCACCGGCGATGACGACGTGGCGGCGATGGCGCGCGGCTTGTTTCCCGACGCACGGCCGAGTGACCTGCGGCGGCCGCCGACGGCGATGCGGGATATCCTGCTCGGGGAACGGACGCCGACACCGGCGAGCAAGTCGACGCGCACCGTGGTGGTGGGCGCGGCGTTGATGGCGGCGGTGTTGATCGTGGTGGGGATTGCGGCTTGGTATGAGCCGGAGGCGGAGATACCGACCGCCGACACGCGGATTGCAGAGAAGCCGATTGCCGAGAAGCCGATTGCCGAGAAACCGATTGTCGAGAAGCCGATTGCCGATAGGCCGATCGCCGATGGACCGATCGCCGATGGGCCGATGGCCGATGAGCCGATGGCCGACAAGCCGATTGCGGACAAGCCGATTGCCGCCAAACCGATCGCGGATCCAGTGAAGCCCCCTGCCGTCGGCACGCGCCCTCCTCCTCCCCGCCGTCCCGACGTCGACAGGACCGCGCGCCTCTTCCTCTCGAGCGTCCCCGACGCCAATGTCTCGGTGAACGGCACTCCGCTCGGGCGGACTCCCATCACCGACAAGCGCATCGATGCCGGCCGCTGGACCATCCGCCTACGCGACGAGAAGTCCAGCTTCGACACGACCGTGCGGCTCAACACCAAGCCCGGCGACAGCGTTCGCAAGGAGCTCGTCTTCCGCACCGGACACGTCGTCGTCGACGCTCAGCCGTGGGCCGACGTTTACCTTGGGGGCAAGAAGCTCGGCAGCACGCCGCTGCCACCGACCCAATTGTACGAAGGCGTCTATTCCTTGCGCTTGGTCAACCCGGAGCTGCATAGCGAGCGCATCGTGTCGGTCACGGTGAGCCCAGGTCGGACGAGCAAGGTGACCGAAGTCTTGAAGTAGTCTTGAACCGTCTCCTTGCGTTCGCGCTCATCACTCTCGCAGCCGGCTCGGCAGGCGCACAGTCGCGCCAAGACCGCGCCTACATCGCGCAAACTCTGCTCGGTGGGACGACGCGATCGGCGAGCACCGAGCTGGCCCTGGGCACCCCGCCGCTCCGGCTCACGGATCAATTCCTGGTGGGCGCGTCGATCTATGCGCGCCGCACCTGGCTAGAGGGCGCCGATCCCGGCGACGGTGGCACCTTCGTCGGCAACGATCTCCAGGTCGGCCTGCTCTTGCTCGTGCCACTGAACGAGCGCTGGACGCTGAGCCTGGTGCCGGTGGCCGCGGGCCGATTCACCAGCGATGCCGACTTCCGGGTCCCCCGCGACCTCACCATCGCGGGCGTCGCCCTGGCGAGCTACGCCGTCTCGGGCAACCGCGACTTCGTGGTGAGCTTCGGGTTGCTCTTCACCAACACCTTGCCTTTCTCCCCGGTGATTCCGATCGCCGGCCTGCGCTGGTCCAACGAATATTGGCGTGTCGAGGCGCTCTGGCCCCAACCGCAGGCGGTCCGTAGGGTAGGCGAGCGCTTCGAGGTGGGCGTCGCCCTGCGCTTCGACTATCCGCTATATCGGATTGTCGACGTCGCGGTCGCCGACGGCACCGCCGCATACGCGCGGCTCACGAACCACTACTTCGGCGGCATCATCGCGGCGCGGCTGGTCTCGGACCTGTGGCTCGCCGCCAAGCCGGCGGTCAACCTCGGCCGGGTGGTGCGGCTCGCCGACGATGACCGCGACAACCTCGACGGTGGGCGCCAATCGCTCGATGCCGCGCCCGCCATCACGTTCATCTTGAGCTGGCGCGGCGGTCGGCGGTAGCGTTCCTCATGCAGACTTCCGAGCTCGAGATCCGGCTCGACGGCAGCGACGTCAGCCGCCGCGTCATCATCGGCGGCGACGCGCTCCTCGGCGACTTGCACGCTCTCGTGCAGACCTCCATGGGCTGGAACGACACCGCCTTCCACAGCTTCGAGACCGGTGGCGCGACCTACGGGGACCTCGATGACGAGGACTTCGTCGACGGTCATCCCGACGCCCAACACGAAGACGACGTGAGCGTGGGAGAGGCGTTCCAAAACAGCAAGCAGCTCAAGTACCGCTACGGCTCCTGGACGCACACCATCGGTCTCATCGGCACCTCCGACCGCGATAGCGAACGGCCCGCTTGTCTCGACGGGCGCGGCGCGTGTCCCGGTGATCCAGAGGGCGAGCCGGAGGTCGCCTGGAACCGCGAGCAAGCAAACGCCCGCATCGCCGAGACCTTCGTCGACATTCCCGAGTATGACGCCGACGCGCCGCAAGAGCCCGCCATCTGGCGCGGTGTCGAGCTCGACGCCATGTTGCCCCCGGTCTTCGACTATCTCGAGCGTCGCGCCGAGGACGACCCGGGTGACGCGCGCATCTTGCGGGCGCATCTCCAGGTCCTCGCGGAAGCCATGATCGCCGACGGAGACGCGCCGGAGCTCACCCACGCCGTTGGACGCTTCACCAAGGGCGGCATGCGCCGCGCCGAAGCCGTGGACGCCATGGTCGCGCTCATGTGCGACTACCCGGAGGTGCTCGACCACGACGCCGAGGGCGCCTTCGACGACTATCTCGCGGCGGTGGACGCCTACGACGTCGCCACCTTCAAGCAGCGCTTTCCCGGTTCGGCCGCCGGCGCCGTAGCAGCTCTCGCGGCCAAGATCGCCTCGCGCGACCCCGGCAAGAAAGCAAAGCGGAACTGAGTGACTGCCCGCTTCCTCTCCTACCCGTTGCGCTTGTCGACGCGCTTCGAGACTTTCGCGTCGACGCCGGTGCACATGGAGATGCTGCGTGACACGACGCGTTCGCTGACCTTCCAGCGCGCCATCAACGCCGTCGTCAAACCCGGCGTGCGGGTTCTCGACATCGGCGCCGGCTCGGGCATCCTAGGGCTGTGGGCGCTGACCGCCGGCGCTGCCCACCTCGACGCCATCGACGCCACCGACATCGGCGGCACCTTGATGCGCACGTTCGCCGCCAACGGGTTCAGCGGACGCGCCGAGGCGCACATCGGCCACTCCGGCTCGGTGACGCTGAAGGAGCCGGCCGACGTCGTCATCGCCGAGGTGCTCGGCCACTTCGGCATCGACGAGGGGATCCTCGCGACCTGCGCTGATGCGCGACAGCGGCTCGCGAAGCCCGGCGCCGTGTTCATCCCGGCGCGGGTCGATGTCATCGCCTGGCCCGTCTGGGTGCCCGACTTCGAGAATGATCTCGTCGCCTTCTGGCGGCACAAGCCTTACGCCTACGAGCTCGACGCGATGGGCGAGCTCTCGCGCCAAGCGACCTATGCCTGCAACGAGCACGACGGCCAGCGCATCGCCGCCAGCGCGGTGCTCGCGTCGTACGACGTCGGCGCGCCGCCACCCACTCGCTTCGCGGGTCGCGCGAGCTTCAACGTCGACTTCAAGAGCGACTGGAACGGTTTCTTCTTGAGCTTCACCGCCGACCTTGGCGCGGGTATCAGCCTCGATGGCTTCCGCACCCACAGCTGGAAGACGGTGTTCCTCCCCGCCCCCAAGATGACGAGCCTCGCTAAAGGCTCGGTCGTCACCTTGGAGATCGGCGAGGAAGCGGACGGCAGCGTCCGCTATAGCGCTACGCCCTAGGTCGACTACAGCGTCTTCATGTCGATGACGAAGCGGTACTTCACGTCCTGCTTCAGCATGCGCTCGTAAGCATCGTTGATCTTCTCCATCGGGATCTTCTCGATGTCCGACGTGATGCCGTGCTTGCCGCAGAAGTCGAGCATCTCCTGCGTCTCCTTGATGCCGCCGATGAGCGAGCCCGCGAGGCTCTTGCGGCCGAAGATCATGTGGAAGATCGTCGGCGACGGATGCGGGTGCTCGGGTGCGCCGACCAGCACCAGCGTGCCGTCGCGCTTCAAGCAAGCGATTTCCGGGTCGAGATTGTGCGCCGCCGACACCGTGTCGATGATGAGATCGAGCTGCCCGGCCATCTTCGTCATGGCCTCGGCGTCCTTCGACACGACCACTTCCTTGGCACCGAGTCGCAGGCCGTCTTCCCGCTTGTTGGGCGAGCTGGTGAAGAGCACGACGTGGGCGCCGAGCGCCGCGCCGAGCTTCACGCCCATGTGTCCGAGACCACCAAGGCCGACGATGCCGACCTTCTTGCCCGGGCCGGCGCCCCAGTGCTTGAGCGGCGACCAGGTGGTGATGCCGGCGCACAAGAGCGGCGCCGCGCCGGCGAGGTCCAACCCCTTCGGCATGCGGAGGACGAACTTCTCGTCGACGACGACCTTGTCCGAGTAGCCGCCCAGCGTGTTGTCGCCGGTCTTGCGGTCGGGCGCGTTGTACGTGCCGGTGAAGCCGCGCTCGCAGAACTGCTCGAGACCGTCACTGCAAGCGGAGCACTCGCGGCAGGAGTCGACCATGCAGCCGACGCCGACGAGGTCGCCCTTCTTGAAGCTCTTCACGGAAGCGCCGACGGCACCGACGGTACCGACGATCTCGTGCCCAGGCACGCACGGGTAAATGGTCCCACCACCCCATTCGTTACGGACGGTGTGGAGGTCGGAGTGGCAGACGCCGCAGAAAGCGATGTCGACCTGAACGTCGTTGGGGCGCAAATCACGGCGTTGGATTTGCAACGGAGCCATGGGGCTCTTGGCATTGGCGGCGGCGAAGGCTTTGGTTGGCAGCATTTTCGAGGTTCCTTTTTTGGGGCGGGTGCACGTTGGTACCTCCGCGACCTCCGCGCAAGCACTTCGGAGCCTTCTCGTGTTAAGGAGGCCCGGCATGTCTGGTTCCGATGCCATCATCACGGTCGAAAACCTTTCGAAAACCTATGCTTCCGGCGTTCGCTCCCTCGATGACGTGAGCCTCGAGATTCGTCGCGGAGAGATCCTCGCGCTGCTCGGTCCGAACGGCGCCGGCAAGACGACGCTCATCAACATCGTCTGCGGCATCGTCAAGCCGACGTCGGGAACTGTCCGCGTTGACGGACACGATGTGATGCGCTCCTTTCGCGGCGCCCGCAAGCTCATAGGTCTCGTACCGCAAGAGCTCGCGACCGACGCTTTCGAGTCGGTATGGTCGACGGTGCGTTTCAGCCGCGGCTTGTTCGGGAAGCCCGATAACCCGGCGCACCTCGAGAAGGTGCTGCGCGACCTATCGTTGTGGGACAAGAAGGACGCGAAGATCATGACGCTTTCGGGCGGCATGAAGCGGCGCGTGCTCATCGCCAAAGCCTTGGCGCACGAGCCGCGGATCTTGTTTCTCGACGAGCCGACCGCGGGTGTCGACGTCAACTTGCGGCGCGACATGTGGGCCATGGTGCGTAAGCTCCGTGAAAGCGGAGTCACGATCATCCTGACGACGCACTACATCGAGGAAGCGCAGGAGATGGCCGATCGCATCGGCATCATCAACAAGGCAAAGCTCCTCTTCATCGAAGACAAGGCGCAGCTCATGCGCAAGCTCGGCAAGAAAGAGCTCGCCATGCAGCTACAAGCGCCGCTGACAGCCGTGCCCGAGGCCCTTGCCGGCAGGAAGCTGACGCTCGGCGACGGTGGCAACTCGCTCATCTACACCTACGACAGCAACGCAGCGGACACGGGCATCGCCGGCTTGCTCGACGAAGTCGAGCGCTCGGGCATCGTCTTCACCGATCTGCGCTCCCGTGAAAGCTCGCTCGAGGACATCTTCATCGACTTGGTGAAGGAGAGATCGTGAACCTCTACGCCATTCGCGCCATCTATCGTTTCGAGATGGCGCGCACCTTCCGCACCGTCACCCAGAGCATCGTCGCGCCCGTGCTCACGACGTCGCTCTACTTCGTGGTCTTCGGCTCGGCGATCGGCGGCCGTGTCGGCGGCATCGAGGGCGTGAGCTACGGGGCCTTCATCATCCCGGGGCTCGTGATGTTGTCGATGCTGTCCGAAAGCATCTCCAACGGTTCCTTTGGCATCTTCTTGCCCAAGTGGTCGGGCACCATCTTCGAGCTGCTGTCGGCGCCGGTCGCGCCGATCGAGGCGATCATCGGCTACGTCGGCGCCGCGGCCTCGAAGTCGCTGATGCTCGGCGTGCTGATGCTGGCTACAGCGCGCTTTTTCGTGGCCTACGAGATCCATCATCCGTTCTGGATGGTGGGCTTCTTGATCTTGACCGCTATAACGGCCAGCACCTTTGGCTTCATCATCGGCATCTGGGCCGACAGCTTCCAGAAGCTGCAGGTCATCCCAGTGCTCGTGGTGACGCCCCTCACCTTCCTAGGTGGCAGCTTCTATTCCATCTCGATGCTGCCGCCGATCTGGCAGAAGATCACGCTCGCGAATCCGGTCGTCTATCTGGTGAACGGATTCCGCTGGAGCTTCTATGGCGTATCGGATTTCGCCGTCGGTACGAGCTTCGCCGTCATCATGTCGCTGCTGGCGGCGTGTTTTCTTCTCATCTGGCGGATCTTCGTCACCGGCTACAAGCTGAAGGCCTGATAGCGATGAGCGAATCGTGCTCGATGTGCGCGGCTCTCGAGAAAGAGCGTCCGCTTTGGCAGAATGATCTCTGGGCCGTGCGGCATATCGAAGCCCCTTGGGGGCTCGCCGGTTGGATGCAGATGGTCGCGAAGCGCCACGTTACCGCGCTCGCCGCCATGAACGACGCCGAGAGCGCGAGCTTCGGACCGACCCTGCGCTGGCTCGAGAAGACGCTGCTCGAAGTGAGCGGCGCCGAGCGCATTTACACGGCGGCGCTAGGCGAGGCCGTGCCGCACCTCCACGTCCATATGGTGCCGCGCTACGTCACCATGCCGAAGGGCGCCAAGGGCTGGCCTGTCTTCGACCTGCAGCGTGCCGGCAAAGTCGGAGAGATCGTCGTCCCGAGCGACCGCGTCGAGAAGATCAGCCGCGCGTTTGCCGCGGCGCTGAGCCAACCGCCACGACGACGCTGAGCGGAGATCCGCCCACGCCTTGCAACCCAGCTCGGCAGTTGCCATACCTTGTACAAACCTTGTACACGGGTATGGGCAATGACCATGGTGTTGGGAACGCTGCTCGTCATCGGCCTCATGGGTGCGACCTCGACCGTGGAAACCGGCGCCGCGCGCGCCGCCTACTGGGAAGGCAGGGCCGCGAGCGGTAAAGCCCGGCGGGAGCACTTCCAGCGCGGTGTCGACGCCGCCCGTGCCGTCCTCGCGGAGCATCCCGACGACCCCGAAGGCCTCTTGTGGTTGGCGGCGAACCTCGGCGCCGAGGCCCTCGAACGCGGGAAGCTTCGCGCGCTGCCGGTCATCCCCAAGATGGTCGAGCTCCTGAACCGGCTCGACCGCGTCGCGCCGAGCTTCGAAAATGCCGCGGCCGCGCGCACGCTCGGACACCTCTACGCGGTGGCGCCACCGGTGATCTCGGTCGGCAGCGACACCAAGGCCCGAGACCACTTCGAACGGGCGCTCGCGCTCGCCCCCGACTTTCCTGGCAACTTGGCGCTCGCCGCCGACTTCTTCGACGACGAAGGCGACGAAGGCGACGAGGAACGAGCGCTCGAGCTGGCGCGGCGTTGTCTCCTCACGTTGCCGCATTTCTTCCGCGATCCCGAAGCCAAGGAATGGCGCGCCATCGCGGAACGCATCGTCGAGGACAACGGCTGATGACCTACGACGTCGTCCTCGTGGGTGGCGGCCTCTCCAACGGGCTGATCATGCTCGCCCTCGTCCACGCGAGCCCACGAGGGCGTATCGCCATCGTCGAGCAAGACGAGAAGCTCGGCGGCAACCATCACTGGTCGTTTCACGCCGCCGACGTGCCGGATGCCGCATGGCCATGGTTCGAGCCGTTGGTCGCTCATCGCTGGCCAAGCTACGACGTACGCTTTCCAACGTTCGAACGACGCGTCGACTCCCCCTACGCCACCGTCACCAGCGCCACGTTGGACGCGGCGGTCCGGCGCGCCGCGGACCAAGCCGGCGCGACCGTCATCCTCGGCCACCGGGTCACCTCGGTGCAGGCCGACCATGTAACGCTCGATGACGGCACGCGCCTCGTCGGCAACCTCGTCGTCGATGCGCGCGGCCCAGCGGCGCCTGGCAAGGCTGGCCTCGCCTATCAGAAATTCCTCGGGCTCACGCTCCGGGTCGCCGGCGATATCCCAGCGAGGCCCATCGTCATGGACGCCTGCGTCCCGCAAGAACGCGGGCTGCGCTTCGTCTACGTCTTGCCGTTGGGCGGCGACCGGGTGCTCATCGAGGACACCTATTACGACGAGTCGCCGGTCCTCGATCGCACGCCCTTGCGCGCCAACGTGCTCGACTACGCGCGGGCGCAGGGCCTTGCGGTCATCGACGTCTTGGGGTCGGAGCACGGCGTGTTGCCGCTTCCGCTAGAGCGGACGATGACACCGCGCATGGCGCGCCCGTTGATCGCGGGCTACGCCGGAGGCTGGCTGCAGCCCACCACTGGCTATTCGCTGCCCGTCGCGGTGCGTCTGGCGCTGGCGCTCGCCTCCGCGGATCCCGATACCGCCGTCGCCGACCTCGCGGCGCGGCATTCCGAGCAGGCGGTCTTCCTGCGGCGCCTGAATCGCTGGCTGTTCCGCGGCATCGCACCCGAGCATCGCTGGCGCTTGTTCGCGAAGTTCTATCACCTGCCCAACGACGTCGTGGCGCGCTTCTACGCCATGGAGCTGGGCCCGCTCGAGCGCTGGCGCGTCGTCGCCGGCGTACCTCCTCGGGGCATGCGCGTACGTGAGCTGCTGCGCGCCGTGGGGGATGCATGAGCATCGCCGACCTCCTATCGCGCACCATCGGCTCCGAGAGCGGCGTCCTCCGCCCGTGGCTCGACGCGGCGCTGGTCTCGCCACTCGATGGCTTCGTTCGCCAACCGGGTAAGCGGTTCCGTGGCCGCCTCGTCCAAATCGCCTGGGACCTGGCAATGCCTCCCGGCTCGAGCAGAGTCTTGCCGCCCGAGCTGCCGCAGGTCCTCGAGCTCGTCCATGCCGGCTCACTCATCGTCGACGACATCGAGGACGGCTCGAGCTCCCGGCGCGGCGCGCCCACCCTGCACTCGAGCCACGGGGTGCCGCTCGCTCTCAACGCCGGGAACGCGCTCTACTTCCTGCCCATCGTCGGCCTGCCGGCCATAGGCCTGTCCGCCGACGCGGAGCTCGCGATTCATCGGGAGCTCGCGCGCACCATGTCGCGATGCCACGCCGGCCAAGCGCTGGACATCTACGCGACCCTCGACCGCGTACCTGTCGATGAAGTGCCTGAGCTCGTCGAGAGCATCGCGGGTCTCAAGACCGGCAGCCTCATGAGCGCCGCGGCTCGCCTCGGCGCCATCGCCGCGGGCGCGCCGAGCGCGGTCATCGAGGCGCTAGGCGCCTTCGGCTGCGAGCTCGGCATCTGCTTGCAGTTGCTCGACGACCTCGCGAATCTCTCGAGCCAGAGCGATCCGCAAAAGCGGCTCGAAGACTTGCGGGCACGCCGAATCACCTGGGTCTGGTCGTGGCTCGCTCGCCACCGGCCACGTGAACAGGTGCTCGACCTGCGCCGGCGCATCCTCGAGGGCAACGGCACCGTCGAGCCCACGGCGGCGGAGATCGTCGCGATGCTCGGCGACGGTCCGCGCCTGGAGGTACGCGATCGCCTGCACACCGCATCCCTGAAGCTCGCCACCCTGCTTGGCGAGCATCCAACCTTCGAAGTCCTCTTCGCCGAGGTCCGACGCCTGGAGGCAAGTTATGGGTGAGTCCCGCCGCGTCGCGGTGATCGGCAGCGGCTTCGGTGGGCTCGCCGCCGCCATTCGCTTGCAGACCGCCGGCATGCAGGTCACCGTCTTCGAAGCGCGCGACAAGCCCGGTGGCCGCGCCTACGTCTACGAAGATCAGGGTTTCACCTTCGACGCGGGGCCCACGGTCATCACCGCGCCCGATTGCATCGAGGAGCTCTTCCGCTTGAGCGGACGCAAGATGCGCGACTACGTCGAGCTCCTACCCGTCAGCCCCTTCTACCGCCTCCGTTGGGAGGATGGCGACAGCCTCGACTACGACCAGGACTTCGGCGAACGCATCGGGGCCAAGTGGCCGACCGAACGAGCAGGCTACGAGCGGTTCCTCGGCTACAGCCGCGACGTGTTCGCCAAAGGCTACACCGAGCTCGCCGCCACGCCGTTCCTGCGTTTCTGGGACATGGTGCGTGTCGCGCCCGAGCTGGCCCGCTTGCGCGCCGACCGCTCGGTGTATGACACGGTCGCGCGGTTCATCGGTAACGAGAAGCTACGCCAGGCGTTGTCGTTCCACGCGCTGCTGGTTGGCGGCAATCCGTTCGAGACCAGCGCCATCTACACCCTCATTCACTACCTCGAGCGTCAGTGGGGGGTGCATTTCCCACGCGGCGGCACCGGAGCGTTGGTGCAAGCGCTCGTGCGACTCCTGCGCGAGCTAGGCGGCGAGCTGCATCTGGGGCTTGCGGTCCGCCGTGTCCGCTTGAGCGGTGGAAAGCATTTTGTCACGACCGATACGGGCGAGACGGCCTTCGACGCCGTGGTTTCGAACGCCGACCTGGCGCACACCTACGCCGACCTCCTACGCGGCGAAGGGCGGGCCGAGCCCATGCGCAAGCGGCTCACCGGCATGGAATGGTCGATGTCGCTCTTCGTCATCTACTTCGGCACCAACCGCCGCTGGCCTGACCTCGCGCACCACACCGTGCTCTTCGGGCCGCGCTACCAAGAGCTCCTGCGCGATATCTTCCGCGGCAGCATCCTTCCCGACGACTTCTCGCTGTACCTACACGCGCCAACGGTGACCGATCCATCGCTCGCGCCCGTCGGCTGCGAAGCATTCTACGTTTTGAGTCCCGTGCCGCATCTCGGGAACGCCGACCTCGATTGGGAGGCCATCGCGCCCGCATACGCGGACCGCATCCTCGCGTATCTCGAGCGTGACCTGCCTGGGCTCACTTCGAGCATCGTCACCAAGCGCTGGTTCACGCCGCGCGACTTCGCATCGGAGCTGTCGGCGCACCACGGCTCGGCGTTTTCGGTCGCGCCGCGCCTGACGCAGAGCGCTTGGTTCCGGCCGCACAACCGCGACCCCAACATTCCCGGCCTCTATCTGGTCGGAGCCGGAACCCACCCCGGCGCCGGCGTGCCCGGAGTCATCAACTCGGCGAAGGCGACGGCACAGCTCATGGTTCGTGATTTCGCATGAACCGCCCGTTCGACGATGAGGCGCTGCGCCTGTGCCGCGAGTCGCTGCGGCGCAACTCGCGCAGCTTCAGCTGGGCGTCGCTCCTATTGCCGGCCGCGGCGCGCGATCCGGTCGCCGTGATCTATGCCTGGTGCCGGCGCTGCGACGACGCTATCGACGACGTCCACGCAGGCGAGCAAGCCGAGGCCCTCGAGCGCCTGGCCGCCGAGGTCGATGCCATCTACGCCGGGGAGCCGATGCGTGACGTCGTGCTCACCGCCTTCCAGGTCGTCGTGCGGCGCCACCGCATCCCGCGCGTCTACGTCGACGAGCTACTCCTGGGCTTCTCCATGGACCTCGGCGTCGTCCGCTATGCCACGCGCGAGGAGCTCTTGCTCTATTGCTACCGTGTAGCCGGCGTCGTCGGACTGATGCTCTGTCACGTCATCGGCCTCGGGGATCAGACCCTTCTCGGGCGCGCCGCTCATCTCGGGATGGCGATGCAGCTCACGAACATCTGCCGCGACGTCGCGGAGGATTGGGGACGGGGCCGCCGCTATGTTCCGAGCGAGCTGTTGCCCGCCGGGTCGCCCGAACCAGGTGGACCCGAGCCCTTTCCGCCTGGGCTCGCGCCGGCGTATGTCGAGCCGCTGCGGCATCTGCTCGCGATAGCGGATCGATACTACACTTCAGCCGACGCGGGCATCGTGGCGCTCGGCTTCCGCTCGGCGCTCGCGGTTCGCATGGCTCGTCGCGTTTACGCCGCCATCGGTTCGGTGATCGGCAAGCGCAACCACGACGTCGCGAGCGGGCGCGCCGTCGTCAGCGGCGCCGCCAAGCTCGGCATCATGTTGCGCGCCATCGCCGCCACTATCGCCGAGCTGCCTCGACGGTTGGCGACCAGGAGTCGACTCGCGCCGCCGCGGAAGATCGTGAGGTTCGAAGATGCAACTCTTGCCGCGTGAGCTCGTGGTCTACGTCGGCCGCATCCGCGAGTTCGATCGCGCCGACTGGGCGGTCTACTTGTTTTGGGTCGTGGGCATGGTCGGGCTTGGGGTCGTCATCGCCGCGTTCCAACTGTTCGGGCGCGCTCACGGCGCCGTCTTTCCCGCCGAGGCATATCTCGTCCCCATCGGGGTGGCGATCTTCGCGGCCGCTATCGCGGTCGACACCATCGGTCACCGCACCATCTACAAGGAAGCGCTGCGGGGCGGCGAGCAGCTCGTGCATCACGTCATCATCGCGCTCGGCATCGCCAGCTGTGTCTTGCTGTGCCTCGCCTACGAGCATCCGCGCACCTACGCCATCCCGGCGGCGGTAGTTACTTCTCTCAGCTTCGTCTATTCGCTGGTCGACGAGGCCATGCACTGGCGCCGTTACATCAAGGCGAAATCGGACAGGGTCGAGATGTGGAGCCACGTCTTCATTCTCACCGGCCACAGCATCATGATGCTCGGCTGGTGGCGGTGGTTCATGCTCGGCTACCCGGGAGTGGCCGAAACCTTGCGAGCCATCTCCGCGTGACGCGAAAGCGGATTCTCTTCGTCGCCGAGGCCGTGACGTTGGCTCAAGTCGTGCGGCTTCGCGTCCTGGCGGCTTCCCTCGACCCCGCGCGCTACGACGTGCACTTCGCCAGCAGCACCTTCGATCCGCTCGTCTTCGCCGGCACGCATTTCACCCGCTGGCATATCGCGTCGCTTACGCCGCATCAGGTCGAGCGCGCCGTGGCACGAGGGTCACGCATCTATTCCGCCGCGACGCTGTCCAGCTACGTCGACGCGGAGCTGGGATTGTTCGACCGCGTGCGGCCGGATCTGGTGGTGGGAGATCTTCGCTGGTCGCTCGCGGTCTCCGCTCCCCATGCCGGCGTTCCACTCGCGTCGCTCATCAACGCGTACTGGAGCCCCTTCGCCCAGCGCGACGGTTTCCCGATGCCCGACCATCCGGTGCTACGCCTCCTCGCCGAGGCCACCGCTGAGCGCTACTTCCCGCGGGCGCTGCCGTGGGTCTTCCAGCTCTTCGCTCGCCCGCTGAACGTCGTGCGCCGGCGCTACGGCTTGCCGCCACTCGGCGACCTGCTCGAGCTGCTCACCTATGGTGACTACACCGTCCATCCGGATGTCTCCGAGCTCACGCCCCTTCGTGGCGCGCCCCATTCACACGTCTTCTTGGGGCCGGTGTTGTGGTCGGCGGCCGTCGCGTGTCCGGCGCTGGCCCAGCTCGGCGGCAAGCGCCCGCTGGTCTACGTGACGCTGGGCTCGTCGGGTCACTTGGCGGCGTTGAACGCGGTCCTCGATGGCCTGGGGGCGCTCGACGTCGACGTGCTCCTCGCGACCGCGGGGCGGGTGCGCCCGATGAACCTGCCCGCCAACGTGCACGTCGCGGATTTCGTACCCGGCGATGAAGCAGCCCGGCGTGCGTCCCTCGTCGTCTGCAATGGAGGAAGCACGACGGCCTACCAAGCCCTCGCCGCGGGCACACCCGTGCTCGGCGTTGCTTTCAACTTCGATCAACACCTGGCGATGCAAGCCATCGACCGCTACGGCGCCGGCGTGCGACTGCGCGCCACGACGCTCGAGCCCGCGCAGGTTCGCAACGCGGCGACCCACATGCTGGCGAGCACGAGCTTCAGGGCGCGGGCGGCGAGCTTGCGCGATTGCTTCGCGACTTACGACTACCGGAAGACTTTCGCGAGCCTCGTGTCCGCGGCGACCTGAGCGTCGCGAGCAGGTCTTGCGCGCCGATACCGGCGGATCGGACTCCGCGTGGCAACGCACCGAGGCTCGCGACACCCTGCCCGCCCACCCAGAGTGGTCGACCAGCGCAGGCGGTCTTGTATGCGGCGACTGCTCGGCGGTCGGCCGCGGTCGCCGGGTTCGTGAGCGACAAGCAGACCATCGCCGGGGATAGGTCGCGCACCGCCACGGCGAGCGCCTCGGGGGGCGTTCTCGCACCGAGCACCACTGGGCGCAGCCCCCTTGCCGCGAGATGCACCGCGACGACGTAGCAAGCGACGTCGTGCTCCTCGTCAGGGAAACACGCGACCACCGCGACGCCCCGTAGGGGACGCGCACGCATGCCCGCGACGAGCGATGCGAGATGCGCACGCAGCCGTTGCACCAGCCAATGCTCGTGCGCGACACCGATGCGGCCGTCTGCCCAACGGTCGCCGAGCTCGACCAGCGCCGGCGCGAGCACATGGAGCACGGCTTCTTCGGCCGCGTAAGCGTGCGTCACCTCGGTGAGCACTCTCTCCAAGGTGGCGCCATCGAAGACGCATGCCGCGTCGAGCAGGCGGTCACGCAGCGTGTCCGCGTTAGCGAACGGCAGCGCCTTGGCGCCACGCTGCTCGCGAAGCACCTGCTCGGCGGCCTCGTGGGCCGCCATGCCGGAGCTGACTAGATCCTTCATGCGCGATAGGGAGCGCAGATCGATCTCGCTATAGAGCCGGTAGCCGCTGTCGGTGCGCGCCGGCCGAGGAATGCCATATCGGCGCTCCCAGGCACGCAGTGTCGACGCGCCGATGCCCGCGCGTTCGGCGGCTTCCACGATGCGGTATTTCGGCCGGAGCTCGCGCGCCATCAGTCGCTATTATGACGGCTCCGGGGCGCCGACACTACCGATTGTGTTGTGCGAAGACGTCGAGGGGACGCGCTGGGCGGCAGCGGTGAGTCGCCTGGAAGACCCCGTAGTGCGCGTCGATCTCGGCGTCCTGGCCGGGCTCGAGGAAGGCGAGACACGGGCGAGTGCGATCGCCGAACAGACCCTCGGAGTCGAAGAGGAAGGCGCGGCCGTCGCGCAGGCGGCCGAAGGTGACCGCGTGGCCTCGACCTTCGAGCAAGAAGGCGTCTCCCGCCGCCGCGGTGCGCGCAAGACCCGTCCACGGCACGGAACGGCCGGTGGGCTCGACATTGATGCCGCAGGCGCGCAGCGCTTGCCCGGTCTCATAGGCGTTGAGGCCCGAGGTGTGCTGCTGCGTGACCAGCAAGCTATCGGCGAGCTGTTGTAGCAGCGGTGCCGTGACCCGGCGGGGCGTCTGTCGCAGCGTCGCCAGCGTCGCTTTGGCCTTGTCGAGCTCCGCTTCGAGACAGGTGATGACGCGCTCGAGCAGCTTCAGCTCGTCGCCCGTGAGCTGGTACAGCGCGAGCATCTGACCAGCGGTCGCGAGATCGAGCTGGCGCTCGCCCAAGGTGACGCTGGACTCCCCACCTTTTGGAGCATCGACTCGGTACCAGGGAAGGTTCGCGCGCGTCGCGGGCACGGCGATGCGCTTGGTATTCTCGATACCAACGCCATCGCGGACGAACCACTTGAGCATCTCGGCGTCCGGGCGCGCGACGCCGAGGATCACCTCGGTGCTTTGCAGCGCGACCGCGGCGACACTCACGGCGCGACTGCCGTCGGCGACGAAAAACGCGGTATCACCCAACCGCGGTGGCACACCGACCCCGATGCCCGGCGACTTCGCGAGGTCGTAGCCAAGCTCGAAGAGCGCGTTCTCGGGGGTCAAGCGGAAGGCGTCGATGTGTCGCTGCAGCTCCGGCAGCAAGGTCGCGCGCGCCTTTGCCCGCACGGATGCGTCGGGCGCGTCGAGCTCGTCGATGATGCCCCACAAGCTCTGAACGCGCGCTTCGAGCTCGCGCACCACGAAACCCGCCATGCCATCCACGTAGGGGGCGCCGGCCATGGACACAATCGCTATCGCGGACGATGCCGAGCACCGCGTGGTGTCCCAGTTGGTGGTGATGAGATCGTCGATCTGGTGGGTCTTGGAGACGGTGGCGACGACCTGCTCGAAGGCGTCGGTACCCTGCGCCCCGCTCTCACGCGCGTCGGCGGCGCCCGGGCCCCCGGCGGCAGCGGACGGACGCGGCGCGCCCGAAGGTGCCGTTACAGGGCGAAGCTGAACCACGGGCCTTTATCGCCCGGAGGGTTCCGCGGGTTGCGCCACAACTACCGCGATTCCCGCGCGATAACTGCTTCATGGGCAGCTTTCGCATCGGTGATCTCAAGGTTCCCTGCTGGCGCCGCGACGACCGCGCGCCACGCTCCATGGGCCGCCAAGTCGGCGCCTTGGTCACCGTCTTCGACCGCCAGAAGGATATGCGCTCGATCGGCGCGTTGATGCAGGGCATTCGCTGGATCGACGAGACCCATACGAAAGACGACACCATCGACGCCGCCGAGTGGCAGGCGGTGACCCGCGCCATGCGCAAGGCCCTTGGCGACGGCAACCGCGTCCACGACCTCGAAGGCCGCGCGGAGCGCCTCGAGCAGGCATTCGCGCAGGAAGCCGCGGCGCTTCGAAAGGCCTGAGCGGCTGGAGCCGCGGGGGGCCTTTTGCTCGCCGCGCGAGTTTGGGCCACAACCTCGG
>JBGGMJ010000164.1:0-26833 GCA_041288095.1 Myxococcota bacterium
GACCCGCCCCCGCTACTCTCTGCCCTCTCGCCGCCCCGAAGTCCCGCCGCGCGCCACGCACGCGCCCGAGCGATCGCTGGCCGCCGCAGCTCCCGCCGCTCCCGGAGCCCTGCCGGCCGTTCCCGGAGCCACGCATTCCGCCGCTCCCGCCAATCCCCCGGCGCTAGATATACGTTTTAGCGGCCTCGACGGCGCTGGTCACGTAGCTGCCGCCGAAGAGATTCGCGTGCACGAGGAGTGGATAGAGCTGATAGAGCTTCACGCGCTCCTTCCAGCCATCCCGCAGGGGCGCGGCCTCGGCGTACGCCGCGAAGACGCGCGCGCTGAAGCCGCCGAAGAGTTGCATCATCGCGAGGTCAATCTCTCGGTCGCCGCCGTAAGCCGCGGGGTCGATGAGCACGGGAGCGCCCTGCTCGTCGGTGAGAAGGTTGCCACCCCAAAGGTCGCCATGCAGACGCGATGGCCTGTCGACCTCGCCAACCAGGGGCCGCATCCGCTCCAGCAGACGGTCGAAGATCCTGCGATCGAGCGGGGAGAAAACATCGCCTGCGCGCTGGATGAGGGGTGTAAGGCGCTCGTCGCGGTAGAAGTCCGCCCAGGTCGGGTGGGCGCGGTTCGATTGCGGCAAGGTGCCGATGTAGTTGTCGGTCGCCAAGCCGTAGGTGCCGGCACCCGAAAGATGCAGCGCCGCGAGCCCTCGCCCGAGCTGCTCGTCGAAGTCGCGCCGGCGCTCCGCGGGTCGGATGAGCTCGAGCACCAGGACGCGCTCACCGATGCCGACCACTTTCGGAACACGTAGAGCGTTGGCCGCGCCGAGCCACTCGAGTCCCTCGGCCTCTCGCTGGAACATCATGCGCGGCGCGCGTGTGTTCGACTTCACGAACAGCTCGCGCCCGTCCGCTAAAGCGACAAGATGCGCGTCGTTGATGTCGCCGCCATGCAGACGCTCGGTCCGCGCCACGCGACCGCCCGCGAGCTTGGCGACGTCGTCCGCGATGGGGCTAGCGAGCAAGACGATGTTCGCGCTTCAGGTGCTCGAGCAGGCCCCGCGAGCCGGCCTCGACCAGGTCGTAGACGTCCTCGAAGCCGTCGGGGCCGCCGGCGTACGGGTCCGGCACCGACGAACCCTTGGGGCTCTTGGCGTCGAAATCGCGCAGTAGACGAATCTTCGCGCGGTCAGCGTCGCTCTTGGCGAGCTGTTGCAGGTTGCGCTGGTTCTGCGCGTCCATCGCAACGGCGTAGTCGCACTCGGCGAAGCTGCCACCGGTGAACTGGCGGGCGCGGCTCACGAGCTTCACACCGCGACGGGCGGCGGTGGCGGCGCTGCGGGGGTCCGGCTCTTCGCCCACGTGCCAGGCGCCGGTGCCGGCGCTCCAGACCTGGATGGCCGAGCTCAGGCCTTCACGCTCGACCAAGTCACGCATGACGCCTTCGGCGGTCGGAGAACGGCAGATGTTGCCGAGGCAGACGAAGCAGACGCGGATCATTCGCGTAGTAGATCGAGCAGGTCGTCGCGCGTCAAGCGCAAGGCGGAGTCCCCGCCTCCCAGTGCCGCGTCAGCGAGACCCCGTTTGCGCGACTGCAGGTCGAGCATCCGCTCTTCGACGGTGTCCTTGGCGACCAGGCGATAGACCATCACCGGCTTGTCCTGGCCGATACGGTGGGCACGATCGGCGGCCTGATCTTCGACCGCCGGGTTCCACCAGGGGTCGAGCAAGAAGACGTGATCGGCGGCGGTAAGGTTCAAGCCCGTGCCACCCGCCTTGAGCGACACCAGCATGATCGGCGGGCCGTCGGGGTTCTGGAACTCACGCACCACGGCGCCACGGTCGGCGGTCGAGCCGTCGAGACGGGTAAACGGCAGCAGCGCGTCGTTGAGCGGCCGCTCGACCAAATCGAGCAGGCTCGTCCACTGCGAGAAGACCAGCGCCTTGTGACCGTCGGCCACCGCTTCGTCGAGCTTCTCGAGGAGCAAGTCCACTTTCGCGGAGTGGAGGATCGCCTCTCCGCCAGGAACCAAGGCCGCGTGCGAGGCGACCTGGCGCAAGCGCAGCAGCGCCTCGAGCGCTTGCATGACGTTGCCTTGGCCCCCCGTTAGCTTGTCGACCACATCGCGCATGCTGGCGGCACGGATGACGTCGTAGATGGCGCGCTCGGTCTCGGAGAGCTCGCAACGCAGCACGACCTCGGTGCGCGGCGGCAGCTCCGGCGCGACCTCGCGCTTCAAGCGGCGCAGCACGAAGGGCGACACACGCTCGCGCAAGCGCTCCGCGGCACCGGGCTCGGCGCGCTCGATCGGTTTGGCGTAGCGCTCGTCGAAGTCCTTGCGGCTGCCCAGGAGGCCGGGGTTCACGAAGTGCATCTGGCTCCAGAGCTCTTCGAGGCGGTTTTCGACCGGGGTGCCTGAGAGCGTAATGCGGAAGTCGCCCTTGAGCGTATAGGCGGCGCGCGTCGTCTGACTGTCGGGGTTCTTGATGGCCTGGGCTTCGTCGAGAACGATGGTGTCGAAGTGCTGCGCCGAGAGCTCGCCTATATCGAGGCGCAAGAGAGCGTAGCTCGTCAGCACCACATCGAGGTCGCGGGCGAGCGACCGGGTCGGTCCGTAATACATACCGACGCGCAAGTTGGGCCGGAAACGCGTGAGCTCGGCGTGCCAGTTGAAGAGCACGCTGGTCGGCGCGACGACGAGCGAGCGGCCGGTGAGCGCGGTGATCGCTTGCACCGTCTTACCGAGGCCCATGTCGTCGGCGAGGATGCCACCGAGATTGGCGCGCCGCAGGAACGCGAGCCAGTCGACGCCACGCTGCTGATAGGAGCGCAGCTCCGCGGTCAGCCCCTCCGGTAGCTCGGCCTTGGGAATGCTCGTGAAGCCGGAGACCAGCGCCGACAGCTTGGCGAAGCCCGGTGGATCGGGCTCGCCCAGGTCGGAGGCGAGCTTCTTGAGATCGAACATGCCGGCGGTGCCGATGGTGCCGTCGTCGGCACGGGCGGCGAGAACATCGAGCAGGCGCTCACCATGTTTGCCGAGGAAGTCGACGGGCAACGGCGCGACCCCTCCGGAGAGTAGCGGGACCAGGGGCTCGCCGCGGCGGAAAGCGTCGAGCACCGCCTTGGGATCCGCTTCCCGCTGCGTGCCGTCGATGTCGGTGGTGAAGAACGAGAGATCGAGCGCATTGCCCTTGATGGCGACCTTGGCCGTGAGCCCAGGCAGCAAGCGGAAGTCGCGGGCCGCTCCACTCGCCGCCTCGTCCGACCAATCTTGCAGCTTGCGCGCGAAGGGCACCGCTTCGTTCAGAGGTACGCTGTGGCGGACACCCGGCAAGAGCTTGAGCTCGCTCGCGAGCCTCACCACCAGCTTGCGCTCGGCGGCCTGATCGCGCACCGGTACCGCGCCCTGCAGATGCACGAGCTTGTCGCCGTCGATGCGCGCCGTGGGCGGATCGCCGTAGACCAGGGTCGCTAAAACGGACAGCGTCGTGTCCTCTCGGCTGGTCTCGATGTGAATACGGGGCTTCGCCTTTTCGGCTTTGGGCAGGCTCTTGGTGAGGTCGAGGATGGCGACGCTGCGGGCGAGCCGTGGAATGAGCCCGGTCACCAGATCGGGGATCTCGTGCTTGCGAAAGATCTTGCCCCGCCGCAGGTCCTGCACATCGCGCGCGCTAACCTTGGCTTCGTCGAATGGCCGCAGCGTCTCGTCCTCGAGCACGACCCCGTTGGCAAAGACGGCGCGCACACCGGGATCCTGCTCGATGCTGACACGCACACCCTCGGGCACGTCCTCGAGACGCGCGCGCATGCCCGCCGTGGCTTCGCCAGTGGTCACGGGGCGACCATCGAGCGTGATGTCAGGCGCGTCGCGCAACGCCGCCAAGAGCTTCGCCATGAGCTCGCGGGGCAAGATGCCTCGCGGCGTCGAGCTGAGGAGCACCTCGATGTCGAGGTCCTGCTGGGTGGCGATGAAGGGCTTGCTGCGATCGTACGAGAGCATCGTCAGCGTGCTGGTGAGCGCCACTTCGTTGCGGCCGGTGACCATGACGCGATCGAAGGTCAGCCCTTTGCCGCTGGTGAAGCGGTAGCCGATGTAGCCGGTGCTCTGCTCGCTCTTGGGCGCGAACAGGGACTCACCCTTTTCCTCGGCTTGCTTGACCGCGATGACGGCGGCCGCGACGTGAATGCATGCGGCCGCCGCGCTCGGGCACTCACACGACCACTCGGCGTCGTCCGGAAACAAGGTGACGAGGGGCGCCACCATGCCGCCTTGCATGGAGACGCGCAGATCGAGCTCTCGCCCCTGAGCCCGCTCGCCAAGCACGGCGCCTTGACGGACCAGCTCGACGCCGCGCGACCAGATGGCCGGAGGACAGGCTTTGCGAACGGCTGCGAAGGTAGCGTCGATCACCGGGGTTGCACCTCTAACGCCGTCCGCGTCGATGTGCTAGGGCTTCCCGCCGTCATGACTGCGACGCAAAAGCTTCTCCTCCTCGAAGGTGTCCATCCTGTCGCCCGCGAAGCGCTCGAAGCGCGCGGCTACAGCGTCCACGCCCTGCCCCAAGCGCTCGAAGAAGACGAGCTGGTCAAGGCGGTCAAGGGTGTCACGGCGTTGGGCATCCGCTCGAAGACTCAGGTCACGCCGCGGGTCCTCGAAGCCGCGAGCGACCTGCTCGTCGTCGGCGCCTTCTGCATCGGCACCAACCAAGTGGCGCTCGACTTCGCGAACACCAAAGGCGTCCCCGTCTTCAACGCGCCGTACAGCAACACGCGCAGCGTCGCCGAGCTCGTGCTCTCCGAGATCATCGCCCTCTCGCGCCGGCTCACCGAGGTGTCGAGCCGTGCGCACAAAGGCGAGTGGGTGAAATCGGCCGCGGGTGCCCACGAGGTCCGAGGCCGTGTCGTCGGCATCGTCGGCTACGGCCACATTGGCAGCCAGCTCTCCGTGCTCGGCGAATCGCTCGGCCTGCGCATCATCTATCACGACATCATCAAGAAGCTGCCACTCGGCAACGCCAAGTCCTGCGAAACGCTCGACCAGCTCCTCGAGCAAGCCGACTTCGTGACGCTGCACGTGCCCGCGACCGTTTCCACCGAAAACATGATCGGCGAGGAGCAACTGGCGCGCATGAAGCGCGGCGCCTGCCTCATCAACGCGAGCCGTGGGAGCGTCGTGGTCATCCCGGCGCTGGCCGCCGCTTTGAAGTCGGGTCACATCGCCGGCGCCGCCATCGATGTCTTTCCGCACGAGCCCGCGAGCACCAAGGAACAATTCGTCTCCGAGCTGCAGGGGCTGTCCAACGTCATCCTGACACCGCACATCGGCGGCAGCACCGAAGAAGCGCAAGAAGCGATTGGTCACGAGGTCGCGGACTCGCTGGTGCGCTTCCTCGAGCAAGGCAGCACACTCGGGTCGGTGAACTTCCCGCAGATCGATGCGGGCGTGGCTCGCGGGGCGCACCGCATCCTGAACGTGCACCGCAACGTCCCCGGCGTGCTCGGCGCCGTGAACGGTATCATGAGCGAGCTCGGCGCCAACATCGAAGGCCAGCAGCTCATGACCGATGCCAACATCGGCTACCTGATCATGGACGTGGCGCGGGCGGACGCCGAGAAGGTTTGCTCGCGCGTGTCCAAGCTGGAGACCAGCATCAAGACCAGGCTCGTCTACTAAAGTGGACGTGCCGGTTCTCGAGAGCGAGCGACTGCGGCTGCGCGGGCATCGGCTCGACGACTACCCGGCCATCGCCGCCGCCTGGGCCGATCCCGTCGTGGTCCGCCACATCAGCGGCACTCCACAAACGGCGAACGAGAGCTGGTCGCGATTGCTCCGCTATGTCGGACACTGGCAGCTCATGGGCTACGGTTTCTGGGCTCTGGAAGAACGCGGCACCGGCGCCTACCTGGGCGAGCTGGGCTTCGGCGACTTCCACCGCGACATCACTCCGCCGCTCGAGGACGTGCCCGAAGCCGGCTGGGTGCTGGCACCGCACGCTCACGGCAAGGGCTACGCGCTCGAAGCGATGCGTGTGGCGCTGAGCTGGATCGACGCGCGCCACCGCCGCACCCAGTGCATCATCTCCCCCACGAACCGCGCTTCGCAAAAGCTCGCGGCGAAGCTCGGCTACGTACCGTCGCATGACGCCCGCCACGGCGAGGCCGTCGTCACTGCTTGGTTCCGCGGCGCCTAGCCGACGATCTCCAGCGCTACGTAAAACCACTGACCGGTGTGAGCGCGCCCGAGCAAGGTCAGGGCGTCGCGGCCATATTGCGAGCCGTAGGTGCTCGTTTCGACGGCGCGGACTTCGGCGAAGAGCGTCTTGTTGAAGAAGAGCTGTTGCGTCTTGGAGATGGCGTCGTTGAAAGCGGCCGTGCTTTCCTCGGGCACTTGCTCGCGGAGCGAATCCGCTCGGGCGGTGAAAGCGCGGAGGGCATCGTCGCTGGTGCCGGCGAGGAAGTCGTGTTGCTCGGCGATTTCGGAGCGCTTCGAGAAAAGCTTGGAAGCGAGCGCCGCGAGTAGCTCTGCCTCGGTGCGCTTTTGCTTGAACGAGCCGAGGGCGAAGAACGGCTGGCCGTCGCTGCCGTGGCCGATGAGATCGGCGGAGATCGAGGCTTTGAGCTCCGCGAATTTCCGCGCCGCCGAGTCGGTCTTGCTGGGCGCCGCGAGTTGATCGAGGCCGGTCGTTTTCGCGCTGGCGCGGGTGGTCCTTTCGCCGAGCTGGAGCGAAGACGACGGGCCAATGCGTACCGCGTTGGTGGGAATGCGCGTCATGGGATGCCTCTCGATGGTCGTGAGGCGTAGTGTTTCGGTTTGCGCTCCGCCGAGGTGCGCGTTTCGCGGGCCGTCACCGTGTCAGCGGCTGCCCCGCGTGAGCAAGTAGTGGCTGCGCAACACCAAGCGGTCCTTGGCTTCGCTCTCCCGCTCGAGCAAGGAGATCGATCGTTGCCGGACGTTCGCCCATACGTCGGGACGGCTGCTCACGACCTTCTTCACGCTCATCCACACCGGGTGATGGTGCTCTTGCTCGTCGAACCAAGCCTCGGCGGACTTCGCTTCGAAGGTGATGCTGTCGGTGGTGATCTCGACGGTCGCGCCATTGCGCGCGAACATGTCGGTGATCGAATCGGCGCTGCTCCATGGCCCGGAAGGACGCTGGCCGCCGCCACCAGTGACCTCGGAGGCACCCTGCCACATGATGGCGCCAATCTCGAAGATCACACCCGTGGCGATCCAGCTGGTGATGACGAACCGTCCGCCAGGGCGGACAACGCGCACGAGCTCGCGCGCGGCCTTCTCCGCGTCCGGCGAGAAGATCATGCCGAAAACCGAGATCGCGACGTCGAACGTCCCGTCACGCGCCGGGATCTGCTCGGCGGTACCGTTGACGGTCTTCACGGCGAGCTTGTTGAGCTTGGCGCGGCTACGCGCCACTTCGAGCAAACGCTCGGCGGGATCCACGGCCGTGACGTGGGCACCGCGTCTGGCCAGCTCGAGCGCCACATTGCCCGTGCCGCAAGCGAGATCGAGCGCCGTCTCGCCTTCGACGACCGCGGCCAGCTCGACGGCCAGCTTGCCGATCGGCTCGAGCGTCTTGGCGGTGAGCTCGTAGCTACCGACGCTCCAGTCGATCATGACGGGTCGAACATTTTTCCGGGATTCATGATGCCATCCGGATCGAAGACGTTCTTCAAGGCGCGCATCGTCACGATCTCCTCGGCGCTGCGCGTGTACGACAGGAATGGCTTCTTGGTGAGGCCCACGCCGTGCTCGGCGCTGATGCTGCCGCCGTGCTTCTTCACGACGTCGAAGAGCATGGTGTCGACCTTCTGGCAGGCCTTGTAGAACTGTTCCATCGGCAGGTCCTTCGGCTTCAGGATGCTGATGTGGAGGTTGCCGTCGCCGATGTGGCCGAACCAGACGATCGTATAGGTCGGATACTCACGCTTCAGCACGGCATCGGCGTCCGCTAAAAAGGCTGGCACGCGGCTCACCATGACCGAGACGTCGTTCTTGTAGGGCGTATGATGCGCGAGCGCTTCGGTGATGTCCTCGCGCAGACGCCAGAGGTGCGCCGCTTGCGACGAGCTCTCGCTGACGACACCGTCGAGCGCTAGGCCGTCGTTCATCACCTGCTCGAACACCTCGAGGGCACGGTCGTTGTCGGCGGTGTCGTGCTCCACCAAAACGTACCAGCGACTCACGGTCTCGAGCGGCCGCTTCAAGCCCTTGGCGTTCACGCCTTGCATGGCTTCTTCGTTCAAGACCTCGAAGGCCGAGAGCGTGATGGCGGAGCGAAACGCGTCGAAGATCTTCATGACATCGGCGGTGTCATTCACCGCCATGAACAGCACGCGCTGCGGTTGCGGCGGGCGGGTGAGGCGCATGGTGGCGTGGGTCACGAGGCCGAGCGTGCCCTCGCTGCCGATGAAGAGGTGGCGAAGGTCGTAGCCGGTGGCGTTCTTGATGAGTCCTTTGCCGAGCTCGAGCACCTCGCCGGTGCCGGTGACCACGGTGAGCCCCGCGACCCAATCGCGCGTTAGCCCGTAGCGCAGCACCTTGATGCCGCCCGCGTTGGTCGCGATGTTGCCGCCGATGACGGACGAGCCGCGCGCCGCGAAGTCGACGGGGTAGTAGAAGCCGTGGTCCGCCGCGTACTTCTGCAGACTCTCCGTGATGACGCCCGCCTCGCAGCGCACCATGGCATCGCCTCGGGAGAGCTCGAGGATCTTGTTCATCTTCGCGAACGAGACGACGAGCTCGCCCTTGATGGCCATGGCGCCACCGGACAAGCCGCTGCGGCCTCCCGAGGGCACGACGCCAATCTTTTCTTGGCGAGCCCAGCGCACGATGTTCTGGACGTGCTCCGTGCTACGCGGAAAGGTGACCGCGAGCGGGGCCGGCTGCATGTAGCGGGTCCAGTCGCGGCCGAACTCGTGGCGCACGTCGTCTTCGACGGACAGATTGTCCGGCCCGACGGCGTTGGCGAGAGCTTGCAAGTCGGCCATGTCAGTTCGATCCCAGCTTGCCGTTGAGAAACGTCTGCGTCTTCGCCCAAGCCGCTTTAGCGGCCTCGGAGTCGTAGTTCTGGCTCGACGGATTGGCGAAGGCATGCGCGGCGTCGACACGCTCGATGGTTGCTTCCTTGCCGAGCTTCTTCAACGTGGCCTCGAAGGCGTCGACCGAGGCGATCGGTATCGCTTGGTCCTTGGTGCCGAAGAACGCGAGCAGCGGAGCCTTCAAACCCTTGAGCTCTGTTTCATCGGTCGGCATGAAGCCGTAGTAGACGACGGCCGCGTCGAGGTCCTTGACCGCTAGAGCGGTTTGCAGCGACCAGGTCCCGCCGAAGCACCAGCCGATGACGCCGCGACGGCGCGCCTTGATGGTCGGCTCGTCCTTCAAGTAGTCGGCGGCCGCCTTGAGGGTGGCGGTGGCAATCTTGGGATCGACGCTCTTCACGTAGGTCTGCGCCTGCTCGCGGGTGCTCGCGACATTGCCGCCGTAGAGGTCGACGGCCAGCGCGGCCATGCCGAGCCCCGCCAGGCGGTCGGCGGCGTGCCGGATGTGATCGTTGAGCCCCCACCACTCGTGAATCACGATGACCGCCGGCATGCCGGGCGCCGCGTTCGCCGGCAGACTCAGATAGGCGCGCGAGCCGCCGACGAGCACGTCCTTGCCGGTCAGCCGCGAGGGCTCGTCCGGCCGCAGAGTGTGGAGGTCCGCGAACTGCTCCTCGCTCATACCGGTGGGCAGAGTCTGAGGCGGCACGCTCGGCGGTGGCGGCGACTTCTTCTGATCACATGCAGCAAGTGCCACGAGGAGCCAGAAGATGCGTCGCATGTTTCCCCCGCTAGGCAACCATCCAGGTGTCGTTGCCGGTGACTAAGGCTTGGAGATCCGCCGGGCCCTTGTCGGTGGCTTCACGGATCTGAGCGCGTAGGGACCCGTCGTACGTCGGACGCTCGACCGCGCGCAAGATGCCCATGGGCACCGGCTTCGCGGGGTGCTCCCACTGCGCCAGCGCGAAGGCGACCGTCGGATCGGGATCATGCGCGTCATGCACGAGGATATCCGCCATCGCCGCCTTGCCCTCGCCGACTTCGACGACCTCGAGCTTGCCGCGTACCCAGGCAACGCCTTTCGTGCCGCCCGCGAAGAGCATCGGCTTGCCGTGCTCGAGTTGGAGCTGATGGTCGCCCTTGGTCTTCTTGTCCATCACCGCGTCGAAGACTCCGTCGTTGAAGACGGGGCAGTTCTGCAGGATCTCGATGAAGGCGGTGCCTTTGTGCTCGTGCGCCGCCTGCAAGATGAGCGGCAGCAGCTTCGCGTCGGTATCACCAGCGCGCGCGACGAAAGTGGCGCCCGCGCCGATGGCCAGGGAGAGCGGCTTGAACGGCGTATCGATCGAGCCAGCCGGAGTCGACTTGGTGCGCGTGCCGATGTCGCTGGTGGGCGAGTACTGGCCCTTGGTGAGGCCGTAGATCTTGTTGTTGAACAACATGATCTTGATGTCGACGTTGCGGCGCATGGCGTGCATGAGGTGATTGCCGCCGATCGACAAACCATCGCCGTCGCCGGTGACGACCCAAACATGCAGATCGGGACGGTAGCTCTTCAAGCCCGTCGCGATGGCTGGAGCGCGGCCGTGGATCGTATGGAAGCCGTACGTGTTCATGTAGTACGGGAAGCGGCTCGAGCAGCCGATGCCGCTGACGAAGACGATCTTCTCGCGCGGCACACCGAGGCTGGGCATGGTTTTCTGAACCGCGGCGAGGATGGCGTAGTCGCCGCAGCCGGGGCACCAACGCACGTCGACGCCGGCGTCGAAGTCCTTCTTGGTCAGAGCCGGAGGCGCGTCGGTGTTCGCTGTCGTGGGCGTGGTCATGGACATACTGGTCATGAAAGTGACGCGTGCGTGAGAGCACGTGCTCCATCGAGAACGTCGACGACGAAGGGGGAGACGCCGAGGTCGGCCATGAGCTCCAGGACCTTGTCGATGATTTCTTGTTCGCGGAACGGCTGGCCCTGGACCTTGCAGATCGAACGCACGTCTCGCAGCGTCTTGCCGCGCAGCACGAACGCGAGCTGTCCCAGGTTGAGCTCGGGCACGACGATCATCGGGAAACGCGCGAAGACCTCGGCCAGGTCGGACGGCAGTGGATTGAGCCAGCGCAGATGCGCGGTGCTGACCTTCTTGCCCATTTCGCGCAGCCGGATGCCCGCGCCGTGGATGGCGCCGCGGGTCGAGCCCCAGCCGAGCAGCAAGACGTCGCCGCTGTCGCCACCGACGACCTCGGTCTTGGGGAGCTCACGGGCGATGCCGGCGATCTTCGCGTGGCGCAAACGCACCATGCGCTCGTGGTTCTTCGGGTCGTAGCTGATGCTGCCGGTGACGTGCTCTTTTTCGAGTCCGCCAATGCGGTGCTCGAGGCCGGGCGTGCCGACGCGAACACGCGGGCGCACGAGGGTGTGCGGGTCGCGCGCATAGGGCTTGAACACGGCGCCCGCCGGCACGTACTCGAGCTTTACTTCGGGGATGGCGGCGACATCCGGCACGCGCCACGGTTCGCTGCCGTTCGCGACGTAGCCGTCGGAGAGGAGCATGACCGGCGTCATGTACTGCATGGCGACGCGCGAGGCCTCGAAGGCCGCTTCGAAGCAGTCCGCTGGAGTGGACGCGGCAATCACCGGCACGGGTGATTCGCTGTTGCGGCCAAAGAGCGCCTGCAAGAGATCGGCTTGCTCGGTCTTGGTGGGAAGGCCGGTGGAAGGACCACCGCGCTGCACGTCGACGATGACCAGGGGCAGCTCGGTCATGCCGGCGAGCGCGATCGCCTCGCTCTTCAAGGCGATGCCGGGACCGCTCGTCGTGGTGAGGGCCAATGCGCCGCCGAACGCCGCGCCGATGGCCGCGGTCACCGCCGCGAGCTCGTCTTCGGCCTGCATGGTGACGACGCCGAAGCGCTTCTGCGCCGCCAGCTCGTGCAAGATGTCGCTAGCGGGCGTAATCGGGTACGAGCCCAGGAAGAGCTCGACGCCGAGCTTCCGGGCGGCGGTGATGAAACCGTAAGCGAGTGCCTTGTTGCCGGAGATGTTGCGGTAGAGGCCCGCGGGCAAATCGGCGGCGCGAACGCTGTAGCGGACAGGGAACGCTTCGGCGGTCTCACCGTAGAAGTACCCGGCCTTCAGAGCGCGGCGGTTCGCTTCGGCGATGTCCGGCGTCTTGCCGAACTTGCCGTCGATCCACGTGATGGTGTGCTCGAGCTCGCGGCTGTACATCCACAGGCAGAGGCCGAGCGCGAAAAAGTTCTTGCAGCGGTCGACGGCGCGCGTGTTCAGGCCCGTGCCCTCGACGGCCGTTTCGCTGAGCTTGCTGATGTCGACCGGGAACACCTGGAAGCTCGCGAGCGAACCATCGCTCAACGGGTTCGAGGCGTAGCCGGCCTTCTCGAGGTTGCGGTCACCAAACTGACCGACGTTGGCGATGATGACGCCGTTGGCTTTGAGGCCCGAGAGGTTCGCCTTCAAGGCGGCGGGGTTCATGGCCACCAGGACATCGGTCGCGTCGCCGGGAGTGAAAACCGGGCTATGGGCGAAGCGCAGCTGGAACGACGAGACCCCAGCGAGGGTGCCGGCAGGCGCACGGATCTCCGCCGGGAAGTCCGGCAAGGTGCGGATATCGTTGCCGAAATGGGCGGCTTCGCTGGTGAACCGGTCACCCGTTACCTGCATGCCGTCGCCCGAGTCGCCAGCGAAGCGGATCACCACCGCGTCGAGCTCGTGAACCGGTTTTTGAGACATCTCCAGGGGCCTTTGCTGAGGCCCGCGGCTTCTACAGAAGCGGACGTGATCTGACAAGGTTGGAAAGCGTATGGTGGCGGCTCCCGATGGAGCAGCGACGCGCCGACCTGGTAGCGGGTGAAAGAGCCCTCGAAGCCCGCGAGCACGCCCTGGCGGAGCTCGAGCGGTTGCTCACGGAGCGCGACCGCCAACTCACCGCCCGCGAGCAGGCCGCGGAGCAACGCGCGAAGACGGCCCGAGAGCAGAAGCGCGCTCGCCACGACCTCTTGCAAGAGCGCCGCGCGAGACTCGCGGAGCTCTGTGGCGAGACTGTCGAAGCCCTGCGCGACCACCTCGCCGAGGAGCTGGTGGCGAGCGGAGCCCGGGCCTTGCGCAAGCGCGGCAGGGTTCACGACGAGGACGTGACGCGCGACCTCGCGAGTCTCGCCCAGCGCGTGCTCGGAACGGTGGTGACTCGATACGACGGTGTCGGCCACCTCGAGCGCATCAGCCAGTCGGTGGTCATCGAGGACGCGGCGACCTTCGCGGCTCTCGCCGACGAGACCAGCTCGCTATCACGGACATTCACGGCGGAGATCGGCTGCACCGTTACCGCGGACAGCGACAGACAGAGCATCACTGTGATCGCCGACGACTCCGGGGCGCGTGAGCTGGGCCGCCGCGTCCTGCGCGCGCTCGATGACGAGCCTTGCGAGGCGGAGACGCTGCGCGCGCGCATCACGGCCGCTAAAGCGGAACTACTGCGCGAGGTGCGCAAAGCGGGTGAAGAAGCCTTCGCGTGCGTCAATTTGCCGCGAGCGGCGCCGGAAATACTCGACTTAATCGGGCGGTTGACCTTCCGCTTGAGCCACTCACAGAACCAATGGAAGCACTCCATCGAGGTCGCACGTCTTGCCGGCATGTTAGCCGCGGAGTTAGGGAGCGATCGAATCGCGGCCCGCCGCGGCGGACTGCTGCACGACATGGGTAAGGCCATGACGCACGACCACGAAGGCTCGCATGCCGTCCTCGGTGCCACCGTGGCGCGGCGCTGTGGCGAGAGCGAAATCGTCGCGAACGCCATCGGCGCCCATCACGACGACGAGCCAATGGCGACGCCGACCGCGTTCTTGGTCACCGCCGCCGACGCGCTGAGCGGCGCTCGCCCGGGAGCACGACGCGAGAGCGCCACGCAATACGTCGCCCGCATCCGACAGATCCACGAGATCGCCAGCCGTGGGTCGCTCATCGACCGCGTCGACGTCATGTACGCCGGCCGCGAGGTACGCATCGTCGTGCTGCCCGATGCCCAGGACGACGCCCTGTATCCCTTGGCTCAGCGCGTCGCGCGCGCGCTCGAGGACGAGGTCGCGTTCCCCGGTCAGATTCGTGTCACCGTCATTCGAGAGTCGCGGGTGTCCGCGATAGCAAGGTAAGAAAACGATGCAAGCCGTCATGGATCTTCCGCCCGCCCGCCACCACCTCCCCGGACCCCGCTTCGGCTTCCGCATGATCGGCGCGCTGCAGCGCGACCCGCTCACCATCATGACCCAGGTCAAGGAGCAGTACGGCGACATGGTCCATGTCCGGCTGCCGCTCGCCAACGCCTATCTCGTCGCCGACCCCCGACTCATCGAGCAAGTGCTACTGCGCGACCACCACGTCTTCCACAAAGACGTGCTGACGCGCGAGCTGCGCTACCTGCTCGGTGACGGTCTGCTCACGAGCGAAGGCGAGCACTGGAAGCGCGTCCGCAAGCTCGCTTCGCCACCGCTCACCAAGCGCGCCATCTCCGCATACGGCGACGCCATGGTGCTTTCGGCGCGACGCTACGCCGAAGCGTTCACGCCCGAGCAACCACGCAACGTGCACGAAGATCTCATGCAGCTGACGCTCGAGATCGTCACCCGCACGCTCTTCGGCACCGATCTGCCACCCGGCTCCGAGCGTGTCGGCGCCGCGCTGCACACGGCGATGGACTACTTCTTGAACTACACGCGCTCGATGAAGCGCTTGATCCCGAAGTGGTTGCCCATCCCGGCGCACCTGCGCATGCGCAAAGCGATCAAGACCATCGATGCGACGCTCATGCAGATCATCGCGCAGCGTCGCGCCGCCTTGAACGACGAGGCGATCGATCTGGTGTCGTTACTCCTGCGCGCCCGCGACGATGAGGGCTCGGGCCTCACCGACGCGCAGCTTCGCGACGAAGCCATTACCATCTTCCTCGCCGGGCACGAGACCACCGCGCTCGCCTTGGCGTACAGCCTCATGTTGTTGGCGCAGCATCCCGAGTCGCAGGCGAAAGCTCACGCCGAGGTCGACAGCGTCTTGCAGGGCCGGCCCGCCACCGCGGCGGACTACGGACGTCTGCATTATCTCGATCAAATCGTCACCGAGAGCATGCGCTTGTACCCGCCGGCATGGATCGTCGCCCGAGAGGCCACCGAAGACTACGACCTCGGCGGCTACCGCGTCCGCCCAAACGAACAGCTGTGGATCTCGCAATGGATCGTTCACCGCGATGCCCGCTGGTTCTCCGAGCCCAACGCCTTCAAGCCCGAGCGCTGGACCGCCGAGATGCGCGAGCAGCTCCCACGCTTTGCCTATTTCCCCTTCGGGGGCGGGCCGCGCGTCTGCATCGGCAACCACTTCGCGCAGATGGAAGCGGTGTTGGTGCTGGCGACGCTCCTACAGGCGCGTAGCTTCACGCAAGCGCCCGACCATGAGCTGGCACTCGAGTGCTCGGTCACCATGCGACCGGCGAAGGGCGTCCGCCTCATCCCGCACGCGCGCCCTCAGAGCTCGGCGTAGCCAAATGTGAAGGCAGGGTGCCACAGGTGCGGCGCTCTGCCCCATGTAGGATGCGCCGGCGCAGCAATTTCGGCAGGTTCTGCGTGCCTCGGTCATTGGCATGAGCGCTGCACCCTCCTCGGGCACGAACTGTTCTTGGGAGGGTGACCATGCTGAGCTGGGCACTTGGTTTTCTCGTCGTCGCGCTCGTCGCGGCGCTCTTCGGCTTCGGTGGGCTCGCGGCGGGTGCCGCGTCGATCGCCAAGCTGATCTTTTTCGGGTTCCTCATTCTCGCGGCCATCGCCGCGGTCGTGGGCCTGGTAACCGGTCGCAAAATCAACGACGCGCTACCGCCGGGTTTGTGACGTCATGCTGCTGGACCGGTTGACTAGCCAGCATGCCAACGTCGGGAACGGCGAGCGCGTGGGCTCCGTAGTCGCAGGACTCGGCCTCGCGCTCGCCGGTCTCACCCGCCATTGGCTCACGGGCTTTACGCTCGTGGGGATAGGCGCGGCGCTGGTGCAACGCGGCGTCCGCGGGCGCTGTCCGTTTTACGGAGCGCTGGGCATCAATCACCACACCGAGGCGCGAACCGCCGACGAGGCCGCCGACCCGGTCGACCAGGCGTCGATGGATTCGTTCCCGGCGAGCGACTCACCGTCGCGCCACTCGATCACCTGATCACGGCGGGCAGATGTACTCCGGCGTGAGTGTCGGCGGGACGTCGTCCATCGCGTCGATCCACTGCCGCAAGACGCCGACAGCATCGGTGTCGGGCACGCGTGTCGCGAGCGGTGGCATCTGTCCGCTACCGCGGAAGCCGGCGCGATCCTCGACGATCGGTGACGTCGCTCCCTGACCGGGGATGATCGGCGGCTGCGCCTGATTGATGATCTCGCACAGGCGACTGGCGTCGAGCGTCGTCGCGAAGCGCATGTCGGGGAAGCGGCCGCCATTCGCGGTCCCGCTGTGGCAGTTCGAGCAGTTGGACGCGAGCCAGCTACGCGCGCGTGCCCCGAGCGAAGCGCCGCTGTCCTCGAGGGGCGTGAGCTGTGGCAGCACGCCCGTAAGTGGCGCCGCGAGGAACCCCGCCGTCGCGAATGCTTCGATCTGGTTGATTTGGCCGGCGCCGTAGTCACGTGAGCGATTCAGGTTCTCGGTACGGATCCCCAGCACATAGCCGCCGTTGGGCGTGTGGCAGGTGTTGCACGCGCCGCGCGACGGGAAGACGTGCTCGTGCGCTGCTCCCTCGAGCGTGTAGTCACCGATGAATTCGCTGTCCGGCCGTAGCGTCGCTTCGGTGCCCGCGGCGTTCCAGATGTAGCTGTAGCCCTGCCACGTGTCCTGGGCGACCTGCACCAAGAACCTCGTCTCGATGGGCACGATGCTCGTCGGATCGCCCGCTTCTTCTTGCAGATCGAACTCCTTGACCAGGATCGTCCCCACCGGGAATTCCCACGCGCCGGAGACCGAGCCGGTGACCGTCGACGTGCCGGGCAAGATGAAGTAGCGGCGCTTGCCGGCTCCGTCCGACCAGAACGGGACGCGTAGGTCGTAGGGCACGGCCGCGGCGATGAGTTGCCGGTCCTCGACGCTCGCGTAGCAACCCGTCGCGGTCAACGTTGGTGGCGCCGTCTCTATGCCGTCATCGACGACGAGCCGCATGATCCCGCCGCTGAAACCCAAGACGTAGATCTCGCCTTCTTCGTCATAGCCGAAGCTGCTGATGAGCATGCCCGTGTCCATGATCTTGGTGCCGGTCCACGCGCCGCCGCCCACGGCTTCGTCGATACGGAAGACCTCGCCCGTCCCGTAGTCCGCGAAAACGTACGCGCCGAGAAGGTTCGGGATGTCGGTACCGCGGTAAACGAAGCCACCGGTGATAGCGAGGCGGCCGCCGTTGCTTTCGTATTCGTGGATGGGGTCGATGCAGCCCGAGGGGCAACCGCCGCTGTAGTCGTGGGCGCCTTCGCGCAGGTCCCAACCGTAGTTGCCGCCGGGCTGGATGATGTCGATCTCTTCCCAGGTCTCCTGACCGACGTCGGCGACGAAGATGCGGCCGCTGGTCGCGTCGTAGCTCGCGCGCCACGGGTTACGGAAGCCGTAGGCGTAGATCTCCGCGCGCGCGCCCGCCTGGCCGACGAACGGGTTGTCCGCTGGAACGGAGTAGTTGCCGGCTCCCGAGGTTTGCGTGGGATCGATGCGCAGGAGCTTGCCTCCGAGCAGCGTGAGGTTCTGGCCCCAGTTGTCCGGATCGCCGCCGCTGGCGCTGTCACCCGTGGTGATGAACAGCAGACCGCCGCCGCCGAAGAAGATCTGACCGCCGTTGTGATTGTTGGCGCCGTCGGGACGCGGGATCTCGATGATCAGGTAAGCCGAGTCTTCGTCACAGGTGAGCACACCCGCGGCGACGGTGCAGGTGTAGCGCTCGATGCGCGTATCGCGATCATTGGCCTGGCCCGGATTGTCGATGGCGTAGCTGGCGTAGAGGTAGCCGCCGGAGGCCCCGAAGTCGGGCGCGAAGGCGATGCTGTAAAGCCCCTTCTCGCCGCCGCCGTTGTCGTAGACTTCGGCCACGAGGTCGAGGGCGGTGTGCTCGCTCCCCCCCGTGTACGTCTCACGATTGAAGTCGACGATGAGCCCGCTCTGCATGGCGAGCGCCATGCGAAACGGCACGCCCGGCACCGGCACGAGCCCCGTCAGGCTGCTGCTCGCAAGGCCGTCGAAGACCGTGCTAGCCGCTGAAGCGGACAAGCTGCAGCTGGTATTGAGGAAACGCGTGAGACCTACGGGAGAAGCGTCCCCATCACCGGGTAGCTGATCGGTGTCACCGTCTTGATCACCGGCATCACGGTCGCCACCGTCGTCGTCGTCGAACGGGCTCCCCCGCACGCCGCCACCACACGCCGCCGCCACCAACACCACCACCGTCGCGCCGAAGACGCGAGTCGCCCAGTTGCCGCCCATATGCCCCAGCCTACAGGTCCGTGCGCGTGCTGATAACCCCTGTACGTTCGCCAATCAGCAGCGCCAGGAGATCGTTCTCGATACCGTTCGGCGAGGTCTCGACGACGCGGCCCACTTCTTTACCGCCGCGCTTTACGATGAAGGTCGGCACCTGCGTGACTGTCACTCCGTCAGGATAGCGCCGGTGTGACTTGTCACGCGGCATCGCGACCGTCCGCAACGCGAAGGGCACCGAGCTGCCGGCCAGGGTCATCGCCTTCCACAAGCGGGGCAGCTCGCGGCGGCTGTCGCCACACCAGGTGCCGAAGTAGACCTCGACGGTCGCGCCAGTCGGCACCTTGCCGAGCTTCTTCGCGGTCTCGGCGTTGGGCTCGGCGGCCTCGCGCGCTTCACGCCAGCCGTCGATCTTCTTCTCGACCTCGGTGCGACTCACCACGCCCACGAGCTCGAGCGGTGGCGCATCGGGCTTCTGCGTCGGCGGGCTCGCGACCCCGATGAGGGCGGCAACGGCGCAAGCGGTGATGATCATGAGCGTTCTCCAGGGCCGAGCGGATTTCTTTACCGAGCCTCACACCCCGGTATCATTTTTCCATGACCGCGAAGATCTATCGACTCGATGCGTACCGTCTTCGCCGCTATTCGACCTCCGCTAGCAGACCCGCGGAGCCGGGTGCCGCCCTTGGCACCGCCCTGCGTGCCGTCGCCGCCAACCCCTCGAAGAATTTCAAAGTGAATGCAGGCGTCTTCCAACGCGCCTTCCGAGAGGCTATCGAACGAACCAACGCACAGCTCAGGGGCCAATCGCAGGCTGATGGGTCCGCCGAAGACGACGACGGCGAGCTGTGACCGAAGGGTTCACGCTCAAAAATGAAGCTCGATACGGGTGAGCTGACGCTCGCTTACGAAGATACCGGCCGCGGTCCCCCTGTGCTGTTCATCCACGGCTATCCGCTCGGGCGGCGCATGTGGCGACCCCAGCTCGAAGCGCTGATTGGCAACATGCACGTCATCGCGCCGGATCTGCGCGGCCACGGTGACTCCGACGCGGTGCCCGGGCCCTACACCATCGACATGCACGCCGACGACTGCATCGATCTGCTCGACGGCCTCGAGGTCGACGAGCCGGTCGTGGTTTGCGGTCTATCGATGGGCGGCTACGTCGCCCTCGCTCTGCACCGCCTCTATCCGGAGCGCGTCGCCGGGCTCGTGCTCTGCGCCACCCGCGCGACACCCGACAACGACGAGGCGAAGGCCAAGCGCACCCAGGCGATGACCCAGGCACGCGACGGCGGCGTGTCCGCTATCGTCGACACGATGCTGCCGAAGCTCTTCGCCCCGCAGAACCTCGAGCCAAAACAAGCAGTCGTGAAGTACGTGGACCAGGTGATGCGCAAGACCTCGCTCGAGGGATTGCTCGGTGACCTCGTCGCGCTGCGTGATCGTCCCGACGCACGCCCCGGGCTCGCCGCCATCGAGGTGCCGACGCTGGTGATCCACGGCAAAGACGATCAGCTCATTCCCGTAAGTGAAGCCGAGGCGCTCACCGCGGGCATTCGCGGCGCGCGCTTGGTGACCCTCGAGAATACCGGCCACCTGCCGAACCTCGAGCAGCCGCAGCTGTTCAACGCGGCGCTCCGCGACTTCGTGAAGCTCTTCGACGCCGCTGACGACGACGAAACGACGGCGCACTAGCCATGACGTACATTCAGGCGCTCATCCTCGGCATCGTCGAGGGCATCACCGAGTTCTTGCCGGTGAGCTCGACGGGCCACCTGCTGCTCACTCAGCGCATCCTCGGCATCCAGAGCAGCGAAGCCGCCGACGCCTTCGCGATCTGCATCCAAGGCGGCGCGATTCTCGCGGTACTTGGCCTCTATCGCGGACACGCGGTCCAGGCGTTGAAAGGCCTCGTCGGCAGGGACGTCGAAGGTCGAAAGCTCATCATCAACCTCGTCGTCGCTTTCCTGCCGGCGGCGATCATCGGCTTTCTCTTCAACAGGGCGATCGAGCGCGTGCTCTTCGGGATGTGGCCGGTCGCGAGCGCTTGGCTCGTCGGCGGCCTCGCCATCTTCGGCGTGGCGCGCTGGTACAAGAAGCGTGAGCAAGGCGCGGGCATCGCGCTCGCGGGCCTGCCCTGGCAGTCGGCGTTCATCATCGGCTTGGCCCAGACCCTGGCGATGTGGCCGGGCACCTCACGGAGCCTCGTGACCCTCCTCGCGGGCCTCATGGTCGGCTTGTCGGTGAGCGCCGCGGTCGAGTTCTCGTTCTTGCTCGGCGTGCTGACGCTCGGAGCGGCGAGCGGCTACAAGCTCCTCAAGTCGGGGGGCGTCATGCTCGAAGCCTACGGACCGGCGACGCTCGCGGTCGGCTTCGTGTCGGCGTGGATCTTCGCGGTGCTCGCGGTGCGCTGGATGGTCGCGTACCTGCGCACCAAGGATCTATCGGTGTTCGGATACTGGCGCGTGTCGCTGGCGCTGGTGACCGTGGCGCTGCTGGCCGGGCACGTCATCGAACCCTGAGGTTCATCAGCTTGATCACCGAGGCGCGGACGCGTGGCAGCTCGGCGCTGCTGACGCCTACCGCTTGCAGAGCGCGATCGAGGGCCATGCCACCCGCGACCAGACCTATGATCGACGCGACCTGCATGGCGCGCTCTTCGTTGATGATACCGCGGGCGCTGTTCTGGTGAGTCCAAGCCGGATGCAATTCGGAAGTCTCGACGATGAGTCGGCTGATGTCGCCGGCGGTCATGCGCGGTGACAGCAACATGCACTTCGCGGCGAGGTTCGCCACCTGCGGCTGCGCGAGCGAGGTGCCGGTCGAGAGGAAATCGTCGGTACCGTTGCGCGAGGACGCGAGCGTATGCGGCACCCGCACGTTGACGCCTCGCGCCGCCACCGTAACGTATGGCGCGCCGGTGTTGCTGCCGAGTCGCTGCCCGCGCCAGACGCCGCCGTCTTCGCTTGCGGCACCGACCACCATGAGATTGGGTGCCGTGACGTCCGCGCCGCGAGCCCGAGCCACCCCTGGAGTGAGCTCGACCATGTCGTTGCCCGCCGCCATGACGAAGAGAATGTGAGGGTGACGAGCTAGGGTCTGACGCAGGCGCTCGGCGTTCTCCGGCGTCGACATCGTGGTCGCCAGACTGATGACACGCGCCCCTTTGCGCACGGCGTAGTCGATCGAGGCGAAGAGCGGATCATAGCTCTCGAGGCCCTGGGCCATCACCGTCATGGCCATGACGCGGATGCGGCGCGTGCCTTCGGAGACGAGCATCGCCGAGCCGTTGCCGTGCAAGGTGACACCGGCGGCGATGTTTCCGCTATTGCGAACGAAGTCCCAACCATTCACGTCGTCGGGGAAACGACGATCGGGATCGTCCTCGTCGACACCGTTCCCGGGAATCTCATTGGGGTTCACCCACTCGCGGCCGCTGAGGTGCGGATGACGAAAGTCGGTTCCAGTGTCACCGACGGCGACGATGACGGTATCGCGGCGATGGCCGGTGATGCCCGCCAGACGCTCGAAGGTGCTGTCGGCGGCTCCCAGCGCAGGCTGCACGAGGCGTCTGCCCGGACCCGTGGCCGACACGTTGGCCGCCGGGCGCTCGAGGTCGTAGCTCGCGGCTTCGAGGAGCCGGTGAATGAGCGGGGCGGCGTTGCCGACGAAGCGCACGCCACGGTCCCGCCAAGCGTCGACGAGAGGCTGCAGCTCCGTCGGGTCGGGCACCCCTTCGGTGTTGATGATCGGCGCGAGGACCGTCATCACCTCTTGGTCGGTGACCACCCGGTCGGCCAGAATCGACCGGATTGCCTCGGAAAGCCGCGTCACCGAAGCGTTATCGGGCGCTCGGGCTCGCGGTTGCCCTCGGCGGCCTAAAAGGTCAGTTCTTCGCCAACCACCACATTTCCGTCTTTTTCCGCCAGCTTGCAGGCGGCAAGCGTCGGGTCGTGCTCGAAGAAGATGGTCCAGCCCTCCTCGAGGCCCTGGGCGAGCAGCATGCGCTTCTCTTCGAGCGTGGTCAGCGGATAGAGGTCGTAGCCCATCACCCACGCGAGCTTCAGATGGGCGCGCGTCGGCATGACGTCCGCGCAATAGAGGAGCTTGCCGTCGTCGTCGCCGTCGAGGAGCACGAGCTGCTGCGCCACGGTGTGGCCTTCGCTGACGATGAGCGAGACCCCGGGGAACAGCTCGATGGGCCCATCGAAGAGATGGAGCTGGCCGTTGGCGGCGAGCGCCTGGAAGTCGGCGGGGCGGAACGATCCGCTATCGCGTTCAGTCGGGTGCTCGGCCCATTTCCAGGCCCGTCGCTGCAAGTGGTACGTCGCGTTGGGGAAGGTAGGGTCGTAGCCGTCATCGCGGGCGGTGGTGGCGCCGCCGGCGTGATCGAAGTGCAAGTGCGTGAGGATGACGTCGGTGATGCTGTCGGGATCGACGCCGGCGGTGGAGAGCGCCTCGCGCACGCCGCCCTTGGGCTGCGTGATCTTGAACTGCGCCGCCTGCTTTTCGGGGAACTTATCGCCGATGCCCGTGTCCACGAGGATGCGGCGCTTCGTGGTCGCGGTGGTGTCCTCGACGACCATCAAGCGCGTGGCGAGATCGATACGGTTTGCCTCGTCGGCCGGCGTGGCGCGCGACCAGAGCGGCTTGGGCACGACCCCGAACATGGCGCCGCCGTCGAGCCCGAGACGGCCGGCTTCAATGGCAGTGACGTTGAATCGCCCGAAGCGTCGCATACCGTGTACTAACAGTCCGGAAGAGGAGAGCGCTACATTAGCAACGCAACCGCAGCCGGCACCACCTCACCACTCCCGGCCGAGACCAGGCTCGTCGACAACCTGCGTCCATTCACGCCGGCCGAGCGGGCGCGACTGCTCGAGCCGTTCTCGGCGACCGAGTGGCAGGCCGCGCGCGACACCATCGCTAGGGGCGGCTCCGACATGGCTCGGATCAACTACGCGAGCGCCGTCGACGCCCTCCAGCTCGGTCGCCTCATGCGCGACGCCATCGGCCGCAACGACGCCGCCGGCATCCGCCAGATCATTGGCGACGCCGCCAAGCGCCAGAGCACCATCAACATCGCTTACGGCTCGCTCAACGGCCGGGAGATGGACGCCGTCGTCGCCGCTGTCCGCGACACCCCGCTCTGGCCGGTATTCGCCTATCACCTCGCCAATCAGGAGCGGCCTGCACCGTTGCAAGAGGTGCATCACGGCGCGGTGCGCGCGGCCATCAAGGACGCCGAGACCCTCAGGAGCTTCAACAAGCTCTATCTGCCCATGCGGCCCTAGCGATCCGGCTCGATGTGACGTTACTTAGAGCCCATGTCCTCCCTCCAAAGCTTGGTCCCCCTCAGGCTCGTCGAAGAGCTGCTCGGCCTCGCCCTCTCAAAAGGCGGCGATTTTGCTGAGGTTTATGTCGAGCACAGTCGCGGCAACAGCGTCGCGCTCGAAGAGAAGAAGATCCGCACCGCCGCTTACGGCGTGTCGCTCGGGGTCGGTATCCGCGTCATCGCCGGCACCGAGGTCGGCTACGCTTACTCTGACGATCTCGACCCCAAGGCGTTGCGCGAGACGGCGCTGGTCGCCGCCAGCATCGCGCGCGGCGGCAAGAACCCTCCGAAGGCCGTGTCGTTGCAGTCGCTCAAGCTCCCGAATCGCTATCCGGTAGAGCGCGTGCCTGATTCCGTCGCGCCCCGCGACAAGGTCGACCTGCTCCTGCGCGGCGACAAGGCGGCGCACGCCGTCGACCCGCGCGTCACCCAGGTGATGGGCTCGTTCATCGACCAGACGAAAGACGTCCTCATCGCCACCTCCGACGGCAAGCTCGCCGAGGACCGGCAGGTCATGTGCCGGATGAACTTCTCCGCTATCGTGGACGACGGCAAAGGCGATCGCCGCACCGGCTTTCATGGTGGTGGCGGACGCGTCGCCTTCGAGCACTACAAGGACTTCACCCCGGAAGACGTGGCGAAGGAAGCGGCGCGCATGGCGGTGGCTCAGCTCGGCGCCGTCGCCGCGCCCGCCGGCCCGCAGACCGTGGTGTTGTCACCCGGGTGGAGCGGCATTCTCCTGCACGAAGCCGTCGGTCATGGGCTCGAGGCCGACTTCATCCGCAAGGGCACGTCGCTCTACGCCGGCAAGCTCGGCGAGCGCGTCGCCAGCGATCTCGTGACCGTCATCGACAGCGGCGAGAACGAAGGGCGAAGAGGCACGATCAACGTCGACGATGAAGGCGAGGTCGCCAAGGAGAAGGTGCTCATCGAAAACGGCATCTTGAAGGGCTTCATGGTCGACCGCTTGAGCGCACAGATCATGGGCATCGAGTCGACGGGCAGCGGCCGGCGCGAGTCGTATCGCCACGCGCCGATGCCGCGCATGACCAACACCTTCATGAGCGCGGGCAAGCACACGCACGACGAGATCCTGCAAAGCGTCGACAAGGGCATCTATTGCGCCGCGTTCGGCGGCGGCCAGGTCGACATCTCGAACGGCAACTTCGTCTTCGAGGTGCGCGAGGGCTACATCATCGAGAACGGCAAGATCACCTCGCCGGTGAAGAACGCGACGCTCATCGGCGTCGGGCCCGACGCGTTGAAGAACGTTTCGATGGTCGGCGACGACCCGCAGCTCGATCCGGGCATCGGCACCTGCGGCAAGGACGGCCAGAGCGTGCCCGTCGGCGTCGGCATGCCGACCGTCCGTCTCGACAACATCACCGTCGGAGGCACCCGTGTCTGACGATCGCATGTTGACCGACGTTGCTTCCCGCGTCCTCGAGCTCGCCAAGAAATTCGGCGCCTCGAGCGCCGACGCGGTGGTGTCGCGCGGCACCGAGTTCGAGGTGAAGGTCGCCGACGGCGCCATCGTCACGCTCACGCAAGCGACCTCGAAAGGCATGGGCCTGCGCGTCTTCGTCGACGGCCGGCTGGGCTTTTGCACCACTAGCGACTTCGCCGACGCGAGCTTGGCCTACGCGGTCGAGCGCGCCGTGCAAATGGCGCGTGAAGCGGCGCCCGATCCGCACAACGGCTTGGTCGACCTCGAGCCGGGGCTCAAGGTCGCGGGCGACGAGCTCGAGCTCTACGACCCGGCGGTCGCGGCGATTCCCACGGAAGAGAAGATTCGCTGGGCGCACGCCCTCGAGGAAGCGGCGCGCGCCGCCGACCCGCGCGTGAAGAAATTCCGCGATAGCGGTGTATCGAACGGCGAGTCGCACACCGTGCTCGCGACCACGGCGGGAGCCTTGCGCGCCGTGCGCAGCACCGGCATCGCGCTCTGGTGCAATCCCATCGCCGAAGCCGATGGTCAGCTGCAAACCGAGGTCTGGTACGACTCGCGCACGCACGTCGCCGATCTCGAAAAGCCTGAAGACGTCGGCCGCATCGCCGGACAACGAGCAGCTCGGATGTTGGGCGCGAAACCCGTGAAAACCCAGGTCGCCCATCTCATCCTCGAGCCAGCCATGGCCGCGGGCTTCATGGGCAGCATGCTCGCCGCCATCGACGGCGACTCGGTCTACAAGAAGGCGTCCTTTTTGGCGGACAAGCTGGGGAAGGCCATCGGCACGAAGGCGCTCACGCTCATCGACGATCCGCACATCAAGCGCGGCAACGCCAGCTCGCCCTTCGATGGTGAGGGCCTCGCCACCTACAAGAAGAAGCTCGTCGACGCCGGCGTGCTGACGACCTTCCTCTACGACGGTTACACCGCGCGCAAAGCGGGCGTGAAACCAACCTCGAGCGCCAAGCGCGGCTACAGCTCGCCGCCCCACGCGGGTGTCTTCAACTTCATCGTCCAAGCCGGCGACGTAGCGCCGGAGAACATCTGGAAGGACGTGGACTGCGCCCTGGTGCTGACGCGCGGTCTCGGCCGCGGCTTGAACAGCGTCAGCGGCGAATACTCACGTGGCGCCAACGGTCTGTGGATCGAAAAAGGCGAGGTGGTGCACCCGGTGCAAGAGGTGACCATCGCTGGCGACTATCTCGCCATGCTTGCGATGATGCGCATCGCGCAAAGCGACAACGATGCGGCACAAGCCGTTTCCCTTGCCAACCGCTCCGTCGACAAGGGCAGCGCCTGGGGTCACTACGCGATCGGGGTGATGTACTATCAAGGCATCAACTTCGTGGTCGACTACGTGCGAGCGGCCACCGCCTTCAAGACCGCCGCCGACATGGGCCTTCCGCGCGCGCAGTGGCGGCTTTGCCTCATGGGCATCGACGGCAACATGAACCTCGGCATCGCCGCCACCCGAGAGGAGATCGGCAGCTATTGCAGCAAGGCCGCGGAGGCCTACGACTCCTTC
>JBGGMJ010000165.1:0-2931 GCA_041288095.1 Myxococcota bacterium
GATGTATTTGCCGATGTCACGGATGTCGCGGTCGTTGAAGCGCGCATCGTTCAAACGAGCGACGGTGTCGTACACGTAAAGGCCGTCACGCGCCTTGGTCGTCGACTTCACGTTCCAGGAGATCATCGGCAGGCCCAGACCCTCCGCGATGGCGGACGCGAGCTGGGTCTTGCCGGTGCCTGGCTCGCCTTTGACGAGGAGCGGTCGGCCGAGCGCGACGGCGACGTTGACGACGTCCCGCAAAGCAGGGGAAACGAGGTAGGTCTTGGTGCCCGAAAACTGCATGCGCTTACGGTCACACGTGCGCCGCGTCCTGGCAATGAGCCTGATGGCGGCGGGTCTGCTTGCGTGCGCCCCAGAAAAGGCGCCCGTCTTTTCCCTGACAGTCGGCAAGCTCCAGCTCGACTACGCGGCGCTCGAGGCCATCGTGAAACCGGTGGATGTCGACACCGATGACCCGGTGTACGGGCGCTTCAAGCACTACCGCGCCTTCCCTCTCCTGCCGGTCCTCGAACGCGCCTTCGGCGACAAACAATCGCTCGAGAAGCGGCAGCTCATCGTTTACGCGACCGACGGCTACGCGGTGCCGGTGACCGGCGAGATCCTCACCGAGGACGGCGCCTATCTCGCCTTCCGCGATCGCGAACAGAGCGGCTGGGAGCCGATCGGACCGCGCAAGCAAGACCCCGGCCCGCTCTATCTCGTCTGGACCGGCAACGCGCACCGCGACACCGCGACCTACCCTTGGCCCTACAGTGTGGCACGCATCGAGGTGGTGGAGTCGCTCGCCGTGCTCTACCCGCGCACGACGCCGAAAGACGACATGGCGAAGCGCGGCCACGAGCTCTTCTTGCACAAGTGCGTGAAGTGCCACGCGGTGAATCGCCAAGGCGGCACCGTCGGCCCCGAGCTCAACGTCCCGAAGAACGTCACCGAATACTGGACCGTCGATCAGATCAAAGCGTACGTGAAGAACCCAGCGACCTTCCGCTATGGCGCCATGCCGGCGAATCCAGACCTCTCCGACGGCGACCTGGCCGCTTTGACGTACTACTTGCTCGCCATGAAAGCGCAGAAACAAGAATGATCCCCGCATCCAAGAGAGCGCTGTGGTCCTGGGCGCTCTTCGACTGGGCGAACTCCCCGTACACCACGCTGATCATCACCTTCGTCTTCTCGACTTACTTCACCAAAGCCGTGGCCCAGGACGAGAGCCAGCTCTGGGGCACGACGCAGATCATCTCGTCGGTGCTCATCGTCTGTCTGAGCCCGATCTTCGGCGCCATCGCCGACGTCATGGGCAACCGCAAACCGTGGCTCATGGCCTTCAACGCGCTCACGGTGCTCGGCGCCGCGATGTTGTGGTTCGCCGTGCCGGAAAAGTCGGCCGTCGTGCCGGCGATGATCTGGGTGGTGGTCTCCAACATCGGCTTCGAGTTCGGCGCGACGTTCAACAGCGCCATGCTCCCCGACCTCGTGCCCGACGAGCGCATCGGCCGGTGGTCGGGTTGGGCTTGGGGCTTGGGCTACGCCGGCGGTCTGGTGGCGATGTTGTTCGCGCTCTTCGGCTTCGTGCAGGCCGAGACGCCGCTCTTCGGCATCGGCAAGGAAGCCGCCGCGCACGTCCGCGTCGTCGGGCCCTTGAGCGCCATCTGGCTCGTGCTCTTTTCGTGGCCGCTCTTCGTGTTCACGCCGGACAAGCCGCGCACCGGGGCCTCCCTCGGCACCGCGGTCCGTGGCGGCTTCGCCACCTTGTTCAAGACCTTCCGCGAGGTCCGCAAGTACCAGAACGTCGCGCGCTTCATGCTTGCGCGTATGTTCTACAACGACGCGCTCACCACCATCTTCATCTTCGGCGGCACCTACGCCGCCATCCAGTTCGGTATGTCGTTCGACGAGGTGATCATTTTCGGCATCGTCTTGAACGTCACCGCCGGCCTCGGCGCCGCCGGTTTCGCGTTCATCGACGACAAGCTCGGCTCGCGCACCACCATTATGATTTCGATCGTCGGACTCATCATCATGTCCGTTGCAGCGGTCTTGGTCACCGACGCCAAGTACTTTTGGGCGGCCGGAGCCATGCTCGGCATCTTCGTCGGTCCGGCGCAGGCCGCGAGCCGCACCATGCTCGCGCGGCTCGCCCCACCCGCGCTCGCAACCGAGTTCTTCGGGTTGTTCGCTTTCACGGGCAAGGCGATCTCGTTCTTGGGGCCACTGGTGTTCACGACCCTCACGCAGACCTTCCACAGCCAACGTGCGGGCATGGTCGGAGTCGTCGTCTTCCTCGTCCTCGGCCTGGTGATGATGTTCACCGTCAAAGAAGCCAACGGACGGGGGGCCGAGCCCCCACTTCATGGTCTGGAGACGTCCCCACCTCGGCAGTAATTTCGCGCAGTTAGACCTGGCACATTCAGTGCTTGGTGGGCGGGGATGGGCAGACCCACCACAGCCGCCCCACTCCTGCTGTGCCTCGCAGCGGCGTGCGGAGGTACGGTCGAGGGCAATCCCGGCAACAGCGCGGCACCGATCGAGGCGGCGCCGAAAACCGCGCGCCCGGCGCTCTCGGGTGTCCTTGCCGGCGGCGCCGCCGGTCTGCACTTCCGCACCCAGATGCTCGAGGGCCTGACCGACGCGTCGGGCACCTTCATCTACTACGAGGGCGAAACTGTGAGCTTTCATCTGGGAGACATCGTGCTTGGCTCGGCACCGGCCGCGCCGAGGCTCGACCTCTTCCAGATCGCCGGCGCCGTCGCGCCAACCACCGAGCAGGACCTCATCGCCGCGGTCCTCGACACCGACACCGTCGACGGGTTCGACCGTGCCGCCAACGCGGCCATGCTGCTGCTCGCCTTCGACCGCGACGACGACGGCACCAACGGCATCGAGCTGGGCGGCCTCGATCTCGCGCTCACCGGCAAGGCGCTCGAGCTC
>JBGGMJ010000166.1:0-31482 GCA_041288095.1 Myxococcota bacterium
GTCATCGACGGCGTCCCTGATTGGCGCTTCGACAGCCGCTCGACGACGTTGCCGGTCGAGCAGGAGAGCTGGACCTCGGTCAACGCCGCCACCGACCTCGCGATGATCGCAGTCGACTATAGCGGCAACGCGCACATCACCCTGGATGGCGGCATCAACTGGACCCCCAATGCGATCGCCGGTGGCGTCAATCTCTTTGCCATCGAGCGCATCGGCGCCTATATCCTCGCCGTCGGCAGCGGCGGTCAGATGCGCGCGACGGTGACCCCATTTGGCTCGTGGTCGTCACCCGCGAGCGGCACCGGCGTTCAGCTCAACGAAATTTGCCACGACGGCACGACGCTCTACGTTGTCGGCAATAGCGGTTATGTAGCGACCTCGGTGAACGGCACCGCCTTTTTCAACACCACGGTCGCGGGCGTCGGCGATGTCCTTTCCTGCGCCGCGGTGCCCGGCGCGGGTGCCTACGCCGCGACCTCGACCGGCGCGGTGTTCAAGATCACCCACACGGGAGCGGCTCCGGCCATCTCCGAGAACACGGCGGTGGCGGGCAACGACCTCATGGCCATCGCTTATGTCGCCTCGCCGACGCCCAAGCTCGTCACCGTCGGCATCAATTTGGCCTTCGAGCGCGCCATCGGCGCGAGCGCCTGGACCGCCATCGCTACGCCTGGAACGCTCACCCCCGAGCGCCTGCGGGTCTTCGGCGATACGTTGTACGTTGTCGGCTATAACGGATTATTTTCGGGCACGCCGACGAGCTCGACCAACTGGACCAACTACGGCTCCGGTACCGGCACTCGCATCAGCGATCTCACGGTCACGGGCAAGGTGGCGATTCTCGTTGCCGACGGCGGTGTCGTCTTGCGCGTCGGCATTCCCGAGCTGGCCTTCGACGGCGACAGCCTCACCGTGCCGCGAACCGCCCCCGGAGCCACCGGCCAGGCGACCATCGCCTTGCGCAACATCGGCAAGGGGCTTCTCTACACCAGCGCTCCGTCAGTAACGGCACCGTTCACCGCTGCCTACGATTGCGACGGCACCCTCGAGGAATCGGAAGAGTGCGAGGTCACCGTGTCGCTGAGCTCGACCACGCGCGGCGTTTACACGGGTACCCTCACCGTGCCGAGCAGCTCTCGCGTGCCGCGCAGCGTGACGGTCCAGGGCCTCGTCGGTAACGATGCCATGATCACCGCGACCCTGGACGGCACCACGCCGGTGTCCACGGTCGACTTCGGTAACGTCCCGGTCGGAGCTCCGGTGACGCGTACCGTGCTCGTTCGCAACGCCGGCGACGCGCCGCTGACCATCGCAACGGTTGCGCAGCTCGCGGTGCCGACCGCGCCGTTCGCCATCACGGACAACCAGTGCACCGGGCAGATCATCGCCGCCGGCGCCACCTGTCCGATCACCGTCAGCTTCCGGCCCTTCGGTCAGGACGGCGCCGCACAGGCCTTCGACATCACCTCCAACGACAGCACCACCCCGCGTCTCTTGGTGCAGCTCGTCGGTGTCGGCACACCGCCGGCGGACATTCGCGTCGACGCCGCGCTCGCTTTCCCGGACACTCGGGTGCGCGACTCCGCCGAAGCGACATTGCTCATCCGCAACGTCGGCCGCGGGCCGCTCGACGTCCAGACCCTGGCGGTGACCGAGGGCGGGGACGAGTTCACGGTGGTGGATGCGGATCCGTTCACGGTCGCACCCGGTGAAAGCGCCGAGCGCAAGGTTCGCTTCGCTCCCGCGGTCGGCGGCGAGAAGACGGCGCGCTTGGTCGTCACCAGTAACGACCCCGATGCCGGAGACAAGGCCGTCACCATGACCGCCATCGCGCTTGCCGAAAGTGGCGGGGCAACCGAAGACGATGGTTGCGCGGCGACGAGCCCTCAGTGGCTCACGTTGCTCGCTATTTGCGCTTACGCCGCATGTCGATGTGCTCGACCCCGGCATCGTCGTACGGCTCCGAGTCGCGCTTGAAGCCCAAGGCTTCATAGAACGGCTCGAGGTACTGTTGTGCGCTGATGCGGATGTCGTGGCTCGGGAACTCCTCGTCCAGAACCTTGAGGCATTCCTTCATGATGGCGCGGCCGAGACCACGCTTGCGGCGCTCCGGGATGATCACCAGGCGTCCGAAAGTCGTGATTTCCTCGTCGAGATCGTCGCGATAGCGGGGACCGAAGAGGCGGGCGTAGCCCAGGACCATGCCGGTCGGATCGACCGCGAGCAGATGACGCGCTTCGACATCACGGCCGTCGAGGTCCGCGTAGGGCGACTTTTGCTCGACGACGAGAATGGCCTGCCGCAGCTGGAGGAGCGCATAGAGGGTGCGGGGGTCGAGCTCCTCGAAAGTTCGCCAGACGAGCTTCACGTCTTCCATGGCGGCTACCATACGCAAGATCGTTAGCCCCTGTCGACTTGACCAACGCGTGCCACCCGTCTATTCGTCGCCGCCACAAATCACGCTGGTAGGGTTCTATTCATGGCGAAGCTTTCCGAAGAGATCCTGTTCGATTCGCGCTTGGTCGAGCGCCACATCCGTCAGGGCCTGACGACCCGCGCCGAATACGACGCGTGGCTGAAGAAGCTGCCCGACTCCGAAGAGCACCGTGACGTCATCGACATGGACGTGCTCACCAACGGCCGTGGCCACGACGACGCCGATCAGCCGTCGTAATTCGTTTATGCGCGGCCTGGCTTGCCTTGCCCTGATGCTCTGCATCGGTGGTGGCACGGCTCGCGCTGCCGCACCCGAGCCCGTGGAGCGCCGCTCCGCTATCGTGCGCGCTGTCGAGAGGGTGTCGCCGGCGGTCGTGAGTGTGCGCGTGACCATGGTGGTGACGCGTGCCGCATCTCCCTTCGGCTGGTTCTTCCGCGACTTTCGCGGGCCACAGCGCAAGCGCGAGGAAGCACAGGCGCAAGGCTCGGGCGTCGTCATCGATGACCGCGGCTACGTGTTGACCAACTATCACGTGGTGCAGGGCGCCGACCGCATCCTGCTCGACGGAGTCGACGGCAAGAGCTACGAGGCGGACGTCGTCGGCACCGCGCCCGACCACGACCTCGCGGTGTTGCGCTGCCGGACCAAGACGGCGCTATCCCACGTGCCCATCGGCACGAGCCGCGACCTGATGATTGGCGAGTCGGTGATCGCCATCGGTAATCCGTTCGGTCTCTCGCACACTGTCACGACGGGCGTCGTGAGCGCGTTGCACCGCACCATCCACACCGAAGAGCGCGACTACATCGACTTCATCCAGACGGACGCGTCGATCAACCCGGGTAACTCCGGTGGTCCGCTGCTCAACGTGAATGGCGAGCTGATCGGTGTGAACACCGCGATCTACGGCCACGCCCAGGGCATCGGCTTCGCAATTCCCATCGACAAGGCGAAGCGCATCGTCGACGACCTCATCGCCCATGGCGAGGTGCGGCGGCCGTTCTTCGGCTTCGACACGCAAGCGCTCACTCCCGAGCTCGCCACGAGCTTCGGTGTGACCGACCCGGGTGGCGCGGTGGTGTCGCAGGTGGCCAAGGAGGGCCCCGCCACCGGCAAGCTCCGCGATGGCGACGTCATCCTCAGCATCGACGGCACGCGGGTCGTCGACGACGATGGTCTGCGTGCCATGCTGGGCGACTACACCGTCGGCAGCAACGTCAGCTTGAAGGTCATGCGCGAGACCAAGCCGGTCGACATCGTGGTGCAAGCGCAAGAGCTTTCAGTGGCGCAGGCCATGCAGCGTCTGCGCGAGCGTACCGGTCTCGAGATCGAACAAGCGGCCGCCCAGGGTGGGTCCGTCATCGCGGTCAAGCGTGTGCAGACTGGCTCGCCGGCGGCCCGTATCGGTCTGCAGCGTGGCGATGTGGTGCGAGCGGTCGACTCCCAACGCGTGGGTAACCTCGACGCCTTCGGAAAGGCGCTGGCGCGCAGTTATTGGCGCGGTGAGGTCATTTTGATGATCTCGCGGGGCCGCGCCTGGCAGCAGCTCGCGTTCAAGCTTTAGCCGGGCGTGCTTGATCCAACGCGGCCCATCGTGGCAGGTCATGCGGCAATGAGCGAAGAAGAGCAGGAAAAAAAGGGCTTCCGCATCGTCGACAAGCGACGTTTCAACTCGGAAGGCGAGACCCGCGCCGACGCCCCCGAGCGTCCCGAGCCACCGCCACAGCCGGCCGCGCCGCCGCGCCAAGCCCCACCAGCGCAGCGCACCGATGCGCGTGGTCCATCCGCGTCGCCGACCGACGACACCCAGCCCCGCCAGCAGCAGCAGCGCGGCGGCGGCATGGACTTCATTTCGTTCATCGCCTCGCTCGCGACTCAGGCCTTGGCGGCTCTCGGCGCCTTGCCCGAGGCGCGGGCTCAGGGCATGCCGGTCAGCATCGAGATGGCGCGCGAGTACATCGAGATCATCGCCATGCTCCAGGACAAGACGCGCGGCAACTTGAGCCGCGAAGAAGACGCGGCCCTGCAGCGGGTCATGACCGAGCTGCGCATGGTCTACGTCGAGGTCACCCAGCGCGGCGCCAAGGCGCCGCAACCGCAGCCGAAGCGCTAAGGAGCCGGGCAGCCCACCGGGTCTTGCGTTAGGTTCTCGGGAGCGTGTCCAACGTTGGCGTCGTAGAACGACCGCAACGCCGCCGTGTCGACGCAGTCGCTGGTCATACGCACGCCCCAGGAGACGACGGCGACGCGGCTGTCCATTTCAGCGTACGGCGCCATCACGGCGCGGCCGGGCGGCAGGCTCTCCACGAAGGCGGTCAGCGCGGCGACGTCGTCATCGCAACCCTCAGGGCAGTCGTAGAGAAAGACCAAACCGCCGTGCTCGAGGTTGTGCACCCAGCGTTCGGTGCGGACCGCGTGATCGTAAATGCCCCACGGCACCCAGCACGGGTCGTGCTGTCCCCCGGACGGAGGCAGGGTTTCGTAGGCGACGTCGGAAAGCGTGTGCTGCCGGTTTCCGATCTCGAAGGTCTCGAGCAGGCAGTCACCGCCGCAAGCATCGCAGTTGTTGGTGTCTTTGAGCTCGGTTTTGTCGTTCCCGCAGGAGGTGACCGCGACCAAGGCGACGAGCACGACAAGTCGAAGCATGGGCGCCCTCTAGCCGCTTTCACGAGGAACCAGCAAGACGTGATGCCGGCGCCTGCTGATCAGAGCGTCTGTGCTCTGAGGCGCATGCTGCTCTCGGCGCCGCAGAGATCGCAGGTCACATAGCGGCGCACGAAGCCCGGCTTGTCGGCGATCGCCTGATCACGCGAGCGCAAAATACCCTCCTTGCACTCGGGGCAGGTGATGATGGCGTACGGATTTTCCGCCATCGCGTTCGCGACGCGCGTCCAGTGCTCGCGGGTCAGGGTCGGCTCGACGGGCGCGAGGTCGGGCGGAACGAAGGCCCGGCGCGCCGGCACCGAAAAAAGCAGCTCGCGCGAGTAGAAACGCAGCGGCCATTCGCGCTCGCCTTCGGCGGAGACCAGCAGCGCGTTGACCTGGCTGACGATGGGCGAGGTGGAGCGCCGGCTCACGTGCCCGCGGATGCCGATGATGAAGCAGCGGGTGATGGTGTCGTGGTAGCCCGTGGTGTCGTCGTTCACGCCACCTGTGGCCTGGTTGTAGCCCGAGATGATGTCACGCACTTGCTCGTCGAGGTTGATGTCGGGCCGCTCGAGCAGGATCCACATGATGGCACCCAAGTGCGCCTCGTGCGTCCACTCGGACTTCGGCAGCGTCCGGTCGAGGAGACCGCGTCCGACGCGACGAACGGCCTCGTCGTCGGCGAAAAGGCGGGGGGCGTGGGCCATCGGCGCCGACTATATCTAAGTCGTGGCGTTTCTCATTCTGTTTCGCGAGGTCTGGCGGTACGCCGGCCGCGATCGCTGGAAGATCGTCGTCTACGTGTTGCTGCATCTCGTGGCCGCCGTGGGGCCGCTGGCGACGCCGCTCGTCTTCGCGCAGATCTTGAACAGCCTGCAGACCGAGACCGGTGAGCAGATGCTCGCCACGGTGGTGCGCTGGACCCTGGTCTGGGCGGCGCTGTTCGTCTGGTTCAACGTCTTCCATCGCATCGGGCGCTGGTTCGAATTCGACGTCGGCTATCGCCTGAAGCGCACCTATTTGAACCGCTACTATCGCATCGCGACCGACCTGCCTTTGGCGTGGCACACCGATCATCACTCCGGTGAGACCATCGACCGCATCAACCTCGCGGCCGGCGCCCTTCACGAATTCAGCCTGCGCCAGTTCGTCTACATCGACCAGCTGATGCGCTTTGGCGGAACGCTCATCGTGCTCGCGGTGATGTCGTGGCGCGTTGCCGTCGTTGCCATGGTGGTCTCGGTCGCGACCATCGTCATCGTGCAAGCGTTCGACAAGCGCTTGGTCGTCGCGTTCGCGCGCTTGAACGCGGTCAACCACCGAACGCAGGCGACGTTCTTCGACTACGTCAGCAACATCAAGACGATCATCACGCTGCGTCTCGGTGAGCGCACCGCCAAGGAGCTCGACGCCCGCATCGCCGACGGCTACGCGCCCTTCATGCGCGCCGAAACCTACCTGAACGCCATGAAGTGGGCGACGGTGACTGTTTGCATGATGGCGCTGCAGGTCGGCACCATCTTCTATTACATCTGGCTCCGGCTGCGCGACGGCGGCGGCCTGCTCATCGGTAACGTCGCGGCGGTGTTGCAGTACCTCGAGCAGCTCAGCGGCACCTTCGGCGGCATTGCCGGCGAATATCAGCAGATCATCCACTGGCGGCAAAACTACAAGGCGGTGGCGGATCTCGAGGCGTCCATTCCGGCGGACGCACGGCTGGCCCACGAGGCGTTCGCATGGCGCGACATCGCGGTCGAGGGTTTGAGCTTCGGCTATGCGGACGGGGTCACGTTGCACGACGTGAGCCTTCGTCTTACCCCCGGAGAGCGCGTCGCTCTCGTCGGCGAGAGCGGCTCGGGCAAGTCAACGCTGATGGCCTTGCTGCGCGGGCTCTACGAAGCACGCACTGTTCGCTTGAGCATCGACGGCAAGGCGTCCGGGACGCTCGCGCCGCTCGGCGGCATCACGACGCTCATTCCGCAGGAACCAGAGATCTTCGAGAACACCATCCGCTACAACATCACCGTCGGCCTCGACTATCCCGACGCCGCGGTACAGGAGGCGCTGCGCTTGTCACGCTTCGACCGCGTCGTCGAGAAGCTGCCCAAGGGCCTCGACGCCGACGTCCGCGAAAAAGGTGTGACGCTCTCCGGCGGTGAACGCCAGCGTCTGGCTCTCGCGCGCGGGATTCTGGCCGCCGCGAATAGCTCGCTGATCCTCATGGACGAGCCCACGAGCAGCGTCGACGAAGCCAACGAAGCCGCCATCTACGAGAACATCTTCACCAGGTTCCCCGACAGCGCCATCGTGGCCTCCGTTCATCGCCTGAGCCTGCTCGCCCGCTTCGACCGTGTCATCGTCATGGACAAAGGCCGCGTCGTGCGCGAGGAAAGGAAGACATGAAGCGTGTCGCGCTGTTGGCGCTAACCATCGCCTGCGCGGCGAAGGGCCCACGGCCACATCGGGATGCCTTGGCGGACGTCGTGTTCGCGCGGGTCGTCGACGAAGCTCGCTCGCTCGCAAGTCACGAATTCGATCGCGGCGACAGCGACCCCATGCCCGAGACCCTCGCGAGCCTCGACTACCAAGGCTACGTCGGCATCCAGTTTCGGGCGGCGAAGAATATCCGCCTCGGCGATGGCTTCGCGGTGCAGCTTTTCCATCGCGGCGGAATCTACGATCGGCGCGTCGACATTTTCGTGCAGCCGCGAGACGGCGAGGCGCGCAAGGTCGCCTACGACGCGAGCCTCTTCGATCTCGGGCCGGCGCTGGCGGGGCAGTCTTTTCCTGCGGACTTGGGCTTCGCGGGGCTACGCGTCTACCACGGCACGCCGAAGGTCTCGCCGGAGTTTTTGGTCATGCAGGGCGCGTCGTACTTCCGGCTGGTCGGGGACGGCCAAAGCTACGGCGCCTCGGCGCGCGGCGTCGCCGTCGACACCGGGCTCCCGCATCCCGAGGAGTTTCCCGAGTTCTTCGCTTTCTGGTTGATCGAGCCCGAGGTCGGCTCGAAGCAGCTGCCGATCGTCGCGCTGCTCGATGGTCCGAGCGTCACCGGCGCCGTTCGCTTCGTGCTCGAGCCGGGAAAGACCACCGTGGTCGACGTCGAGGCCACTATCTTCGTGCGCAAGCCGGTGGAACGGCTAGGCCTCGCGCCGCTCACCAGCATGTTCTGGCACGGTAGCAACGGCCCCGCCGACCACAGCGACGACTATCGACCGCAGACTCACGATTCCGACGGTCTTTTATTGCGCACAAAAGACGAGGTCGGCGCCTACCGTCCCCTCGTCAACGGTCGCGACGCGCCGAGAACCTCGTCGTTTCGTGTGAAAGACTTGCACGCGTTCGGCTTGATGCAGCGTGAGCGAAACTTCGCCGTCTATCAAGACGTCGAGAGCCGCCAGGAAGCGCGACCCGGCTTGTTGATCGAGCTCGCCAAGCCCTGGAGCGGCGCGGTGCATCTCTACGAGATTCCAACGCGCAACGAGTACCTCGACAACATCGTCGCCTACCTGCAGCCGGATCCGCTGCCGCGCCAGGGAGAGCGCATCGACATTGCCTATCGCATCCGTACGGTGGGCGACGACGAGAGAGCTCCCATCGCGCGCGTCGTCGGCACCCACATTGGTCCCGTCGACCGCCTGCGACCGCCCGACGTGCCACAACCGACGTGGCGCATCTACGTCGTCGACTGGCGGGGCGACTCGCTGCCACGCGACCCCAAAGTGTCCGTTTCAGCGGTCGTGAGCGCGTCGAGCGGCGCCGTCGTCGACCCGGTGGTGCAATACGTGCCTCAGACCGGCGGTTGGCGCGTCTGGTTCGAGCATCGGCCGGACGGCGACAAGCCGCTGGAGTTTCGTGCTTACCTCGAGAGCGGCGGCCGCCAGGTCACCGAGACCTGGCTTTACGGTCCGTGACCTTGAAGGCGCCGATCGGCGTCGCGCTGCCGTTGACCAAGACGTCGACGGCGTGGACGCCGGGGTTGGGCTTGCGGGTCGTGTGCACCTTGAGTGAGACCCGTGCCTTGAGCGTGGCGCTCGCTCCGCCGGCCAGGGCCAGGCGCTGCACCTTGAAAACCTTCGGCGTCGCCTTGCCGTTTGCTTTGACGAAGTGAACCGCGAGGTCGACGAGTAGATCCTGGGGCCTGCGCGTCGTGTTGCGAACCGAGAAATGCACTTCGACGCCGTCACCGATGGCGACCTTCTTGGGCTCGAAGCGCACGTCTTCGATGGCGACGGTCGCCTTCTTGCCGAAGCCAAGAATGGCAAGGGCTTCACGCTCACCGCGCTTCACGGCGCTGCGCAAGGCGTGCTCGACGAGAGCGCGACGCTCCGCGGAAGCGGACGCGCTCAACCAGGCGCGGCACGTGCGCGAGAGCAGAGGCGCATGGACCTTGCCCAGGTCGTTCAGGTTGTTGGCGACACTGCGGCGGACCACGGTGCTCGGGTCGTCTTTCAAAAGCTCGAGTAGCTCGAGGACGCGCTCGGGATGCTCGTCGAGCCAAGCGACGCGCGGCGCCCACGGCAAGCGCAGCCGCGTGCCCTCGGACACCAACCGCCGGACATGCGGTTTGCGGTCGCGCGCCCAACGGGCGAGCTGGGTAAAGACGCGTTCGGGGTCCTTGGCGATGTAGGGTCTGATGCTCGCCTCGCAGGTGAAGCGTTGCGTCAGCTCGTATTGCGCGCGCATCGACAAGTCGAAGTGGTCGAGGCCGCGTTCCGCCACGAAAAGCACGTGTGGCAGATAGAAGAAGGGCGCCATGCCGACGCCCATGAGCTCGTCGGTCGCGTGCACCGGCCCGAGCGAGCGCAAGATGACGTCGATGGCTTCGGGGTAGCTGCTCGGCAGGTGAGCGGCGAGGGCGCGTGAGATGTGCTTGCCACGATCGAGGAGCTCGAGGGCATCCAAGCCCGTGGTCGCTCGAGCGATGAAAGCGCGCGATGGGAACGCGGGCATGGCGCGGCTCATGTCCTCGGCGAGGCGACGCACGAGGTCCGGAGAGAAGAACGCCTTGAGCTCGCCCGCCATCAACGCACCGGGAGGAAGAGGGGAGCGTCGCGGCCCGCCACCTGCACCAGCACGAGCTCGGGATTGCTCGTGAGTATGTTGAGCCCCTTCCAGCTCTTGAGCTTGCCGAGCGTCGACTCCTTCACCTTGCCTCCGCTTTCGCGGATGACCTTGCCGCCGGCGACAGCCACCCAACCCTTGGGTGTAGCGACGACGCCCAGCACCGGCGATGTGCTGCCGTCCTTTTGCGCCTTGGTGAAGACCGACTCGGCTTGTTGACCGCAGACGCGTGCGATGTAACCGCGTGGCGTCGGCGCCGTCTGCGCGACCGACACCAACACGCAATCGGGTTTCACCAGGTCGTTGCTCAAGGCGCTGACGTTGGTGATGGCTGCATCGGCGAGCTTCACCTCGCGCGTGAGACCGGTGAGCCTGTTGATGCTGTAGAGCGGGCCAGCCTCCGACCCTACGAGCACGCCGTCGCTGGTCTGTACGCCGTGAACGACACCCGCGAAGGCAACCGGAGTCGTGAGCCTCGCGGCCTGCCAGCTGCCTCTATCGATCGACATGATCGTTTTAGCGGTCACGACGCTGAGCGGCCCCTTGCCGGCGACGATGGCGTGGCCCTTGTCATCCGTGAGATTGAAGCGCGCCGCGACGGCGGCCAGGGGCGCGATGTCACGGAACTCGTAGGTGCCGCTGCCGAGGCCGGCGTTCATCACCACGAAGATGAGCGCCATGACGCCGCCATCGGCCGCGCGGTCCATGGATAAGACGAGCTCGGCGGCGATGCTGCTGGCGCCGGTCTTGCGGTCGTAGACCGTGACGGTCCCTCGCTCGGCTCGCAACCAAAGGCGATCCTTGGCGGCTTCGCCGTCGACGATATCGGTTGGGGCGGATAAAAGTGCAGCAAGTACAAATAGATAGGTCACGTGCGATCGGCCTGCTTAAGTTGATTATTGTCTTGTTTACTAGTTGACTAATCAAGCGAAGCGCCTAAATTAGGGCGCATGCGAATGGACAAGTTCACCCAAAAAGCGCGCGAAGGCATCCTTGGAGCACAGAGCATCGCCCAAGAGAACGGCCAGCAGTCGGTCGAGCTCGAGCACTTGCTCATGAGCCTCATCCGCCAGGAAGGCGGCATCATCGTGCCCCTGCTCGAGAAGCTCGGGGCGAGCCCGAGCGAGCTCGAGCAGAGCTTGGTCGCGCGTACCGAAAAGATGCCGCGCGTCTCGGGGGGTGACCCGTACCTCGGCAGCTCCCTCAACACCGCGGTGCAGTCGGCGCAGAAATACGCCAAGCAGCTGAACGACGACTACGTCTCGACCGAGCATCTGTTGCTCGCCGCCGCCGAGGCCAAGGGTGAGCTCGGCAAGGTGCTCAAGGAAGCCGGCGTCACCGTCGACGCAATCCTCGGCTCGCTGAAGCAGATTCGCGGCTCGCACCGCGTCACCGACGACAATCCTGAAAATCGCTATCAAGCGCTTGGACGCTACGCGCGCGATCTCACGGAGTCGGCCAAGAAGGGCAAGACCGACCCCGTCATAGGTCGCGACGACGAGATTCGCCGCGTGCTCCAAGTCCTCGCCCGCCGCACCAAGAACAACCCGGTGCTCATCGGTGAGCCCGGTGTCGGCAAGACCGCTATCGTGGAGGGCCTCGCTCGCCGCATCATCGACGGCGACGTGCCCATGGGCATGAAGAACAAGCGCATCGTCGCGCTCGACCTGGGCGCGCTGGTGGCCGGCGCCAAGTACCGCGGTGAGTTCGAAGATCGCTTGAAGGCGGTGTTGAAAGAGGTCACCGACTCGCAAGGCGAGATCATTCTCTTCATCGACGAGCTGCATACGCTGGTCGGCGCGGGCGCCGCGGAAGGCGCCATGGACGCCGCCAACTTGCTCAAGCCAGCGCTGGCGCGCGGCGAGCTGCACTGCATTGGCGCGACTACCTTGGACGAGTACCGCAAGCACATCGAGAAGGACGCGGCGCTCGAGCGTCGCTTCCAGCCGGTCATGGTTCATCCACCGAGCGTCGAGGACACCATCTCGATCTTGCGCGGCTTGAAGGAGCGCTACGAGATCCATCACGGCGTGCGCATCCAGGACGGCGCCATCGTGGCGGCGGCGACGTTATCGAACCGCTACATCACCGACCGCTTCTTGCCGGACAAGGCGATCGACTTGATCGACGAAGCGGCCTCGCATCTGCGTTTGCAGATCGATTCGCTGCCGACGGAGATCGATCAGCTCCAGCGCAAGATCACGCAGCTCGAGATCGAGAAGCAGGCCCTGCTCAAGGAGAAGGACGACGGCTCGAAGGCGCGCCTCACGCGGATCGAGATTGAGCTCTCCGACTTGAAGGAGCAGGACGCGGGTCTGCGCGCGCAGTGGCAAAAAGAGGTGCAGCAGATCAAAGCCGCGCGCACCGGTAAGGAAGAGCTCGAGGGCCTGCGCAACGAGCAGGCCGACGCCGAGCGACGCGGTGACCTGACCAAGGCGGCCGAGCTCAAGTACGGCAAGATCCCCGAGGCCGAGCGCAAGCTGAAAGACGCCGAGGGAGCCGTCGACGGGCAGAGCGGCCGGCGCATGCTCAACGAAGAGGTCACCACCGAGGAGATCGCGCAGATCGTCGCTCGCTGGACCGGCATCCCTGTCAGCAAGATGCTCGAGAGCGAAATCGAGAAGCTCGTGCGCATGGAGGACAACCTCCGCCACCGCGTCGTCGGTCAAGACGAAGCTCTGGCCGCTGTAGCGGACGCGGTGCGTCGCTCTCGCGCGGGGCTCGCTGATCCCAAGCGGCCGGTGGGCAGCTTCTTGTTCATGGGCCCAACGGGTGTCGGTAAGACCGAGACGGCGCGGGCGCTCGCGGAGTTCATGTTCGATGACGAGCACGCGATGGTGCGTATCGACATGAGCGAATACATGGAGAAGCACGCGGTGTCGCGCTTGGTCGGCGCGCCTCCCGGCTATGTCGGCTATGACGAGGGCGGTCAGCTCACCGAGGCGGTGCGACGTCGGCCTTACAGCGTCATTCTCTTCGACGAGATCGAGAAGGCGCATAGCGACGTGTTCAACATCCTCCTACAGGTGCTCGAGGATGGGCGGCTCACGGACGGGCAGGGGCGCACGGTCGACTTCCGCAACAGCATCGTCATCATGACGAGCAATGTCGGCAGCGATGCCATCCAGCAGTATGCGGGTCGGGATGATCAGCGGATGCGCGACCTTGCCATGGACGCGCTGCGCAAGAGCTTCCGGCCGGAGTTCTTGAATCGCATCGACGAGATCGTATTCTTCAAGGCGCTTGGCGAGGAGCAGATCGTGGGGATCCTCGAGATCCAGCTGCGCGGGCTCGAGAAGCTCCTGGAGGACCGGAACATTCGCATTCTCGTGACTGACGAGGCCAAGCACTATTTGGCGCGTGAAGGGTATGACGCGGTCTATGGTGCCAGGCCGCTGAAGCGGACGATTCAGCGGGAGATTCAGAATCCGTTGGCGACGGCGATCCTGCGCGGGGAGTTCAAGGCGGGGGATACGGTGCGTGTCGGAGCGGACGCGAGTGGGCTTACGTTCAGCAAGGATGCTCAGGATTCGGCGGCGGCGACCGTTCACTGAGGGTTCGGACGGGGCTTGATGACCCGCGAGGAAACTTTCCCCCACCCCACGCATGGTCCCCCACATGCGTCCGTACTTCGCGATCCCGGCCCTCCTATGCGCCTGCACCGGCCAGATCGATAATCCACCCCCCAACGACGAACCGGCGGAGCTCGCTTCTCTCTGCCCAACCACCACGCTCTCTGTCGCCAAAGCCCCCCTCCGCCACCTCACGCGCGATCAATACGACAACACCGTCCGCGATCTTCTAGGCGACACCACCACCCCAGCCCGCTCCTTTCCCCCCGACGAGCGCCTGGGCCACTTCGTCGCCGGTCTCGCAGTCTCGCCACTCCTCGCCGACAAATACATCGAGACCGCGGCCGCGCTCGCCGCCCGCGCCATGCCCCGTCTCGACCAGCTACTCGGCTGCAACCGCGACGACGCCTGCGCCCATCGCTTCATCGAAACCTTCGGCCTCAAAACGTACAGAAGACCGCTAGAGCGGACGGAAGTCGACGCTCTCGCCACCTTCTACGACGAAGCCAAAGCCGCCCATGGCTTCGACACCGCCATGCGCATGCTGCTCGAACGCCTCCTCTCCTCGCCATTCTTCGTCTACCGCGTCGAAAGCGGCGGGCCCGGCGACCCGCGCCCCCTCACCAGCTACGAGACCGCCTCGCGCCTCTCGTATTTCCTCTGGCGCACGATGCCGGACGACGAGCTCTTTGCCCGTGCCGCGGCCGGTGACCTCGATACCCAAGCCGGCATCGAAGCCGCTGCCCGCGATATGCTCGAGGATCCAAAAGCACGCCCCATGGTGCGCGACTTCGTCACCCAGTGGCTCGGCCTCTCTCGCCTCGACGAGGTCGCGAAGGATCCCGCTTTCTATCCGCAATTCGACGAGCAGCTCCGCGACACCATGCGCGCCGAGACCGAGCGCTTCATCGACTACGTGCTCTTCGAAGGCGACGGCAAGCTCGCGACTCTTCTCTCCGCCTCCTACAGCTTCGTCGACGCGCGCCTCGCCGAGCTCTACGGCGCGGCGCCAGTCGCCGGCACCGAGCTCAAGCTCCGCAACTTCGACCCCACGCAGCGCGCCGGCCTCCTCACGCAAGCGAGCGTTCTCTCCATGCTCGCCAAGAGCAACCAAACCTCGCCCGTCCACCGTGGCCTCTTCGTGCGTGAGCGCCTTCTCTGTCAGCCACTCCCGCCCCCGCCGCCCGACGTCGCCGCCGAAATCCCGAGCCCCGACCCCAACAGCACCGCGCGCCAACGCTTCGCCGCGCACACCGAGAATGCCTCATGCGCCGCCTGTCACCGCCTCGTGGACCCGATCGGTTTCGGTTTCGAAAACTACGACGGTATCGGCCGCTATCGCACACAAGATGGAACCCATGCCGTCGACGCCTCCGGCGAGATCATCGCCGCTGATGACCTGAGCGGCGTGTTCACCGGCGCCGTCGAGCTCGCCCACAAGCTCGCGCACAGCAAGCAAGTCGAAGCCTGCTTCACCGAGCAATGGATGCACTATGCCTTGGGCCGTGGTGACAGAGACGATGCTTGCTCGTCCGCTAAAGTGAACGAGCGGTTCGCGGCCACCGGCGGCGACCTCACGGAGCTCATCATCGCCATCACCACCAGCGATGCCTTCCGCTATCTCGCTGCCTCGGAGGCACCATGAAGAGACAGTCGCGGCGTGCGTTCCTCGGTAGTCTCGGCGCCACCGCGGCGTTGCTGCCGTTCTTGAAGTCGGTCCCGGCTGCCGCGCAGACGACGGGCGCGCCCAAGCGTCTCGTTCTCTTCTACACCTCGAACGGCACTATCCACGACCGCTGGTTGCCCGCCGGCACCGCCACCGATTGGCGGCTCAGCGAGATCTTGAGCCCTCTCGTCGGCTACGAAAACCGTATCAACGTCATCGACGGTATCGACATGGCATCCGCCGGCGTTGGCCCGGGCGACGACCACGCGCGCTGCATGGCGAACCTGTGGACGGGCACCGAGACCGTCGAGCTCGCGCCCATCGGCACCGTGCCGGTCTACTCGGGGGGCGGTATTTCCGTCGATCAGCACATCGCCAAAGCCATCGGCGGCGCGACGCGCTTCTCGTCTCTGGAGCTCGGTGTCGAGACCGGGAGCGGCATCTTCGGCGCGATGTCTTACGCCGGCCGCGCCCAGCCGGTGCCGTCCGAGCAGACGCCGGCCGCCGCCTTCGACCGCGTCTTCTCCGGCCTCACGGGCACGACTCCGGACGCGACAGCGGTGCTTCGCGAGCAACGTCGCAGCGTCCTCGACAGCCTCACGAGCGACTTTACCCGCCTTCGCAATCGCATCTCGATCGACGACCGCCCGCAGCTCGACGCGCATCTCGAAGCCATCTTCGATATCGAGCGCCGGCTCGGCTTGCCCAACGACAGCGAGACGGCCGCCTGCGTGCCACCGCAGCTCATCGGCGACGACGGCGGCTTCGAAGCCGTTGGCCGCTTGCACACCGACATTCTGGTTGCGGCGCTCGCTTGCGATGCGACCCGTGTCGCGAGTCTCCAGTGGTCGCAGACCCTGAGCTACACGGTCTTCTCGTGGCTCGGGCTCTCCGAATCGCACCACGCGCTCGGTCATAGCGGCAGCGCGGGCGAGCCCGGCGTCACCGCCATCAACCACTGGTATGCCGAGCGCTTCGCCTATCTGCTCGACAAGCTGGCCGGCGTCACCGAAGGCGACCGCAAGCTCCTCGACAATTGCCTCGTGGTTTGGGGCAACGACATGGGCTACGGCCACACCCACTCGCGCAGCAACGTGCCGTTCGTCCTCGCGGGCAGCGCCGGCGCCACCGTGCTGACCGGCAGATTACTCCGCTATGGCGGTAAGCCACACAACGACCTCTTGGTGTCGGTCTGCAACGCCATGGGGTTGTCGACGACCACCTTCGGCGACCCCGAATTCTGCAATGGACCGCTTCCTGGGTTGGTGTAACGCCGTCGCCATGGGATAGTGCCTTGCCCGGATCCGGCCGGGCAACGAGACCCGTGCGGCCCACACTTCTCATCGCGGCGATCATCGCCACCCCCTTGGCGTCTGCGAAAGCGACGCGACCAGTCGCGGTCGACTGGTCGGGTGTGTCCGACAAGACGATCGAGCAGTGCCGGCTCCGCGGCCTCGAGGGTTTGCTCATCCAATCGCTCATCGAGGAGCACTACGCCGTCGTCGATAGGGTCGACGAGAACGGCATCAGCGTCGCCGTGACCGCCGGGCTCTCGAGCTTCGAGCTTCGCGTCGCGAGCCAGGGCGTCGTCCAGTTCGACTGGATCGACATCCCCAAGCCTTGCGACAGCTCCATCCAGCTCGACATCGTCCAACGCGTCACCTCGATGACCCGCGCCGTCGATGTGAAGACCGGAGGCGCGGCCCGCCCGAGCGATGTCGACCTGTCGGCGCCCCCAGCGCAGACGGGGCGGCGAGCCCAGGAGGAGAAGCGCCCTCCCGCGGTTTCTCGCGCGCCCATCGAGATCGACTTCCAGATGGCATTTCCCGGTCACCTGACGCCGCTCCTCGGGGGCGCTATCCAACTTCACGTCGATCTCGGGGCCGCGTTCCTGACGATCGCGCCCGAATGCACGGTGCGCAAAGAGACCGATCTCACGCTCTTCGAGCCGGCGCTCGCGGTCGGCATCGGCAAAACCCTGGGTGGGGCGCATCCGTTCGCCTTCGATATCGGGCTCGAGGCCGCCGGCATCGTCCACCTCTACTCGAGCAAATTCGACGATGTCGCCGAGACCGGCGGGCACGTCGACGGGCGTATCGGCCTACCCCTGGCGGTGACCGGCGGTCGGGGTCGCGCCACCATCACCGTCATGCCCTACATGCGTTTCTTACGCCTCGAGCATTTCTTTGCTGACTCGCGCACTTATACCTCCGAGCGCTGGGGTATACTGGTGCGTGTGGGTGTTGGCCTGTAAGGGCCACGAACAGGCTATTAGCGGGCGAGAAACTTTCGCCGACGTCGCGCATGAATTCAGAGAGCGTGGGTGGCCAGCAGTTTGACGCGCTTTACCGCAAACACCATGACGCGGTGTTTCGGGCATGCTTGCGTTTTGCCGCCGGGGATCGGGATTGGGCGATGGATCGCGCGCACGATGTCTTCGTAATTTTGGCTCGCCGCATGGGGAAGCTTACCGACACCGACGACCTGGGCGGCTGGCTCTATCGCGTGGCCGTGAACACCTGCCTCATGGACCTGCGGCGGGCGCGCGGCTGGCGCAAGGTGAAGGACCAGCTCTTCGGCTGGGTGAGCCCGTCCGCCTCGACCCCCGAGCGCAACGCTCAAGCCAAACGCGACGTGTCGAAGCTCGAGCTCGCGGTGCGCGAGCTGCCGGTGAAGCAGCGCGCGCTCATGACCCTCATACACCTCGACGGTAAGACCCAGTCCGAAGCGGCGCGCCTGTTGTCGCTGTCGGAGGGACAGGTCTCGAAGCTCTACAAGAAGGCCCTCGCCACGCTGCAAGCGAGCGACTGGGAGATCGACCATGGCTAGCCGCTTGAACCTAGAGCGCGAAGCCGCGGCGGTGAGGTCGCGGATCGATGCCGAGCGCTTGAGCGGACGCGAGTCCGTTGAGCTCTCGCACCGCATCGAAGCCAGCTTGAGCGGCGAGCGCCAGGGGTGGCGCGTCGCGTTCGCGGCTAGCGGCGTTCTCTGCGTCATCGCCCTCTGGCTGGTCGTCGCCCTACGTCCGCCCCAGCGGAATGAGCAAGACTGCATGCGCGAGCACGCCGGCTTCATCGACATCGATCCCGCGTGCAGGGGGCCCGTCAGCATCGAGCGGGGCGGCGACGTCATCCTCGCTCACGCCGGCGCTCATCTCGAAGAGAGCGCGCAAGGCATGCGTGTCCGCCATGGCAAAGTGAGCTTCGTGGTGCAGAAGCGTGAGCGCGGCGCCACCATGCGCGTCCTGGTGTCGCACGGCGCCATCGAGGTGGTCGGCACCCGCTTCACCGTCACCCAGGAGGATCAGGGCGGCAAGGTGAAGCTCGAAGAGGGCAGCATCAAGTTCCACTGGCTCGGCGGCGACGAGAGCACCGTGGTGCCGGGTGAGGAGCTCGAATGGCCGCCGCGTCCCAAGCCTACGCCGGTGACCCTCGACGACATCCCGCTCGATGCACCGGTGGAGGTCGTGGCGCCGCCGAAGCCGCAAGCACCCGCGAAGGCGCCGCGGCCGACTCCGCCGAAACCGCCGGAGGCGCCGAAGGAAGAAAAGCCGGAAGAGCAGGCCGCCGAAGCGGACGAGCCGAGCGGACCGATGCTCATGGAAGACGTGCTCAAGAAGATGTCGACGCTGCGCAGCCAGCACCGCTATCGCGAAGCGGTCGAGTTGCTTCGAGCGCAGAGTGACCGCGGTGACTTCAGTGGTCTTCAGCAGGCGCGGTTGTCGTTCGAGATTGGTCTGCTCCTGCAAGATCGCATGGACGACAAAGCCGGCGCCTGCGCGCAATGGAAGCAGCACGCCCGCCGCTATCCCGATGACGCGAGCCACGCCGACCGGGTGCAGGAGTACATCCGAGCTTGCGAGGAAGCTCCTTGAGGCGCGTCGCGCTGTTCGCCGTGCTCGCGTCGGCCTGCGGGACCTATCGCTTCCAGCACGGGCCGGAAGACCAAGACGAGCTGGTCACTTGCCCACCATGCGCTCTTCCGGAGGTCTGCGACGAGTCGCGCCATGTTTGCAGCACCGCGACCCTCACCTGGGAGGAGCTCGGCGGGTCGGCGACGGGCAGCGGCGTCAGCGGCACGGGCGCGCAGGACGTCGCCGTCGCGGTCACGGCGGAAGGCAATCCCGTGGTTGCCTGGTCCGCGGGCGACGAGATCTTCGCGAGCCGATGGACCGGAGCCGCCTGGGAGCAGCTTGGCAGCGGCGTGAGCTTGAGCGCGGCGGTTTCCGAGGAACCGGCGATCGCAATCGACGGAGTGGGGCGCGTGCTCGTTGCCTGGACCGAAGGCAGCGACATGGCCAAGGACATCTATCTGCGCCGCTGGGATGGCAGCGCCTGGCAGGAGCTCGACGGCTCCGCGCAAGGCGCGGGCATCAGCGGAATCGGCCTGACCTCGATGCAGCCGCAGCTCGCGGTCACTCCGAGCGACGAGCCGGTCGTGGCGTGGCTCGAGGACACCGGCCCGACCGCTTGGGAGATCTACGCGCGACGTTTCGACGGCGCCGATTGGCGCGAATATGACGGTTCGGCGCAGGGCGATGGCTTGAGCAAGGCATCGGTAACCGCCTGGAACCCGTCACTCGCAGTCCGCGATAGCGGTAATCCGTGCGTGGCTTGGAGCGCCGGCGACACGACCGTCGACATGCGTCTGCGCTGCTGGAATGGCACGACCTGGCTCGCGCTCGGGCCTTCGGCAGACCCCGGTGGCATTTCGCCGACGACCTCGCATGCCTTCAACTCATCGCTTGCTATCGACGGCCTGGGGCGCGCTTGGGTGTCGTGGCGCGGCAATGCCGAAGGTCGCTGGGAAGCCTATCTGCGCTACTTCGAGAATGGTGCTTGGCGTGAGCTCGCGGGATCCGCTCAAGTGAGCGGTGACATCGCCGCGTCCGATCACGTCAAATTGGCCATGAGCTCGAGCGACCGTCCCGTCGTGGCGTGGTTGCAAGACACCGGCGTTGGCCGAACGGTCGCGATGCGCTTCTGGACGGGCGACGAGTGGGTCGACCTTGCGGAACCCGGCAATGAAATCTCGGCGGTAGGCTCCATCGACGTCATGAAAGTCGCAGTCGCCTCCGGGGGTTCGGTGATCGCAACGTGGATCGACGGGGCCCGCGTGTACCTCAAGCGCCTGCGCTAGAGGAAAGATCGCCGATGGCCGCGCATGGAGGTGATGCCATGCGCATCGCCCCCGTCCTCTTCCTCTCGTTGCTGCCACGTATGTCCGCGGCGGCGGTCAATGAGCCGGGCTTCCTGCAGGAACGCTGGACCGGCATCGAGGGGCGCAACGTCGCCGATTTCACCGATGACGCATCGTTCGACGGGCCCCCGGACAGCACCGCCATTCTCTCCGACCTCGATACCGGCGCCGACACCGGCGACTACTTCGGTGAGCGCATCAGCGGGTATCTGCGGCCGACGGTCAGCGGCGACTACCGCTTTTGCGTCGCCGGCGACGACCAAGCAGTCTTGTACCTCTCGAGCGACGAGCAGCCGGCTAACGCCGTCGTCGTCGCCTCGCTCCCGCCTCTGGGCTACAGCAACCCAGGCGACTGTGACGCTTACCCAGAACAGCGATCACAGGCCGTCCGGCTCGAGGCGGGAGCGCCTTACTACATCATGGTTCTCCACAAGGAGAACTTCGGCGGCGATAACCTATCCGCGAAATGGTCGGGACCGGGCATCAGCGAGTCCGTGATCACGGATAGCCACGTCACCGTGACCAACGACCAGGACGAGGCTCCCGAAGCGGAGACGCCCGAAGAGGACGACGAAGAGCCGCTCACACCGCCGAGCGCGCCGACGACGCGGCCGGCGACACCGGCTCCGGTCGATGAGGACAGCGCCGGCAAGCGGGTCGACGGCAACGTCCTCACCTGCGCGGCATGGCACCCCGATCCGTCTTGCATCGTCCTGCTCTTGGCGGCAGTGGGCCGAGTTTGTAGAAAGAGAGCCGATGGGCGACTTTCGACGCCAGGCAGACATCGCGACTAGACACGCGCGGAGCACGGACGACGCTCTCCTCGAAGGGCTGCGTCACGAGAAGGCTGCTCTCCATGGCGCTCGCCGTGGCCTCGCCATCGGCCTGATTGCCGGCGGCATCGTCCTCGCGGCCGGCGTTTGGCTCTTCGTTGCCTTCCGGCCGTCGAACGCGGGCGATCCCAACGCATGTATGCGCGAGCACGCCGGCTTCATCGACATCAAGCCGTCCTGCGCCGCACCGGTCAGCATCGAGCGCGATGGCGATGTGATCTTGGCGCATCCCGGCGTTTCACTCGAAGAGCGCGGCAGCGGCTGGCGCGTCCGGCACGGCACGGCGAGCTTCGCCGCGCGAGCGCGCACCGATGGTAACGCGCTGCGCGTCTTGGTTTCCCACGGGGTCATCGCGATCACCGGGACGCGCTTCACCGTCGTTCAAGAAGAAGGCAAGGGCCGCGTGAAGGTCGACGAGGGAACCGTCGTCTTTCATGACGACGACGGTACCGATGTGCCGCTCACGGCGGGCTCCGAGCTCACCTGGCCGCGCCCGCCGACCGCGGAGGTCGTGGTGCTGAACGCGATTCCTCTGACGGGGCCGAAGCCGCCCGCGGCGAGAGCGGGTGTACCGCGGGGTGCGGTGGCGAGGGCGAATGAAGCGGCGGCCGCCGACGAAGAAGAGGAAGACGAAGAAGAGGTCGAAGAAGAAGAAGCGCCGCCGACGGGCGTGCTGTCGATGGAAGACATCTTGAAGCGCATCTCGACGCTGCGCCGCCAGAAACGTCCACGCGAAGCGGTCGAGCTCTTGCTCTCCCAGAGCCAACGCGGCGACATCACTCCGGCGCAGATGGCGCGGCTCTCGTGGGAGATTGGCCTCTTCCTGCAGGACAGCGGTGAAAGAGCCGCGACGTGCAATCACTGGAAGAACCACGCGCGCAAGTATCCCGACGACGCCGCGCACTCCGACCGCGTGCGCGAGCTCATCAAGACGTGCGAAACGAGCCAGTGACACAGCGGTTCGACTTCGTCTTGGAGTCGTGATTAGCCTCGGGCCGCCGCATGACACGCATCGAAAGCGCGCTCGATAAGGGCAGCAAGGACTTCGAAGGCAATCGCAAGGCGATGCTCGCGCTGCTCGACGAGGTGCGCGAGGTCCATCGTCATATCGCGCTCGCGTCGGAGCGCAGCGCCGCCAAGTTCAAGGAGCGTGGGCAGTTGTTGCCGCGCGAGCGCCTGCAGGTGCTCCTCGATCCGGGCAGCGACTTCATCGAGCTCTGTCCGTTCGCCGGCTACGGCATGCACGATGACGACGGCAAGGAACGTCTCGAAGGCGGCAGCTCGATCACCGGCATTGGTTTCGTCGAAGGCGTGCGCTGCGCCATCTCCGTGTCCGACAGCGGCATCAAGGGCGGCGCCATCTCCCCGCAGGGGATGCGCAAGCTGCTGCGCATCCAAGAAGTGGCCGCCGACAACAAGCTACCGCTCGTGTCGCTCGTCGAGAGCGCGGGAGCGAACCTTCTGCATCAAGCCGAGATGTTCGTCGAAGGCGGGCGCACGTTCGCCAATCAAGCGCGTCTGTCAGCCGCGGGCATTCCGCAAATCACCGTGGTGCACGGTTCCTCGACGGCGGGCGGCGCGTACATGCCCGGCCTCTCCGACGTGGTCATCGTGGTGCGCGAGCGCGCCAAGATCTTCCTCGCTGGTCCTCCGCTCTTGCGGGCAGCGACCGGAGAGATCGCGACCGACGAAGAGCTGGGTGGCGCCGAGCTACACGCCGGTGTCACCGGGCTCGCCGAACATATCGCCGCCGACGATTACCAAGCGATCGTTTTGGCGCGCGAGGTCGTCAGCAAGCTCGGCTGGGACAAGGCGGCGCCGCTCGCCGACACGAAACCGCCGCGCTATCCGCCCGACGAGCTCGCTGGTCTCACGCCCGTTGACTACAAGAAGCCGTACGACGCGCGCGAGCTCATCGCCCGCATCGTCGACGACTCGGATTTCCTCGAGGTCAAAGCCGCCTACGGCAGCGACACGGTGTGTGGACGGGCCTACGTCCATGGCGTTGCCTGTGGCTTCATCGGCAATAACGGACCGATCACGCCGGCCGGCGCCACCAAGGCGGCGCAATTCATCCAGCAGTGCAATCAAACGCGCACACCGATCTGCTTCCTGCAGAACACCACCGGCTACATGGTGGGCACCGAGGCGGAGCGTGCCGGCATCGTCAAGCACGGCTCGAAGATGATTCAGGCGGTCGCCTGCTCGCGCGTCCCGCACGTGACCTTCCTGGTGGGCGGTGCTTTCGGCGCTGGGAACTACGGCATGTGCGGCCGCGCCTACGACCCGCGCTTCATCTTCGCCTGGCCGAACGCGCGCACCGCGGTCATGGGGCCCGAGCAAGCCGCGACCGTCATGGCGATCCTCGCCGAGGAACGGGCGCGCCGCACCGGCGAGAAGGTCGACGTCGAGGCCATCAAGTCGAACATCATCGGCGCCATGGAGCCGCAGACGCGGGCGCTCTTCGCGTCCGCTCGCTTGTGGGACGACGGCATCATCGACCCGCGCCACACTCGCTTCATCTTGGCATTCGCGCTCGCGACTTGCCGCGAGGCCGAGTCGCGCGTCTTGCAGCCGTCGACCTTCGGCGTGGCGAGGATGTGATGCATCGCTTGCTCATCGCCAATCGCGGCGAGATTGCCTGCCGCATCATTCGCACCGCGAAGCAGATGGGGCTGCACACCATCGCCATCTTCAGCGACGCCGACGAAGGCGCGCTGCATACCCAGCTCGCCGACGAATCGATTCACCTGGGGTCCAGGGAAGGCGGGTACCTGGACATCGCGCGCATCGTCGAAGCAGCCGACTCGACACGCGCCGACGCCATTCATCCCGGCTACGGGTTCCTCTCGGAGAACGCCGAATTCGCGCGGGCCTGCGAAGAAGCCGACATGATCTTCGTCGGCCCACCTGCGTCCGCTATAGAGGTCATGGGCGGCAAGGTCGCCGCGAAGACCTCGGTCGCGAAGCTTGGCGTCCCGGTCTTGCCGTGGACGACCGCCGGCTCCATCGACGACCTTACGGCGCTCGCGGGCAGGGTCGGGTTCCCGATGATGATCAAGGCGTCGGCGGGCGGCGGCGGCCGCGGCTTGCGGCGCGTCGACGATCTCGAAGCCTTGAAGCGTGAGCTGCCGCGCGCCAAGAGCGAAGCCGAGCGAGCGTTCGCCGACGGCGAGCTCATGCTCGAGCGCGCCCTCGACGGCGCCAGACACGTCGAGATCCAGATCTTCGCCGACCGACATGGGAACGTCGTGCACCTGGGCGAGCGCGACTGTTCGCTGCAACGCCGGCACCAGAAGGTCATCGAGGAAGCACCGGCGGTCGACGACGAGCTGCGCGCGGCCATGGGGAGCGCCGCGGTCGCGGCGGCCAAGGGCATCGGCTACGTGGGCGCGGGCACCGTCGAGTTCCTGCTCGCGGGACGCGAATTCTACTTCCTCGAGATGAACACGCGCTTGCAGGTCGAGCACCCAGTGACCGAGGAAATCACCGGCCTCGACCTCGTGGCGCTGCAGCTCGCGGTCGCGGCGGGTGAGCCGCTGCCGTTCGAACAGGACGATGTCAGCTACAACGGACACGCGATCGAGGCGCGCCTCTACGCCGAAGACGCGAGCTTCGTGCCGCAAAGCGGCCGCATCACCCAGTGGATCCCTCCCCCCGGCGTGCGCGTCGACCATGGGATCGCCGTCGGACAGATGGTCACGACGGACTACGACGCCATGCTCGCGAAGATCATCGTGCACGCGCCGACACGGCCACACGCGCTCGCGAAGCTCCAGAATGCGCTGGCCGAGCTGGTCGTGCACGGCATCACCACGAATCGCGACTTTCTCTACGGGCTCGTGAGCAGCGATGTGATGCAGAACGCGCAGGCCACGACGCGGACCCTCGATGCGCTCGCGTTGCCCAAGTTTTCGGCCACCGACGACTTCAAGGCCGTCGCGGCCGCGTTGATCGCCGGCCGGCCCGCGGTTGGCTTCCGGGTGCTCGGCCGGGGAGTCGACCGCGTGCGCTTCGCCGTGGGCGACGAGGTCGTCGAGACCAAGGTCGTTGGCGACTACGTCTTCTTGGGCGACCAGGAGATCGGCATCGATATCCTTCCGAGCAAGGTGCGCATCAGCGGCATCGAGCATCGCTTGTTCGTGACCCGGACCGCCGACCGTTTCGACCTCACTGTCGGCTACGAAACCTACGTGGTGACGAAGCTGCCGCTCATCGAGCCCAAAGTGACCATGAACGCCGCGCGCCGCGAGGTGGTGGCGCCCATGAGCGGCAAGGTCATCAGCGTGGCCGCGAAGTCCGGTGACCGGGTCGCCGCTGGTGCCTTGTTGTTCGTGCTCGAGGCCATGAAGATGCAACACGAGGTGCGGGCGCCGCAGGCCTCGGTGGTCAGCTCGGTGCGGGCATCGCCGGGCGGTCAGGTCGCCGCGCGCAGCGTGCTCGCCATGCTCGAGCCGGAGGAGGCAACGTGAGCTACCGCTCGGTCTTCGCTCCCAATCTCTTCCAGGGTCAGGTCGTCATCATCACCGGCGGCGGCAGCGGCATCGGGCGTTGCACGGCGCACGAGCTCGCCGCCCTCGGGGCGAAGGTCGTGCTTGTCGGACGTGACGCCAAGAAGCTCGAGGGAGTGCGGCGGGAGATCGAAAGCGACGGCGGCGTCTGCGACAGCGAAGCCTTCGACATCCGCGAGGAGCCGAACGTTCAAGCCGCTATCGCGAACATCCTGCGGCGTTGCGGCCGCATCGATGGCCTCGTGAACAACGCCGGCGGCCAGTTCGCGTCACCCGCCGCGGCGATCGGCGCCAAGGGATTCGACGCGGTGGTGCGCACCAACCTCACCGGCGGCTTCCTCATGGCGCGCGAGTGCTTCACCCAGTGGATGGGCGAGCACGGTGGTGCCATCGTCAACATCGTCGCCGACATGTGGAACGGCATGCCCGGCATGGCGCACTCCGGCGCGGCGCGGGCCGGCATGGTGAACCTCACGGAGACCACGGCGTCGGAGTGGGGCGCCTTCAACGTGCGCGTCAACGCGGTAGCGCCGGGCTGGGTCGCCTCGTCGGGCCTCGATCGTTATCCGCCGGAGATGCGCGGCATCGTGCGCGGTCTGAAGGACAACGTGCCGCTGGGCAGGCTCGCGACCGAGGCCGAGATCTCGGCGGCCATCGTGTTTCTTTTGTCGCCAGCCGCGGCTTTCATCTCGGGTACGACGCTGCGGGTCGACGGAGCTGCTCCCAATTTCAAGAGCCACTGGCCACGCATGGAGCGCAGGACGCCGGCGCCGGTGTTCGACGGCTTCCACCGCTCGGTTACGCCAGAGGTCCTGAAGTGACCAAGGCCGTCATCACGTGCGCGCTCAACGGGGTGCTTACCGATCCGAAGGAGCACCCGGTGCCGGTGACGCCTGCCGAAATGGCTTCGGCCGCGAAGCGCGCCTACGACGCGGGCGCCGCTATCGTGCACATCCACTATCGGGAGCAGACGGCGGGCAAGGCCCCCTCGTGGGACCCAGCAGTCGCAGCCGCCATCGCGGATGCCATTCGCGCGGCGTGTCCCGGCATCATCATCAACTCGACCTCGGGTGTCATAGGCGCCGACGTCAGTGGTCCGCTCGCGTGCCTCAGGGCCGTGCGGCCGGAGATCGCCGCCGCCAACGCCGGCACCCTCAACTATTTGAAGGCGAAGAAAGACGGGACCTGGGCCTGGCGCCCCATGGTCTTCGACAACCCGGTCGAGAAGCTGACGCAATATCTCGAGGTCATCCACGCCATCGCCGCGGTGCCAGAGCTCGAGTGCTTCGATGTCGGCATCGTGCGTTCGGTGGGCCTCTATAAAGACGTCGGTATGCTGAAGCGGACACCTCAGTACAACTTCGTCATGGGCGTCGCCTCGGGTATGCCCGCCGACGTCGAGCTCTTGCCGCTGCTCTTGCGCTACATCGTCCCGGGCTCACCGTGGCAGGCAACCTGTATCGGTCGCGCCGAGATCTGGCCGGTGCATCGCCGCGCCGCCGAGCTCGGCGGGCATCTGCGCAGCGGCCTCGAGGACACCTTCTATTTGCCCGGTGGTGAGCGTGCCGTGGACAACGCGCAAACAGTCGAGGCCCTGGCGCGCATCGCCCGCGAAGTGGGCCGTGACGTCGCGTCGCCCGCCGAGGCGCGCGAGATGCTGGGGCTTTCTCCGCCTAGCTAGCGTATTCTGTCCGCCATGGGCGGCGAAACGCTGGAAGGCTATTTGAAGCGCGCACTCTTGTCGCGCGTTTACGATGTGGCGCGTGAGACGGCTCTCGAGCTCGCGCATCGACTCTCTGCCCGCTTTGGCGGACAGGTTTGGCTCAAACGCGAAGACGAGCAGCCGGTCTTTTCGTTCAAGATCCGCGGGGCCTACAACAAGATGTCGCGCTTGTCGGCCGAGGCCCGCGACCGGGGCGTCATCGCCGCGTCCGCCGGCAATCACGCGCAAGGCGTCGCGTTGTCGGCACGTCATCTTGGCTGCCGCGCCGTCATCGTCATGCCGCGCACCACTCCGAGCATCAAGGTCGATGCGGTGCGTGGCTTGGGCGGTGATGTCGATTTACACGGTGACGACTACGACACCGCGGCGCGCCACGCGCTGCAACGCGCGAGCGCCGAGGGCCTCACCTACGTGCATCCCTACGATGATCCGGATGTCATCGCGGGACAGGCAACCGTGGGAGTCGAGATCCTCCGGCAACACACCGGCAAGCTCGACGCCATCTTCGTCGCGGTCGGCGGCGGCGGCCTCATAGCGGGTGTCGGCGCGGTGGTGAAGAGCTTGCGGCCCGAAGTGAAAGTCATCGCCGTCGAGCCCGAGGACTCGGCCGCGATGACGGAATCGTTGCGTCGTGGCGAGCGCGTCACGCTCGAGCGGGTCGGACGCTTCGCCGATGGCGTGGCCGTGCGCTGCCCGGGCGAAGAGACCTTCCGTATCGCCCGCCAGGTCGTCGACGACTGTGTCGTGGTGTCGAACGACGCGATCTGCGCCGCCATCAAGGATGCCTTCGAGGACCGGCGCGCCGTGCTCGAGCCGGCGGGCGCCTTGGCTCTCGCGGGTCTCAAGAGCTACGCCGAGACGCGCGGAGCCGGGGTCTACGTGGCCATCGCCTGCGGCGCGAACCTCAACTTCGACTCACTTCGCCATGTGAGCGAGCGCGCCGAGATTGGTGAGCGTCGCGAGGTGATCTTGGCGGTCACCATTCCGGAGGAACCCGGCTCGTTCCGCCGCTTCTGCGGAGTGCTCGGCGCGCGTCCCGTAACCGAGTTCAACTATCGCTATGGTGGCGGGCGCGATGCACGCGTCTTCGTGGGCGTCAAAGTCGACGACAGTGCCCCAGTGCAGGCCGCGTTACGCGCCGCTGGTTACGACGTCGTCGATCTCACCGACAACGAGATGGCGAAGCTCCACGTTCGCCACATGGTCGGCGGACGTGCCGATGCCGCCGACGAGCGGCTGGTTGCCTTCGAGTTTCCCGAGCGCAGCGGCGCGCTGGTCGACTTCCTCGAGGCTATGCACCACCCGTGGAACATCAGCTTGTTCCACTATCGCAATCACGGCTCCGATGTCGGGCGCGTGCTCGCCGGGATTCAAGTGCCGGGCAGCGACGCCAGCGAGTTCGCGGCTTTCCTGACGCGCTTGGGCTACGCCTCCGCCGAGGTCACGGACGATCCCGCCTGCCGCATGTTCCTGCGCTAGCGCGGTTTGAAGGGGTCGGGGGGCAACGGGATGCGCTCTGTCTCGCCGGCGACCTTGGCGAAGCGCTCGGCGCGCCAGTCCTCCGCCGCCTGCTGGATGCGCTCGGGACTCGACGACACGAAGTTCCAGTAGATGTGCCGCTTCTCGCCGAGCGGCTCACCGCCGACGACGATCAGACGCGCCTCGCCCGTGGCACGCAGCACGACTTCGGCGCCCGGGCGCATGACGACGAGCTGGTTGGTGTCGAACGTTCCCTCCTGGCCCTCCACCTGGACCGCGCCTTGGATGACGTAGACGGCGCGCTCGATGTGCTCGGGTGGTACGCGGTAGCGGGCACCGGCCCGCAGCTCGACATCGACGTACAGGGTGTCGCTGAACACCGTGACCGGTGAGCGCATGCCCTCGGCGGTGCCGGCGACGACGCGGAGCTTCGTGCCATCCGCTTCGGCGGACGGAATGGATCCGGCCGTATAGTGAACGAAGCTCGGCGCGATTTCTTCCGAGGCCTTCGGAAGAGCGAGCCAGGTCTGTACCCCGAAGAGGGTATGGCCGGCGGCGCGCGTGTCCGGCGCCGTTCGCTCGGAGTGCACGATGCCGGAGCCCGCGATCATCCAGTTCACCGCGCCCGGGCGGATCGCCTGCGCCGAGCCGACGCTGTCGCGGTGCATGATCTCGCCTTGCAACAGGTAGGTCAGCGTCGCCAGGCCGATGTGCGGGTGCGGCCGGACATCGAGGCCACGGCCGGCGTCGAAGACGACCTCGCCCATCTGATCGAAGAACACGAAGGGCCCGACCATGCGCCGTTGCGCTGACGGGAGCGCCCGCCGTACCTTGAAGCCGTCACCCAGGTCGCGGGTTGGCGGCACGATGACCATCTCGACTCCGGCTGCGGATGTGGCGAAGCTCATGCCCCTTCTTACCCTTGCCGAGCCTGGCCCACACGTCATAGAGGCCGATCGATGACCGACAAGAAGACGACGTTGTGGGGTGGCGCTTCCGTGATGCATCCGGCGCTAGCCGCGCTGTCGGAATCGCTGGCGCAAGACCTGCCGCTCGCCGACGCCGACCTGCGCGCCTCGGCGGCGTACGCGCGCGGCCTTGCCCGCTGCGGCGTACTCACCAAGGACGAAGGCGAGACGCTGGCGAACGGCCTAGTGGCGCTGCGGCAAGAGCTCGCCGACGGCAAGTGGTTGCCAACCGAGGTCGAGGACATCCACGCCGCCATCGAGAGCGAGCTCACCAAGCGTCACGGCGACGTCGGCGCGAAGCTCCACACCGGCCGTAGCCGCAATGACCAAGTCGCGACCGCGTTCCGCTTGGCCGCCCGCGAGCGCGTCGACGGGCTCATCGCCGGCATCAAGGCGGTGCAGACCGCGCTGGTGTCGCGCGCCGAAGACGAGATCGACACCCTGATGCCTTCGTACACGCACATGCAACGGGCGCAACCGATTCGCCTCGCGCATTGGCTGATGGCGCATTTCTTCATGCTCGAGCGTGACGTCGAGCGCATGCGGAACGCGCGGGCCATGGCCAACATCTTGCCGCTTGGCTCCGGCGCGGTGAGCGGCCACCCGTTCGCGATCGACCGTGCCTGGCTCGCCCAGGAGCTCGGCTTCGCCCGCCCGACCGACAACAGCCTCGATGCCGTCGGCGACCGCGACTACGTCTGCGACGTCATCTACGCTTGCAGCATGGCGGCGCTGCACCTGTCGCGCCTCGCGGAAGAGATGGTGGTGTGGAGCACCGCCGAGTTTGGCTTCTTGCGCTGGCCCGATGCTCTCGCCACCGGCTCGTCGCTCATGCCGAACAAGAAGAACCCCGATCTCGCGGAGCTCGTGCGTGGCCAGGCGGGTCCGATGTTGGGCGACCTCACCAGCATCCTGGTGCTCGTGAAAGGGCTGCCGGTGAGCTATCAGCGCGATCTGCAAGAGGACAAACCGCCGCTATGGCGGGCAACCAGCCGCCTGGCGACGAGCCTCCAGGCCATGGAAGCGGCCTGTCTGCACGTGGAGTTCGAGCGCCAGCGCATGACGTCCGCTTTATCGGACGACGTGCTCGCGACCGAGGTCGCCGACCGCATGGTGGCGCGCGGCATCCCTTTCCGCAAAGCGCATCACGCGGTGGCGGCGGTGATGGGCCGCGTGCGTGACGGCAAGGACGACTTCAAGTCCCTGGCGAAGGCAAAGGACCTTCCCGAGCCGCTCATCCAGGCGGATTTCGCGAACCTCGACATGCTGGCGGCCATCGAGCGGCGCACGGCCGTCGGGGGGACCGCGAAGAGCGCGGTTCAGGCGCAGATCGAGCGGGCGCGGGCACTGCTCAAGGGGTAGGGACTCGCGGCTCGTCAGATTC
>JBGGMJ010000167.1:0-70495 GCA_041288095.1 Myxococcota bacterium
CGAGCCACCGCCAGTGACGATGCTCCACTCGACGCGCCAGTTCTCGGCGTCGTTGGCGATGTCGCGCGCGTCGGTCTTGGTTGGCAGGCCCAGCGAGCCAATGCAATCGACAGCCGCTTGGTTGCCCGGGATGCTCACCGCGTCGTCGTACTTCTGCTTGTCGACGCCGGCGACGGCGCGCAAATCACCGGTCTTGTTCGCGGCGGTGCTGATCGGCTTCTTCACTGGCGTCGGGGACGTGAGCTCGAGCTTGATGTAGCCGTAACGGAACTGCTGGATGAGCTTGAAGACCTTGGCGGCGATGCCGGCGGCGGAGAGCGCGATGCCCATCTGGCCGCCGTTGACGGCTCCGTATTGGGCCTCGAGAGCCTCGCCAATGACGAGCCCGGTGACTTCGCTGCCGACCACCTGACCGGCCTGACCCAGCACGCCTGCTTGCTTGATGTAGTCCGAGCACGGGGACTGGCTCGTCTGCTTTTGCGGCCGCGTCGACAGGCCGGCGGTTAGCGCCACCGGGACAGTGGTGACGCGATCGAGCGCGCCGATGAGCAGCTCTGCTTCGAGCAGCGACAAGCGAATGAGCGATGGGTCCTCGGTGCCGGTCGCGATGTTGGCCGGCGGCGTTTGCCGCTGATTCATGGCGGCGATGAACAAGATGGCGAAGCTGTCGGGGGCGTCGACGTCTGCTTCAGCGGCGGCGTACCAGTCGGCGAAGAACGTGACCCAGGTGTCCTGGGCAGTGCGGCCGTCGACTCTTGGCCAACCCAGGTCGCCCATCATCGCGGCAAAGTCGGCGAGCGTGTAGGTCGCCATGGTCTCGCGGTCGGCGGCTTCGAGGGAGAGGTCGACGGCGAAGATCGGGAAAACCTGTGTGGTCGATTGCGGGGCCTTGCCGGCGCGCATGATGTCCGCCTCGAAGCCGGTGGTGATGCCGCCCTCCGCGAGGATGTCGAGAGTCACCTGATAGGCGCCGTCGAAGGTCGTCGATGCCAAGAGCGTGTCCGCTAGCGCGGAGGCAGGACCGGGGACGTCGAGGCCCGGGCTTGGCGCCAGCAGATCGCCGCTGCGGATGGGAGCGACGCCATCGGTGGTGAAGGTCTCGTCGTCGTCGTCATCATCGCCATCGTCGGAGGATGAGCCGCCGCCACAGGCCATGAGAGTCAGGAGGAGAAGCGGCAGGAACACGCGACTATTGGTCATTGTGGTGGCGCCTATACACGAGCGGCACTCCCTTGCCTCGACAAAGCGCGCACCTGCAGGCAAGAGAAAACCTGACATGCGTCCCTATCTTGCAGGGTAATCCCGAACGCGTCATGAAGGCGCTGGGGGAAGGCATGGGACTGACACCATTCGAAGTGGGTCAGCGGGGGATCCTGGAGCGCGTCGCCCGCGGCGAAGAGCTGCGCGTGATCCTTTCCGAAATCGTGCAGCTGATTGAGCGGCAGGCGAGCGGAATGCTGTGCTCGATCATGCTTCTCGATGAAGACGGGATGCACATCCGCGTCGGGGCTGCTCCTAGCCTCGCCCCGGAATATTTGCAGGCGATCGAGGGATTGGCGATTGGTCCAACCTCCGGTTCATGCGGGGCCGCGGCGTTTCAGCGCGAGCGGGTGATCGTAGAGGACATCGCGACCCACCCAAATTGGGAGGCCTATCGGGACTTCGCGCTGCCGCACGGCCTGCGTGCGTGTTGGTCGACACCCATCGTGGGCTCGGGGAACGAGGTGCTTGGCACCTTTGCGATGTATTACCTCGAGCCACGCGGCCCTTTGCCACATGAGATGAAGTGGGTCGACGCAGCCACGCATCTTGCCTCTGTTGCACTCTTTCGTGGTCGCGCCGATGAGCGCCTCCGGCGTAGCGCGCTGGTCTACGACAACCTCGAAGACGTCGTCTTCTACATCGGCGTCGACGGTCACCGGCACTTCCGATTCCTCTTCGTCAATCCGGCCTTCGAGAAAGCCACTGGGCTACCGGCGTCCAGCGTCGTCGGCCGGCTCGTCACCGATGTCATCCCGCCGGAATCACACGAGCTGGTGCTCGGCCGCTATGCCGAGGCCATCGCGACGCGCGCCAAGGTACGATGGGAAGAGGTTTCGATCTACCCGAACGGCATCAAGTACGGTGATGTCACGGTGAGCCCCTTGTTCGACACCGACGGTGTTTGCCACCACCTCGTGGGTGTCGTGCACGATGTTACGGCGCGCAAAAACGATGAGCGCGAGCGTGAGCAACTCCAAATCAAGTTGGCCCAGGCGCAGCGACTGCAAGCGCTCGGCACCCTTGCTGGCGGCGTTGCGCATGACTTCAACAACATGCTGACGGTGATCCTGAGCTATGCCGAGCTCGTCGGCAGGGAGCTCCAGGGAGGGCCGCTGGCCGACGACCTGCGGGAGATTCACAGGGCGGCGACGCGAGCCTCCGAGATGACCGGCCGGCTCCTGGCGTTTAGCCGGCAACAGGTGCTCGAGCCGAAGGTGCTCCACCTCAATGAGGTGCTCGCCGGCATGAACCGGATGCTCACCGGCTTGCTCCGTGCCGATGTCGACCTTGCCGTGATGGCGGACGCGAACCTCTCGAACGTCAGCGCCGACCCGACACAGGTCGAGCAAGTCATCATGAACCTCGTGGTCAACGCACGCGACGCGATGCCCGAAGGCGGCAAGGTCACCATCGAAACGAAAGACGTTATGGTCGACGGGGAATGCGCGCACCGACATCTCGCGGTGCCTGCTGGTCGCTATGCGATGCTCACGGTCTCCGACACAGGCATTGGCATGGACAGCGCGACGCAAGCGCGCATCTTCGAGCCTTTCTTTACGACCAAGGGGGCGGGCAAAGGCACGGGGCTCGGCCTCGCGACGGTATTTGGAATCGTCAACCAGAGCGGCGGGCACATCCGCCTGGACAGTGCCCCGGGCCGAGGAGCGACGTTCACGATCTACCTGCCAGCAGTGGACGCTGAAGCGGACGACGTTGGCGAGCCAGTGACCGACGATGCCCCTCTGTCCGGCAATGAAACCGTGCTGCTCGTCGAAGCCGACGACCAGGTTCGGGGGGTCACCAAGGGGATCCTCCGTGGCAGTGGTTACACCGTGCTCGAGGCGTCGCGCGCGGGCGAAGCGATGCTCATCATCCAGCAGCACATCGCGACGATCGACCTGCTGCTCACTGGTGTCGTGATTCCTCGCCAGCTGCGCCAGCTCCGGCCCGCGATGAAAGTCCTGTTCATGTCGGGCTCTCTGGACGACGGGAGCCAGCAGGGCATGCGCGACTCTGACGCTCACTATCTGCGGAAACCGATCACGCCCAAGGCGCTGCGCGGCAAGATCCGCGAGGTGCTCGAAGGCGGCTAAGCCGCCGTGAGCGCGTGCCTATGCTCTACCATCAGGCATCGATCCTGGATGACCTTGATGCCGGCGCGTGCCAGCTTTTCGGCCGCCGCGTCGTTGCGGATGCCGAGCTGGAACCAGACGATCTTGGGTTTGAGCGCAATCATGTCGTCGACGTGCTGGTCGATGTCGGCGGGTCTACGAAAGACGTTGATCATGTCGGGCGGCGGCGAGATGTCGCGCAGGTTGCGCACGACGCGGTAACCCAGGATCTCGGTGGCTTCGGGATAGTAAACCGGTACCGGCACGATGTCGTAACCGGCGTCCGCCATGTACTCCGCCACGTAGAAAGCGGGCTGGTCGCGCTGCGCCTCGGTCTTCACACCCAGGATCGCGATGCGCTTGGAACCAACGACGGCGGCCGCGATGCCCTGCCGGTCGGTGATGAGGTTGTTGTGCCAGTCGTCCATGGGGTGATGGTAATCCCGCGCGCGGTTGTGAGATAGGGTGCTCGCGTGGTTACGCGTACGCTCGGACGTCTGAGGCAAATCACCACGGTCGTGGCCCGGCACGGCCTTGCGCAGTATTCCGAGCAACGCCGTGGCGGACGCAAGGCGCGCGCCGACAAGCTCGTCGACCCCGAAGCCAGCTTCACGGCCACCGCCCGCCGCTTCCGCTCCATGCTCGAGGAGCTCGGGCCCACCTTCATCAAGTTTGGGCAGATCCTCTCGACCCGTGGCGACCTATTGCCGCCAGGCTTCGCCAAGGAGCTCGTCGACCTGCAAGACCAGGTCGTGCCGATGCCCGCTGCCGAGGCCAAGAGGACCATCGAGGAGGCGCTCGGCGCCCCGGTCGAGAAGCTCTTCTCGCGCTTCGACGAGCAGCCCCTTGCCAGCGCATCGATCGCGCAGGTGCATCGTGCCGTGACGCTCACGGGTGACGAGGTCGCGGTCAAAGTCCAGCGGCCGAACATCCGCGCCAAGATGCTTGGCGATCTCGACATCCTCCGCTACCTCGCGCAGCTCGCCGAGGCCATCATCGAAGAGAGCGGTCTCGTCACGCCGCGCGGCATCGTCGAGGAGTTCGAGAGCGCGCTCTTGGCCGAGCTCGACTTCGAGCGCGAAGCCGACAACATGCGGCGCTTTGCCGAGAAGCTCGCGCGCAGCCCGACGCCACGAAGCTACGTGGTGCCGCGGGTGTACGACGAGCTGTCCGCTGAAACGGTCCTCACCATGGAGTTCGTCAGGGGGCGCCGTTTCTCGGAGCTTACGAACCCCGCCGAGCGACGCGCCGTCGCCGCCAATATCGCGCGCGCCTCATTCGAGCAGCTCTTCCAGGACGGCCTCTTCCACGCTGACCCGCATCCTGGAAACGCCTTCATCCTGCCCGATGCCCGCATCGCCCTCATCGATTTTGGGTCCGTCGGTGAGATCTCCTACGCCATGCGCGAGACTCTCGTGGTCCTCGTGGTCGCCGTCGGTCTGCGCGATGCCGACTCCGCGGCGCGTCTGCTCTATCGCGTTGGCGTGCCCGATGCGCAGGTCTCGCTCTATCGCCTGCGCGACGCCTGTGCCTCGCTCTTCGACAAGTACCTGAGCGACCGCGCCATGATCGCCAACGTCCAAGCGGCGCAACTGCTGCGCGAGCTCTTCGACCTCGCGGCACGCTTCCGCATTCGCATTCCCAGCGAGTACGCCCTCGTCGCCCGTGCCTCGATCACCGTCGAAGGCATCATCCGCCAGCTCGACCCCGAGCTCGATGTCCTCGACGTCGTGAAGCCGTACGTGAAGAAGCTCGTCGACGAGCAACTCGCCTTGTCGGAGCTCGGCGACGCCGCGATGCGCAACCTGGTGCGTGCCCGTTCGCTCATGCGCGATCTGCCGATGGCGGCGTCGCAGGTGCTCATGGATCTCGAGGCCGGCAAGCTTCGCCTCCAAGTCGACAATCCCAAGCTCGACACCATCGCCAAGAACATCGATGCGCTCGGCGTCATCGTCTTCATGGGGCTCGTCGCTTGCGGCCTCATCGTCGGCTCGCTCGTGTACCTGTCGCGTTACGAGTACCGCATGTTCGGGATCCCCGTGCTGCCGAGCGTCGGTTTGTATCTCGCGAGCATGCTCTTCGGCTCGGCGCTCGGCCGTTACTTGCTCACGCCGCGATTGCGGAAGATCTCCGTGGGCAGGTGGCTTGCCCGCCGGCGGCGCCGCGCCCAGTGAAGCAGGTCGTCGGCCTCCCGCTGATCCTCGTCGCCGCTTGTGGACTTACAGGGCAGACGCAGAAAGGCCGCGAGACCGATCTGCGTGCCGAGAACCTCGAGCAGGAAGCGGCGTTCCGGCGGAAGGCGATCTCCGACCCCAACGAGATCGAGCCCTTCGTCTTGGCGTACGCTGGAACGGACGCCGCGCGCCGCGCTCTCGTCGCTCGGCAGGCTGATCTCCAAGACGCCGAAGGGTGTCCAGCGACGCTCGCGTTCTTGAAGCGCGTCGAGGACGGCGCTACCAACGACCAGGGAACGGCGCTGCGCATCGAAGCGGCGGTGCGGCGCGCCGAGCTATTGCTTCGGGAGTGCCGGGACGACTCGGGGGCGGTCGAAGCAGCTCGCGCCGCTACGACGCTCGCGGTGAAGACCCAGTGGCTGGACGACGCCAATTGGATCTTGGGCCGAGCCTGCGAGCAGGCGGGCAAGCTCGACGAAGCTCTCGCCGCCTACGACAAGATCGTGCGCTCGCGCTCCGACGCTTTTCCCTTCGGCTCGAACGATAGCCTCTTTCTCGACGACGCTTGGCTCGCCAAGGGGCTGCTGCTCGAGAAGCTCGGCCGCTATGGCGAAGCCCGTGACGCGCTCGAAGCTCTCCTCGACGCCCGCGACACCCATCTGAAGCCCAAGGTCGAACAGGCGCTGGCGCGGATGAAAGACAAGTGATCGCGCTCGAGCACGCTACCGTCGTGATCGGCAAACGCACCTGCCTCGAGGACGTGAGCTTCACGCTCGAGGCCGGCGAGATGCTCTTGGTCATCGGTCCGCCAGAAGGGGGCAAGACCACCCTGGTGCGGGCACTCGCGGGGCTCGTGCCGATGCGGACAGGCACGCTCACGTGCAACGGTGAGCGGATCGATCTGCAAGACCCCGACACGCTCTCTACCTGGCAACGTCGCGTCGGCGTCGCTTTCCAGAACGACGCGCTCTTCGACGCCTCGACGACCTTCGAGAACGTCGCCTTCCCACTCGAACAGCGCGGCATCACCGGCGAGGCGCGGCACGAGAAGGTGCAACGTCGTCTCGAAGAGGTCGGGCTCTGGGCGGCGCGTGACAAGCTCCCCGCCGAGCTCTCCGGCGGCATGCGCAAGCGCTGCGGCATCGCCAGGGCCGTGGTCATCGAGCCCGATGTCGGGCTGTTCGATGACCCGACCGCCGGGCTCGACCCGTTGTCGTCGGCCCGGGTTCTCGATCTGCTGGTGGAGCTACGCCGTGACCTCGCCTTGCACACCATCGTCGTCTCCAACGAGCTCGACGTCGCGCTACCGATCACCACCAAGGTGCTCATGCTGCACAAGGGGAAGGCGCTGTTCTCGGGCACGCCGGCGGAGCTCCGCGCGAGCAACGAGCCGCACGTCAGGCAGTTCGTGCGTGGCGCCGATGATGGTCCGCTTTAGTAGACGGTTTCTCCCATGTCGTCGAGTTGCCAGCCACCGTCGACCAGCTTCGCGCGGAACTCTCTTTCCCAGAAGCCGCCCCACCAGGTGATCCAGTAACTGCCGTCGTCACGCTGTTTGACGTCGACGCTGATGCCGCAGCTCATGCCGAAGCGTTTGCTGGCCTCGCGGCACTCGTCGGGCTCCACGACGACGAGGCGGCGATCGGAACGCAAGCCGGCGATGGCCGCGCGGTTTGCGACCAAGAAGACGACGTCGGTCGGTGTGGTGCGGCCGTATTCGCCGGGTTTGAAGACGAAAGGGTCGTCGTCGTAGACACCCCGTGGCGGCGCCGCCATGACGGGGGCGGGCCGGCGGCCGAGCACGACCGGCAGCATGCGATTGAAGTATGCCGCCAAGAGAGTCGGGGTGGCCCCACGCGGCATGTTGGGCATCGGATCGCGGTCGTCCTCGATGCCGTCGTGATCGCTATCGCGGTCGTTCCAATCGAGGAACAAGCGGCGTTCTTCGAGATCGCTCAGCGTATCGCCGTCACTGTCGCGTCGCAGGTCGGCGAGCCTTGCTTCGAGGACGAGCGGCTCCGAGCTTTCGCTAACCGGCACGCGCGTCTGCGGTAGGGTGAGCTTCTTCTTGTCGATGGGCTCACGGCGCACGACGAGTCTCAGCACGCCGTCTTCGCTGACCCACAAGCGCGACCCTTCGATGACCACGAAGGGCTCGTGCTCCCGTAGGTCGAGATAGGTGCCGTCATCCCAAATCTCGCCGCTGCCGACGAATAACCAGTAGCCCCCATGGGTAACCTCACCCGTGGGATCCAAGGCCTGTGAGGTGAAGATTCCGTAACAACGCTCGAAGCGGTCGGCGGCCGAGGTCACCCCGCGAAAGCCTTGCGGCTCGATACTGATGCATTGGGCGGCCCCAGGTTTCAGGTCGCGCTTGCTGGCTGGTCTCTCCACGAAAACACCGTCGGGAAGCGGCGCGGCACCGAGGACTGCTGCGGCGATCAGTGCAATCACCGCAGGCTTACGTTTGGCAGGCCGGCTCGGGTTGGTTTTTCGGATGGGGGTCGCTATATCTAGCGGCCGCCATGGATTTCAGCCTCTCCGACGACCAGAAGCTGCTGCAGGACACCGTCCGACGCTTCGTCAACGAGCGTGTCGTTCCCAACGCCCGCGCCTGGGACCGCGAGCACCGTTTCCCCATGGAGCTCATGGCGGAGCTCGGTGAGCTCGGGCTCATGGGCATCACCATCGACCCGATCTACGGCGGCGCCGGCCTCACTCCCGAAGAAGTCGCCATCGTGGTCGAGGAGATCGCCGCCGGCGACGGGTCGCTGGCGTTGACGGTGGCGAGTCACAACGGCTTGTGCGGCGGCCACATCAATCTCTTCGCTTCGCCCGAGCAGAAGAAGAAGTACCTCGAGCCGCTCGCCAAAGCCGAGAAGCTCGGAGCTTGGGGTCTGTCGGAGCCGGGCAGTGGCTCGGACGCCGCGGGGATGCTCACGACGGCGGTCCGCGAAGGCGACCACTGGATCCTGAACGGCTCGAAGATCTTCATCACCCAGGGCACCGTTGGCTCGACCTTCGTCATCATGGCGGTCACCGACCGCGCCAAGGGCACGCGTGGCATCACCGCCTTCATCGTCGAGAAAGGCTGGGCGGGCTTCGAGCAGAAGCCGCTCAAAGAGAAGCTCGGCATGCGCTCGTCCGATACGGCGATCCTCACCTTCGACAACGTGAAGGTGCCGGACGCGAATCGCCTCGGGGGCGAAGGCGAGGGCTTCATCCAGACGCTGCAGATCCTGGATCGCGGACGCATCACCATTGGTGCGCTTGCGGTCGGCTTGGGTCGCGGCGCCCTCGAGGCGTCGCGGCGCTACGCGACGGAGCGCAAGCAGTTCGGTAAACCCATCGCCGACTTCCAGGCCATCCAGTGGAAGCTCGCCGACATGGCGACCGAGCTCGACGCGGCCCGCCTCTTGGTGCAGCGCGCGGCGTATCTCGCGGCGCGGGGCCAGCCGTTCGGCAAGGAAGCCTCCATGGGCAAGCTCTTCGCGTCGGAAGCGGCGATGCGCGCCACCGACCAAGCGATTCAGATCCACGGCGGCTACGGCTACACCGCCGAGTTCCCCGTCGAGCGCCACTACCGCGACGCCAAGCTGTGCACCATCGGCGAAGGCACCAGCGAGATCCAACGCTTGGTGATCTCACGCGCCATCCTGAAGGACGCGTGATGCTGGGGCTCGCGCTCATCGTGCTGGCCGCCAAGGTTGTGCCGCCGCCGCCGGCGCATTGCGAGGACGGCAAGCTCGTACTGCAGGCGACCTACGGCGACATCGTGATCACGAGCGATGACGTCATGCTACGGGACGCCAAACCCGCGGTGAAGAACAAGGCGTCCGAGGCATCGCGCGAGAAGTCCTTCGCGATGGCCGGGGAGAGCTCGACGCTCACCGTCAAGCCGGAAGGGTGGTCGCTCACCAAGGGCGAAGCGACGATGGCCGTCGAGATGCCCAAGGGCGCGAAGGGCGGCGAGACCCGACCCATCGGAGTCATTGGTCAGTCGGCATGGCTCATCGGCCAGTACTGGATCGCGCGTGTCGACCTCACGACCGGCGACGTCCTGACCGGTAAGCTCGCACGCGACGGTAAGAGCGCCATCATCCTCGACACCAGTGACGGCATTCTGCTGGTCAACGGCGATCGACTCTATCGCTGCGCCCAGGACGCCGTCTGCACCGAGACCGCGAAGCTGCCAATCAGCACGGTGCGCGCGTCGATCGGCAAGACCGGTTTCCTCCTGGCGAGCGACGGCACCACCGACAAGGTCGTGCGAGTCGCGCGCGACAAGCTCGGCGCTCCGGTCGCCATCGAGACCGGTAGCGGCGCGACGTTCTGTCCCCTCGGCAATGGCGAAGGCGCCACGTACACGCCGAGCACCGCGTGGTTCGTGAACCGAGTCTCGAGCGAGAACGGCGATGTGAGCGGCATGACACGCGATCGCCTCCTTGGCCGCGCCCTGGCGCGCTCGCCGGCGATCGGCGCGAGCTCCGCGCTGTTCGACACCGCGCTGCGCGAGAAGTGGCCCGAGCTCGAAGCGCTTGGCCTCGTCGCCACGCGTGACGCGCGACCCGAGCTGCGTGCGATCGTCGCGTCCGCTTTCGCGACCGTGCCGTCGACACGCGGCTACGCGACCTTGTGGCTCTTGGGCCGGGATCCCGACGCGACCGTGCGCGGCGCCGCCCTCGACGCAACCGCCCGTTGGTGCAGCAAACAGCGCGTCGTGCCCTGCACGAGCGCGCTGAAGCAGTATCTCGCCGATCCCGCGAGCGACGTCTCCTGGCTCGCCCGTGATCTGCTGCTCCTTTACGATCCGCTGGCGGCGCTGCGCGACGCGCCCATTGACTACCGGCGCGACGCGGTGAGCCACCTCGCGGCCTTGCTGCTGACCAGCTCCAACCCAGGCTTGCTGGTGGCGCTGCAGAGCTTGACCATCGACGCCGATCCCAACGTGCGTGCCGCGGCGTTGCAGACCATCGCCAGCATGGGCCTGTAGCGGTGATGAAGAGCCTTCGCGTGATGGTGTTGCTCACCGGTGCGCTGCTCGGCGGTGTGGTCCTCTACACGACGCAGCCCACTGGGGGAGCACGCGCCGAGAAGGAGAGTGCCGTCTCCAAGGAGCGCCTCGAAGCGCATGTCCGCTTCATCACCGCGAAGCCGCACGACACGACGCAGCGGGAGGCACTGGACGGCATCTCCGCCTACATCGCGCGGCAGTTCCGCGACGCGGGCATCACCGACGTGCGGGAACAGGCCTACGACCAGGGCAACTATCGCAACGTCATCGCCACCATCGGCGGGGGCGAGGGTGAGCGTATCGTCGTCGGTGCCCACTACGACGCGTGCGGCCCGATGCCCGGAGCCGATGACAACGCCAGTGGCACCGCCGGCCTGATCGAGCTGGCGCGCGTGCTCGCTCAACATCCGCCACGGCGGACAGTCGAGCTCGTCGCCTACACGCTCGAGGAGCCGCCGCACTTCGATACCCCGATGCAGGGCAGTGTCGTCCACGCAACGTCGCTCGCGGAAGCCAAGGTCGGGGTGCGCGCGATGATCGCGCTCGAGATGATCGGCACGTTCTCCGACGTAGCCGACTCGCAGACCTTCCCGCTGCCGGGCATGGGGTTGCTCTACCCGACCCGCGGCAATTTCGTCGCGGTGGTGGGAGACCTGGGCGTGCCCGGCCTCACACGCACGGTGAAGAGCGCGATGCAGCGTGCTTCACGCATCGATGTCCGGTCGATGAACGGCCCCGCGATGATCCAGGGCATCGACTGGTCGGACCACAAGAGCTACCGGGCCCATGGGTACCCGGCGGTCATGGTCACCGACACGGCGTTTTTCCGCAATCCGCGCTACCACACCGCGGAGGACAATGCGGACATGCTCGACTACGCGGGTATGGCCGAGGTCGTCGCCGGGGTCGTCGCGGCGGTGCAAAAGCTCGCCGAGTAGCGTCCGCTAAAGCGTTGTCAGTTGTCTTCGCTGATGCCCGCGAGGTCGTCCACTTGGTAGACCTCGATGTGGCCGCACTTTTCACACACGAACTTGCGCAGCTCCACGCCGCCGAAGGCACGGTGGTAGGTCTCGTCCTTCCAGTTGTGGCGCGCCTTGGTCTCGATGGGTGACTGAGGCTGCATATAAGCCGCGCACTTGGGACAGACCTGCAAGTGCTTCTGCGGCTTCTTCATGGCGCTCACGACGGCGGCACGTAGCCCTCGGGGGGCCGGACGCCGCCGCCGAAGAGGAACTTCTCCATCTGCTCGCGCAGGACTTGCTGGCCCTGCACCTCGGAAGGGTTCAGGCGCATCTCGTTGATGACCATGGTCGAGTGCTTCAGCCACTGCTTCCAGGCTTCGGCCGAGATGCCCTCGTAGATGCGCTTGCCGAGCTCGCCCTTCACGGGGGGATAGTCGAGTCCAGGCAGTTCTTTTCCGAGCTTAGCGCAGTGAACGACGCGCGACATACGGGCCTCCAAACGCGGCGGAAGTAACATACGGGCGGCGGGAGCGGAAGGCGTCCGCCCTTGCGAAGCGCGTGCTCGGCTGGTACCTCCCCGCCCGATGCCCGCCGTTGCCAAGCGTTCCCAGAAAAAGGCCGAGCCCAAGGCCGTCGAGCCGACCCTGGTCACCCCGCGCCGGGCCGCCGCCTTCTACGATCTCGAAGGCACCCTTTGCTCGACCAATATCGTCCATACCTACGGGTACTTCGCGCGCAACCAGCCGACCTTCCTCAAGAGCTTCATGAAGACCGCCTCGACACTCGCTCAGGTGCCGTTCTTCGCGGTGGCGGATACGTACTCGCGCAAGCTGTTCAACGAGCTGTTCTACCGGCGTTACAAAGGCGAGAGCGAAGACCGCTTGAAGCTGATGGCCGAGGAGATGTTCGAGACCGTGGTGAAGCCCGGCATCTACGAACAATCCTACGCGATGATTCGCCAGTCGCGCGCAGCCGGCTACATGCAGGTGCTGATCACGGGCGCGCTGGACCTCCTCGCCGAACCGGTCGCGCGTCACCTCGGCATGGACGTCTTCGTCTCCAACGAGCTCGAGTTCGTCGACGGCTATTGTACCGGCAAGATCAAGCAGCCTCTCCTCGCGGGGGCCACCAAGGCCACCTGGATGCGCCAGTACGCCGCCGAGAACGGGTTCGATCTCGAGCAATGTTTGGCCTACTCGGATTCGATGAGCGATCTGCCGATGCTCACCGTCGTCGGCAAGCCCTCGGTCATCAATCCCGACATGCGTTTGAAGCAGTTGGCGCGCCAGTTCGACTGGCCGGTGCTCAGCTTCTCGTAGGCGGCGCCCGCATCGGCGGCTCATCGACGCCGGAGAGCTTGGCGGGAAAGCCGATGCTCGGCACCGGTGTGCCGCCGCGGTCGAGGGTGCGAACGAGGCCGCGCGCGACGATCTGCGGGTCCGCGAAAGCGGCCGCGAGGTCGTTGATGGGGCCGGCGGGCACACCGCGCCGCTCCAGCGCCTCGAGCAGGTCGGCGGAGCTCCGGCGCCCGATCGCATCTCGCAGCGACGCTTCCAGCTCTTGGCGGTTGGCTACGCGCGAACGGTTGTCCGTGTAGCGTCGATCGCGCGCGAGCTCGGGCGCGCCCAGCACCTCGCACAACGCGGTGAACTGTCCGTCATTGCCGACAGCGATCACGATGCGGCCGTCCTGGGTCGCGAAGTCACGATAAGGGACGATGTTGGGGTGCGCGTTGCCGGTGCGCTCGGGAACCTTGCCGCTCACCAGGTAGCTCATGCCCTGATTCGCGAGCACCGCGACCTGGCTGTCGAGGAGAGCGAGATCGATGTGCTGGCCAACCCCGGTCGCATCGCGCTGGCGCAGCGCCGCCAAGATGGACACGACGGCATACATGCCGGTGAACAAATCGGACACCGCGACGCCGACCTTCATGGGCTCGCGATCGCCCGTGATGCTCATGAGTCCGCTCATCGCCTGCACCAGCAGGTCATAGCCGGCGCGCTGCGCGTACGGCCCGGTTTGGCCGAAGCCGGTGATCGAGCAGTAGACGAGGCGCGGATTCTCCTGGTGGAGCGTCGGGTAATCCAGGCCGTGTTTGGCGAGGGTGCCGACTTTGAAGTTCTCGACCAGGACATCGCTGCCCTTGGCGAGCTCGCGCAGAGTCGCGGCGCCCTCGGGCGTGGCGAAGTCCACCGTCATGACGGATTTGTTGCGGTTGGCGCAGAGAAAGTACGCCGCGTCTCCCGAGCCATCCTCGACGAAAGGCGGTCCCCACGAGCGCGTCTCATCGGGGCGCCCAGGATGCTCGACCTTGATGACCTCGGCACCGAGGTCGCCGAGCATCTGGGTTGCCCATGGACCGGCGAGGACGCGTGAGAGGTCGAGGACGCGGATGCCGGACAAGGGGTTCATTGCGTCTCAGTAGGCGTACACGAGCCGCGTCGACAAGTTGATCCGCGTGTAGACGTTCGAGGTGCGGGTGATCTCGCCGGCGCTCTCCCAGGCGAGCCGCGGCGTGAACGCGTAGGCGTAGGCGATGCCGGCACCGCCGCCGAAGCGGACACCGCCAGGAGTCGTCCCCGCCTTTTGGTACTGCAACGCGGGGCCCGCGAAGAGGCGCAGGTCGTGCGCTTCCTTGCTGACGCTCAGGCTCGCGATGAGCGCGTTCGACCAGAAGAAGTCCGGGCTGAAATAGCCGTCGCCGAGTTGTCCATCGAAGGCGCCGTGATCGCTGCCGTAGTGCGTGAGGTAGGTCGTGCCACCCAGGCCAAAGCGCGTGGTGCTGTCCGCGATGGCAAACCACTGGAGGCCGCCCTCGGCGCCCATCTGCAGGTTGCTGGTGTCGGTGTTGGCGGTGACGAAGCCGAGATGCGGGGCCGCCCACAGATGCAGCCGCTCGCGCTCCAGTCGGGCCTCGACGCGCGCGAGGTGTGAGCGCGCTGCACCGCGCCCCTCGGCGCCGACCAACGCGAGAAAAGAATCGTACCGCAGGGTGCGCTCGACGCTGGGCCGCACGCGGAGCTGGCCGGAGCGGTGATCGAAGGCCGCGCCGGCCTCGACGCCGGCTTCCGCCAAGGTGTGCACCTCGATGCGGGCGCTCGCGAGGTCGGCCTCGCCGACCAACACCTCGGCGAAGGCGCCGATGACCCCGCCGCTCGCGCGCTCGGTGTCGTTCCAATAGGTTTCGCCACCAGCGCGCACGCCGGCGACGACCTTGCGCGCAATCTCCATGGAGCCGCTCGCGGTGGCCGTGAAGCCATAGAGCTCGAAGACATCGGATGGCTGAATGAGAGCAGTGAGCTTGCCGGTGATCGCGGGCCCATCGCGGCCCTCGAGTTGATAGTTGAGGCGAGCCACCTCGGGATCGTTGGGCGCGAGCTTGCGGGCGAGCCGGGCTTGCTCGAGAGCCTTCTCGCGCTCGCCTTGGGCGGCGTAGGCGCGCGCGAGACCGACGCGTGGGCGGACGTCCTTTGGGTCTGCTTTGGCGGCCTGGTGATAGACCTCGATGGCTTGCGGCAGCGTGTCTTCGTCTTCCGCCAAGAGACCGGCGTAAGCGATGCGCGATTCGCGGTCGCCGCTCTTCGAGAGCTTCTCGTATTCCTCGAGCGCTTGCTGGCGCGTGCCGCCGCGTTGGGCGAGTAGCCCCGCGTACGCGCGACGCGTCTTGGTGTCCTCTGGTCGCATGCGCACGAGCTCGGCGTACGTCGCCACCGCTTTGTCGTGGTACTTGCTGTCGCGCGAATAAAGCTCGGCGAGGGTGCGTCCCGTTTCGTAGTCGTGGCGCTCTTTCCACACCTTCTCGTATTCGGGAATGGCCCGCGTGCCCTGCGCTTCGTCCCACAACAAGAGTTTTTGGTAATCGCGGCGCAGCGCTGGATCGTTCGGGTTCTTGTCGAGGAGCTTCTCGTATTCGTCGAGGGCGGCGCGCACGTCCTTCTTGTCCTGTGCCAGGAGCTTCGCCAGCTCGAGGCGCATCGCTGGGTCGTCTTTTTGCGAGAGTCCCTGTCTGTAATAGCGGATGGCATCCTTGCGGCGATATGCGTAGCGTGACCACTTCAATCGCTGCGCTTGGGCGAAGTTGATCTCCGTGTCGTCGGGAAAGCGCGTCAGATACTTGTCGTACTGCTCGACCGCCTTGTCGTAGAGCCCCTGCTGCTCATAGGCGGTGCCGAGGGCGCGCATCGAGTCGCGGTTGTCCGGGTTCTGCTCGACGGCCTTTTCGTAGGCCTCGATCGCCGCCTTGTAGTTGCCGATCTCCATGTTCGAGCGGCCGCGCATCAGGTACCAGGACTCGCGGATCCCCTCTGCGTGTGCGCTCGAGCAGACACCCAAAACGAGCACCATGGGCAGGAGGGCACGGACGACGCCGCGCACCAGGTGCCAGAACATGCCGACGTTGCTGCGTGGCTCGTGGACGTGCGCGGTCTCCCACGACTTGGGATGGGCGAAAAGCTCGAGCAGTAGAGCTTTGCGCTCCGAGGCTGTGAGCGCGAAGATGAAACCGAGTCGCAAGCGTCCTCCCCCAAGGGGCAGCTCGTAGACGCGCCGCGCCGGGAGCGCAACCGCGCCGTCGTACATTGTCAGGGTGAGCTCGCCCTCGGGAGGCATGGCGAGCACCGCCGCCGAGCGGTTCACCGTCATGCCGCAGCCGCTCAAGCTGACGTCGCTCGTCATGCCGAGCTCGACCCCATCGAGCTGCACCTTGAAGGTGCGCCGCAAGCGTTCCTCGACCCGCCGTTGAGGCCGCTCCCAGGCGACGAGCAACGCGACCGCGAGGCCCAAAAGGTTCACCGTCGCCCAGGCGATGTTGAGCACGTAGGCATCACGCTCGATTCCGAACGCGGTCATCTCCACATAACCCTTGATGATGCCCGCGAGGGTGAGCAGCGCCGCGATGATGGTCAGGAGGGAGGAGCCGGCGTCGAAGCTGCGGTGGGTCGAGACGATGCCCTTCGGCGTCACCTTGAACCCGAGTGATTTGGGCAAGAAGAGGTCGAACATGGCGCGGAAGAGGGGGAAGGAGACCACGAGCTCGTAGACCACGCCCCAGCCGAAGCGCGGCCAGCCCGGCAAGAGCACCGACGACACCATCGGCAAGAAGATGATCGCGGGCAGCAGATAGGCGAGCAGCTCTGGGAGGTCGGCGAACAACGGATGCAGGTGGAAGAAGAGGAAATAGAGTGGCGTCAACCAGTAGATGACGCGGAAGAGCGGATGCAAAAAGTAATAGAGCGACGCGAAGTAACCGAGTCGCAAGCGCCACGGCAGTCCGTGATGCAGGAGCGGGTTGTCCTTGAAGAAGATCTGCAGGCAACCGAGCATCCAGCGTCGCCGCTGCACCAGATAGCTCGCGAGATTTTCCGCGGTCAGGCCGACCGCGAGGTCCTTGTCGACGAAGCGGGTGCGCCAGCCTCGCGCGTGCAGGTGTTGGCTGGTGTGGATGTCCTCGGTGATCGACAGCAGGTTGAAGCCGCCGTTCTCCTCGAGGGCACGCCGTCTGAAGACCGCGCCACTGCCCACGAAAAACGAGCCGCCCCAGCCGTCGCGGCCGTTCTGGATTGCGTGATTGAAGAGGTCCTGCTCATTCGCGACCGCGCCCTCCAGGCGGAAAGCCCGCTGGAAGATGTCGTCGTTGTAGAAGTGGTGCGGCGTCTGCACGACCGCCATCTTGGCGTCTGCGAACCACGGCACCGTCTCTTCGAGGAAGCTCGTGACCGGGATGTGGTCGGTGTCGAACACCAGCACCAGCTCGCCTTGGGTGAACGTCATTGCGTTGTTGAGGTTGCCCGCTTTGGCGTGCTTCTTCGGCCCCTTGATGTAGCCGGCGCCGTGCGACTCGGCGAGGACGCGCACTTCGTCGCGGTGACTGTCATCGCACACCCAGATCTTCTTGTTGGGGTAGCGCATGGCGACGGCGGCGATGAGCGTCTTGTCGAGGATGTCGGTCGACTCCGAGTAGATCGGAATCAACACGTCAATGGACGGCGTGAACGACGGATCGTCCGGGCGGCTGGGCTTGGCTCCGCGCCGCAAGCCGACTTGCAGCACCAGGAGAACGACGGTCGTGAAGCTGTACGCTTCAGCGCACCACAAGGCGATGCTGATGACCGGGCCCAACGCTTCGACGAAGTTCAAGCTCGTCGCGAGCCGCCACACCAAATAGCGGGCGCACAAGGCGAGCCCCGAGATCACGAAGGCGATGCGCGCCGCGCGGTAGCGCTTCGCCAAGAAGAACGTGACGAAGGTCGCGAGCACCCAGACGAGCGGCAGGTGCACGAGGAAACCTTCCATGTCGAACGGCCGCAGGAACGCGAAGAGCTCGTTGCCTTGGACGACGCGGTCGAGAGCGAAGGCGCGGTCGAACCACAACCAGTTGTGCAGATAGTAGGGCGTCTCCTGATTCTGGAGCGCCTTGGCGAAGAGCTTGTCGAGCTTGTCGCCGGCAAGACGCTCGGCGAAGTCGGCGTTCATCACGGTCGCGAGGGCGTGGACGCTGGCATAGTGCGGCAGGCCTTCGAGCTGCGATAGCGGATGCCCGTCCGTGTCGTAGCGCTCTACGAGCTTGCCGCTCCTCGTGTAGATCTCCTCGACGTTGTCGAGCAGCTGCCGCGCGACGCTCTCCGCCCGAGCGTTCCACGTGGCGTCGACGGCCAAGCGGAAGAAGAGCGGCACCACGTCGTAGCCGAACGGGGCGACCTTGCCGCCGGGCTTGTTCAACAGGAGCGTGTTCTTGGTCTTGTCGAGGTAGACGATCTCGGGTGGCAGCTTCGTCCGCTCTTGCAGCCAACCCAGGAGGGCGTAGCTCGCGGTCGCGAGCCCCCGCCAATCGTGCTTCGAGTCGACCTCGCCAAAAGCCGTGAATGCAGCCGGCGCGAGATAGCCGACGTGGATGGTCACGTAGCGCTCGCGCGACGCCCAATTCCCCGCTGACAGGTAGGGTGTATCTCCGGCGACCACGACTTCCTGCTTCCAGATGTCGTCGATGATCGCCAACGCCTCCGTGCGGTAGGTCTTCACGTCGAAGACGCGCGAGGCGACGAGCAAGGCGAGGGCGATGTCGACATCGGCGTCACTGGCGCTGTTGTGGTCGACGACGCCACGGCCGTCGTGTTTCCAGGCGAACAGAGCGTCGCGGCGGGTCCGCAGGTTCTCCTTGGTCCAGCGCCAGACGGCCGAAAAGGCTTCCTTGTCGCGCTGCCAGACTGCCCGGAGCATGCCGTAGCTCTGGGCCTCGCTGGTCGTGATGCCTCGCTCGTCGAGCTCCACGACCCGGCCGTCTTTGACGTAGTCGAACTCGTAACGGCTCCACAGGGCCGAAAGCTCGTCGAGCTGGCGCAGATAGCGGTCGCTGGTGCGCTCGTCGGCGGGGGTCGCCACGAGAAGGAGGGAGAGCCAGAGAGTCACGGTGGCTAGGCTTTCACCACGCCACGAGCGAAAAGGCTATCCGCTCAGAAGATCTTGGTCGCCGGTGTTTGGCCGAGCTCGCGGAGCTGACGTGATGCGCGCTCGAACTGCGGTGTGCCTGCCGGCGCGAATTCGCGCGCGAGCTGGGCGGCGGTCGTCGCTTTGGAGCGGAGAACGTTGTTGCTGAACAGGTCGCGCAATCGCGGCTGCGCGATGGCGGCCTGATACTTCGTGCGGTAACTGTCACTCGCCACGATCAAGCGGTCGACCGCCGTGGCGCGCTCGGCACCGAAAGCGGCCTTCACGGCGCGCGCGTCGTTGAAGGTGAGGAAGCGGTCGCGCTCGACGTTCAGTGTGTCGAACACGCTCAGCTCGTCGGGGCTCGTGGCGCCGTCACCGTCGAGGTCGAAGGTGGTGCGGTCGGACAAGAATCCGGTGATGGGCTCCACGATGCTCTCCCGTGTACACGCTGGCCATATCGAGCGTTCTGATTCGAGTATCGGCGGACTCCAACGCGCCGTTGCTCTCGCGAGCCTGACACGGTGACGGGCGGCCTCGATGACCGCTACCCCGTCGTCGACTGGGGCGGCCCTGGGCCAGCGCGTGTTGACTCTGGATAATACGGCGGATAGTCCACCGCCGTGCCACTCCACGACCTCGAACAGCTCGTCACCTACGTCGACAAAGACTCGGCCCCCCGCATCCTCCACTTCGGTGAGGACTTCCTGCTCGAGGACCTGCCGGTCGGCACCCGAGTCATCTATCCGCCGCCGCCGCTCGCGGGCCTCTCGAACGTCGACGCCGCCATTCGCCATGCCGTGACCCATCCGCTGGGCATGGAGCCGCTGCACGCGCTGCTCTCCCCGGGGATGAAGGTCACCATCGCGGTCGACGACATTTCGCTGCCGCTGCCACCGATGAAGACGCCCGAGGTGCGCGAGCGCATCCTCAACGTCGTCTTACAAATGCTCTCGGACTACGGCGTCGATGACGTACACATCATCATCGCCACCGGCGTCCACCGGCGCATGACCGAAGCCGAAGTCCGCCGGATGGTCGGCTCGAAGATCTTCAAGGCCTACTGGCCCGACCGGCTCTACAACCACGACGCCGAAGATCCGAACGGCATTACCTCGCTCGGCGAGACCGACGCCGGCGAGAAGGTCGAGCTCAACAAGCGCGCCTGCGAGAGCGACCTCATCATCTACGTGAACATCAACTTGGTGCCCATGAACGGCGGCAACAAGTCGGTGGGCGTCGGCCTGTGCAACTATCGGACGTTGCTCTCGCACCATAACCCGAAGGTGCTACGCGCGACCGAGACATACATGACGCCGGCGCGCTCACACATGCACGGCATTTACGACCGCATCGGGCGCTTCATCAATTCGAAGCTCAAGGTCTTCCACATCGAGACCGTGCTCAACAACCGCATGTACGACTCGAACCTCGACTTCTTGGGGCGCAACGAAGATCACTTCACCGATCTCGATTGGCTGAAGTTCGATGCCATGCGCTTCTCGCTCAAGCATCTGCCGCGCGCCGCGAAGAACAAGATGATGATGAAGGTGCCGGCGGCCTACGAAGTGGTGCAGGTCACCGCCGGCGCGACCGAGCCGGTGCACGAGAAGACCCTCGAGAAGTCGTTCCAGCAGTACACCGTACCGGTGAAGGGCCAGTGCGACATTCTCATCACGGGCGTGCCGTACATTTCACCCTACAACGTGAACTCGATCTTGAATCCGCTGCTCGTGCAGGTGCAGGCGCTCGGCTACCTGCACAACATGCACAAGGGCACTCCGCTGTGCCGGCAGGGTGGGACGCTCATTGTCTGCCACCCCTGTTACGACGCTTTCGATCCGGAGCATCACCCGAGCTACATCGAGTTCTTCAACCGGTTGCTCCCGGAGACCCGCGACGCGATGACGCTGCACAAAAAGTACGAGCGGGAGTTCGCGCAGAACCCCTCCTACATCGATCGCTTCCGCTTCGGGCACGCCTATCACGGCTCGCATCCGTTCTTCATGTGGTATTGGGGCGAACGTGGCCGTCAACACTATGGCCGCATCATTGCCGCTGGAGCGGACAACTCGCGCGTGCCTGAGCTGTTGGGCTGGGAGCGCGCCGACTCGTTGCAAGAAGCCATCGCCATGGCACGGGCCACCGCGCCGTCTTCGCCCGAGATCACGCACATGCATTACGCACCGATCTTCATCTGTGACGTGCAGGCCTGACATGAGCACCAACAAGCGCAGTCACATCCGAATCCTGGTTGCGTTGAAGGTCACCGCGGAGTCCGAGACCGGCCGCGTGAAAGCGCTGACCAAGAACCTGAGCGTCGGCGGCGTGTACCTGTTGACGGACGCCAAGTGGGCGGCGGGCACGACGGTCGAGCTCAATCTCGAGCACAAAGGCGTCGAAGTGCATATGCGCGCCGAGGTGACCCACCGCCGGGACGACGGGCTTGGCCTGCGCTTCGTCGACCCGCCTCCGGTGGCGGTCACCGAGCTCATCGGTGTCATCGACGATATCTTGAGCAGCGGTGTCGACCTCGACGGCGCGATGCTGGTTGCCGACGAGCGCTTGGTGCTCTTCCGTCGCGGCATGCTCGAATACGTCGGTCGCGTCGACAAGGCAGGCGAAGGCGTCATCGCCATCGAGACGCCGGAGAAGCTCCGCAAGGGCGAGCCGCTCCTGGTGCTGCTCCCCGCGCGCAGTGACGGCGCCCACGTGCGCGAAATCGTCGGCTCGTTCGCCGAGGTCATGAGCCCGGTCAACACCGGCTTCACCGCGCGCTTCATCGATGCGAGCGACGAGTTCATGACCGCCTTGAACCGGGTCGCGCAGTGATCGACGCCTCGCGGTTGACGGTCCTCGTGACCGGCGCGACCTCGGGGTACGGCAAGGCCACCGCCGAGCGTTTTCATGGCGCCGGCGCACGCGTCATCGTCACCGGCCGCCGCAAGGATCGGCTGGACGCGATGGCGAAGCAGCTGGGCACGCGCTTGTTGCCGCTATGCTTCGACGTTACCGATCGTGAGGCCGTCGAGAAGGCGTTCGCCGCCTTGCCCGCGGATTTCGCGGCCGTCGATGTGCTAGTGAACAACGCCGGCGGCGCCTTGGGGCTCGAGCCCGCGCATCAAGCGAATCTCGACGACTGGGACGCCATGGTGGACGTCAACATCAAAGGGCTCACCTACGTCACGCGCGCCGTGCTCCCGGGCATGGTTGAACGCAATCGCGGACACGTCGTGAACCTGGGCAGCGTCGCGGGCTCCTACCCGTACCCCGGTGGTAACGTCTACGGCGCCACCAAGGCGTTCGTGTCCCAGTTCTCGCTCAACCTACGCGCCGATCTCCACGGTACCGCCGTTCGTGTGACCAGCATCGAGCCCGGCTTCTCGGAGACCGAGTTCTCGATCGTTCGCTTCAAGGGCGACGTCGAGCGCGCCAACAAGCTGTACGCTGGAACGGAGCCCCTGCGCCCGGCGGACATCGCCGAGAGCATCTTTTGGGTAGCGTGCTTGCCGCCGCACGTGAACATCAACCGGCTCGAAGTGATGCCGACCGTGCAGGCCTTTGGCGCGTTCCCGATACGACGGACCTGAGCCGCCGGCCTTCTTGCTCAGAAGCGTCCGCCCAGCATCATCATCGCGCCGCCGTTCCCGGCCACATATGCGCTCGCCTCCACGTCACCGCGCGGCCAGATCAGCACGGCCACGCCCGCGGCCGCCGCCGCCGCCCCCAAGGCAAGTCCCACAGTGGCAATGCGCTCGTCTCTGCGTATCTCCTGCTGTGCGTCGTACACTTGCAGCTGGGTCGTGTCGGCGTCGACCTGGTTGCGCGTCGAGCGCGCATGCAAGCCGAAGTAGGTCCCCAAGACCGCTGCCGCGACGCCGGTGCCGATGAGACTGATGCCAACGACGGGACGCCAGTCCAGCGGCGTTGCCGCGGCGGTGATGCTCTCGCTCGCCTCGTCTTGGTTGTCGTGCTCGTCGTCGGCGAGATTCTCGGCCTCCATGGGGAGATCGTCAGGGGGCAGCGGCGTCTGCGCTTGCGCGATGGCGTCCGCGCCCGGCGCACCGGCAAGCTCGAGCCGCGCGGTCGCGCCGGGAGCAAGCATCACCTTGCGCCGCAGCTCGCCGATGCTCACGCGTCGCAACCCGGGCCTTACCTCGTAGGATCCCGGCCCATTTCCAGCCGCGACATCGTCGACGAGCACCGGTACGTCGCTCGCGATGCCGCTCACCTCCAAGAACGCCGGATCCGTGATGCCCAGGATGTCGTACAGGTTACCGCCGATGACGCTCTTCGCTTCGCGTACGGACGCGAACTCCGTCACGAGCTTGCGGCTGATCTCACCGCGGCCCACGTCGAAGACGACGAAGAGCACGCGAACGGCGCCGCCTTCCATCGAGCGCGCGTGACCGACGATGACCTCGGCGGCCCGCTGCCGTTTGCCGAACCGTCCCAAACAGTTCACGTCGTCGCGGCAGCCGTTCAGAATGACGCGCGGGTTCATGTGCAGCCGCGCCCGCAATGCGCGGCCCGCGAGAACCCGACGTTCGGTCACGAATGGGGCAGCCCGGCTGAGCACGTTGTAGACCGCTTTCGCGGTTGGCCTAGCGCCGGCGTCCTCGCTGATGAGTGGAAAGACCACGACGGTGGGAGCGGAAGGCGCCGGCGCGGAGATGGCGAGCAGGAGCCCAAGGGCGGCGACGGTCATTGCACACGCACGCCGATCGTCATCGTCGCGACCGAAACCGCCTCACCGGGTGGAAAGCGCCAAGCAGAGACCACGCGCTCGACGCACGATGCGACGTCGGCGGAGCTCACGACGCCCGTGCGCCGGGCCTTGGCGCCGCTCGCTTGACCCGCCGCGCTCACCGAGAACCCCACGCCCACCTGGTGCGTGCCCGAGCCCGCGGAGCCGAGACAGCCCGCCAGGTCGCGGCCGCGCGTGCGTGCCTCGGTGCTGACCTCGGTGAGACGCTTCGAGGTTTTGCCCGCGCCGAGCGGCTCGGCGTCGGAGTCGTCGGAGAAGATGTCGGAGAGGCTCGCGCCTTTGCGACCCTTCCGCGATGTCGTGCCTTCGCGGCGAGCACCGCTGTGCCCACCTCGCGTTCCGGAAGATCTCTTCTCTACGTTCTGCGCGGGGCTCGCGGTCAGCGCCACCGGCTCGAGTGGGACGCTGGGAGGAGCCGCGACGACGGGGGCGACCTTGGCGGGGGCCTCGAGCTTCTCGACCACGGCTGGCGCCGGCTGAGCTTCGGCGCGTGGTCGCTCGCTGCGTCCTCCCGCGAGGTAACCGAGTCCCGAGGCCAACACGGCCACCAGCACCGCCGTCACGATGTGCAGGGGATCGCGTCGGAGCTCGCGCGCGAGCAAGAACAAAGTGGTCTTCCCGGGCCGCTTCATCCCCACCTGCGTCGGCTCGCGCTCGAGTGCCTGTTGAGCCACCTCGATCTCGGCCGCCAGTGTCGCCCGCACCTTGCTGACTTCGTCGCGCAAACGCGCGTTCTCGGTCTTGAGCGACTCGCCGCGCTCGTTCAACGCGTCGATCTGTTTGAGCAAGACCTCGACGTCCGCGGCCGACGCGCTCGCGGTCGCGGCTGCCGCTTCGTTCGCGAAGGCTGGGGGCCTGCCAACGAGGGAGATTGCGTTCAGCGCGGCGGCGGAACGCGATAGCGTGCCACGCTCGCGCTTCAAGAGCCGGATCTCGTGCTGCGCCAAGGATTCGGCGCGGCGCTCGACTTCTTGCAGCTTGGACGAGATCTCGGCCTGAATGCGCTCGAGCTCGTCGTGAGCAGCGTGCAGCTCCGCCTCACGCTCCGCGAGCATCTGATCTTTGGCGCGCGCGCCCTCGGGAGGTGGCGGAGGTGGCTGTTGCCTCACACGGCACTCACTTTTGGTGACCTGCGTTTATCTTATTCGATCTCGCGGCGTTCCTCAGTTGCTCACGGTCATCGTCCAGCTGTCGGTGGGCGTACCGGCCGCAGAGCCCCACATGCAGGTCACGGTGACCGGGCCGGGCTCGTACGGAATGACGGACAGGTTGTAGGTGCCGTCGCCGTTGTCCGTGAGTGGAAGTACTGGAGTCCCCACGCCGCTCACGACGACGTCGTCGACCAGCACGAGCTCGTTGCCGGCCGGCCCGCCGCTCGCGTTCCACACCAGCTCGAGCGCCATCTGCGAACAACCGTCGAACGATCCACCGAGCGCATATCCGGCGCCGCTGCATGTCCCCGAAAGGCACGGGCGCGCACCCCAGCCGTCTTTGCCCCCGTCGTCGGCGCCAAGCGCGGCGCCAACCTGCTGGCCGACCTGCAGAGGGCCAGCGCAGGTGGTCGCGGGGTCACCGCAGCAGGCGCGGACGCCGAGCACCTCACCGCCGTCCGCGTCGGTGCTCATGCCCACCTTGAGATTGACCCGCAGTCCAGTCATCCCGACGCCGCTCAGATTCGGCTGCGCGCGCGCCGTGCGTGTTTGCGCGATGACCATGATCGCGCCGCTGCAGTCATCGCTCGCAGTCGCGCCGGCCGGAACGACGGAAGCGCCGGTCATGTTGCACACGCCGGTGCTCACGCCGGTGCCGCTGAAGCCGCCGAGCCCAGCCGCGAAATCCTGCGTGAACAACGCATAGCGAGCGCCGCTCGTGGTGCAGGTGATCTGCGCGCCAAGTCCCGGGCACGCCTCGAGGAGGAGCGTCGCGGGCTGGCCCACGGGCGTGCTCGGTGGACCGCTCAGCACGATGACGCAACCGGATGTCGCCGCGCAGTCGAGTGAAGCGCTGCCGGTGCATTGCCCCGCGTCGCAGGTCGGAAAGGTCATGCTGCTGCCGGCGCACGTGCTTGCGGGACCGCACGGCGTACCGTCGTCGGCGATCGGTCCATCGGCCGGGCAGGTCGCCGAGCTGCCGGTACAGATCTCGACTGCGTCGCATGCACTGGGGGTTCCGCGGCACGGGGTTCCCGCCGGCGCGAGCTGATCTGCCGGACACGTGGCGCTGACACCGCTGCAGGATTCGATCAGGTCACACGGCCCGTTTGCGTCGCGACACGTGACTCCGGCGTTGCCAACGAGGTTCTCGCATGCGCCGGCCGAGCACGCGTCCTGCGTGCACGGATTGACGTCATCACAGCTGTCGATCGCGAGATGCCCGTCGACGCAGCTCCAGCGCTGCAGCGCGTCCAGGCAGCCGCCGGTTCCAGCGTCGGTCGTGCAAGCGTCGCCGGCGGTGACGCACGTGTTGGTGGCGGGGTCGCAGGTGTAACCATCGAGGCACCGTCCCTCGTCGCAGGGCCTGCCTCGCACGTCCAACGGCTCGGAGCTGCACGAGCACGATAGAGCGATCGTAAGTAGCGGGCCGAGCCAACCACGTGAGCTGCCGCGCACTATTTCTTTTCGCCCTGAAAGAGCGCCTCGAGCGTCTTGTCCCGGTCGACGCCGGCTTTCGGCAGACTGTCGAGGATGCGCTTCGCCTCCGCCGGCGTCGGCACCTGTTTCAAGTCGGCGCCGCTCGGGATGATGTTGGTGACCGAGCTCGGGAGGTGGCTCTTGATATTCTTGGTGAGGAAGCCCGCGCCGACGCCACCGGCGGCAAGCAAGGCCGCGAGGCCGATGAACGCCATCTTGCCGATCGCGACGATGCGCATGACCAAGAACACCGCCGCCGCGAGCCCCAGACCCCAGGCGAACGACGGCCAATGCATATGGTCGACAGCGTTGCCCGCGATGTCTTCGGCGACGCCGATGGCTTTGGCCGTCCCGGTGTTGTCCTTGATGGTGAGCTTCTCGAGCGCACCCTTGTACTCGCGGGGGATCTCGTTCGCGGCGTCCACGAAGTGCGCGTCGCCGTTCGCGTCGATGTAGCGATAGAAGGTCTTGTCGGCCATGGACGAGAGTCATTGAAGCACAGCCTGAACCGGCGCGCATGCTTGTTCATTGGCTTGCGGGCTGCTACCGGGCCAGCCATGTGCAAGGCCTTTGCGTTGCTGGCGGTGGTTTTGGCCCTGGGCTGCGTCCGCGGCAACAAGGTGCCCGCGAAGGGCATGACAGAGCCCCTCGAGCGCTTGGACCTCGGGGCGGATGAAGGCCTGCCCTTGGGGAAGCTGCCGCAGAGCGCTACCCCGACCGCGTACGCGCTCAACCTCGTCATAGACCCAGCGGCGGACACCTTCAGCGGTGACGTCGCGATCAAGGTCCTCTTGAACAAGCCGCACGAGCTCATCTGGATGCACGGCCGCGGCCTGCGCGTGAAGACGGCTCAGGTGACCCTGTTCGACGGCAAGGTGATCTCGGCGACGTGGCAACAGATGACGCCGGACGGTCTCGCGCGTCTGTCGTTCGGGCAAAATCTGCCGCCGCAGGAGATCACCATCGTCATCGGCTACGAGGCGAGCTTCAGCCACCGCGTCGAAGGCCTCTACAAAGTCGTGTCCGACGGGAAACCGTACGTCTTCGCGCAGCTCGAGGCGATCTCCGGGCGCTTGGTGTTCCCGGGATTCGACGAGCCGCGCTTCAAGACGCCCTTCGACATCACCATTACCGCCCCCAAGGGCGCGACCACGGTGAGCGCGACGCACGTCGTGCGGGAGGATGTCGATGGTCCGCTGAAGCGGGTCCGATTCGCGCGTACCGAGCGGCTGCCGACCTATCTCATCACCTTCGCCGTCGGCGACTTCGACGTGGTCGACGGCGGCACGATCCCGCCAAACGCGACGCGCAAGCATCCGCTGCCGCTGCGGGGTATCGCCGTGAAGGGCCGCGGCGGGAAGCTCGCTTACGCGATGACGACGACCGGCGAGCTCCTCGCCATCCTCGAGGATTATTTCGGAACGCCGTACCCCTTCGACAAGCTCGACATCATCGCGGCACCCGACTTCGCGGAGGGCGCGATGGAAAACGTCGGCGCCATCGTATTCTTCGACAAGCTGCTCTTCGTCGACCCGAAGCAATCGACGCTCGAGGAGCGCCGCGCCTATGCCGAGACCATGGCGCACGAGCTCGCGCACATGTGGTTCGGCAACATCGTGACCATGCAGTGGTGGGACGACACTTGGCTCAACGAGGCGTTCGCCAATTGGATGGGCTACCGCGTCGCGGATGTCTTCGACCCCAAGCTCGACGCCGCCATCGCGGGCCTCGAAGCAACCCTCGCGAGCATGCATGCCGACAGCCTCATGGCCGCGCGTCAGGTGCACCAGCCTGTCGAGAGCAATCACGACATCGCCAACGCCTTCGACTCGATCACCTACGACAAAGGCATGGGCGTGCTCGGCATGTTCGAGTCGTACATGGGCCGCGACGTCTTCAAGACCGCGGTGCGCAATTACCTCGAGAAGTATCGCTTCGCGAACGCGACGGCGGCGGAGTTCTTCGCGACCTTGGGCGCGTCCGCGAGCGCCGACGTGAGCCATGCGTTGCAAACCTTCGTCGAACAGCCGGGCGTCCCACTCATCGGGGTGCGGACGACGTGCATGCCGCAAGGCCCGGCGCAGCTCACTTTGGATCAGTCACGCTACCTGCCGCTCGGCTCCGAGGGTGACGCCGGACGTCAGTGGCACGTGCCGGTCTGTGCCCGCTATAGCGTCCAAGGGAAGGCGCACAAGCAATGTTGGCTGCTGACCGCCGCATCCGCGCAGGTGAGCCTCGACAAGCCCGGGTGCCCCGATTGGCTGATGCCGAACGCCGATGCCGCCGGCTACTATCGCTTCGCCATTCCAGCGGAGGAGACCATCAAGCTCCAGGCCGCCCTCGCGCGAAAGGACTTGAGCCGCGGTGAAGCTTTGGCGTTTGCCGACAGCCTGCGCGCTTCGGTCGCGGCGGGTCGTGCCTCCCCCGTGGATGTGTACGAGGCTCTGCCCGTGTTGGTCGCCCAGCGCGACGCGCGCATCGACGCGCAGGTGATGGCGGCGATCACGGTCACGCGCGACCGTTACGTCGATGCCTCGGCACGCTCCGCCGTCGAAGCCTTCGCTCGCGAGCTCTTCAAGGGACGCGTCACCACCGCCGACTTCGATCGCCGCGCCGGTGAGACCGAGGAAGCCCGCACCGCGCGCTCGAGTCTCGTCGCCTTCCTCACGGAGACCGGCGCCGATCCGGCGTTCCGCAAGGAAGCGAATCGCAGAGGCTTGGCGCTGCTCGCGGCGCGTGAAGCAGGCAAGTCCGGCGATGACCTGGTCGACTCCGCGCTCGCTGGGACCGTCCTCGCGGTCGCGACCTCCGACGGTGGGCGGCCGGTGCAGGAGCGGGTCATCACGTTGCTCGGCAAGCAGGAGGATCCGCGATTGCGGTCGCCGCTGATTACCGCTCTTGGTAGCGCCCGCGACTCCGAGCTCGTCTGGCAAGCGCTCGATCGAGCCCTCACCGACACGGTGCGAGCCGCGGAGTTCTGGGCGGTCGCACAGCCGCTCGGCACGCGGCGCGAGAGCATGGCGACGACCTGGGAGTGGCTGCAAACCAACTTCGACGGGGTGCGCGCCAAGGTCCCCGAGGAGCAACACTCCTACATTCCGTACCTCGCTCTCGACTTCTGCACCGCCGAGCGGGCCGCCGAGGTCGAACGGTTCCTGCGGCCGCGCATCGAAAATCTCACCGGCGGGCCACGCGCGCTTGCCGCCGTCCACGAGGCCATCGGTCTCTGCGCCGCGCGCTATGAGGCTCATCACGTGCTCATTCAGGGCTACTTCGTCGAACGCGCCAAAACGAAGCCCAAGAGCGCCGCTCGCTCCAAAGACGGCGCCGGCGTGCTAGGAACCAGCCGGTGAGCGACAGACCCATCGAGACCAAGCAACGTACCGACGAGGCGCGCATCGTAGACGCGCGCATGCGGCTGCGCGAGCGCTTCTTCGAGCGCATGGGGAGCACGCCCTCCATGGCGGACGACAAGCCGCTCGGAGAAGGGCCGCCGAATCGTCACGGCATGCCGCGGCTACCACAGGGCCAATACGAGACCAAGAAGTGGCCGGTGCTCGATCTCGGCCGCCAACCGCAAGTACCGCTCGAGACCTGGACGCTCGAGCTCAAGGGGGCGTGCGAACATCCGCTCACCTTGAAGTGGGCGGACTTCATGGCGCTGGAGCAAGTAGACGACGTCAGCGACTTTCACTGCGTCACCACCTGGTCGAAGTACGACATCGCCTGGAAGGGCGTGCGCTTCACCGAGCTCGCCGCCTTAGCGGACGTCGACGAGAAGGCGACGCACGTCATGACCTACGGGTACGACGGCTACACCACGAACCTCCCGCTCGTCGAAGCCCTCAAACCCGACGTCTTGCTGGTGCACGCCGCCAACGGCGCGCCTCTCCCAGTGGAGCACGGGGGCCCGGTGCGCATGATCACGCCGCAGCTCTACGCCTGGAAAGGCGCCAAGTGGATCAAGGGCATCGAGTTCCTCCGGGAAGACCGCAAGGGCTTCTGGGAGGAACGCGGCTATTCGAACACCGCCTACCCGTGGCGTGAAGACCGCTACGGCTGATCAGCGCGCCGGGTTGCCGGCGGCACCGGGCTTGCCTGGTTGGGGTTTCTTGTCGATCGCCGGCGGCGGACGCACTTCGACGGGGCGTGACATGTCGGATTGCCCCAGCGCTTCGAGCTGCGCCTTGAGCTGACCTTCGTCGCCGACCACCACGATCTCCAGCTTGTCGTCGTCGATGTGATCCTTGACCGCTTTGGCGACGTGGTCGATCGAGACCTCGCGGAGCTTCGCCCCGATGGCCCCGTAGTAATCGAGCGGCAGGTCGTACATGTAGATGGTGCCGACCATGCGGGCCAGCGAGCGCACCGTGTCGAACTCGCCGGGCAACGACTCGATGTAGTTGCTCTTGGCGCCTTCGAGCTCCTGCTCGGTGACTCCGCTTTGACGGATCTTGCGGATCTCGAGGAGGATCTCGTGGATCGCCGGCGCGGCGACCTCCGGCCGCGTGCTGGTGGCGACGAAGAAGGCACCCGGCCCACGCCCGTAATTGAACGCCGACGAGGCGCCGTAGGTGAAGCCCTTCTGCTCGCGCAGGTTCATGTTGATGCGGCTGTTGAACTGACCGCCGAGCACGAGGTTCGCCAGCACCAGCGCGTAGAAGTCGGGATCCGAGCGCGGCACGCCGACGTGGCCCGCCAAGATCTGCGCCTGCGCGGCGCCGGCTTTGGGCACCAGGATGATGCCGGGCTTGCGGGCGGCGACCGGGCCAATCGGCGGCGGGGTATCGCTGCCCTTCCAACCGCCGAAGCGGCTTTCGACGAGCTTCGTTGCTTCGTCGCTGGTGATGTCACCGACGATGATGATCGCGGCGTTGCCCGGCCGGTAGTGCTTGGCGTGAAAGGCCTTGAGCTCGTCGCGCTTCACTTTGGCGAGGCCGTCCGGGGTCACGGCGGCGCTGCGGCCGTAGGGGTGATCTCCGTAGATAGTCTGCAATAGCGTACGTGACGCCAGCCGGGGCGGGCTGTCGCGCTCTTGCAGTAGGTTCGTGGTCATCTGGGCGCGCACGCGCTCGAGCTCGTCGGCGGGGAACGTGGGGTTCTGGATGACGTCGGCGAGGACGTCGAAGGCCTGCGGCAGGTTGTCGCGCAGCACCTGCACGAAGGCGGCGCTGCCGTCGAGATCGGTCGAGCTCGAGATCTGCGTGCCCAGCGTCTCGATGGCCTCGTCGATGTCGGAGGCCTTCCGCGTCGTCGTGCCCGACTGCAGCATGTTCGCCACCATCTGGGCGATGCCTTCGTGGCCCTTGGTGTCGGCGGAGGTGCCGCTGCGGACGACGAGGTGCACGGCGACGAGCGGAAGCTCGTGCTTCTCGATCACCATGACCGTGAGACCGCTGGGCAACACGGTGCGTGTCGGCACGGGGCCAACGAAGTCTTTCGGCTTCGCGGCCTTCGGCTGCTCCAGGCGAAAAGCCTGCGCGGCGTCGCTCGTGGCGTCGGTCCCGGCGGTCACGGGCTTGTCGGTACCGCGGCCGCAGGCGAACGCCAAAACGGACAACAACGAAACCAGTGTGCGACGCATTAGTTTTGCCCCACTTGTGGCAACGGCACCGTGGTCAGGATGACGCGGTGATCTTTCACGAGCAGCTCTTTGGCGACGCGCTGGACATCGGCGCTGGTGATCGTCTGGTAGGTGCCGATCCACTCGCGCACGTAGCCGGGGTTGCCGGTGTAATGGGTGAAGAAGGCGAGGGTGTCGGCACGAGCACCCACGGTCTGCAGCTCCGCCATGTGATCGGTGATGATGCTGTTCTTGGCGGCGGTGAGCTCGCGCTCGGTCGGAGGTTTGTCCCCCACCAGCTCGTCGAGGACCTTTTGCATCTCGGCTTCGAGCTTTGCCGCGGAGACACCGGGCCGCGCGGTCGCCATGATGGTGAACACCGAGCCCAAGCTGTGCGACGACTGATCCGCGGTAGCGGACTGCGCGATTTGCAGATCGTGGACCAGGCGCTTGTGCAGACGCGACTGCCGTCCCTCGCCGAGCACCGACGCGAGGATGTCGCAGATGTAATCGTCCTTGGCGAACGGCTTCGGCGACACCCACGCCATGTGCACGCGCGGGAGCTGGACGTTTTCGGTCACGTCGACCCGCTTCTCGGCGGGGATCCGCGGATCGGGCACGACCCTGGATGGTCCAACCGCTCGGTCCGGCAGCGTCCCGAAGTACTTCTGGATCAGCGCCTTGGTCGACTCGATCTCGATATCGCCCACGACCACCAGCACCGCGTTCCGTGGTGCGTAATAGCGGTCGTAGAAGCTCTGCACGTCCTCGAGGGTCGCGGCGTTCAAGTCCTTCATCGAGCCGATGACCATCCCGTAGTAGGGATGGGTCGGCGCGTAGACCGATTGGATGAGCTGCTCGCTCGAGGCACCGTAGGGGCGGTTCTCGATCTGCTGGCGACGTTCTTCCTGGACGACGGCGCGCTGGTTATCGAGCTTTTGCTGCGAGATCGTGAGCCACCCCATGCGGTCGCTCTCGAGCCACAACGCGAGCTCGAGCTGATGCGCCGGCACCACCTCGTAATAGTTGGTGCGGTCGTAGTTGGTGCTGCCATTCAGGTCCGACGCCCCAGCGGCCTCGAGCAGCGCGAAATGCCGGTCGTCGCCGACGTGCGCCGACCCCTGGAACATCATGTGCTCGAAGAGATGCGCGAAGCCCGAGCGCCCCTGTTCTTCCTGGGCGGCGCCGACTTTGTACCAAACCTCGACGGCGACGGTTGGCACCGTGTGGCTCGGGCTCAAGATGACGGTGAGCCCGTTCGGCAGAGTGTAACGCGTGAACGGCAGCTCGAGCGCCTTGAGAGCGTCACCGGGCTCCGCCGCGAGCAGCGTGGTTGCGACGAGAAGCGATGCCAGCATGGGGCTGGCAAATAGCCCCAGCGGACGACGCAAGCAACCTAGCAAGCGCGCCACCTAGCAAGGGCACCCAGCAAGTGGAGCGTCGGGCCGGTGCAACACTCGCGGCGCAGCGGCACATGCGAAGGCCCGACGTCGCGTCAAACGTTGGCGTTCTTCAACCCCCGACGCGCAACCGCCTCGTAGCCGCAACACGATGCGGTCGAAGCTCTGCTAAGCAGGCGTCGGGTCCGCCGACGTTTTCCGCGGCGGACTCGACCTTAGCCTCGCCCCCTTTACGGGGGCGAGGCGTCAGGAAATGCCCGAAAAAGGACTCGAACCTTCACGGAGTTGCCCCCACCAGGACCTGAACCTGGCGCGTCTACCAATTCCGCCATCCGGGCTTGCAGCCGCGCGTCATAAACAAACGCTCGATTTCCGTCAACTACGCTCGCTCGGGGACTTTCCACCACCATCGGCGCGTGGCCACGGCGATCAGCACCGCGACCACCTCCAGAACGGCCGCCACCGTGAACATCCATTGGCCACCGTGGCTGTCGAAAACGCGCCCCGAGAGCGACGTGCCGAGGGCGCCGCCGATGCCGAGGGTCGCGGCGGTATAAAGGCCCTGCATGGCGGCGCGTCGGCCGGGCGGGGCATTCAGGCGGAAAACCGCCAGCTGCGCTACCCACCACAGGGCGAACGAAAAGGCGTGACCTGCTTGCACGGCGATGAGCAGGGCGGGAGTCGTGGCATAGGCGGTGCCGAGCCAGCGGAACACGCTCAACGACAGGCTCACGATGATCCAGGTCGCGGCAGGCGCGCGCTTCAGGAAGGCGCCGAAGAAGTAGAGGGTGATGGTCTCGCCGGCGATGGCCGCGGCGACGCCCAAGCCGGGGACGTTGGGCGCGAATCCGCGCCAGCGGACATGTGACGAGAAGAAGACGTTGTACGCTTCGACGGACGCCCAATGGATCGCGCCGATCACCATGAGCGCGATCACGCCCGCCGGGAGGCGTGACGTGGCCACCGTTCCCGCCGCGGGTGGATGCTCCATGCTCATGCCCCGCGGCAACCAGAACATCGCGAGCACCATGATGGCGTTCGCCGCGAGATACGCCGGGAGCGCGGTCGCACCAGCCTGATCGTAGGCCATGGCACCAACAACCGATGCGAGCCCGAGCGCCGCGACGCCGTAGCCGATGCTGCCCCACAGGCGAATGCGCCCGTAGCGCTCCGCCCCATGTTCGTGAAGCGTGGTGGCGTCGAGAATCGGGATGGCGACGCTACGAAACGCTGCCTGCGTCCACATGAAGACCGCGGCACTCGCGAGTCCCTGCGCGAAGTACAGGCCGGACGCGGAAACGAGGCCCAGGACCATCGCCAGCTTCAGCGTTAGGTACGGCTTGCCGGTGCGATCGGCGAGGCGCGTCGTCAGCGGCTGGAAGACGATCGAGGTGGCGACGCGGCCGGCATACAGCACACCCAAATCGCCTGGGGAGAGCCCGACGTTCGTGAAGAAGAACGGCAGGTAGACGTACTCGAGGCCGATCGTCGCGTAATAGGTGAAATAGGCGGTCGAAAGGCGTCGGGCGACCGTGGCCGCGTCGGGCATGCCCCCAACCACCTACATGCCTTGAGCCGTCGTGAAAAGATCCGAGTCGGCGAAACCTCGAATTGTGCCGTTGGCTTGGATGAGGTCTCCAGCCTCCGACGAGGGGATATTTCATGAAGGTGTTGATTGCCGATGACGAGCCGATGTCACTGCGCATCCTGCAAGCGCAACTGACGCGGGCCGGATTCGAGGTGGTGACGGCCGCCGACGGCGTCGCCGCGATCAACATTCTCGCGCAGCCCGACGCGCCCCAGCTGGTGGTCATGGACTGGATGATGCCGCGCGCTTCCGGTCCCGAAGTCTGCCGTTGGATCCGCGCCCAGAAGAGCCGCTACACCTACGTCTGCCTGGTGACGGCGCGCGATACACAAGCCGACCTGCTCGAAGCCCTCGACTGCGGCTGCGACGACTACGTGAAGAAGCCGTACGACCCGACCGAGCTGCGCGCCCGTCTGCGCGTCGGTGAGCGCATCGTCAAGCTCGAGGCGAACCTCACGGCGAAAGTCGCCGAGCTCGAGGAAGCAGCGGCGCACATCAAGCAGCTCCAAGGCCTCATTCCGATTTGCATGCACTGCAAGCGCATCCGCGATGACGGATCGTCGTGGCAGAAGATGGAATCGTACATCGAGCAGCGCTCGAACGCGGTCTTCAGCCACGGCCTCTGCGACAGCTGCCTCGATCAGCACTATCCCGCCGAGGTGGACAGCGGAGCGACGCCGTAAACGACGCGAGCCTGTAGCGCCGCGATGAGCGCGCTGTCGTGCGTAATCACGAGAAACCCCGTGCCGGCTCCCGCCCGCTCGCGGAAGAGGTCGACCACCGCCTGACGAGCCGTCGGGTCGAGAGCCGAGGTTGGCTCGTCGGCAATCACGAGCTCCGGCGACGTCATGAGGGCCATGGAGATCAGCGCCCTTTGCAGCATGCCCCCCGACCAGCGGTGTGGATGTTCCCGCATGCGCGTGCCGGCGTCCTCGATCCCCAAGCGCGCGAGCAATGTCGCGGCCCTACCGTGAGCGACTTTTCGCGAAATGCCCTCATGGACCTCGGCGACTTCCGCGATCTGGCGGGCGACGGGGTGGAACGGACTGAGCGAGGCGCCGACGTCCTGCGGGATCCAGGCGATGCGCCGGCCACGCAGCCCTCCGCGGTCGCGCTCGCCGAGCTCCGTGAGCACGAGATCGCGGAAGGTGATCCTCCCGCTCAGGCGGGCGTCCGCGGGCAGGAGTCCGAGGATGGCGAGGCCGAGGGTCGATTTGCCACACCCCGACGGCCCGCTGAGCGCGACGATCTCGCCGGCGGCGACGGTGATCTCGGGACAGTGGAGCGCCGGTTTGTCCGACTCCGGGAAACGCACGCGCACGTTGCTGACACTCAGCATATTGGCTATGACTCAGCCCCATGTTCGTCGAAGGCGAAGTCGAGATCAAAATCAAAGACAAGAGCGCGCTCGCGCTCGACGACCACAATTTGAAGCTCTGGGTGCAACGGAGCTTCAAAGACATGAGCTGCTACCGCATCTCCAACTTCAAGCGGGACGACGAGACGAAGAGTCTACGCGCGGTCGTTGCTCTGAAGCTCGACGTGCTCCCGGAGGCGGAGAAGAAGCTCATCGAGTCGCGACCGAACGACATCGGCATGCTGCGCTCGTTCATCGAGAAGATGTTCGAGGGCAAGGGCGCCGTGCGGGCCATCGGCGACCCGAAGCTACGTCCGAACTAGTTCGGATGTCGCTGGCCAAAGTCGCACGCATGCTCGAGCGGCGGCCACCGGAGAGCCGCTTTCGCGAACAACTCTTCTGGCTCGTCGACTTGGTGTACGCTTGCAAATCGAGCGGCGATCCGGAGCTCGTGAAGCACGCCCGGCTCGTCGAAGAAGCACTCGGTAACCTCGGTGAGTTCATGCAGACAGGCGCGTCCGAGCTGCTTAGCCAGGCGAGCGCCCGCGTCGAGGATTTCGCCCGCGTCGTCAAGGCAGCAGTAGAAGCTCTACCCAAGGAGTAGCTCATGGCCGGCACAGCGCAGCAGACCTTCAACCAAGCCGAAGACGCGCTCCGCGCCGGAAAGTACGCCGAGGCGCTCACCGGCTACATGCAAGCCATCGCGGCCGTGCCCTCGTTCTGGCGCGCGCGCTTTCGCGTGGGCGACGCGCTCTTGTCGTCGAAGGCCAAGACCCGCGCGCTCGAGGTCTACAAGGACTGCGCCTGGTACGCGATGAAGGCAGGCTTGCCGCTCGAGGCGCTGCTCGCCATCAAGATGGCATCGTTCATCGACCCGGCATTCCACGACGGCATCGAGATCTTGGCCGATCTGTACTCGTCGGAGTCGGACCGTGTGGCCGAGGGCGCCGAAGCGAAGGCGCCGAAGCTCGAGACCCAGGTCGGTCCGCCCGAGCGGATGACCGGCGATGCCCTGCTCGAGCACGCGGAGAAAGTAGCGACCGATTTCAGCATGCTGGGTGAAGGCGCCGAGAAGGTGCCTCCCATTCCGCTGTTCTCGTTCCTCGACGAAGAGTCCTTCGGGGTCGTGCTCGCGAGCCTGCAGCTGCGCCGCTTCGTGAAGGGCCAGGTCATCGTCCAGGAAGGCAAGCCCGGCGACTCGTTCTTCATCATCGTTTCGGGCAGCGTCGGCGTCACCCGCCAGCTCCCCAACGAACAGGGTGCCATGCGCGCGGTTCAGCTCGCGCGTCTGCACCACGGCGCGGTTTTCGGTGAGATGGCTTTGATCTCGAACGCGCCGCGCACCGCGACAGTGACCGCCGACGAAGACTGCGACGTCCTCGAGCTCAAGCGCGCGTCGCTGCAAGAGCATGCGCATCGCTTGAATAGCGTGACCCGCGCGCTGCACGACTTCACCAACGAGCGGTTGCTGACGAACCTTCTGGCGACGAGCCCCATCTTCAAGCCGTTCCCCAAGTCGGTGCGCGGAGAGATCATCAAGAAGTTCAAGGATTTTCCCGTCGACGCCGGCGACGACCTCATCGAAGAGGGCGAGCAGGGTCAGGGGCTCTTCATGATCATGAAGGGCGAGATCGAGGTCTCGAAGCAGGGCGAAGACGGCCACCGCGTCCGCCTCGCCATGCTCAAGGAAGGCGACGTGTTCGGCGAGATCGCCTTGCTCCAGGATTCGCCCACCACGGCGACGTGCAAAGCGGCGACGGCGGGCCAGCTCTTGTTGCTACCGAAGGGCGACTTCAAGGCGACCATCACCCGCCATCCCGAGCTCAAGGACGGGCTTTCGAAGCTCACCGCCGAGCGCGTTCAGAAGACCAAGTCGATGATGAACCCAGACGAGCTGATGGTCGTCGAGGACGACGACTTGGTGCTGCTCTAGCGCGTCGCGCCCGAGTCCTGAACCGCCGCGATGATGGCCTTGACGTTCTCCACCGGCGTCTCCGGCAGCACGCCGTGGCCGAGATTGAAGATGAAGCCGTCACGGCCCTTCATCTCGGTGATGATCGACTGTACGCGTGAGCGGATGACTTCGGGCGTGGTGAACAACGTCGTCGGGTCGAGGTTGCCCATGAGCGCCCCGACCTTGGGCAGCCGGCGGCGCGCTTCGCTCATGGTGATCGTCCAATCGATGCCCAAGACGTCCGCCCCGAGCGTCGCGGCTTCTTCGAGGTGTGCTCCGACGTCGCGCGCGAAGTAGATGACCGGGGCGCCCGTCTTCTTGAGCTCGGTGATGACGCGCTTTGCGTACGCGAAAGCGAACGTCGACAGCTCGGGGGCGGCGAGCACGCCAGCGCTGGTATCGAAGAGCTGCACCGTATCGCAACCGGCGGCGAGCTGTGCCTTGCAATGGGCGAGCACCACGTCGCTGACGCGCTCGAGCAAGGCGTGCATCGTCTTCGGGTCGCCATAGGCCAGGCGCTTGGCTTCCTTCCACGTCTTCGACGGGTCGCCTTCGATCATGTAGGCCGACAGGGTGAACGGCGCGCCGACGAAGCCGATGAGTGACACCGCCGGGTCGAGCTGAGCACGGGTCAGCTTGATGGCCTCGAGCACGTAGCCGAGGTCGCGTTCGGGCGAGACTTCGCGCAAGCGCTGCACGTCCGCCGCCGTGCGCACCGGGGATTTGAACTTCGGACCCGGATCGAAGGTGAGCGGCAGGCCCATGGCCTCACCCGGCAGCGTGATGTCGCTGAAGATGATCGCGGCGTCGGTGCCGAGGATGCGCGCGGCATCGAGCGTCGCCTGCGCGGCGTATTCGGGCTTCACGCAGAGCTCGTAAAAGCCACCGGCCTTGGCGCGCAGCGCCTGGTACTCGGGCATGTAACGACCGGCCTGGCGCATCAGCCAGACTGGTGGACGATCGAGCGCTTCCCCGCGGCAAGCACGCAAGAAACGTGTAGAGTGGCCGGCCATGCGAAGTCATATGCAGTCGCTCGTGACCGAAGTTCAAGCATCGCTTGCGGCGAGCCTCGAGGCGGTCGACGGCAGCGGTCGATTTCGGCGCGACAGCTGGTCGCGCGAAGGGGGGGGCGGCGGCACCAGCTGCGTCCTCCAGGACGGGGCGGTTTTCGAGAAGGCCGGAGTCAACGTCAGCAGCGTCCACGGTACCCTGACCCCCGAGGCGGCTCGCAGCATGGGCGGTGGTAAGGACCTGGGCGACCAAGCCTTGGAGTTCTTCGCCTGCGGCGTCTCGGTGGTCATCCATCCGCACAACCCCATGGCTCCGACCGCGCACTTCAACTACCGCTACCTCGAGCGCGGCAAGCCGGAGGCGCCCGCTGCCTGGTGGTTCGGTGGTGGCGCCGATCTCACGCCCAGCTATCTCTTCGAGGACGACGCGCGCCATTTCCACCGCATCCACAAAGAGGCATGCGACAAGCACGACCCGGCGTTCTATCCGCGCTTCAAGAAGACCTGCGACGACTACTTCTTGATCATGCACCGTGGCGAACGGCGTGGCATCGGCGGCATCTTCTTCGATGATTTACACGACCGGCCGAAGGAAAATCTCTTGGCTTTCGTCCGCGATTGCGCACACGGCTTCGAGCGCGCTTATGTGCCGTTGGTCACCTTGCGTAAGGACATGCCTTACACCTCCGCCAACAAGCGGTGGCAGCAGCTCCGCCGTGGCCGCTATGCCGAGTTCAACCTGGTCTACGACCGCGGAACTCTCTTCGGCCTGCGCACCGCGGGCAGGGTCGAGAGTATCCTCATGTCGCTGCCGCTGACGGCACGCTGGGAGTACGACGTGAAGGTCGACCCCGGCTCACCGGAAGATCAAATCACCCAAGTGCTGCGCGAGCCGCGCGACTGGGTCTAGGCATCTTTTTCCGAGGCTTTGATCATCGCCGCGATGGTGAGGTTCACCGCCACGGCCATCTCGGCGCCGTCCTCGCGCAAGTCGACCAGGGTCGGCGAGTACTCGATATCGGGCTTCACGCCGCGGCCCTCGAGGGGATCCTCGATGCGCGATGGATCCTTGTTACTGAGATCCGCGACGCTACCGGTGATGGTGATGTAGTCGATGCCAGCCTTGTTCAGGTACTTCTCCTGAATGACGTAGCCACCGGCGCCCGCGGTCGTCTCTCCCATGATGATGGCGCGCTTGTTCTGCTGCAGCGCCGACGGGAAGAAGTCACCGCACGAGTAGCAGGTCGCGTTCACCAGGCAGAGGATGGGCTTGCTGTAGGTCGCACGCGATGACGGATTGACGACGCCGACGCCCGAGAGCGGAAATGCGTCGGTGAGCTCCTTGCCCAGCTCGTTCTGTTTGAGAATGTGACGCGCGTGGGCCCGGAGCTTTTCGACCAGGTCGAAGGTAACGGGCAGGCCCGCGATGTGCTTGCCGAGCGCCTTGCGCGCGGACTTGTCGTCAGTGACCTTCTCGAGGCTCTGCAACGTTTCGTCGGCTTCAGCGACCTCGGCCGGCGTGATCTTCTCCTGTTGCTTCGGCATCGTCATGGGCTGCGGCGAGAGCATCGACAGCAGCGACATCATGTAGAAGAAGTAGCCGCCCGGATTGTTCTGCTGATCGATGATCAAGGCATCGGTCGTCGCCTCGAACTTCTCGATGAGCTCGGCAAAGGCCTCCACGTAAGTGTCGAGCTTGCCGGCGTCCTCGGGGCTGAACTCCGGCAGGCGGATAACACCGACGTTCTTGCCCTCCTCGTTGCGATAAACGTACGCGTCGAACGGGGCCTTCGCGTCAGTGCGGTAGATGACCGGCCCGAGGTCGGGCAGCAGCGTCTTGCGGCCGCCGCTCAAGAACGGGTCCACGTCCGCATCCTTGGCTTTCTTGGCCTCCGCGAGCGCCTCCTCATCGATGACCCGGTAGGCGGTCATGTCGAGCGAGCGCACCTCTTTCTTGGGCTCGGTTCCGCGAATGTTGAGGATGCCGTTGCTCACCGGCGTCGTCTTGATGCGCTCGGGGGTGATGCCCCAGGCGAGGTCATGCGAGGTCACACTGCCGTCGGCGCGCTTGATGGTGAAGCTGCGCGTCGCTTCGCTGGGCATCGGTTGACCGACCGCGCCGCGGATGACGGTCAACATCCTGGCCGCGCTGGCCCGATCCGCGATAGCGTTGCTGCGCGGCAGCATCGCGAGGTTCGCCGCGATCACGTCTTTCACCGGTTTGCCGTCGACCGCGATGATCTCGTCGCCGGGCTGGAAGGGGAAGGCGCTCTCGGAGAGCTTTTCGCGATTGATGACGCTGATTGCGTAGCCGTCGCCGATGGGTCGCACCTGGAAAGGGATGCGCGCCGAGCTGGTCCGCAGCAGACGCAGCGACACGTGGTAGTCGTTCATGCGATTGGCGAAGTCGACCAAGACGCGTTGACAGCCCGCGACCATCTGCTCCTGGGTCTGCGAGGCGTCCGCGGTGGCCTTGCCGATCGCGGTCTTGGCCTTGGCCTCTTCCTTGTCCACGTCCCAGCCAAAGTCGGCCTTCTTCACGGCGGCGGGGCCGTAGCGCAGGCGGTACTTGTTGGCGAGGGTCGCGACCTCGCCCTCCATGATCTTGCGCAGCTCGGCGGCGACCTTCTTGCCGGCCGCCGCGCCTTCCGCTGGCGCGACTTCGGGTGCCTTCGGCGTTTTGGCGACCGTGAAGACGTCGGACTTGAGCTCGGGGCCGGAGGGCGCAGCCTTGCCGAGGGGTGCTGCGGGCGAAAGGGCGGCATCAATCACGCGCTTGGTGGGCGTGACCCGAGTGGTGGACATACGAACCTCCGGGGGATTTCGAAGTATCGCCGGACCACTGGGGCGGGTTGCGGGGTTTGAGGTAGAGTCACCCTCCCATGTCCAAGCCCTCATTCGACGCGCCGCCCCCGCCGGCCGACCTGGACGCTTTACGCCGTGAAAACCAGGCCTTGCGGAAGGAGGTCGAGCGCTTCAAGACCTCCGAAGCGAAGGCCGCGGAGCGCAAGAAGCGCATCGCCAAGGCCGCTGGGTCGATGCTGCTGCCGGTCTTCGATCGCCAGCGCGTGGTGCGCAGCTTCATGGGCTTGATCGAGACGGTGGCCGGTTTTGCCGGGCCTCGTGAGGCATGGCCGACGCGCGACGATGTCATCAACGACGGCAAGCTGTTCGCCGTCGCCTTCATGCGCTTCGTGGTGAAGCGGCGCATCTTCATGTTCGTGTTCTCGCTGCTCGCCTTCAGCGTCCCGGGGCTGCAGCTCTACGTCGCGCTCAAGCAGAACGAGATCATCGAGAACCAGAACAAATACTTCGACATTCAGGTCTACGACACCGTCACCAAAGCGATCACCAGCGGTGACACGACGGCGAAACAAATCACCACGGCGTTGCTCGCGCGTGAGGACTTCGATCTGCTGAACGGCATCATCTCGCAGGTGTTCACCACCGAGGCGAGCGGCGCTTTCAGCTCGCAAGACGTGGGCCGGTCGCAGCCACTGTTCCTGCGCGAGACGGCGGCGCGTGGCCACCTCCTTGCCGCGTTGACTCAAGCCATCGAGCGTCACGGCGACCGCGTCGGCGCCGGCAAGACCTGGGCGGAGCTCGAGCCGACCTTGCGGGCGGTGATGGTGGACGCGAGCTACCGCGTGCCGCAGCTCTTGCGCATCAGCGGTCTGGTCGACGACCAAGCCGTGAACCACGAGGCACTGCGCTACGTGTTCAATCTGGGGCTGCTCATCCGCAAGGCGTGGGCCTGCGCGGTGTCCGCTTCAGAAGACAAGCGCTTCTTCGCCGCGGTCGCTGGTTACTTCAATGGCGCGGCTCAAGCGCGCGCCGGCGGCGAGACGCAGTTCGCGACGGTCTTCGTCTCGGCGACGCAAGAGGTGCTGCTCGACCTGGCGGAACGCCCCGAACTGGGTGAAGCTGCCAAGAACACGCCCGACGACAAGGTACCGCAGCTCCTCGCGAAGGGGTTTCAGATCTTGCGCCAGGGCGTCGCGCCGAAAAACGGCGCCGCATGGGATAACTTCAAGAGGACGCTGGAGGTCCCATGAAACGCCTAGCACTGGTCGTGCTGTTCGCCGCCGCTTGTAGCTCGGAGCCCAAAGGACCGGGACCTATCGTCGCGGCAACGGATGCCGCCGCTTGGCGCAAAGGAATTCTGCCCGCGGAGCTCGCCGATTTCGTGGTCGCGGTAGGCGAGGGCGCGAACGAGGACGCGGCGCGCACGGCCGCGACGCAGGCGCTCGAGCGGAAGATCTGGGGCGACGTGCCGGTCCCGGCGGGCCAGACGGTGCCGCGCTCGGACCTCCTCGAGAAGACCGATGCCGCCGATACCCACGCCGTTCTGCTGGCGGTCGACAAGTCGGTGCTCGCTCGACTCATGCAGGCTCGCATCGACACCATCGGTTACACCGCCGACGACGCGAACGCGCTTTACGGCACACGGCTCGCCGTCGCTATCGCGAACATGGTGAAGGGCCGCGAGAAGCAGCAGGCATGCGCCTGGGTCTCGAGCTGCACCACCGACGAAGGTGGCGCCATGCGTGAAGCATTGCTCGCGCGGCTCGCGGAGCTCGAGCTTACGACGAGCGCGAATGGGGTGCCGTTTCGACGCGGGGTCGGCCCACTCAAGCCCGCGACCGTGATCGCGCGCTTGCGCAACAAGCCGACCGCTTCGGCGTACGGCATCACCTTGCGCGCTCTCGACGGGACGCAGCCGCTCGGCGGGCCGGTGAGCACCGCGAGTGACGGCTCGGCGCGGTTCGACCTCTCGGGCTGCGGCAGCATGCAGGCGCGGGTCATCCTCGATGCGCCGCAGCTCACCGACGTGGCGCTGCCCGAGGTCGCGCTGGCGCTGCGCGAGATCACCTCGAGCAACGCCCGCGTCGCCGTGCATCTCGACGTGACCGCGGACGACAACCGCGTCGCGCCCGACCCCGCTGTAAAGGCGATGATCGATGCCATCGCAGGCGCCGGCATCGCCAAGCCCGAGGCCCTGCCGCCGAGACTCAGTTCCGTGCTGGCCTCGCCACGTCAGACCGACCTCGCGCTCCGCGACATCGCCGAGCTCGCCGACGGCGCCATCGATGTCATCGTTGCCGGCACGGTGCAGACCGCTTTCGCGAACCGCATGGGCGCGCGCTCGGTGTGGCACCAGGCCAAAGCGAAGGTCGCGGTCTACGATGTGTGGACGGGTACGCTCATCGCCGAGCACACGCGTGAGGCGCAGGCCGTCGGTCTGGGTGACGGCGCCGCGCAGGCCAAGGCCATCGCCGAGGTGAGCAAGCTCCTCGCTGTGGACATCAAGAACGATGTGATCGGACTGTCGGCGGGCGGCGCGGTCGCTAGTTCTGGGTCACGATGAGCTGGTCGTGGGCGACGCGCATATCCTCCACCCCCATGGTGTAGACGGTTCCGCAAAAATCGCAGGTGACCTCGACAGGTGCGCCGCTGGTGATCATCTCGGCGAGGTCGCCGGCCGTGAGCATCTTGAGCGCGCCGCGCACACGTTCGATGGAGCACCGGCACTTCCAGCCGAGCTCGCGCGGCTCTTCCACGCGCTCGGCGTCGGGCGCCACTTCTTTGAGCACCGCGAGCACATCACCTTTGTGAGCGAGCAAACGCTTCGCTAGCTCGCCATCACGGAGCTTCGCGGCGATCTCTTGGAGCGTCGCGACGTCACCGTGCGGCAACGGCTGCATGATGATGCCGGCGGCGTGGCGAACAGCGAGCTTCTCGTCGAGGAGAACGTCGCAAGTGAGGCTCGTGACGATCTGGTCCGACATGCGTACCGCCGCCTCGACGTCCTGATCGATTTCGCCGCTGAGCAGGTCGGTCGTGCTTTGCACGTAGTCGGACCGCTCGGGCTCGCGGATCATCGAGCAGCTACCGGGGGCGATGGCGTGACCGACGCTGATGCGCAGCCGCGGGTCCTCGCCGGGCACCAACGGGAAGCCGACGTGCGAATTCTTCACGTAGCCGCGCAGGTTCCCCTCGTCGGTCATGTCGGCGAAGAGCTGCCGCAGCTGACCACGACCAACGACGTGCAAGCTCAGCAGCCCACGACGCTTTTGAACCGCCGAAACCAGCGCCGTGGCGGTGATGAGGCGCCCGAGCGCAATGCAGGCTGTCGAGCCCAGGTCGTGCAGGCGCTGCGCTTCCTGGCAGGTCAAGGTGGTGTCGGCGACGCCGATGACCACGCCCTGCGTGCGCAACAGCCAACCGTGGAAGGCATCGCGTGACATATCCATCGCTGTATCATAAGAGCCAGCGAAGGCGATGCAGGCTAACCGCATTCGTGATGAGCTCCGCGAGCTCGCCGGCCTGATGTTGCCGCTTGCCTTGGTTCAGGTGGGCTACACCGCGCTGGGTTTTGTCGACACCGCGATTGCCGGGCTCGACAGTGGTGTGACCATCGCTGGGGTCGGTCTGGGCGGCGGCCTATTTTACTCGGTGGCGGTCCTCGGCAGCGGGACGGCGTTGGTAGTCGACCCGCTGGTGTCGCAGGCTCTTGGCGCCGGTGACCGCGTGCACGCGCGCCGTGTCTTGTGGAACGGCATCTATCTCGCCGCCGTGATCACGGTGCCGCTCACCATGGTCATGTTGATGACCGCGTTGTCGCTCACCACGTTCGGGGTGCAGCCCGAGGTCGCGGAAGGCACCTTCGCGTACCTTCTCGGCCGCGCCGTGTCGCTCTTCCCGCTCATCTGCGCCGTCACCATGCGCGGTTATCTCCAGGCCTCGGGGCATCCGAGAGCCATCCTCTGGGCCGTCCTGGTCGCAAACCTCCTCAATGGTCCGCTGAGCTATCTCTTTCTGCCGCGTTACGGAGCGCTCGGGGTTGGGGTTGCCGCGACCATCGGCACTCTCGGGCAGCTCGTGATCCTCGCGTGGGTGGTGTCGCGCGTCCCTGTGCCGGAGGGCACGGAAGAGCGTTACCGCCGCTTCGATCGCGTCCTCTTCGCGCAGCAGGTGCGCGTCGGCATGCCCATTGGCCTGCAGATGTTCGCCGAGATCGGCGCGTTCGTCCTGGTGGGAGTGCTCATGGCGCGGATCTCGTCGGTCGCCATCGCGGGCCACCAGGTGGCGCTCATGTTCGCCAGCATTTCGTTTTCGGTCTGCGTCGGCATGGGCTCGGCGACCTCGGTGCAGGTCGGACGCGCCATTGGCGCCGGCGATTCCGTGAAGACGCGGCGTGTGGGTATGCTTGGTCTCCTGCTCGGCGGTGTGATCATGCTCCTGCCCTCGGTGGTCATGACCGTTATACCGGACATCGTCGTGCGGCTCATGACGCGCGACCCCGAGATCATCGAGCAGGCCGCGATTTTCCTGCGCATCGCGGCGGTGTTCCAGATCGTCGACGGCGTGCAAGCCGTTGGCGCCGGTGCTCTGCGGGGTGCCGGCATGACCCGCGTGTCCTTCGCGGCGAACCTCGTCGGCCATTGGATCATCGGCATCCCGCTCGCGTTGCTCCTGACGTTCGGCTTGGACCTCGGCCCTGCCGGGCTCTGGTGGGGCCTCACCGTCGGGCTCGCCGTCGTGGCGACATGGCTCGCGGTCGCCTTCTGGCAAGCGAGCAAGCAGCCCATCGTCGCCTTGCGTCGCGATACCGCCCATGGCTGAGTGACCTGCGTGAGCATGCCGCCATTTCGATTCGAGCAGGTCCCGGGTGTCGAGCGCTTGAAGCCGCGCGAGCCGGCGGACGTGACCGGCGTCATCGTTCACCGCATCGAGGTGTCGCAGGAGGATCCGTCCTACGGCGACGCGCCCAGCGAGGTCGCGCGTTTCTTCCGCGAGCATCCGATCGGCGTGAAGGCCACCGGCGGTGACATGCCGTACCCGATCCTCGTCGACCGTGACGGCGGCGTTACGCAGACCGTGCCTTTGCGCTTCATCACGCCGCACGCTAAAGCGCACAACCCGGGTACCGTGGGCGTCGGAGTCATCGGCGATTTTCGCAAGGCACCGCCTTCGCCACGCCAGCGCGCCGCTGCTGTCGCCGTGTGTGCCGCGCTCCTCACGCGCTTCGCATTGAAAGTCGAGACCATCAGCGGACACGACGAGCTCCAAGGCGGCTCGAACGACCCTGACAAGATCTGCCCAGGCCCGGGTCTCGCGCCCGCCGACGTCCGCGACGAGGTGCGAGCTTTCCTCGCGACCCACACCGCCGAGCTCGCGTTCGTATGGTGAAGAAGCGCGTCTTCCTGCTGGCCGGGATCATAGCCGCCGGCGCCGCGCTCTACGCCGCGAAGGTCGTGCAAGACCCGACACCGAAGCTCGGCTCGCAAGGCCTGCAACTCGTCGCCATCCCGTCGCTGGGCGCCGAGGTCTTCTACTTGGACGCCGCCAGCATCGTGAAGCGCGGCCCTCCTCGCATGCTCGTTGTCCGCTTTGCCGGACCTGTTGATTTGGTGCCGCATCACTTCGCCAAGGACGCAATGCAGCGCGCCGCGCCCATCGAGGAGTGGTCCGAGCGCCTGCAGGCACCGATCGTCTTCAACGCGGGACAGTTCGACGAGAAGCTCAATCACCTGGGCTGGCTCAAGGCCGACGGCGCCTGGCTATTCTCCGATCGCAAGTCGCAATGGAAGGGGCTCCTCGTCAGCGGTCCTGTTGAAGGCGGCGCTTTCGGCGGCATCATCGACCTCGAGCACGCGAGCCCCAACATCACAGACGCCTATCTCCACGTCGTGCAGTCGATGATGCTCATCGACGAAGAGTCACAAGTGCGCGTCCGCGACACCGACAAGACCGCCTGCCGCACCGTGGTCGCGCAGGACGACAAGGGGCGTTTGCTCATCCTCGTGTCCGAGGGTGCCATCACCCTTGGCGACCTGGCGCGTTGGCTCGGCGAGAGTAATCTCGGTATCGCCCGCGCCATGAATCTCGACGGCGGCATCGAGGCGCAGATCGCCATCAGCACGCCGGAGCTCAAGCTCGCGCTCTACGGACAATACGGCACTGGAACCAACGTCTTCGAGAACGTCGGTCCCGTACGCTTCCCATTGCCAGCAGTGATTGCCGTAAGGGCGGCGAAAGTCCCCGCCAAGTAGCTGCTTGCTGCCGTCCGCTATTGCGGTGCCTGTGAAGCGTGATCCGCGTCACGCCATCGCGGCAGGGCTTCGCTGCTATCCAGCGCCGCGACCGACCGGTTATCTATGCTCTCTCACGCAAACCTGGAGCCGTTTGTCCCATGCTTACTCAAATCATTCCGTTGGTCGTCTTCGCGGCAATTGGCTACTTCGCCTTTACTCGTATGAAAGCGATGAAGGGGTCGGCTGGCGGTAGTTACGAGGCTGAGCGCGCCCGCTTGGCCGCGGAGTTCGCGGCGCTTCGTCAACCCGGAGAGAACGACGCCGCGTTCGTCGGAGTTGGAACCGGCAAGACCATCGGCAAGAACCGCCAATTCTATATCGCGCTCACCAACAAGCGCTTGTTGCTGAACGAAGTTGGCTCGCCGCAAATGCTCGCCTACGACCGCGGTGCCGTCGGCGTGAGCGCGAAGAAGGCCAAATGGACGACCACCGGCAACATGCAGACGACGACCACGTATGGCTACGATGTCGACGTGAAGCTTCCCAGTGGCGAGTCGCACGCGCTTCGCTTGTACGCTGAGTCGCCGTACGACACCGGCCACGCGCCGGCAATGAGCACCTTCTTGCGCGAAGTTGGTGCGGCCTGACGGCGTTGAAGGGACTCTTGACCGCAATCGTCGGCGTTACTCTCATTGCCTGCCAGGGCGAGAGGGTAGGCGACGATTGCGGACGCTTCTTCTCGAACGGTTGCAAGGCCCCACTTTCATGCGTCGACGTGGACGACAAGAAAGTCTGCGGTGGCGGCTGTGATTGGCTGACACCGGAGAACGACAAACCCGGTTACGGGTGCAAGAGTCCCAACCTGAAGCCCATTGAGGTGCAGTACACGAGGAACGGCGCCGCGCTTGGAAGCGCGGGATGCTACTGTGTCCCTGATTAGCCCAACCCTGGAGGCTTGGCGTGACACTCCTCTGCCTCGTGCAGCTCGCGCTTCTTACCGCCGCGGACCCGACCGTCAGCATCACCTGGGATCCCGATATGGCGGACGACATCAAGCGTGGCGGCTATGACGTCCTCATCAGCAAAACCCTGAACGAGGCCACGGGGGCCGTGACCCGTGTCGTCGGCGTGCCGCTCGCCGCTCCCATCGAAGCGAAGGTGTACGCCTCGCGTGCCTACGAGCGTGCTTTCGGCGCCGCGAGCGCGGGCCGCTGGTGGGCGCACTACAGCCAGGGCAAGATCCACATCAACGGCGGGCTTCCCATCAACGCGGCGTTCAAGGGCTTGCTCGTGCACGAGCTCACGCACGCTGTCCTCGATAGCCAACATCACGGTGGCGCCTTTCCGGTCTGGCTCAACGAAGGGCTCGCCGAGTATCTGCAGCGCGAGGCCCTCGGGCGCACGGACATCGATGCCGTGCAACGCGTGCTCCTGAAGGACGCGCTCCGCAAAAGCGAAATAGGCGCGCTCTCGACGCTGCGTCAGCCGCTCGAGGCCAACGCCTATCTCGCGAGCTTCGCGGCCGTGTCGCTGCTCATGGAGCAATTCGGTCGCGTGAAGGTTTTGGAGCTCTACCGAAGCATCGCCACCGGCACCAAGCCCGAGGACGCTTGGAAGAAGCTCGGTGCCGACCCCGATGCCTTCAGCAAGACCTTCACCAAATGGGTGGCGGACTACAGCGGCTGACCACCGTGCCGCGAGCGAGTCAGGGCGTCGCGAGTGCAAGCACCTGGTCCGCGAGCATCGGCATGATCTCCGCCGCCTTGCCCACGAGCTGGGCATCGAACGTGCTTGTCGTGCGCTCGAGGTTCACTTCGACGGTGAACGCGCCCCGCGCTTGCGCGAGCGCCGCGAAGCCCGCCGCCGGATAAACCACGCCGCTCGTGCCGATGCTCATGAAGACCTCGCACTCGAGAGCCTCGGGGATCACGTCCTCCATATAGAACGGGATCTCTCCGAACCAGACGATGTGCGGGCGCATACGGCCGCTACAGCGGACACAGGTGTCGGCGATGGACAGCGCCTTGCGCCATTCGAGGACGGTGCGACAATTGGCGCAGCGCACCTTCACGAGCTCGCCGTGCATGTGCCAGGGCCTCGTCGAGCCGGCACGCTCGTGCAGGTCGTCGACGTTCTGGGTGATGAGCGCGAACCGGCCGCCGAGCGCGTTCTCGAGCTTGGCGATGGCGTGGTGCGCGGCGTTCGGGTGCACGGTGGGGAGCTTTTCGCGGCGTTCGTTGTAGAACATGTGCACGAGCTCAGGGTTGCGGGCGAAGGCTTCCGGAGTCGCCACCTCCATGATGTCGTGGGAGCCCCAGAGGCCGCCCATGTCGCGGAAGGTGGGAATGCCGCTCTCGGCGGAGACACCCGCGCCGGTGAGGATGGTCAGCTTGCCGCCGCCCTCCATGCGCTCGGCCATGTCTTTGGCGACTTGGTCGATATCGGTCATGGCTTCGGCAAGCGCTCGCTTTCGGGGATGTTAGCCTCCCACGCCAGGTATAGCGCATGACCGTCTCCGTGGGGCGTGAAGGTCGAGCCCGCGATCGCGCCGAAGGCGTGTCCGCCCAAGCGTTGCAAGGTCACGCGTAGATGCTCACGGTGATCGACCAGCCAGAACGACGGCGTCGCGAGCTTGCCGTCGTGCATGGCGAAAGCGGGGCCAACGAAGGCGGTCTCGCGCGTGATGTAACTGCGTCCGCCGTTGCTGACACCAGGGGTCGCGACCGCTTCGATGGCGATGCCGTCGATGACGATGCGGGCGCCGGCGAGCACCGGCTGCAACGGGTTGTCGCGTTTCTTGCGGGCGTGCAGGCGGCTCCATAGCCGCGCGATTGGCGCGCGTACCACGCTACTGCCGCGCACCAACGCCTCGTCGCCCTCGCCCAAGTAGACGGGCGCATCGCGCAGGGCGTCGAGCCCCGCGACAGTGAAAGGGTGTGGGCTGGTGATGAAGACGGCGTGGATGTCGGCGGCACTTTGCTTCGTGCGCGCTAGCTCCTCGAGGATGCCGCGCGCGTCGCTGTCGCTGCCGGCGTCGACGAGCACGACGCCGGTGTCGCCCCGCAAGACGTATGCGTAGCTCTTGCCCGTCGCCACCGCGACGATACCCGGGGCGACCTCGACGCGGGCCTGCCCACCGACGTCACGGAGCTCCGTCGCCATGAGTCCGAGGCCGGCGACGAGTAGCGCCGTCAGCGTAGCCAGTGCAAACACTCCCCAGCGCATGCCGGAAGAGCTGTAACGTGCCTTCAGTCGCCGTGCAAAGTGGTGCCGAAAACGGTGACTTCGTTCTTGTTGGCGGCGAGCTGACGGACCTGGGCGCGCACAGGGTGTTTGGCGAGCAGGGCACGAGCGTCGCGGACGGCGGCGAAGGGATCGTCACCCTTGAGCTTCAAGGTGACGCAGAAGCGCCGGCAGTGCTTGGCGCCGAGCCAGGTGTCGAGCATCTCGAGGGAGCGTTCCGGCACCGCGGCGACATCGCAAAGCAGCCAGTCGACGGGTTCCTCCGGCGTGTAGCGAAAGGCATCGCCACGCTCGAAGACGACCTGTGGGTGCCGCATCAAGTCGTCTCTGAGCGGGCTGCGGTCGACGCTCACCACGTGAGCCCCACGGTCCGCGGCAATGAACGTCCAACCACCAGGGGACCCTCCCAGATCGACGCAGCGTTGTCCCTCGCTGATGCGCTCGCCCAGGTGGAGCTCGGTCTCGAGGAGCTTCTTGTACGCTCGCGATGGCGGACGTTGATCGTCAGGCGTGGGCGCGACGCCTCCTGGGAAGCGGCTGAGTGTTTCACCGACCACGCGTTCGTCGGCGGGACGGGTCGCGGACCAGTAGGCCGCGTCCGGGGCCACGGCGAGCACTTGGAACAACGCTTCGCCGTCGACCCGGGGTTGCGCTAGCTCCTTCACGCGCGTCCGCTTCAGCCGACGTTGCTTCTTCTGCAGGAGCTCCTCGATAGCGTGCTCGACCAGGAGGCAGCGGCGCGGGGACACCGGTGGGCCCTCCTCGGGATGCGTGAAGACGTGCAGTCGCCAGGGCCCGTCGTGATGTTCGAAGCTCTCGAGTAGCGCCTCGAAGGACTGGCGGGCGAGCTGGCTTACGGATTCGGCGGTCAGGAGCGCGGGCCGCACCAGACATTGACTCGCGAAAGCGAGGCGGGCCGGGAGCGCCGCTTCGTTTTCGTCCAAGTCCGACGCGATGACGCCCGGCGCCAGGGTGCGATGTGCGCTCGCTGGATAGGCGTCCATGAGCTCGCGCCCCAAGAGCTCGTCGCGTCCAGCGAAGGCGAGATGCAGGCGAGGGACCGTGGTCTTAGCCCGCGAGATGGCGCATCAGAGCCTGCAAGGCCTTGGCGCGGTGACTGACTGCGTTCTTCTCGGCCGGACTGTACTCGGCGAACGTCCGCGTCGAACCGACGGGCTCGAACATCGCGTCGTAGCCGAAGCCGAAGGTGCCACGTTCACTCGCGGTGATCGTGCCCTTCACTTCACCGCGGAAGAAGAGGGGACTTTTGCCCTTCTCGACATAGGCGAGGACGCAGATGAAGCGCGCCTTGGGTTTCTCGTGTCCCGCAAGCGCCGCGTGCAGCTTGACCCGGTTGGCCGCGTCTTGCTCGCCGCGCTTGATGCCGCCGCCGGCGTATCGCGCCGAGTGGATGCCGGGCGCTCCGCCCAAAAGGTCGACCACGAGGCCCGAGTCGTCCGCTAAAGCGGCATCATCGGTCCACTGGTGGATGGACCGAGCCTTCTTCTCGGCATTGGCCTCGAAGGAATCGCCGTCCTCCTCCACCTCGAACTTCGGCAGATCATCGAGGCCCAGCACCTCGACACCGACCGGGCTCAAGATCGCGCCAATCTCGCGCACCTTGTACGCGTTGTGAGTCACCAGTCGCAGTCGTCGGTTCACTTGGCCTCGATGGTTGTCCCGGAAGCTCCTAGTTTTACCTCGACGGCGCGCCGTTGCACGTCCGTGATGATCGGTAGCGATTGCAGGGCGTATTCGAGCATGGTGTCGAGCTGCGCCTTGTTGAAAGGGTTGCCTTCGGCCGTGCCTTGCACTTCCACGAGGTTCCCGGCGCCCGTCATCACCACATTCATGTCGACGTCCGCTCGAGCGTCCATCGAGTAGTCGAGATCGAGCTGCGGCGTGCCGTCGATGACACCCACCGAGATGGCGCAGACCGTGTCGCGCAGCGGGTTCTTGTTGAGCTTGCCTTCCTCTTTGAGCCACTGCACGGCGAGCGCCAAGGCGACATAACCGCCGGTCAGCGATGCGGTGCGGGTGCCGCCGTCGGCCTGGATGACGTCGCAGTCGATGGCGATGGTGCGCTCACCGAGCTGCGGCATGTCGACCACGGCGCGCAGACCGCGGCCGATGAGACGGCTGATCTCCTGGGTGCGACCGTTGATCTGGCCCTTGTGCGCGTCGCGCTGGCGGCGCGTGTTGGTGGCGCGCGGCAGCATGTCGTACTCGGCGGTCACCCAACCCTGGCCCTTGTTCATGAGCCACGGCGGCACCTTTTCCTCGATGGAGGCGGTGCAGATGACCTTGGTCGAGCCGAGCTCGATGAGCACGGAGCCTTCCGGATGCTCGAGGTAGTGGGGGGTGATGCGCAAAGAACGGAGCTGGGTAGCGTTACGACGTGGCATGGTGGCGCGTTGTGCCGAAGATTCGCGTGCTAGGCAACGCGACAGCTATGCTTGGCCGGCATGCAGGTCGTCCTAGCGCTCGTCCTGGCCGCGGCGCCCTTGCCGCTGGTCGTCGTCGATGCCGGCCACGGCGGGGCTCAAGATGGGGCTATCGGGGTCTGTGGCGCCAAGGAGAAGGACGTAACCCTGGGCATCTCGACCGAGATCGGGCGCGTCCTCGCCGCCAGCGGCAAGACCCGTGTGCTGCTCACCCGAACCGACGACGCGACCATGGACCTCAAGGAACGGGCGCGTTTCGCGAACGACGCCGGCGCCGACCTGTTCATCTCGGTGCATGCGAACTCGGGGCCGCAACCGCGCTCCCACGGTGTCGAGACCTATTTCTTGTCGCGTACCATGAGTGATCGCCGTATCGCGAAGCTCGTGGCGCGCGAGAACGAAACCTTCAAGGTCGACGTCTCCCGCGACGAGACGACGCGCATTCTCGACAATCTGTCGTTGTCGGCGGCGCACGTCGAGAGCGCCCGCTTCGCCGAGCGCACCCACGGCATGTTGACGCGCGAGCTCGGTCTACCTGGCCGCCGCGGCGTCCTGCAGGCGCCGTTCTTCGTGCTGCTCGCGGCGCGCATGCCGTCAGTGCTCATCGAGACGGGCTTTCTTACGAACAAGGACGAGTGCAAGCAGCTTGCTAGCGCGGAGCACCGTGAGCGGCTCGCGAAGGTGATCGCGGGCGCGGTCCTTTTGCATGTGGCGCAGGAAGAGCTGGCGGTGGCGAAGCCTGCTGGGCGGTAGAATAGTCCCATGCGCGTCGTCCGCGGCAACGTCCTCACCATCGGTCCAGCGGCTGCCGCCGAGCGCGATGCCATCTTCGCCGCATTGCAGCGTGAGGACATCCATCCCAATCTGGGTTTGAAACGTCCTCCTTCACGCGCTCAGTTCGACACCGATGTGCTCGAGCTGCACCGCGGCGAAGAGATGCGGCGCGAGCCTGTCCGCTATCACGCACTATCGCGTAACGATGACGGTCGCTTCGTCGGCTTCTTCTTGGACTTCGGCTGGGATCATCCCAACGACAGCATCCGCGAGCTCGACCTGGTGTTTCCGCAGGAGGCGGACCGCAACGTCGGCGCCTATTTCGACGCCACCATCATCATCAGCCAGTACCTCTTCGAAAACGGTCTCGCGAAGCGGGTCCGCTGGCGGGTCCGTTCCCACGGGGATCGAGTGCCTCAGCGCCACGAGCGGCATGGGGCGCGCCTGGTCGCCAAACAAGTCGAGCGACATCCCGTCAGCGGTGAGTGGATGAACACGTACATCTTCGAGTTCGCCATCGCCGACTATCAGCGCTTGCTGCAGCGGATGGGCGAAAACGGCGCCGCCGACGACTATGGCAAATCCGCGAGCGGTGTCTGGGATGTGCTGCGAAATCGCGGCAACTGACGTATAGTGAAGAGCGATGTCACGGCGTATCGAAGGCGGCCTAACAAGTCAGCTCAATCCCTTCGGGCCACAGTGGCCGACCAGCAAAGATCCGGCGCAGATCCCGAGTGTTGGCGAGCAGGTGCAACGCGCCCTGTTCAGCCGCCCGCTGCCGCTAGTCCTCGACCCGGCCAAGTTTCCGATGCTGGCCGAGCAGATGCGGCTCTTGAACCGCTACAAGAAGAAGCTCGCGCAGCTCGCTGGCGACGAAGACGACGACTACACCCTGAACCTGGCCGACGGGCCGATCGCGCAGATCGACGAGCAGGGTAACATCTACATGGGCGCCCAGTTCTTGTTCGCGGCGCGCGACAACCCCGAGCTGATGGTCGGCGTCCTCGCCCATGAGATCGGTCACCGGCCGCGCCGCTGGGCCGACTACAAAGTCCGCAAGGAGCTCACCAAGGAAGACCTCGAGGCGCTGTGCCGTCACGAAGAGACGCGCGCCGATTTGTTCTCGGGCCGCGCTTTGGCCGAGCTCGAGATGTCTTGCGAGCCGCTCGCGCAGTTCCTGGTCAACGAGACCCAGCTGGCGACGCCGCATCCGGAGTATTTCCCGCCCGACGTGCGCGCCCAAGTCATCCGCGACGCGCACATGAGCCGTGGCTACGCCTTGGAGAGCCGCAAGAAGCTCTTCCCCGACTATGAGCGCCTGCACTCGCCGAAGGGGCACATCGGCGAGTTCTAGAGCAACGACAGCGCGATGGCCTTCTCTGGGCCGTGACGAACGAAGTCGGCATAGAGCTTGAGCGCGCCCGCCGCGAAACACGTGGTCGTCGCGTCGGCGTCGTAATAATCGAGCCCGGTGAGCGCCGTGTAGAGCGGCTGCCCATTGCCGTAGGCACCGCCGCGCTCCGCCGCTAGCAGGTGCGAGACGCCGCGCTCGAGCGCCTTGGCGAGGCGCGGGTCGCGTGCTTCGCGGTCGCTCATCATGCCGATGAGGCCGATGACGGCGCTCGCGGTGTGGATGACCGACGAAGGGCCACGACCTTCGCGCTCGCGGTCGGCGTCGATGGTTTCGCCCCAGCCGCCGTCCTTGTTTTGCTTGGCGAGTAACAGCTCGCGCGAGCCGTCGAACAGGGGCGCCGTCGCCGCTTCACCGAGGTGTCGCAACGCCGGCACGACGAAGTAGAACCCGGAGGTCTTGCCGGCGATCCAGCGTGACCACCAGGTGCCGTCCCTCTTCGCATCAGCGAGGAACCCGCGCGCCCATTTTAACGCTTGGTCGAGCTCGCGACGCTCATTGGCCGTCAGCGTGCCGCTATCGCGGACCGATGTGAGGCTGCGCACCACGCGCGCCGTCAGATCGGGGCTCGCGGTGTCGTCGATCGCGGACGTATTCGAATCGATCGGTGGATAGCGTCCGGAACCAAGCCCACTCTTGTTGAACGCGCCCCAGCCACCGCTGGATTGCTGATAGTCGAGTAAACCTCGGACGGCGGCGCGCATCGATTTTTCCAGGCGAGCCCGCTCTTCCGGCTCGTCTGTTTTGGCGTGCCGAGCCGCCACCGCGCGTAGAGCCGTCGACGACGTATCGTTGTCTCCGAGCTTGCCGGTCAGGCTGAAGCTCCAACGACCATCGCTTCGTTGTGTCTCGAGCAGGCGTGCAACGCCGCGCTCAGCAGGGGCTTCGTCGCCGAGCATCTGCAGCGTGAGCGCCACGAAACCGGTGTCCCATGCATCGCCGCGCGTCCAAGCGGCGGGGTGCGTCTCACGTAAGCCGGCAAGGAACTCTTGTCCTCTCGCCAGCGGCTCCGACGACGGCAAGCGATGGCCGCGCGCGTGCAAGGCGATCATCGAGAGCGCCGAGCCAAGATCAGTCCAACCCCAACCCCCGTCCGGGTCTTGTCGCGCCTGAATCTCGCCTTCGAGCTTGGCGACACCCTCGGCGCCCAAGAACATGCGGGGCCAAGCACCCAGCGTCGGGTGATTTGCCGCGAGCAACACGACAGCGGGCAGGTAGACATGAGCCAGACCCGACACTGTCCCGGTCATGTAGCTCGACAACATCGTCTTGACGAGGCCGAGGTTGGGAAGGCTCGGGGCTTCCTCGGGGTCCAGGGTCGCCGCCAGCAAGTCGACGATGGCACAGAAGAGCGTGTCATCGTGCTTGTGGACGGTCGCGAGGTAGTCACGCGCTTTGTCGATGATGGTTCTGGTTTCGGCGGTGAGGCGAGGCTCACGTTTGGCGAGTTGCCGCAGCGCCAGGATGACCATGCGGGTCGCGGTGGCGGCGGGGATGTCGCCGTTGGTCACCGAGAAGCCGCCGTCAGCCCGTTGCTCGCGCTTGAAGTGGGCGATGATGGTGTCCGCGCCGGCGATGGGGGCATCGACGACAGCGGAAGCGAGCCAGCTCAAAGCCAGGTGGAAGCTGCCGCCGACGAAGGGCGTGTTCCAAGCACCGCTGCTCTCTTGAAGACCGCGCAGCTGAAGTGCTGTCCTCCCGAGCGACGCCTCGACACGCTCGACCAGAGCTTCGGTGGCCCGAGGACCGGTTGGGGCAAGGGCGGTGGGGTTGGCAAGCTTGGGCAGACGCTCGAGTGGTCGGTGATGCTCAGCCCGGGGCGGGACAACGAGCGGCGCCGCGCTGGGGGAGAGCCCAGCGGCGTCGCGAGGACGGACTATTCGCATGCGCCGAATATCGCGAACGGTCGCCAACGGTTGTCCCCCGGCCACTGACTTCGAGGCACCGTCTGCTATAAATCGCCGCATGAAGAGGTTGGGACTGTGGATGGCGTTGACGTGCGGCCTCGCGGCCTGCGGCGACGGGAAGAGTCGTGACGAAGGTGAAGGCGATCACTCCGTGAAGGCGGTCGTGGCGTCGATGCTGCTCGGCACGCCACCCGGTGAATATGCGAGCGACCTCGATGACGACGGCGATGAGGACGACGGCTTGGGGCGCGTCGCCGCAACGCTCGAGACGACGAGCAATGTCGATCTGCAGGGTGGAATCGATGCCGCCATAGCGGCCGGCGAAACTCTGTTCCTGATCGAGATCAGGTCACACGACGAGAGCTTCGAAAACGATGAGAACGCCACGTTGACGATCAGCAGAGCGTCGACGCAGGCAAGCCCCGACCTTTCGGGTGGCGGGTCATTCACGGTCGAGGCGGGGACGACCCCATTCGTCTTGACCGGCGCCATCGTCAACCACGTCTTCCGCTCCGACGAGCCCTCCGGCGCCCCGCAGCCGCTCGACTTTGCCATCGCATTCGGTGGCGAAGACGTCGTCGAAGTGCCGATCATCGCGGTTCGCGTCACGGTGACCATCGACGCCGACGCGCAAGCGCTCACCGCCGGCAAGCTGGCTGGAGCCGTTTTAGCGGAAGAGCTCGACACGGCGGTCATGCCGGTGCTCGCGGCCCAATACAACGCCGCCATCGCCACGGACCCCACCGACTCGGCCTCCCTGCTCATCTTGAATATCTTCGACACCGGCGGCTGCGACGGCGGCGTCGCCGACAACAGCGTCATCGAGCTCTGCGAGGTCGAAAACAACACGCTCTTGAACAGCGTCTTCGCGCCGGACGTCGACATCCTGGACGCCTCCGGCAACGTCGCACCCAGAGCCAACGGGCCCAAGGATGCCTTGTCGTTGGGCGTCGGGTTCAGCGGAGTCGCGGCGCTCTATTGAGGACGCGCGCGGCCAACGCCGTATGATAGGCTCAAGGCGGAGGGATTCCTTTGGGGGTCAAGGTCCTTTCGAGCGATCCGCCGCGCTGTGAGCCTTCGCGAGAAGTGTGCGAGCCGGATCCGAAGCTGGTCATGCCTCCCGAGCCCGGCCCGGGCGGTGCCCGTCCGCCCGAGTGGATGCGTGGCAATGTTCGCGACCAACATCTACGCGGGCTCGACCCTCCGCGTGCCACCGCGGCTCAGCCTCTCGACCTGAGTCCCGATCGCCTGTCGGCCGCGATAGCGGTCGCGAGTCAGCGACTTGGCTCGTACCTGACGACTCGTAGCGCTGGTCTCGACAGTCCGATGATGTGGGTGCCCTACGACGGCACGCGACGCTTTCGCCTCGGTGATGACGGCAGTGACGGCTTCGGCTTCACCGCCGGGCAACTCGCGGATGTGACCGCCGAGCTCACCGCCCGTGGCTTTCCGCGTTTCGTCGCGGCGGAGGCGCGGCTCGTGAACGTGACCAATTACGCGGCGCGTCTCGCGGCGGGCGAGCAAGTCGGCTTGCAACACTTTCCCGGCGGCAACCCGGATCTCGAGACCACGGAGCGCGTGAACGTTCACTACGGAGATGCCGCCGAGATCCGGGCCTTCGTGGCGCCCTATGCCGACATCATCCGCGCCAACCCTCCTCGCGCCATCATGCTCTCGCACGCCACCTATGCGCTCGGCGGCTTTCCCGGCGCCGAGGTGCTGAACGCTGGGCGAGATCCGCGGCCGGGCTTTCTGCGGGACCTCCCTTTCAACCAGATCCCCGCGTCGCTGAACCCGACACTCATCAGCTATCTACGCCAGAACCTCGGTTATCGCGGCGTGGTCACGCCGGATTGGTACGACATGGGCGCGGTGACCAAGTTCATCCACGAGCACGCCAACATCGATCTCGGCGACAGTGGTGACGACGACTACCGTGACCGCGCCCGCGCTTTCATCCTGGGCGTCGAAGCGGGTGTGGACTTTCCCACCGCCATTCCCCCGCACTTGGCGGGCAATCGTGAGCTGTGGGCGGCGTTCGAGCGCAACCATCCCCATGAGTACGGGGCCTTTCTCGAACGTCTCGACGAGCGCGTCCGTGAGACCTACGACCGTGTCCGCCCAAGCGGAGGGCGCGCCATGGACACGAGTCTCTTCTCGTTCGAAGACAAGGTGCGGCTGCTCATCTACAACCCGCGGCCGCAGACCAACGGTTCGAGCTACCATGCCGATTTCGCCGACTTGCGCGGCGATACCGGTCCACGCGGCGAGCTCGCCCGGCCCATGCTGCTGAACGGCACGGGCGACTATGACGTTTGGAACCGCACCGGCGTGCTCACCATGATGCTCCGCCAGTTCGTCGTCGAGTCGGTCACCGGGCAACGCTGGCCGGCACTCCCGGCCGACATGAGCGGCATCGACGCGGAGGAACGCGATGCCCTCGAGGAGAACTGGTTCTACACGCTGGCCAACGACCAGGGCTTCATGCGCGCGTATAACGCGGTCCCCTGGGATTCACCCGAGATGACCGCGCTCTATCAGCGCTTCTACCAACAAGCGGCGACGCGCCGGCCAGGGCTCGCGAGCCATGGCCTGCGCGTTCCTGGGCCGATTTAGTAGCGGTACTGGTCCGTCTTGAACGGCCCCTCGAGCGGCACGCCGATGTACTCGGCCTGCGTCTTCGAGAGCGTCGTGAGCTTCGCCCCGAACTTGTCGAGGTGGAGGCGCGCGACCTTCTCGTCGAGGTGCTTCGGCAGCGTGATCACCTTCTTGCCGATCTTCTCGGCATTCTGGTGCAGCTCGATTTGCGCCATCGTCTGATTGGTGAACGAAGCGCTCATCACGAAGCTCGGGTGACCGGTGGCGACGCCGAGGTTCACCAGACGGCCTTCCGCGAGCACGATGATGCTGCGGCCGGTGTCTTTGAACTTCCACTCGTGCACTTGCGGCTTGATCTCGATCTTCTGAACGGTGCCGGCCGCGGCCATCTTCTCGAGACCGGCCATGTCGATCTCGTTGTCGAAGTGTCCGATATTGCAGACGATGGCGTTGTGCTTCATCTTCCGCATGTGCTCGACGGTGATGATGTTCATGTTGCCGGTCGCGGTCACGAAGATGTCCATCTGCCCGACGACGTCGTCGATGGTCACCACGTCGAGACCCTGCATGCAGGCCTGCAAGGCGCAGATCGGATCGATCTCGGTGATCGCCACGCGCGCGTCCTGACCCTTGAGTGACTGCACCGAGCCCTTGCCGACATCGCCGAAGCCGCAGACGAGAGCGCGCTTACCGGCGAGCATCACGTCGGTGCCGCGCATGAGCGCGTCGACCAGCGAGTGACGGCAACCATAGAGGTTGTCGAACTTCGACTTGGTGACCGAATCGTTGACGTTGATCGCCGGGAACAACAGGGTGCCGGCCTTCATCATCTCGTAGAGGCGGTGAACGCCGGTGGTCGTCTCCTCGGAGACGCCGCGGATGCTCTTGGCGTAGGGCTCCCAGAAGTTGGCGTCGGCCGCCTGCACGTCGGTGAGGAGCTGCAGGATGATCTGCATCTCCTGCACGTCGGACGACTTCGGAGCCGGGACCTTGCCGGCCTTGTTGAACTCGTAGCCCTTGTGGACGAGGAGGGTAGCGTCACCGCCGTCGTCGAGGATCATCGTGGGGTACTTGCCGCCGGGGAAGCGCAGCGCCTGCATCGTGCACCACCAGTACTCTTCGAGCGACTCGCCCTTCCAGGCGAAGACCGGAGTGCCGGCGGGCTTGTCGATCGTGCCCTTGGGGCCGACGACGACCGCGGCCGCGGCGTGATCTTGGGTCGAGAAGATATTGCACGAGCACCAGCGCACGTCGGCGCCGAGGTCGACCAGGGTCTCGATCAGGACCGCGGTCTGGATGGTCATGTGCAACGAGCCCATGATGCGGGCGCCCTTGAGCGGCTGCTTGCCCTTGTACTCCGCGCGCAGCGCCATCAGGCCGGGCATCTCGTGCTCGGCAAGCTCGATCTCTTTGCGACCGTAGCGGACGGTGTCGGGCGACATATCGCGGACCTTGTGCGGCAGGCCCGAAAACAAAGTCTCACCCGTTCCCAACCAGCTCGTATCATCGTGTCGCACGGCGACGCTCATGGCTTTCCTCTACGGTTTGAAGGCGCCGGCTCTATACCGTCAGAGGATGAAGTTTCCAAGGGTCCGGGGCCACGCCCGCGTTTTGCATCGTTGAGCGTCCAATCGTAGTCGCGAAAGCGCACGACGACCCCAGGGGCGGCGACACCATCACCGAGGTATTTGGCGACGAAGGTGGGCACCGAGCCCGCCTTCTCGAAGTCACCGTGGAACCAGTCGAAGATGGCCGAGAGCTCGAGCACCTTGGCGTCGGCATCGAAGCGGTTCTTGCGCCGGTCGCCGACGAAGAGTCGCGCTTGCTCCTCGAGCTGCTGCTCGATCTTGCGGCCGAGGTAGGCTTCCTTCCGCAGCGGCGGACAGTCCATCGCGGCGCACACCAAGGCGAAGTGCACGCGTGGCTCGCCAAAACGCTTGCGGATCAGCTCGTTCTCGAGTGCGTCGAGGGACATCGGCGAGGCCCCCAGGACGCGCAGCGGCACGATTGGACGTTTGAACGGCTCGGTCACGTCACGGATGCTGGCGATGGGATAGGCGCCGGCAACGAGACGCACCACGTGTGCGTTGTAGGCATTGAGCAGGAACGCCAACTGGTCGCCGGGCGCGAGCTTGGCGTAAGCCTCGGGGCAGATGGCGTCGAGCGCGGAGACGTAAGCCTCGAGGTCGGCCAAACCGCGCCCCTTGACGGCCGCGTAGTCGACCAGGCCGCCTTCGACATAGCGCCCGAGGAACCGCGTCCAAGCGCGGTGATCCAGGTCGGGTTGGGTGCAAGCAGCCGCTATTGCGAACGAGAGCATGGTCGTCACCATGTCGCTCCCATACCCACCGACACCAGGGAGCCGCCATAGACGTTACGCCGCGCGGCCGCGACGTTCGTGTAGTCGAGAGTCACGAAGGCGCTCGAGAACACGGGCACCGCCGCGCCGGCGTCGATGGCGACGAATTCGCTCCCCTCGCCATAGAGAAACGGCACCCCGGCATTGATGTCATCGCCCAGCGTCTTCTGCACCCGTGCTCGCGCCGACAGCCAAACGTAGCCGAGCAGCTGATGGCCGACTTCGAAGCCCGCCCCGTATTGGTCGGTGAATCCCTCGGTGCGCAGGTTGTAACCGACGTCGAGCGAGGCATAGGCGCGCAGCGACGGAAGGCCGCGTGACAGAGCAACGCGAGCCCACAGGTTCCACTCGCCGTCGCCCGTCGGCAAGTTGATCTGGCCGCCGTCATCGAGGTCGACGAAGGCCCGGCTGCGACCGGTGGGCAGCTCCAGCGCCAGCGCCGCGGCCAGGTGCCAGTCCGCAATCGCGGTGCCGCTCTTGAGCTCGAGGCTCGCGTCACCCAGCCCCGCCGACGCGTCACTGGCCGTGAAGCTGTTCGCGCGCAGCAGTGGAAGACTCACCGCGATCTGGACGTGTGGTAGAAGGCCGTATTCACCGTAGAGAGTGACCCCGCGCTGGCGAAGCTGCTGGCCGTCATCGCGGCGCACTCCATCGAGGGTGAAATAGACGCTCGAGCGCAGCTCCGAGTAATAGAGCTTCACATAGCCGCCGCCCGGTTCACGGACGAAGCCGCTGGTCGCGTGGGCGACGCCGCACCACCCGAGGAGCACGGCCGCCGCGAGCGCGCGCATCAGGCTACTGCAACAACGCCGCGCCGAAGTTCACTTCGGCGGGCTCGCAATAGACGACCACGGCGGCGAACAGGGTGTCGTCGACCTCCGCCGGAATTGCGAATGCTTGGGCACCGACGATGGTCGTGCGGCCTAGTCGCGGCGAGACGCTGCCCGGTTCAAGCTCGCGCTGGTCCGCCAGGTTGTCGGTCGTCGCGGCCAAGAAGAACGCGACGGAACCGGTGTGGAAGGCAGTGCGAAAGTCATCAGCGAGCACCAGGTAACGCCGTCCGTCGTCGTCGACCTGGACGTGCACGGCGCCGCTGGTGGCGGGCTCATCCTGTGCCACGAAGGAGCCGCTGCGCGTCGTCGTGAACATCGATGTATCGAGATTTTCACCGGACTCACCGTCGGGATTGGCGCTGCCGCACGCCGCGGCAGAGAGACAACCGACGACAGCCACCACGCCCAAGAGCTTACCCATGCCGGGTGTACGCCTCGCCGGCCCAATGGTTTCGCCCGGCGAGCACCGCGAAGTGCGCTTCGCGCCTCTTGCCCAACGCCCCTCCAGCGACTATTCAGCGTGACGCGCTGCCCCAAAAGCGCTCGCAACAGCTCGAAGAAGTGAGAAGGACCATGACGGATAAAGCGACCCTCACCCTGCGCGGCAAAACCTACGATCTCCCGGTGCAAGTCGGTACCGAGAACGAGGTCGCGATCGACGTCAGCAATCTCCGGGCGCAGTCGGGCGCCATCACCATGGACCCGAGCTACGGCAACACCGGCGCCTGCGAGAGCAAGATCACCTTCATCGACGGCGAGAAGGGCATCCTGCAGTTCCGCGGCTATCCCATCGAGCAGCTCGCCGAGAAATCGACGTTCCTCGAGGTCGCCTACCTCCTCATCAACGGCGAGCTCCCCAGCAAGGACAAGCTCACCGCCTTCAGCGACCGCCTGACCCGCCACTCGCTCATCCACGAGGACATGCGCCGCATGTTCGAGGCGTTCCCGAAGGACGCGCACCCGATGGCGATCATGGCCTCGGTCGTTTGCGGCCTGTCGACCTACTACCAGGACACCCGCGTATGGCAGGACGAGCAGGCGCTCGACCTCACCATTCACCGCCTCATCGCCAAGCTCCCGACGATCGCCGCCTTCTCGTACCGCAAGTCGCATGGCTTGCCGCTCATGTATCCCGACAACTCGATGAGCTACGTCGAGAACTTCATGCGCATGATGTTCGGGTTCCCGACCGAGCCGTACAAAGTGTCGCCCGAGCTCGTCAAAGCACTCGATGTGCTCCTCATCTTGCACGCCGACCACGAGCAGAACTGTTCGACCTCGACGGTGCGCATGGTCGGGAGCTCGCAGGCGAACCTGTTCGCGTCGATCGCCGCGGGCATCTGCGCCCTGTGGGGCCCGCGTCACGGCGGCGCCAACCAGGAAGTTCTCGAGATGCTCGACGAGATCAAGGCCGACGGCGGCGATGTCGCCAAGTTCATCACGCAGGTGAAGGACAAGAAGGCCGGCGTGAAGCTCATGGGCTTCGGTCACCGCGTCTACAAGAACTTCGATCCGCGCGCGACCATCATCAAGAAGCAGACCGACAAGGTCCTGCAGATCATGAACAAGAAGGATCCGCTCCTCGATATCGCCAAGCAGCTCGAGGAAGCGGCGCTGAAGGACAGCTACTTCGTGGAGCGCAAGCTGTACCCGAACGTCGACTTCTATTCGGGCATCATCTACCGCGCGCTCGGCATCCCCACGAACATGTTCACGGTGCTCTTCGCGATGGGCCGCCTCCCCGGCTGGATCGCCCAGTGGAAAGAGATGAAGGACCAGGACTCGCGCATCTCGCGTCCGCGCCAGGTCTACACCGGCGCCACCAAGCGCGACTACGTTCCGCTCGACAAGCGCGCGCCCTGAGCCATGGGCATGAAGCTCGTCACCATGCATTGCCGCGACGGCGCTCCGGCGCTCGACGACGGCACCCGTAAGATGCTCGCGGTGGAAGTGCCGTCCTGGAAGGTCGTCGACACGCACCACCTGGAGAAGCAGTACACGTTCAAGGACTTCGCCGAGGCGTTGGCCTTCGTGAACAAGGTGGGCGCCTTGGCCGAAGAAGAGAACCACCATCCCGACATCACCCTCGGCTGGGGGAAGGTCGGGATCACCACGTGGACGCATAGCGCTGGTGGTCTCTCCGAGAACGATTTCGTGCTCGCGGCGAAGATTGACGCGCTGAAGTAGGGCCTGCCGACGCCGTGTCAGGGGGTCGTGTGAGCCAGCTCATGTGGGCGTGGGTATGGCCTCATAGTCCGGCGATTCGTCGGCTCGAGGCGAACACTCATGCGGCTTCCAGTGCCACATGTGCTGGGGCCAATCTGGGTGGTCGTGTGTACCGCCTGCAACGGCCTCATCGGTGATACCGAGCCCAGACCGCTCGAGCCGCTGGCGCCGCCACCGCCGATTATCCTGAAGAGCAGCGCGCCTCGGACGCTGTCGAACACCGAGTACCGCAAGTCGCTCTCTAGTCTGCTCGGTTACGACATACCCGCGAGCCTCTTCGAGGGTTGGACGCCGTCGCTCACCTTTTCGGGTTTCGACGGCGTGCTCTGGTCGGGCTTCAGCGGCAAGGCCACCCAGGATCGTATCGCCACCGTCGAAGCCTTGATCGATGGCGTCGTGGCTTCGCCTCGGGTGATGATCTGCGAGCCCGAGGAGGCGAGCGGCCAAGCGTGCGCAACGCGCATTCTCGAACGCTTCGTCCCACGAGCGTTCCGCCGCCCGCTCCAGGCGAACGAGCTCGCCGAGCTCACCGCCCTGTATCGAGACGGGTTCATGCTCGCGGAGGGCAAGGTGCCGTCGGCGCGCGATCAGTTCCACGAAGGACTGCGGGTCGTCATCGCCTCGGTGCTGTTGTCGCCGCAGCTCATGGTGCGGGTCGAGCCGTTGCCGGCGGAGGGCGAGCGTGACCTCGACGCCTATGAGCTGGCAACCCGCCTCGCGTTCTTCATGACGGGGGCGCCTCCCGACGACGAGCTTTGGTTAGCGGCCGAGACCGGCGCGCTCCTCGAGGTCGATGTGCTGCGCGCGCATGCCATGCGCCTCTTGTTCACGCGGACGGCGGACTTCGTCGATACGTTCATGGGTCAGCTCTTCGACTTTCGCCAGCTCGCGACCGCTCCAGCGGACAGCCTGAAGCACGACTTTTACCGAGAGAGCTCACTCGTCCTGGGCGAGATCGTCGCGGCGGAGCTGCCGGCCAGCAGCCTCGTGGCGCCGGGGTTCACGTATTTGAACCCCGCGCTGGCGACACATTATGGCGTCGGGCCGCCGTCGTACGCCTTTACAAGCGACGACTTCCTGCGTTTCGAGACCAACGAGCGCGGCGGTATTCTGCAACAGGGGAGTGTCTTGTCGCTCACCTCGACGGAAACCAAGACCTCGCCGACGCGGCGTGGGCGCTGGGTGCAGGGACGCCTGCTCTGCAAGACCATTCCGCCACCGGGACCCGAGCTGCTCGAGCAGATCACCGCCGTGAGCGCGAGCATTCCCGCCGACGCGACCGTCAAGCAGCGTGTCGACGCGCATCGCTCGGCCGGTCCCGCGTGCGCCGGATGCCATCAGTACATGGACCCCATCGGTCTCGGGCTCGAGACCTTCGACATGCTCGGCAAGACGCGCGCCTACTACGATCAAGCCGCGACGCGCATCGTCGAGACGGCGTCCGAGCTGTTGGGCACGCCGTTCACGACCTTCGCCGAGCTCAACGTCCTGTTGGCCGCGATGCCCGACGTCAATACGTGCCTCGCCGAGAAGATGGTCGTACACGGGTTAGGCCAGATGCCGGCCGCCGATGACGAAGGCCTCATCTTCGCCTTGTCCGCCCCGGTGGACGGTCATGACCCCAGCTTCGCCGACCTCGTCGAGCGCTTCGTGACCAGCACTCCGTTTCGGCGGATTGCCCGCCCGGGAGCAACGCCATGAGGAATCCGACCCGCCGTGATGTCTTGCGCTGGGGAGGCGTTGCGCTCTCGCTCCCGCTGTTGCCGTCGCTCGCCCCGCGTAGGGCAGCGGCCGCGGCTCTGCCGTCGAAGACGCGCTTCGTCGGCTGCTTCTTCCCGAGCGGCGCCGCCATGCCGGACGGCACGCACGGCGATTGGGCCCTCACCGGCGCGCTGGCGCCAATCGTCGACCGTGGGCTCGCTGGTAACGTCGCCGTCCTGCGCGGATTCCGATCCGTGGAAGACGTCGACGTGCATTGGAGCGGCACCGCTGCTTTCATGTCGTGTAACCGCGTCGGCCGTTACACGGGCAGCTCGTTGGTCGGCGAGCGCTGCGGCAAGTCCTTCGACCAGTACATCGCCGATCTGCAGCCGACGAAGCTGCGCAGCCTCAACGTCGGCTGGGGCCACGTTCCCGGTTGGGACGAAGGTCACGACTCGGTCATCTCGATTCAATACGTGAACAGCATCGCGTGGCGCGACGAACGCAATCCCATTTCCAACACCCGTGACCCAATGCAGCTGTTCACGCGTGTCTTCGGCGACGGCACCACGGTCGCCGATCCGCACATCGCCTACCTGCTCGATCGCAAGGAGAGCATCCTCGACGGTGTCCTCGACCAGCTCGCTCGTTTTCGCGCCGGCTTACCCTCGGACGAGATCGTCAAGATGGACGCGTACGAGTCGGGCATTCGCGATGTCGAGCGCGAGCTCACGGCTCAGCGCCAGGCCAACACGTGCAACGGCGACGCCACGGTCGACAACGATGTCGAAATCTACGTCTCCACTTTGAAGACGATGCAAAACATCATCGTGCGCGCCTTCGAATGCGACGCGGCGCGCTCCGCCACCATCATGTACCACGAGGGCATCGGCGACACGACGATCGGTACCGCGACCATCGGCAAGCAGCACGAAGCCGCCCACGGCGACTGGAACATACTGCGCCAGATCAACCGCATCCAGGTGGGGCTGTGGGCCGATTTCCTCGCCCAGCTCAAGGCGAGCAGTCTGCTCGAGCAGACTGTCGTGACCCTGGGCAGCAACATGTCGGACGGCCGCACCCACCGCAACGCCAACATCCCGATGATGGTTGCGAGCGCCGGCCCAGAGCTACGACTCGGCCAGGAGGTCGTCGCGCCGGGCGACGTCACCAACCCCGCCCAGAATCGCAACCTCGCCGACGTCTACGTCGACCTGTTCAAGCTCTACGGCGTCAACAAGCCGGTGTTCGGCGAGGACCAGTGGAAGAGCACCGGCGTGCCCTCGGGCGTGCTCGCCGGCACCTGAACGGGCGTCCGGCCCTCCGATGCAGTAAGCCAAAGGGGTGGGGCGTATCCAGGTCGTCGCCGTGCTTTGCCTCGCGGCCTGCGGCCGTAGTGGCTACGAGCGTGAGCTCCCCGCCGAGGTCGGCGATGAGGACGAAAACGCTGGCGACGGTGACGGCGGCGAGGGCGAGCAGGCGCCGGAGCTCATCGTCGAGCCGATCGTCGCCGGTGCCGCGACCTCCTGGAACAGCTACATGCGCTATCCGGGGGAGACGCTCGACTTCGTGTACGAGCCGTGTGTCTCGCCTTCGCTGTACCGCGATTGCGTGCACGCCGGTGAGCTGCGCCGGGTCGCGGTGCCGGGGGCCGCGTCGTGCAGCGAGCTCGGCATCACGGCTTCGCCTGCCGCCTTCGAATGGCGGTGCTCCGACACCCCGAACGGCGCAGTCTTCACGACGAAGCGGCTCGCCCCCGGCATCGGCTTGCGCGACCTCATCGATTTCGCGGCGCGGAGCTTTCGTCCGATCAGCGTGACGGTCACCCAGACAGGGCAAGCGCCACGGGTGTCCGCCGAGACGGTGTGGTGGGACAACACCGTGCGCGTCGTGCCCGCGGCTGGAGAAGACGGCCGCATCGTCATCGATGATCCGGGCGTCGTCTACCTGGTGCCCCAGACGCTCGCCGCGCACGGCATCGATCTGCGGGCCGACGGAGTCGCGCTGGTCGGCGCCCCGCAGGCTCGCCTCACGCCGGCCTCGACGCCGCCCGTCCGGACTTGCCAAAGCCTCAGCGTCGGTACGCACGTTCCCTCGGCGAGGGCCTGCCTGCTGCATGCCGACGCCGTCGATCGCGTGTGGATAGAGATCGACACCGACGCCGCCGCGTTTGCCGGCATGGCATTGGTCCTCGACAACACCGAGCTCGCGCGCGTCCATCGTTCGCGGTTCGCGCCCGTGGCGGATCACGGCATGCAGCTTCGCGGCGCCATTGCCTGCCGCCTCACCGACGTGACGATCGAGCGCGGCAACAACAACGTCGTCTTTGCCAGCAGCGGCAACCTGTTCGCGAACCTCCGCGTCGCGGGTGGCGACGTTTACCTGTTCAGTTCCGACGAGAACGTCTTCGATGCGCTCACGACCTTCGGCGCCTTCGCGGGGATCAACCTCAACGGTAGCTCCGGCCGCAACGCCTTCGTGAACAGCTTGTCCTTCTCGCACGGCGGTCACGGTGTCCAGCTCGCCGGAAGCAACAACTTCGCCAACGTCTTCGTCGGCACGACGCTGGCCGCGACGACCCTCGCCGGCGCTGGCATGTGGTCGAGCGACCGCACGACGTTTCACTTGTCCGCTATCGTGAACGCGGGTGAGCATGGCATCGATTTGACGAGTCGCGCTGCGACGGTCTCCCATCTCCTGACCGGCGCCAACAACTTCGCCGGCGTCGAGATCCAGAACCTCGCG
>JBGGMJ010000168.1:0-53437 GCA_041288095.1 Myxococcota bacterium
CGGCGGCGAACGCGGACGGGGATGGCGTCGCGATTCGCACGAATTCTGACGAAGCGGTCGCGGCGTACAAAAAGTTTCTCAGCGGCGAGACGCTCGATCCCGCGGACACAGCAGTGCAGGAGATCGCATGCTCGGGAAGCCCGTTCGGCGGGAGCGGCTCCGCGGAGACCCTGCAAAGCTTGCTTCAGGAACTGCAGGAGGCGCTGCAAGCCGCCGCACAGCGCGGCGTCGACATTTCGTCGTTCGCGGAAGACATGGAGGAGCTCAACGCCCTGATGCAGGCCGGCGATCTGGATGGCGCCATCGAGAAGGCCAGGTCAATCCTCACGGCGGTGAACGCATGAAGAGCAACCGCAGGGCCCACGAAGCACATGAGGGCCCTGTGGATAGCCGCGCCCCGCCCGCCCCAGAAACATGTCTGATAATGTATATTATGTAAACTTTCTGCCTGCGGCGTCCCCCGGGGTTATCCACATATCCACAGGCACTCGACCCCCGAGAAAGTTCCTGGTCGATTCTCAGCGTGGTCGCTTCTGAGCGCGGCCCTACGCGAGAAAGTTCCTGGTCGATTCTTAGGCGCGGCGGCGCAGCAGCAGCAGATAGTTGAAGCCGCGCAGGTAGAAGCCCTGCTCATCGGCCGCTTTGCGGTAATTGCCCTGCTGCAAGGTCCGGTTGCGCCGGGTCACGGACACGATGTCGACCGGCAAGAACGACTCTTGAGCCATGGCCCAGAGCTCGAAACCGAGCGCGTAGAAGTTCTTCGCCTTCTTCAAGACGTCGCAGACGTAGATGGCGAGCACCTTCTCGGGCTTGAGCACCCGCGCCGCCTCGGCCAGCACTTGCCGCATGGCCTTCTGGTAGCGACCGTCCGCCGGGAGCTTTCCGATGCAGCGCATGTCGTCCGAGTACGTCAGGTTGTCGGCGTACGGCGGGTCCATGAAGACGAGATCCACGGTCTTCGATTTGAGCGGCAGGCTGCGCGCGTCGGCCTGTTGAATGTCGGGCCGCGTCGGCGCCAGGTCGAAACCACGGCCCTGCCTATTTAAGTCCTTGCATACATCGAGCGTCGTGCCGCTGCCGCAGAACGGGTCGACCACGAGCTCGCCGGGTTCGCTGTAACGGTGCAGCACGTTCCAGATGACGTACGATGGAGTCGCGCCCTCGTAGTTCTTCGAGCCCTGCTCGCCCTCTCCGTAATGTTGCGACGGATAATCCCAGAGCGTCGTGACCTGAGGAGAAAGTGGCGGCTTTTCGAAGCGCTGCCCGCGCGGTCCGTCCCTGCCTGGGCCGTCACGCGGCGGCCCCTTGCGCATCGGTCGGCCGAAGCGTTTGCCGTCGCGCCTATCGCGCATCGTACTCGTCGTACTTGAGGCTCTTCCCGCGGACCTTGTCGGCCGGGTACTTCACGGCGTTTACGTCCATCTTCGCGTGCGCTGCCTCGGTCGGATCGATGCCGAGGTGACTCGCGAGATTCGTCAGCAAGATCATCACGTCGCCGATCTCTTCGCGCACCCTCTCGAGCTTTTCCGTGGGCAACGTGCGGCTCTCGTCTTCGCTCATCCACTGGAAGATTTCGAGGAGCTCGGCGGCCTCGACGGTCAGCGCCATGGCGAGGTTCTTCGGGGCGTGAAAGCGCTCCCAGTCGCGCTCGGCGCAGAAGGCCTTGATGCGGTCAGCGAGGTTTTCCACGAGCCCGCGAGTAGCAGAGTCTGCCACGGCCCGGCAATCGGAGTGGCCGGCCCTCGAGGAGCCGGCCTCGCGCCACTAGCGGATGACGGAGATCTCGCCGCCCATGACCATGTGGGTAAAGCCCGCGGCCGCGGCACCGGCCACTGCGCCGCCGGCGAAGATGCCGAAAGCCTCTAGCGGGTTGAGGCCGAGGTAGAGCGCAGCAGCGGCCGAAGCCACCGGAATGCCGAAGCCAAGGGTCTTCACGACGATGGGACGAAGAATGTCCATCTGCTCGGAGCGGCTGAGCTCCGTGAAGGGCTTCTTCGCAGGCGCCGAGGGGTCGCTTGGAGTGCTGGAGAATGGGTTCTTGAAGCCGAAGCGACGGATATCCACGAGATAGACCTCTTGCGATGGCGGCAGCTCTGTATCGCCGTCGCCGAGATCGAGTTTCGGGTACCCTTGGTGAAGTGAGATCACTCGCCTTGCCGCAGCCATGAAGGCTCGCTTACACAAGGCGCATGCGCCGACTCGCTCTCCTTCTCATCGCTGCCCTCTCCGGGTGCGCCACGACCTCCGCGGACACCAAGGCGAAAGGCCCGACCCCGAAGGAGCTCGCCGCCCAGATCTCGCAGCTCGACCGCCAGATGTCGCAGCTCTCGGCGCGTAGCGGCATGGGCACCGCGTTCGCGGCCATGTTCGACGCCGACGCCGTGACCTTCCACAACAACGCGCCGCTCCACGGCCGTGACGCCGCCGTCGCCGAGACCATGCGCTGCGGGCAGAACTGCCAGCTCATCTGGGAGCCCGTGCACGCTGAAGCGGACAGTGCCCTCGGCTATACCTGGGGCACCTATACGTGGACCAAGAAGACCGGCGGCGAGACCGAGCAGAGGACCACCGGCAACTACGTCACCATCTGGCGCAAGAACGACAAGGGCGAGTGGAAAGCGGTGCTCGACATCGGCACCCGCGGTGAATAGCTAACCGGCGAGCGCCTCGACGCGGTCGAGCAAGCGCGTAAGATCGGCTTCGCTGGTCAGCGGATTCACCAGCGTGACCCGCAAGAAAGCACCAGCGGGCAGCTTGGTTTGCACGATGTAAAACTCGCCCGACTCCACGACCTGCGCCCGGACACGCGTTTGGATGGCGTCGAGCTCCGGCCCGCCAACCCCCTCACGCCGCGCGCGAAAGCAGACGATATTGCAGTCGGGGTCGACCGCGAGCTCGAGGGCCGGCCGCTCGGCGATGAGACGCCCCAGACGCTTGCCCATATCGAACATGCGCTCGACGTAGGCGCCGATGGCGTCGGTCCCGAGGGCACGCAGCGTCGCATAAACCTTGAGGCTCATCATGCGCTTCGTGCACTCGAGCGTGCGCAGGCCACTGTCGTGGACGTTCTTGCCGAAGAGATATGCCGCCTGTTGCGCGAAGGCTTGGTTCGCGTGTCCGCCATCGCGGTAGATCACCGCGGTGACCAGCGCCGGCATGCACAGCATCTTGTGCGCGTCCCAAACCACCGAGTCGGCGCGCTCGCAGCCTCGCAGCAGGCTCGCGTATTTCGGTGTCAGCACCGCCGCCGCGCCATGCGCCCCATCGACGTGGAGCCAGAGCTCGTGTTGCTCGCAGAAGTCCGCTATAGCCTCGAGGGGATCGAAGGCGCCCAGGGAGGTGCCGCACGAGCTGCTGATGACACCGATCACCTGGATGCCGCGCTCGCGCGCCTTGGCGAGCGCCCCACCGAGCTCGTCCGCTCGCATGCGGAACCGCGCGTCGGTCGCAACCGGGACGATGCCATCCGCTCCCCAGCCCATGATGCGAATGGCGCGCGCGACCGAGTAATGCGCCTGATCGCTGACCAGGACGCCCAGCTTCGGGCCGGCTCCCTGCTCCCAGACGTCGTGGCCGGCCCGGGCTTGGCGCATGGCGAGCAGCGCCGTGAGATTGCCGACCGAGCCGCCCGACGTGAGGATGCCGCCAGCGCGCGCTGGATCGAGTCCCAGCCGCTCAGCCATCCAGCCAACGACCGCGCTTTCCATGCCGGTCGCCGCGGGTCCCATCTCGTAGACCGCCATGCCGTTGTTGGCGAGGGCCGCAACCATGTCGCAGAGCGCCGCCATAGGCAGCGGCGTCGAGACCTGGTGGCCCATGTAGCGCGGATGATGCAGGTGGTTCGACTGGGCGAGCACGCGCGTGACGAGCTGGACGAGGTCTTCGCCCGTGGGCTTGGTGGGAAACCCTTGGTTGTACGCCGCCACTGTCCGCTCGGGCGGAGCGTCGGGCAACACCGGCCCCTCGCCGCGCATCGTCGCTCCGAGATAGTCGGCAAGCGCGTCGATGAGGCGGTGGCCCTGCGCGCGAAAGGCCTCGGGCTCGTACGCTGCGAGCAGTGGATCGATCGGCGAGCTCACGCCTCACTGTCTAGCATGCGCTCGCAAGCTGTGCGCAAGCTCCACGCCATGGCGAAAGACTGGTCGAAGGATTTGGCGCTGGCGCTGGAGCTAGCGCGCGTCGCCGAGCGCGAGATCTTGCCCCGCTACCGCCAAGTGGCCGTCGACATCAAAGCCGACGGCACCGAGGTCACCGAAGCCGACCGCTCGGCCGAAGCCGCGGTCCGCAAGGAGCTCGCAAGCGCGCGACCCGACGACGCAGTCCTCGGCGAAGAGCACGGCGGCACGCTTACCGGCGGACGCTGCTGGGTCATCGACCCTGTCGACGGCACCGCTTGGTTCACTCTCGGCCTACCCTTGTTCGGCACCCTCATCAGCCTCGTCGAGGACGGCGAGCCTGTCGTCGGCGTCATCCATCACGCGGCCATTGGCGAGACCGTTTATGCCGCGAAAGGCGCCGGCTGTTTCTTCACGGCTCCCGGCATCGCCGCGACGCGAGTCCAGGTCAGCGCCGCTGTCGGCTTGAAGGACAGCATCGGCTCCGCATCGGGACTGCACGCGTCGAGCGTCTTTCCGACCAAGGGCCTGCCCGCTTATCAAGTCGCCGAGCTCGCCGCGAAGACGCGCAAGTTCCGCTTTTGCGGAGACTGTGGCCAGCATGGCTTGGTAGCGCGCGGCCGCCTCCACTTCGCCATCGATACCGTGATGAAGGCCTGGGACATCGCGGCCCTCGTGCCCTGCGTCGAAGAAGCGGGGGGAGTCACCGCGAGCCTACGCGGCGAACGCAAGGGCATCCTCGAGACCGGCAGCCTCATCTCCGCCTCGAGCCCCGAGATGCGCGACGCGGTCCTTGCCGCCATTGCACCGTAAGCGCATCATGACAGGGTGCGCGACGTTGTAGCCCTTCGCGACCTCTTGCGTGATCGACGGGCGGTGGTCCTGACCGGCGCCGGCTGCAGCACCGAGTCCGGCATCCCCGACTATCGCGGCCCCACCGGCGTCATGCGCGCCCGCGAGCCCATGCGCTACCAGGAGTTCGTGAAGAGCGAGGATGGCCGGCAGCGCTACTGGGCACGCAGCGCCGTCGGTTGGGGGCGCTTTGCAAGCGCCGCCCCGAACGCGGGCCACCACGCCATCGCCGTGCTCGAGCAAGCGGGTCACGTCCATGGCGTCATCACGCAGAATGTCGACGGCCTCCATGGCCAGGCGGGCTCCCGCCGGGTCATCGAGCTCCATGGCTCACTCCACCGCGCCCGCTGCCTCCATTGCGCGCGCCTCGTTGACCGCGAAAGCGTACAAGCGCGCATTGCCAAGGAGAACCCAGGGTTTCTCGAGGCCGGCACGGCGGCGCGCGAGCTCGCGCCGGACGGCGACGTCCATTTATCGCCCGAGGAAGTCGCGCGCTTCGTCACGCCTTCCTGTGAGGCCTGCGGCGGCCCCATGAAGCCCGACGTGGTGTTCTTCGGCGAGAACGTGCCCGATCACACGGCGCGCGCTGCCTGGTCGCTGCTCGACGGAGCCGAGATGCTCATCGTCGCCGGCTCGTCGCTCGCGGTCTACTCGGGCTATCGCTTCGTGAAGACGGCCGCCGAGCGCAACCTGCCTGTGGTCATAGTCAACCGCGGCGTGACCCGCGGAGACCCGCACGCGAGCCTCCGCATCGATGCCGCTGTAGGCGCGACGTTCACGAGCGTCGCGCGCGACCTTGGCTACTCGCCCTCGTCGTCGCCCATCGTGGCATAGAGCTCGTCGAGCGCCTCTTCCGCCTCGGGCGTGGGCGTCGTCAGCACCTTGATGTCGTCGAAGCGCTGCCCCAGGAACGTCGCCAGCTCGGGGCTCTGCACCTTGAGCACGCTCGGCCGGCGCGGCTCACCGAAGTCCGGCTCGCGCATCGCCGCCTCGAGGATGACGGCCGTTGCCTCGGGAGGCTCGTCCGCTGGAACAGCCACCACGGCAAGGACCGCGCGACTCGCTTCTTCGAGCCAGATCACGACGTGGGGCGACGGCTCGTCGTCGTCATCGTCCCAGCTCTCATCGACGCCCAGCTCGAAGCGGCCACCAATCCAGGTTTCGCCCATGCGCCGCGATTCTATTCCGTGTTGCGCGCCCGCACCATAAGCACGCCGATCCCCGCTTCACGTAGCCGCGACATCAGCGCTTCGAACCCTTCGCTGCTCCGCGCCACCTGCACGACACCGCCCGTGGTCTCGAGACAAAGGGTGTCGTCGACACCGACCAGCGCATCGAACGATTCCTGATAAACCAAACGCGCGCGCAGGATGTCGGCGAAGCGCACGGTTCGCGGCGCGACGATGCCGTCCAAGGTGACGGTGTCGGATTGCATGATGAGCCGCGGCACGAACCACGGCGTGCGCCGCAAGCCTTGCTCGACCAGTGGCCGCCGCATGTTTTCGTAGGCGAGCACGAAGATGGCGCCGGCGACGAGCAACATGCCCGATGCGCCTTTGCCGATTCCGAGGGCCAATGTCAGGGTGAGAGCGACGAGAATTACGCCATAGCGCCCGAAGGGGGTAATACGCATATCAGTTAGGAGTGTGCCTCTCGCCAATGTCGTCGCAAGCAAAGTTGTGGCTCTGTGCCATGGTGGTGATTGTGGGTGCGGGCTGCGCCTCGACGCGCCCTGCCCCGGTGGGCCGCGGCCGTCACGGCGCCTTGTCGGGCGAAAGGGGCCTGATTTCGTTCTATCACGACGGCTTGGCGGGCAATCTCATGGCCAACGGCAAGCCCTACGACCCCGACCGCGCGGTTTGCGCGCACAAGTCCCTCCCCTTCGGCACCAAGCTCGAGGTGAAGCTCGACGATGGCGGCGAGGCCTCGTGCACCGTCAGCGATCGCGGACCTTTCGTGCGCGGGCGCATCCTCGATGTCTCGAAGAGCATCGCCAAGGAGCTCGGCTTGGTGCAACGCGGCGTGGCCCGCGGCAGCATCGAGGTCGTCCGCTAAACCGCTGCCGTCACCTTGGAGAGCCAGGCAGCGACGTCCGCCTCGACCAGCGGCGTCACCACATTGCGAACGCGCGCGTGGTACTCGTTCAAGTAGACGCGCTCCTTGTCGGTGAGGAGCGCCGGCTCGACCAGCGTCGTGTCGATGGGCACGAGCGTCAGAGTCTCGAAGCCGAGCATGTCACGTTCCTCGCCGGCCTTCTTGGGCTGCGGCGTGACCACGACGAGCGTTTCGATGCGGATGCCGTAGGCGTTCGCTTTGTAGTAGCCGGGCTCGTTCGAAACGATCATGCCCGGCTTGAGCGCGATGCGGTTCGGCACCTTCGAGATGCGCTGCGGACCTTCGTGCACGGAGAGATAGCTGCCAACGCCGTGGCCGGTCCCGTGGTCGTAATCGAGCCCGACCTCCCAGAGCGGCATGCGGGCCAGCGCGTCGAGCTGCGAGCCCGTCGTCCCGACCGGAAAGCGCGCCGTCGCAATGGCGATATGGCCCTTGAGCACGCGCGTGAAGCGGTCGCGCTGCTCCGCGGTGGGAGTGCCGATGGCGACCGTGCGCGTCACGTCGGTGGTGCCGTCTTCGTACTGCCCGCCCGAGTCGATGAGATAGACGCTCGGGTTCTCGAGGTTGCGGTTGGTCTTGGCCGTCGAGCGGTAGTGCACGATGGCGCCGTTGGGACCGGCGCCCGAGATGGCCTCGAAGCTCTCGTCGCGAAAGCGCTTGTCGCGGCGGCGGCTGGCCAAGAGCGCGGCTGAAGCGGTCAGCTCGTCGAGCTCGCCGGTGGGTGCGCGCTGCGACAACCAGAAGAGGAAGCGCGCCATGGCCGCCGCGTCGCGAATGTGCGCGTCACGAGCGCCTTGGATTTCGATCGGATTCTTCTGCGCTTTCGGCAGCAGCACGGGGTCACCGTCGCGATTGAGCTTGGCCCCGCTCTTCTGCAGGCGGTCGGCGATGGCCGCGGGTGTGAGCGCTTGATCGATCATCACGGTGCCGCCGCTCTTACCGAGCTCATCCATCGCCTTGGCGACGTCACGATACGGCCTCACGGTGACGGACTTCGGCAGATGCCCCCGCGCCTCGGAAGTGAGCTTGCGCTCGTCGATGAAGAGGTCGACCCGCTCGTCCGCGAAAACGGTCGCGTAAGCCAACGTGAACGGAGTGCTCGGCAGGTCCTCGCCCCGGATATTGAGCAGCCAGGCAACCGAGTCGCAGTTCGAGAGCACCGTCGCCCCACAGCCCTTGTCGCGCAGCGCTTTGCCGATGTCGGCGATCTTCGCGGCGGAGGTCTTGCCCGACAGGTGCTCGGCGTGGACGCGCACCCGCGAAAGCGGCGCCGGAGCCCGCTCGCCCCAGACCGCATCGATCGGATCGTCATCCACCGCGACCAGCGTCGCCCCCGCGGTCTCGCAAGCCTTGGCGAGAGCCGCAACCTCGTCGCTGCCATGCAGCCACGGATCGTAAGCGAGCCGGTCGCCCTTCTTGAAATTCTGCGTGACCCATTCGGCCGGCGGTTGCTCGACGAGATGCCGCGTCTCGAAGAGCTTTGGGTCGACCTCGGCGGCGGCCTGCAAGGTGTAGCGGCCATCGACGAACACCGCGGCCTTATCCAAGCGGATCACGGCCGCTCCAGCGGACCCGGAAAAGCCGGTGATCCAGCGCAGCCGTTGGGCGCAACGTGGCGTGTACTCATTCTGATGCTCGTCGGCGCGCGGCACGATGAAGCCCGTCACCTCGCGGCGCGCGAGCTCTGCCCGCAGCCCTTCGATGCGCGACGCCGGCGCCGGACTCACCTCGAGCCCATCGTCGAACGACTTCTCGACCTCGGCCTTCAAGGCGTGCAGCGCCATCACCATCTCGGGCGAGGGATTCTCCGCCGCGAGCGCCATCCAACCATCGGGGTCGAAGCTCTTTGGGGCGGCCACTACGCCCTGAACCAGGGCTCGTACGGACGGGTCGAGTTTCATCGTCGGTTGTCTACGACCGTCGCGGGTTGACTTCAACCGTGACGTGGCTGAGGGCGGCTTCGCCAGCGAGCGCCTTCTTGTAGACCTCCGGCGAGTTGTCGCTGACCACCGAAACGATGGCGGCGTGATGCTTCGGTCCGAGACGCCACACGTGCAGGTCGACCACTTTGGTGTCCGGCACGCTGGCGAGCGTCTCACGAACGCGCTCGAGCATGGCCGGGGGCACATCGGCATCCAACAGCTCGCGACTCGTCGTGCGTACGAGGCCAACGCTCCACTTGATGATGACCAAGGCGCCGACGATGCCGACCAGCGGGTCGACGCTCGTCACCTGCCAGAACTTCGCGATGAGCAGCGCGCCGATCGCCAGCACCGAGGTCATGGCGTCCGCTAAAACATGCAGGTAAGCGCCGCGCAGGTTCGAGTCTTGGCCGTGATGGTGATGATGATGGTCGTGCTCGTGGCCGTGCCCGTGGTCATGGTGGTGATGCCCGTCGTCCCGCAACAGGTAGACGCTCAGCCCGTTCACCACGAGCCCGACGAAAGCGACGATGAGGGCGTCATTGGCATCGATGGCGACTGGGGACAGCAGCCGCTGCGCCGACTCCCACACCATGCCGACGGCAATCAACGCGAGCAGCACGGCGCTCGCAAAGCCGCCCAATGCGTTCACCTTGCCGGTGCCGAACGAATAGCGCGGGTCTTCGGCGTGCCTGCGAGCGTACGCGTAGGCAAAGAGCGTGATGCCGAGAGCCGCGGCGTGGCTGCCCATGTGCCAACCGTCGGCGAGCAACGCCATCGAGCCGAAGACGCTGCCGGCGACAATCTCGGCGACCATGGTGATCGCGGTCAGCACCAACACGACGGCGGTGCGTCGCTCGTTGGCGGACATGACCCGCTTGTCGGGTGGCGCGGCTTGATGCAGCTGCGCGCATGGAGACACGGCGGCCTTCATCACACCGGGACTATAGGCCCCTGCTTCGTGTCTGACAACGCGGCCCTCGGGGCGCTCAGATAGCCCAGTAAACGCGGATCTCGCGAACGAACTGGCGCACTTGCGGGAGGAACCCCTTGGCGCGTGGCTCGGCCTGGAGACGCTCGAGCTCGGCGATGGCGGCCTTGGATTCGGCGCGTCCCTCGGCGGCGCGGCGCGAAAGCTCGTCACGGATCCCGGCGAAGAAGCCGGAGCCGTTTTGCGAACAACCGCAGGCGGGCTCGGCCGCGCCCTCCTTTTTCACAGGCTGGGTCGTTCCACAGGTGCGGACGGGCGGTTGGCGGACGTTGTTATCGCTCTGAACTGACATGGTCGTTCCCTTTTTCCCGGTTCTGTTGGCTTATCGGCGGGAACGGCCGGATGGTGCGCCAAGCTCACTGACCTACGGGCAACCAAACGACGAGTGCCGGCGGCTCGAGAAGCCGTCACGCAGGTCGCGAATGCGCTCGGCGAGGCTTGCCCCCAAGCGCTCGGCCAAGACCCCCTGGAGGTCGTCGCCCATGGTCACGTACGCGCGATAGAGCTCTTCGATCTGCGCCTCGCGACCTTCGGGCTTGGCCCGCTTCAGCGGCAGGCCGGCGCGCTCCTGAGCCAGCCGCTGATAGATGCGCTGCATCTCGGGCGTGCTCGTCTTGTCCTCGATCTCGGAGAGCAACGCTGTCGCGGACACCCCGGCGACGTTTTCGTCCCCAGTCACCGCCACGTAGGTCGCTTGCAGGATGCCGACCATGCGCGCGTTTGCCTCCGCCATGGCCTCTTCGACGACGCGGCGCTGCTCGGCATTGAGGCCCAAGGCACGTGCATCATCGTCGGTGAGCCGCGGCGAGGTGCCGACCTGCACTTGCGGCGTATCCCACGAGAGCTCGCAATTGTCGGCGAGGCGCACGAGCTCGTCGTGATCGAGGCCGTAGGTGCGCTCGCTGTTCGATGTGTTGGCGAGGCGATTCTGCAAGGCGCGCACCTGGTCGCGGAGCTTCGCGGTCTGCTCCATGAGCGCCACGTGATCGTCGAGATCCGCCATTCCGCTATAGCGCTGCGAGTGCATGATGTGCGGCGCGGCGCTCGCCGAGTGCGACTGGGTCGCCACCACACCCCGCGCATTGAGCAACACCGATTGACCCGCGAGCACGGACTCACGCGCTCCGCCGAGCTCGTGTTGTGTGACGACGCTGCCCTCGTGCACCGCAACAAGGACGCCGGTGCGCTCGTCCACCGCGATGGTGAAACACGTGCCCGTCACCTCGATGGTGCCGTTCACCGTGTGGACCTTGAACGTGCCGCCGCGCTCGACACGATAGAACGCCGTGCCCTGGCGCTGCTCGACCAACGCCGCGCCGGTGCCCTCGCCCCGCCAGTCCTTGGCGACCTGGTACTCGAGGATGGTGCCGCTCTCGGCCACCACCACGGCGCGCTTACCGATCGCGATGGTGCTGCGGGCGTTGCTCTGCACCATGCCGGTGACATCGCCGCGGCTGCGCATGACCATACCGGTCACGCCCAGCACCAGGGCGGCCGCCACTACGCCATAGCGTACAAGCGAAGTCCCACGACGCGGGTTGCCGGCTACCCGCGCCGCGAAATCCGACGGCGGTGTCGGCGCACCCCAGCGGTCGAGCAGCTGGCGCTCGTCATCGCTGAAATCGTCGTCGACCTGGCTCATGCTTTCCCACCTGCGTTGCGTACCTTCTCACGCTCGAGCTCTGCCTTGAGTGCCGTCCTGGCGCGTGACAAACGCGATTTAACCGTTCCTTCATCGATGCCCAGCACCTCGGCAATCTCGCCGTAGTCGAGATCGTGGTAGGCGCGTAGCACCAAGACAGCGCGGTGATCGTGGGAAAGCTCGGCAAGCACCCGGCGAATCCGCGCGTCGAGATCCCGGGCAGTTACCATGTCCGCGAAAGCCTCGGTGTCGGGGAAAGACGCAGTGTCGTGGGCGGCTTTTCCATGGCGCCGCTCGCTGCGAGCAGTCCGCCGCAGCACATCGATCGAGGCGCGCGTCGCGATGGTGAGAAGCCAGGTCGAGATCTTGGACTCACCCCGGGTCTCGACCCGCCCCAAGGCGCCGAGCGCGCGCACGAACACCTCTTGCGCGACATCATCGACCTCGGCCGGACAGGTCACGAGCAGACGGCCAACGAGCGCGAAAACCCGCGTCTCGTAGAGCTTCACGAAGCGTTCGCGGGCGGACGGATCGCCGCGCTTCGCGCGCTCCAGCGTCACGTCATCGATCTCGGTGCTGTCCCCCGGGGACCTGTGGCTCTCGCCCTGCGCCACCGCGCTTACACGCGGGTCGGGGGCCATCGGTTCCCTAGAAGGTGAATGACTCACCGCAGCTGCAGCTTCGCTTCGCCTTGGGGTTGTTCCACTTGAAGCCCCCCGAGAGCAGCTTGGTCTCGAAGTCGAGCTCGGTGCCGTCGATGAGCTTCAGGCTCTTTGGGTCGATGACGACCTTCACACCCAAGACCTCGATGGTCTCGTCGCCGTCGCGGCTCGAATTGTCGAAGTCCATGAAGTAGCTCATGCCGGAGCACCCGCCTCCACGCACCCCAACCCGGAGAACGGGCGGCTTACCCTCTTTCTCGGCCAGGGAGAGGACCTTCTTCGCGGCGCTTTCGGTGACGCTGATCATGCGCGGTTAAAATGCACTGCCGCACCCTCGATCGTCAATGCAGCCGCTCGGCGACCGGCTCCGGACGCAGGATCACCCCGGCCTCGTGCGGCGACGCCAGCACCCTCTCGGCGACCCGCATGATCTCATCGAGGGTATTGAAGCGGCCGATACCGAAGCGCAGCGAGCTCTGTGCAAGATCCGGCGGAATGCCGATGGCGTGCAGAACGTGCGACGGCAGGCGCTGGACGCTGGCGCAAGCCGCCCCGCTCGAAAAGGCGACATCCGGCATTGCGAGCATGAGCTCCTCCGCGGAGGTGCCGGGGATCACCAGGTTGAGATTGCCGGGCAGCCGCTCGGTGGGATGCCCCAGGACCCGAGCGCTCGGCATCGCGCCGGTAATCATGGCCTGCAAACGGTCGCGCAGACCGAGAATGCGCACGGCTTCATCGTCGCGTTCGAGCAACGCGATGCGCGACGCCTCACCGAAGCCGACGATGGCTGGAACGTTGAGCGTGCCGCTGCGCAGCCCTCGCTCGTGGCCGCCCCCGAAGATCATGGCCGCGATGTTCACGCGTGGATCGCGACGGCGTACATACAACGCGCCGACGCCCTTCGGGCCGTACATCTTGTGCGCTGAGAACGACACGAGGTCGGCGCGGGCCGTGGTGACATCGAACGGGATCTTGCCGACGCCCTGCGTGGCATCCGTATGCAAATAGACACCCGCCGCGCGGCAGACGTCGCCGATCTCGGGCAAGCGCTGGATGGTGCCGATCTCGTTGTTCGCGAGCATCACCGAGACCAGCACGGTATCGGCGCGCAACGCCTTGGCGACGTCTTGCGGATCGACCTGCCCGTGGCGGTCGACGTCGAGCACGGTCACATCGAAGCCTCGCGCCGCTAGAACGGACACCACGTCGAGCACGGCTTTGTGCTCGGTGGCCTGCGTGACGACGTGACGGCCGCGCTCGGCGAGGGCCTCGGCGACTCCAAAAATCGCGAGATTGTTCGATTCGGTAGCGCCGCTCGTGAAGACGATTTCGCGAGGAGTCGCGCCGATGAGCTGGGCGACGTGGCCACGCGCGACCTCGACGGCCTCCTCCGCCTTCCAGCCGAAGACGTGGTTGCGGCTGGACGCGTTGCCATAGTCGTCCGTGAGGTACGGCATCATCCGCTCGAGCACACGCGGGTCGACCCGCGTCGTCGCGTGGTTGTCGACGTAAATCACGTAGCGCTGAGCCCCTCGGCCGAACAACTCCATAAATCCAAGCTGGTCGGCCAGTTACGTCGTGTCAACGCGGGCTCGTCTTACTCTTGATCTTCGGGCTCTCTTTGACCTTGGCAGGCGGCACGGCGGGCGCGCCACTTTGCCCTGGTTGCGGGGACTTAACGGACCCGGGTGCGGGGCTCTGTACCGCGATCTGCTTGGTGATGATGAAGCGCACGTCACCGGGCTTCGGCCCTGTTTTGTCGCCCTCGGTCAGGAGTCGCGAGCGATCGACACCACGCGCCACCAGGTAGTCGACGACCGCCCTGGCGCGGCGCTCGGCCTGCTTCTTCATGACCGGCAGGTTCTTCACCGGCGTCACCTGCACGGTGAGCTGAACGATTTCGTTGTGCTCGCGCAGGAGCAACGCGACCTGATTGAGGATGCCCGTCGACTGCGTCGCGATGGTGCCCTTCTCGGTGAACACGATCGGCGCCGTCGTGCTGATGGCGTTGCGGTCGAGCACCGCGAGCGCTTGCATCTCGAGACCCGCGGGGCAGCCGTCCTTATCGTCGCTCGTCGCTTGGTCTTCGAACTCGTCGGGGCACAGATCGGAGATGTCGGTGAGGCCGTCGCCGTCATTGTCGGCGTCGAAGCAACCGTCCTCGTCCTCGTGACCGTCGAAGTCTTCCTTGGTGTCGGCGCACTTGTCGTGAGCGTCGTCGACGCCGTCGGTGTCGCCGTCGAGCTCGCTCACCTCGGGGCAACCGTCGAAGTCCTCGAAGTTGTCCTTGTCCTCGGGCTTGTTCGGGCACTCGTCGTCGACGTCTTCGATGGCGTCGTGGTCGTTGTCGATCTCGGGGCAACCGTCTTGGTCCTCGAAGTCGTCGGCGTCTTCGGCGACGCCTGGGCACTTGTCGTTGACGTTGACGATGCCGTCGCGGTCGTCGTCATCGAACGGCTCGCGGTTCAAGAAGTCGAAGGCGAGGATGCCGCGGACCTGCGGCGCGCCGTAGCCGGGCAAGAGGCCGATGCCGACGCCGGCGCTGATACGAAAGTTACCGACCGAGGTGGTGATGCGACGCGCGCCCGCGACCGCAAGCTCCATGCTGTTCTTCAAGATGGCGCGGTCTTTCCCCGCGAAGCCGAAGATGTCGTTGGTCGGCGTCGAGCCATAGAGCGAGGTGATGATGCTGTAGAGCGACGGTCCGCCGCGGCGCGGGATCGAATAGGTGCCGCCCAGGCGGTAGATGAACTCGTCGCCGAGGCCGATGGTGTAGATGCGCGCGTTCTCGTTGCGGTGACGGTAGCCGAGGTTCGCGACGACGTTGAAGGCGCCGAGCCGCTTGCTGCCGGCGACTTGCGGCGTGAGGGTCCACGACGGCTCGCTGCGGAGCTCTTGGGCGTCGCCGGTGGGCACGCTCATTTCGAGTACGAGCGCTAAGGCCGGGCGGTGATCGTTCTCGGTGAGCAGGCTCCCCTTCGCCATCAGGCGCAGATCGGAGACGCCCGACTTGCTGAGCTCTTGCTTGCCGATGACATCGCGGACCAGCGGCGTGTCGAGACCGGTCTGGTAGATGTTGAACGGCATGGCGACGCCGATTTCGAAGCGGCTCAGGATGCCGAGGGTCGCGATAGCGGTCGCATCGAGGCGTTGGCCGACGACGTCGCCGAGCTTGACGTCGGTGCCGTCAATCTCGGTGCGCAGGAGGCGCCGCGAGTAGTCGACCCAAATGCCGCCGCGGGTCGTGAGGTGTCCGCCGGTGCCGCCGACGTTCATGTTGAGGAGGCCGGCGCTGTCCATCGATGGTTTGAACAGCTGGAGGTCGAGCTGGGAGGGGTCGACGACGAGGCCGCTTTGGGCGTGTGCGTCTAGGGCGACTCCCACAGAGAGCAGCGCGATGGCCAACGCGATGGCGCGGCCAGATGCAGGTGCAACACAGCGACACATGATGCGTGTGGGCGAACTCTAGCAGCCGCCGGTGTGCGCAGCGAAGACTTTTTTGAGATGAAACGCAGGGTTGGAACAGGAGCGCGGTCGGCCCATGTTGGTTAGGGCGTCACCGCGCCAACAATGACAGCCTCGACGACACTCGCGACGAGGGCACCGATGAACAAAGCACCAGAGAGGTTCCGTTGCCCTCGTCGGCTCTCGTCGACCTCGGGGTTCGGACCATCGTACGACCTCGCACGGGAGGCGGCCGCGAGATGCCAGGCAAGCAACCCACCTTGAACCCCGGCGTAGATCCCTCCCGCGAGGTAGCGCTTCTGGGCAAGCTGCCCGACCCCGAACGGCATGAGTGACCAAGCGGAGAACCGGTCGGGCCCGGGCGCAGGCTCACTCACGGCGTGCGTGGAGACAGCGGAGCGCGGCGCCATGGCTGACAGCGCGTCCACTGGAGCTGTCTCGACTAAGCCGTCGCGCGCTCGCACCGATGAGCCGATCGCGGGTGCGTGAGCAATCGATAGGCTGAGACCCAGCGCCTTGTCCACGCGAACTCGTTGGGCGAGCTCGCGTAGCCGCTGTGGGCAGTCGCCCGTACACCGCAATTGCGGAACGGGGCTCCATGACAGGGCTGATTCCAGCGCGAAATCGACGTCGACTGTCGTGGTCGTAGAAGCGACGGTCAGCTCGTGAACCAATGAGGTCACGCCCGCGTCAGCAATCCAGACACGGTAACTGCCCTGCTGTAGCTTTCGCGAAACTGACTCGGTGACTGCTTCGTCATGCGCACCATCGATAAAGAGCCGGCCCGGCTTGTTTGTTCGGAAGCTCACCGTAGTCATTGGCGCGCGTCGAAGATCGGCGGTTGCACGCACGAACAACTCGGTGACTCGCGGCGGGTGACGCTGCGAATCGAGCGGCACGTTGGGAAAGCGACGCATCGCCGTTCGTGCGAGCTGCAGCGCCTCTGCAAGTCGCCCCTCTGCAAGTTCAGCCGCCGCCGTATCGTGCAGCGCTCGCGCGGCGAGGATGAGTAGCTCGCGGCTCGGCAGCGGGTTGTTCTCGTAGGCGCGCAGAACGTCCTCGCGAAGCCGCCGTGCGCAATCGCGGTCAAAGCGCGCTTCACAGTCGGCGGCATTGTCCAGGAATGCCTCGGCATCCGCGATGGCGGTCACCTTTGGGCTCGCTAGGCCAGTGAGTCGCCGTTGCCACTCCGCAACGTCCACGACCGTTCCCGAAACAGCGGCATTCCAGTCTCGAATGCTCTGCATCCGCGCGAACAGCTCTGTGTTCGCCTCGGTCGCGACCACCACGACCGATTCGCTCTCGCCGAGGGGCTGAGAAAGAACAAGAAGGCAGAGGAGCATGCCCGCCACAGCTAAAGCCATCCGCAAAGCAAAGCAGCACTGGGCTCGGTCACCGCGTCAGGGCGCGCGGTCCAACCGATGCATACTCGCTCGCCGCCAACCCGGACGTCGAAGTCCCGGACCTGCCATGTGGACGGAGTGAGCGAATCAGTGGCAACCTCTTCGTAACGCAACGGCAGCCATTCTTGGTCCCGCCACATCATGACGAACAACGCCACGCCTCCTTCGAGCGTGCGCGCCGTGTACGCGAGAATGACCTCGCCCTTGGGCCCGGTTGCAATGCGAACCCTCTGATAGTCACCCGCGGGCAAGCCGCCCGGTTCCGGTGATCCGCCGAGATTGCGCCAGCCCCCATCCGAAAAGGAACGCAAGTGGATGCGACGGTCACCTGGTGTCACAAGCTCACGCATTGCCACGATGACTGACGAACCAAGAACCGCGATGTCGATGTCCCATGGCCTGAAGCCGTCGACCAGAAGACTCTCGGGACCACCGATGCCCGCCCCGATCGGGACCCATGAAGATCCGTCGGCGGACCGTTCACGGATCGTCGTGAATGTATCCCACGCAGTCGCTACGACGAGCCTGCCATCTCGAACGGCAAGCGCGGGACTCCCACCTGAGAAGGGGAAGTCGATGTCGTCCCATTGGGATCCCGTCCAATGGCGGATCTCGACACCGGGAGTACCCGATGCGGTGTGCGTCCAGGCAACGGTTGGACCGAACCCGGGTCCGGCACTGATAGTCATTTCTTCATTCTGCCCTGCCTGCAAAGACACTCCGCCATAGTTGATGAAGCGAGTGCCGTCCCACTCCGACACCTTCATCGTGCAGTCGGTTGTCGAGACACCGTCGCACCAGGCGAGAGAAGTTCGTCCATCGGAACGCATGACGAGCCGCGCGTCAGCGACGCCGTTGGGAAAGATGCTGAAAGGGTTCCCACTCAAGTAGTCCCACGTGGCGCCGTTCCACTTCATGAAATCGAGTCGCAACTGTTCCTCGACATAGGTCGTGGCGAGGCCTGCCACGATCGGCGTACCGGTGGAGTCAACCGAAAACGGCATGCGCCGAGCGACCCAGCCGGCAGCGGAGTCGGCAAGTGCCGCTAAAACGGTCTCGCCGCAAATGCCGGAAACGCAGCCCCGCGCGCCACAGTCGATCGCAACCTCTTCTCGTACGCCGCAACTATCGAACCAGAATACGTCACCCGCGTCGCAATGCTGCGCGACGTGAGACGCTGGCACGCAGGGATCAACGGGCTCAACGCAGTTTCCACCATTGTCCAAGACACCACGCGTACATGAACAAGTCGGGGCCTCGCCAGTCCTGTCGCAAGCGCCGAGAGGCGCACACTGGAGCGTGCGACAATCGGCGGTACAACGATTGTTGGTGTCACACTGCAGGCCATCGTCGCACCCGCCATCGGCACGACAGAAGTCATCGAGCGCGCCGAAATCAGGGCCGGCGAGGTCAAAACAACCAGCGCTCAATACCACAACGACCACGAGGCCTGTACGCATGGGGCCCCGTATTCTAGAGCCTTTCGCCATTGGCGGCAACGGAGGCAACCCGCTGTAGCGGAGCCTTACTCCTCCTCCTCCTCGAAGCCCCTAGTGCCCGAGACCACGGTGATCTCGTAGGTGTCGTTGACGGACTTGGTGATGTTGGCGAGGCAGACGCGGTTCGAATCGACGTTGTAGATCCAGCCACTCTCGTCGCTGTCTTCGTCGACCTCGGGTAGGACTTCGCCATTGCGGACGACGCGAATGCTCTCGAAGTCGAGAGACGGCTGCTCGATGAGACGGAAGCAGTTGTCGCTCACGACATCGATGGCAATGCGCTCGAGGGTTGGGCCGTAGTCGGCGCGGCAGACCGAATCGACGACGACGCCGAGCTTCAAACCCGCTGCGATGCGCCGGTTGTTGATCTCCTCGAGGAACTGTACGTAGCGCCCGCCGGGAAGCGTGGAACAGCCGCCCTGGCCGGCACCGAGATCAGGCACGCGTTCGCTCGTCTGGTTATAGGGCGGCGCTGAGATGACGTTGCAGAACAGCTCATCGTCAGGATCCGAGGTCGTGCGATCCGGCACGTAGCGTGTGCTCCAGCAGCCGCACTCGTTCGAAGGCAGTGACTCGGCGTCGGTGAAACAGCCGGCGGCCTCGTAACCCAGGGGCGCGGCAACTGATTCGACGGAACCGATGATAGCGGCGCCGCGCACCAGGTCAATGCTGCCGCCCTTGAGGTCCTGGAGGAAGTCGATGAACTCGGATACCGGCTGCGCCGTCGGATCGACATAGCAGTCGGAGTCATCGCGGCCGGCCTGGGTATACCAGGCCTTGTCGGCATGCGTGCAGTCGTCTTCGTCGGTCATGAAGATGACGGCAAGCGCCGCGTCCGGCCGCAGGAAACCGAAATTGAGCGCGCGCACCGCGACCTCACTATCCGGCGACAAGGCGGTCTGCATGGTCTCGAAGCTCCGCTCGAACGGACTGCCACCCTTGCCGAGGCTCGCGACGACGTCGTTGAAGTCCTGAATGAACTGCTCGGTCTTCAGTTGCAGCTCGACCGGATCTTCGGACGTGGGACGCGGGAAGACGCGGCGCAACCCATCGGCGGCGACGAGACGCCCGCCATCGCAACCCGAAAAATCGGGCAGGCCGTTGCCGTTCGTGTCGAGATCGCAGCACGGCTCGCAGTTTGATCCGGGCACGCGATCGGCATCTGGCGTAATGACGCCCACTTGGTAATCCACGACGGATCGGCTCAGCACCTCGATAAAGCGCCCGATGTTTTGCTGCAGATTAGCGCGCTCTTCCGCCATCGAGGGTGAGTTGTCGATGACGAACAGGATGTCCGTTTTATCGGATGTAGACACCTGCTCTTGGTAGCTGCGTGCCTCGACGCGCTGATTGGTCTGAAAACTGAACGGATAGCTTTGGCAGCCGGAGGTCAGCACAAGCACGGCAGAAAGTGTTTGGAGCGCTTTCATTGGCTACCGTCCGTGGTGTCCGTGGGCTCGTCACCAATGAGGCCGCAGAGCCCTGGAGGATTCAACGGACCGTAGTTGCCTTCGATGCAATCGAACTTCTTCACGTCGCCGCACTCGAGCTGGGCGCGGCAGCCGCGCCATACGCAGTATTTGCGCCCAGCGAGCGGACCAATGGAGATGATCTCTTCACACTGGAACGCCGTCGGGCAGCCAGTATCCGACTGACATTCGCGCGAGCAGTACGAGGGCCGGCCATCGGTGTTAACGCAGGTGAGCGAATCACAAGGAAACGCCGTATTGACCTCAACGTCTCGCGGATATGCAGACCCCGTTTCGTTGCCGCCGGTAGTCGGCGGCGCCTCCATCGGACAGTCTTCGCCGACGTCATCGTCGTTGGCGCAACTCACTCCAAGCAATCCGGCCATTATGGCCGCTATGGCGGCGTAGCGGTTCAGTCTCACTCGAGTTCCATCATTGCGGTCAAGGATTGACGCAGCCACCGGTCTCACCACTGGAGGTGCTGCAGCCCGTGCAAGGATTGCATTGGTTGCAGCCCGCGCCCTGTCCTGGCACGGCCGCACATTGGGCGCCGCTAGTACACGCGCGAGCCACGCATTGGAGCGTCGTGCCTGGTCCGGGATTGGTGTCGCAGCAAGCGTTGGGAAATGTGCCGGGAGGCTGTGCCGGGGCGCCGCAGCTCATCGTCGACGCGTCTTGCGAACCGCACATGCAGTGGCCGTTCGACAGGTTGCAAACGAGCGGTGAAACACAGGTCGGCTCGCAGGCAACAGGGTCGCAACGGAAGCCCGAGGCTTGGGTGCAATCCACGACGCACTGCCCCGTGGTACCGCAGGCGGCGACGGGGTTAGCGCAGGGATTGAAGCACCCACTGGCGCCGCAACACTGGCCTGCGACGCAAACCGCGTCAGTTGTTCCATCGCAATAGCATTGGGCGCTATCGCCCGTGGCGCCCGATGGCCGGCACTGCGGATTGAAGCCCGCTTGAGCGGACGCGCAGTTGTTGCCGCCGCATGGGTCGCTGCATACGAAGCCGGACGCCTGAGCACACGCGGTCGGTCCCGCGGTGCAGCGCGTGTTCGGAGGCGTCGTGCACGGATCGGGTGAGCAGGCGTCATCGCACACGCCCCCGATGCAGCACTCGGCGCCGGCACAGGTGTCAGTGCCACAGCCGCAGCGCGTCGCCGGATTCGGGTCCGTCGGATCGCACTGCGGATTCTGCGCCGGGCAGTTGGTCCCGCTGCAAGGATTGCTGCAGGTGAAGCCCACGAGCACGGAGCAGTTGCGCACACAGACGCCGGTGCCGCCGCAGGGATTGCCCGCGCACGGATCGAAGCAACCGTCGCGCGTTCCGTCGCCGGTGTTGTCGACACAGCATTCGTTGCCGGCGCAGACATCGTCGCCGACGCACTCGCAGCGCTGATCGGGATCGCAGATCGGGTTCTGACCGCCCGCGGCTGCCTGACAGCTCGCGGTGGTGCAAACCGGCGTGCAGGTGAAGCCGCCGGGCGAGGTGCAGCTCACCGCGCACACGCCAGCGCCGCCGCACGGGTTACCAGCGCACGGATCGGCGCAACCGCTACCGAGGCAGCACTGACCAGCCGCGCATACGGTCGACGAGACGGCGCACCAGCACTGCGGGTCTTGACCGCCGTTGATCGAGTGGCACTGCGGGTTGCGGCCGCCGTTCGCGGTTGAGCACGTGTTGCCCGCGCAGGGATTCGCGCAGGTGTAGTTGTTGGTGTCGTTGCAGTTGACGTTGCAGCGCGTGAAGCCGGCTGCGTCGTCGTTCGGGTTACCCGGGTCGTTCGGGCACTGATTCGGCGAGCACGGATTCAGACAGCCCGCGCCTTCGCAGCACGTGCCCGAGCCGCAAACCGTGTCCGGATTGGTATCGTCGCAGAAGCACTGCGGCGCATTGGGGTTGCCTGGATCCGGGCGGCAATCTGGGTTGCGACCCGTGTTGGCGGTCGAACAGGTGTTGCCGGCGCAGGGATCGACGCAGTCGAAGTCTTCGCCGGTGGTGCGGCAGTTGGCCACGCAACGCGTCTCGTTGCCCGCATCGCTCGGCGTCGGACACGGATTGCTCCCGCATGGATTGGCGCACACGCCGACGTCGCTGCAGCAAGTCGAGGTGCTGCAGATCTCGTACTGGCCCGTCGAGTCGTTCTGGCAGCTGCAAGCGCCGCCGTTCGGATTGCAATCGGGATTGCGAACATCGCTGCTGCATTGGCCGGCGCCGCAGCTATTGACGCACTGGTAACCACCCGGCTGGCTGCAGTTGCGGCTACAGGCCTCGGCGCCGCACGGATTTGGTGAGCAGGGGTCGCGGCAATCGAGGGTGCCGGCGTCGTTGACGCAGCAAAGATTACCAGCGACGCACAGGCCGTCGCCGCCGCAAACGCAGTTCCCGTTTGCCGGGTCGCAGGTCATGTTCGGACCGCAGACCACGCCGTCGCAGTAATTGGTGCAGGTGAAGCCATTGGGCTGGGTGCAGTCGCGGTTGCACTCGCGGTTGTCACCGAAAAGCGCCTGCGTGCACGGGTTCGGGCTGCAGGTGTCGTCGCAAACGTAGTTGAAACCCGCGCCTGGGTCGTTGTCGACGCAGCAGTTCGTGCCAGCGCAGGCCGTACCGGGCGTACCGCACAAGCAGTCACCGCTGGACGGCTCGCAGACCGTGTTCAGCTTCGGACAGACGACACCGCCGCAGTCGTTGACGCAGCGGTAGCCCTCGGTGAGGCTGCAGTCGACGGTGCACAGCGGGTTGCCCACGTTGGTCGCGCAGGGGTTCGGGTTGCAGGGGTTGTCGCAAGTCTGGGTTCTGCAGCACTCGCCGCCACCGCACTCGCGCGGGTTCGGGTACTCGGCGCAGAGACATTCGCCGGCGACGCAAACTTCGTCGGCGCTGCATGGCGGATCGCAAATACCCTCGGGCCGTAAACAGACGCCTGGCTGATCGTCGCGGATGACGCGGCAGATCTCGCCCTCGCCGCAGCACACGCCGTTGCAGCAGATCTGAGCATCGCTCGCGCACTGACGGCCGCCATCGGCGCAGGGCACGAACTCGCAGGTGTCGATGCAACTACCGCCGATGCAGCTCTCGCCCGGCCCGCACGAAAGACCCGAGCATGGGCTGCCGACGCAGGTCGGGAATTGTACGCCCATGCCGTCGGTCTGGATGGTGCATGTCCAGCCAGCGTTGCAGCTGATCGAATCGCAGAGGCTCGGCGTGTTGCAGCCCAGCGAGCAGATGAAGCCCGCGCCGCAGAACGCATCACCGTCGTCACCGCACGGCGTGATTTCGCGACAGAATCCGCCAAAGCAGAGCGTGCCGTTGACACAGTCGCCGGCTACGCAGTTCGGGTCGCCCACCGGATCGCAGCCGGGATCTTCGCAAGGGTCGATATCGCAGGAGGGAACGCAGTCGCCGTTGACGCAGTGCTCGAAGTTGTCGATGCAATCGACGTCGTTGCAGGAGGCGCTGGTGGGAATGCACTGGAACGCGCAGACATCGCCGACCCCGGGACAGGTGACACCGAAACACGGTGTGCGCCGACAGACGCCGTCGACGCAGGCTTCGCCGTTGGAGCATTGCTCGTCGGAGCGACAGAAGTTGTTCGGGATGGTCTCGTTGCCGTCGCCGGGAAACGGGTTGTCCCACTCGCCTTGGAACTCGTCGGTTGGCGCGATGATGTCGTTGTCGGACCGCGTGTCGGGGACGCAAATACTGTCCGCGCACATCATGCCGTCGGGGCACGGATGCTGCGGATCGCACAACGTCTCGCCATAGCGGAGCGGAAGATTACCCGAGCAAGCGGCCGCGGTGAGCAGACCGACGAGGGCAGTGGCGTATTGTAGCGTCGCCAAGCGGCGCGTCGTTGCTGAGCGGAACACTGCGCGTCTCCCCGACCGAGGTACTTCCTGAAGTACCTCTTCTTCTAGCAAACCGAGCCAGCTATTGCCCGGAGAAAATTGGGTTTATGTGGGGGGTCCCCACACCTTGGACCCCTGTCAGACGATCGCTCATCCGCCGCGGAGCAGGTCCCGGGCGATGACCATGCGTTGAATCTCGCTCGTGCCCTCGTAGATCTGGGTCACGCGGCAGTCACGGTAGAGCCGCGCCACCTCCGACTCCTCCATGTAGCCGTAGCCGCCATGGAGCTGAACCGCGTCGCGGACGATTCGGTTCGCCGCCTCGGTCGAAAAGACCTTGGCCATCGCCGCCTCACGGCTGAACGGCTGGCCGTTCTCCTTCAACCAAGCGGCACGCAAAGCGAGCAGCCACGAAGCGTCGAGCTCGGTCGCCATGTCCGCGATCATGAATTGCACCGCTTGCTGTTCAGCGAGCGTCTTCTTGAACTGTTTGCGCGTCAGCACGTACTCGCGCGTCACCTCGAGCGAGCGCGCCGCCATGCCGATGGCCTGGGCGCTGATGCCGATGCGGCCGCCGTCGAGCGCGGTCATGGCGATACGGAAACCGCCGCCGATCTCCCCGAGCACCGCGTCTTCACCGACCTCGACGCCATCGAGCGCGAGCGACACGGTGTGCGAGGCGATGAGGCCCATCTTCTCTTCGGGCTTGCCGGCCGTGAGCCCTGAAGCGCCCTTCTCGACGAGGAAACACGTGATGCCCTTGGCCCCGTCGTCGCTCGTGCGGGCCCAGACGACGATGACCCCTGCCCCATCGCCGCTCGTGATCCAGGCTTTCTCGCCGGACAGTGACCAGCCCTTGCTCGTGCGCTTGGCCTTGGTCTGGAGGTTCGCCGCGTCGGACCCGTACGACGGCTCGGAGAGCGCGAACGCGCCCGCGAAATATTCGCCACTCACGAGCTTGGGCACGTGTTGCTCGCGCTGGGCCGGGGTGCCGAACTTGGTGATGACCTCGCCGACCATATTGGTGACGGCCATGGTGACCGCGACGCTCGCGTCCGCTTTAGCGACCTCACGCAGCGCCAGCGCGTAACCGACGACGCCGGCCTCGGCGCCGCCTAGCGATTCCGGGATGTTCACACCGAGCAAGCCCTGCTCGCCCAGCTCTTTGATCAACGCGTGGGGAATCGCATGCTCGTGCTCGCGGTGCTTCGCGCCGGGGGCGACCCTTTGCTTGGCGAAACGTTCGGCCGAGGCACGCAGCAGCTCCTGGCCCTCGCTGAGAGTAAAATCACTCACCGTTCAGCACCGCGCGGGCGATGACGAGCCGTTGGATCTCACTCGTGCCCTCGTAGATCTCGGTGATGCGGGCGTCGCGGAAGTGACGTTCCGCGGGATAGTCCTTCACGTAGCCGTAGCCGCCGTAGACCTGCAGTGCCTTGGTGGTGACGCGGCCGCTCATCTCGCTCGCGTACAGCTTCGCCATCGCGGCCTCTTTGCCGAAGCGGACGCCGCGGTCTTTCAAGGTCGCGGCGCGCCAGATGAGCAAGCGAGCGGCGTCGATCTGGGTCGCCATGTCCGCGAGGTAGAACTGAATGGCCTGGAGGTTCGCGATGGGGCCGCCGAAGGCTTCGCGCTCCAAGGCGTAGGCGCGCGCGCCTTCGTAGGCAGCCCGGGCGATGCCGAGCGCTTGCGCCGCGATGCCGATGCGGCCGCCGTCGAGCGTCGACATGGCGACCTTGAAGCCCTCGTATTCCTTCCCGAGCAAGGCGTCGGCCGGCAGCTTCACGTCGTCGAGGCTGATCTGCGAGGTGCTCGAGGCCTTGATACCGAGCTTGTGCTCGTTCTTGGCGACCACGAAGCCAGGCGCGTCGCACGGCACGATGAAGGCGTGGATGCCCTTCACGCCCTTGCTCCGGTCCCCCATGGCGAACACGATGGCGACGTCGGCCTCGTTGCCGTTGGTGATCCAGTTCTTGGTGCCCTTGAGCACCCACTGGTCGCCCTGTTTGACCGCGCTCGTGGTCTGCGCCGCGGCGTCGCTGCCGGTGGCCGGTTCCGAGAGACAGAAGCACCCCAAGAGCTCACCCGTCGCAAGCTTTGGCAGCCACTTCTTCTTCTGGGCCTCGGTTCCGAACTTCATGATCGGATCGATGACCAGAGAGTTGTTGACGCTCATGATGACGCCGCACGAGGCGTCGCCCGCCGAGATCTCTTCCATGGCGATGGCGTAGGCTACCGTGTCCATACCGGCGCCGCCGTATTCGGTCTGCACCGCGACGCCCATGAGCCCGAGCTCGGCCATGCGCTTGACTTGCTCGGTCGGAAACTCGCCCGACTCGTCGTGCTTGGCGGCCTTGGGCGAAAGCTCCGCTTTAGCGAGCTCACGCACCGTCTCTTGCAAGAGCTTCTGCTCGTCGCTGAGCGTCAGTTCCACGAACTACCTCCCCGTGAACGTCGGCTCGCGCTTCTCGACGAAAGCCTTGGTGCCCTCTCGCATGTCCGCCGTGCCGAAGAGCTGGCCGAACGACAGCACCTCGATGTTGCCCGCGGTGTGCGGGTCGGTGCCCATGCCCACTTGCATGGCGTGCTTGGCGGCGCGCACGGCGACCGGCGAGCGCTTGGCGATGGTCTGTGCGAGGGCGCGGACCTTACCCATGAGCTCGCCCGGCGGCACCACGTTCTGCACCAGGCCGATCTTGGCCGCCGTCTGGGCGTCGTAAATGTCGCCGCTGAAGATCCACTCGGCCGCGGCGCCGTAGCCTACCTTGCGTCCGAGACGCACCGTGCCACCGAAGCCGGGGATGAGCCCGAGCTTTACTTCCGGTTGACCGAACTTCGCGGTCTCGCTGGCGTAGATGATGTCGCAGGCCAGCGCGAGCTCGCAGCCGCCACCGAGCGCGAAGCCGTTCACCGCGGCGATGACCGGTACCGGGAGCGCCTCGATACGGTGCATGATGGCGTGGCCGCGGCGCGCGAATGCGTCCGCTTCAGCGGTCGTCATGCTCGCCATCACCGCGATGTCCGCGCCAGCGACGAAAGCCTTTTCACCGGCGCCGGTGATGATGACGCAGCGCAGGTCCTTGTTGCCTTCGACCGTCGCGCAGGCGGCGTCGAGCCCCGCCAAGACATCGGGGTTCAAGGCGTTCAGCGCCTTGGGCCGGTCGATGACGATTTCCGCGACCGCCCCTTCCACGGACACACGCACGAATTCGCTCATGGCGGCGTTACTTGGACGGGGGTCGGTCCGCTGTCAACCCTTGGTCTTCGCGAGCTCCTGGACGCGCTGGTAGACCTCGCGTTTGGGCAGCTCGAGGACCGCGGCCACCGCGGTCGCGGCATCGCGGGCTGACAGCCCGGCCGCTATGACCCTGGCGATGGCGTCGTCCATTTGGCGGGCATCGGCGCTCACGGGCTCCGCGTGCACCGGCCCCAGGACGATGGTCAGCTCGCCCTTGGTCTCCCCCGCGAATCGGCGCGCCAGCTCGCTCAAGGTGCCGCGCGCCAGCTCTTCGTGGAGTTTGGTGAGCTCACGGCCGACGACGGCGCGGCGATCGGGCTGGGTGCCCGCCAGCTCTTCGAGCGTCTCGGCGAGACGATGCGGCGACTCGTAGAGCACGATGATGCCGTGATTCGCGGCGATGCCGGCGAGGCCTTCAGTGCGCTCCCTCCCCTTCACCGGCAAGAAGCCCAGAAAGGTCACGGCCCCCTGAGTGAACCCCGCGACCGAAAGCGCGGTGGCCAGCGCCGACACACCGGGAATCGGCACGATCCGGTGCTGCCCGTCGGCGGCGATGATGGCGACGAGCTCGGCGCCGGGGTCGCTCACCGCCGGCGTCCCGGCGTCGGTGAGGAAAGCGACGTCACCGTCCGCCAAAGCGTCCAAAACCTCGCGTGCCCGCGCCCGCTCGTTGTGCTCGTGGAGGCTCTTCAAGGGCTTCGAGATGCCGAAGTGCGACAGGAGCTGAGAGGAGCGCCGAGTGTCCTCGGCAAAGACCACCTTCACGGCCTTGAGACACTCGACGCTGCGAAACGTCGCATCCCCGAGGTTGCCGATGGGCGTCGCCACCACGAAGAGCGTGCTCATGAGCCGACTCGCGAGTCGTCGAAGGCGTCGCGGATCAAGCGAATCTCGGCCGGTGGACTGCCCGTGAGGCCGATGACGTCGAAGCGCATGACTGGCCAGGGCCGTGGCAGGTCGGTGAGAAACCAGTGGGCGGCGCGGATGATGCGCGCGATTTTCGTGCGCGAGATGGTCTCGAGCGGATCGCCGAAGTGATCCGCGGAGCGCCCGCGCACCTCGACGAAACACAAGATATCGCCATCCCACGCGACGATGTCGATCTCGCCGCCCGGCGCACGGTAGTTGCGCGACACCAAGCGATAGCCTTCGGTCGCGAGATGCTCACACGCGGCTTCCTCGAAAGCCCGGCCAATCGCCGTTGTCCGCTCGAGCGTCATGTGCGGGCCACGAAGCGCGTCACGTTGGGTGCTCCCTCGGCGCGCTGCGGCCGGTCGAGCAAGTGGAGCACCTGCAGCCCTGCTTGGGCGAGGACTCCAAGGTAGCGCCGCAGGAGCTCGTCACCTCCCGGCGTCGAGAGCTCGAAGGGCCCGACCAGGACGGGCAAGCGCCGCTCGGGTGGCAGCGCCGTGAGCAAGGCGCCGCGCACCGCCAGGATCACGAGCTCCCGCCAGGGCACGGGCAGCAGCTGAGGCGGCTGAACCCCGTCTGCTCCGACCACCGACATGGTGCCGTCGATATCGACCTCGATACGCGTGAGCTTCTTGCCCGACAGGTGCTGGATGAACTGGCTCGAGCGCTGCGTGAGCGCCATTGCCGTCTGGGTGGCGTCGCCGCCGAAGTGTCGCAGCGCCACCTCGAAGGTGCGGCTGAGCTCGTCGGCGCGCTCCTCGCGAATGCCCAGGAGCCGGCGCAGGCCCGCGGCCTCGGCTTGCAACACGCCGATGTCGCTGCCCGACATGCCCATGGTGGCGAGCTCTTTCTCGATGGCCTGGACGGCGCTCTCGAGAGCGATCTTCTCTTCGCGCAAGCGCATGAGCTCGGGGTCTTCCTCTGCCTCGTGGAAGAGACGCCGCGCCTCGGCGGCTTCGGCCTTGGCGGCGTCGCGTGCCTTGATGGTCTCGCGCACCTCGTCGAGCGAGCTGAAACCAACCATGGCGGCGAGCTCGTGCGCCTTGGCGATGAGCTCCGCGTCACGACTCTCGATTTGCTCGCGACGGCGGTCACTCGCGGCGAGGCGCTTCCGAGCGACGGCGAGCGCTTCACGGTGCGAAAGGTTTTGCCAGAGGGCGAAGGTCGCGAGCCCGAAGGCTGGGATGTCGAGGAACGCGATGTAGCGCAGCGAGCCGCCGAGCCACAGACCGACGCCTACCGCCGCTGCCCCCGAGAGCACGCCGGCGATGACCCGCCAGTCCCTCAGCACGGGCGTTTCCTCGGCGGCACGCACCAAGCGCTCGTGGTCGTCGTGCTCCTGTTGCCAGCGCACGAGATCGGCGCGCTTGTGCCGCTCCTTCTCCATCGCTGATTCGTACATGGCGAGGAAGTCGTCCGGTAAAACGGTCAGCTGTGCGTAGGGGGCGAGAGCGGCGTTCGCGCGCTTCATGCGGTCGGCGCTGACGGCCTTGGCGTTGACGGCGTCATCGACCTCGAGCCGGCGCTGGGTCATCGCATCGAGCTGCGTCTCGAGCTGTTTGCCGCGGGCCTGGCTCGCGATCTTGGCTTCGATGGCGGCGAGGCGCGCGCGGGCCGCCGGGTTGGGTGGTCGCGGTGTTTCGGCCGCCGGCATGTGATCGGCGGTGATGGTGAACGTGTCGGCCAGGAGCTCGCGACTCGCGATGGCGAGCTGGGTGCTCAGGGCCGCGGCGACGGCGGGCGCGCCGTCGGCTACCGGTACGAACTGCCGCCGCGTGGGCTCGAAGGCATAAAGCTGCGCCCCAGCGGTCGCGAAGTCGCGCAGCACGCGGTAGGTCGCGCCATCGCGCCCCACGAACGTGATGATGCCGCGGCCCTGCTCGGCGTTACCGGAGGGCAAGCAGAGCTCGAGGATAGCGTCGATGACGGTCTCTGGCACAACGCTATCGCAGACAACGGCGTTGTAACCCCGTTGGAGCGTGACCGCCGCTTGCACACGGACGTCACGAAAGGCCTGCAACGCCAGGTCGACCCAGAGCACGTGGTGATTCTCGAGCGAGGCTCGAGATCAGCGCAAGACTTTGATGCGCTTCACCGTTTCGGCGAAGCGCATCGCGATCAAGCCTGGGCTTCGGCCGAAGGGGCCTCGGCAACCGTCTCGGCGGCGGCCGTGCTCTCGCCACTGTCGCGCTCTTTCAAGCGGGCGGCCTTACCAGCGAGGTCACGCAGGTAGTAGAGCTTGGCGCGGCGGACGTCGCCGGCGGTCACGACTTCGATCTTGTCGATCGACGGGCTGTTCAGCGGGAACACGCGCTCGACGCCGACGCCGTAGGAGACTTTGCGAACCGTGAACGAAGCGCGGCTGCCGCCATGGCGGAGCGCGATGACGACGCCTTCGAACGCCTGGATGCGCTCTTTGTCGCCTTCCTTGATGCGGACGCCGACGCGCACGGTGTCACCGGCGCGGAAGTTGGCCTCGCGGCGGATCTGCTCTTTTTCGATACTGTCGAGGATGTTCATAAAAGGCCTACTCCCGAAACGAGGGCGCGGAGCTAACACAGTCGATCGTAAAAAAGCAAGCAAGAACGGGCCAACTCCCCCCAAATGGTGCGCTTTGCCCCAGCTTAAACCCTCTCGATCGCGCTCAAAACGCCGTTTTACGGGCTTGCGGCACTCTATACCCACATGGCACGACGACTGCACCAGCGGCCTATCAGGCGCCCGGGGCACCAGTGGCGTCACTATCACGGGGGATAAGACATGAAGAAGCTTGCTTGCCTGGCCGCTGCGTTGACGTTTTCGGCAGCCGCCTCGGTGGCGCACGCGCAGGCGGCGACCACGACACAAACCACGACGACTAGCACCGATCTCACCACGGGTGAGACGGTGACCACACAAACGGGTGACACCGATCGCGTCGTCATCGACCCGCCGAGCGGCCGCACCGAAGCGACGGTCATCCCGCCAGCCCGCGGTGACGACCAGCTCTATGCGCGTGAGCATTCCTACAAGCAGGGTCCCGCGAGCGACGCCGGCATCGGCTTTCTCTTGGGCGGCGGTCTCACGAACTTCACCGCGAGCTCCGTGCGTGAAGCGACCGAGCTCGGTGGCGCTTGGGATGCCCGCCTCATCTTCGGCACCCGTCGCGTCCTGGGTCTCGAAGCCGCCTACGTCGGCTCGGTAAACGACATCAACGCCTTCGGCCTGTCGGGTGACACGAAGCTCATCGGCACCGGCGTCCAGGGCCTGGCGCGCGTGAACCTCACGACCACCGATTTTCAGCCGTATTTGCTCGGCGGCGCCGGCTGGAAGCACTACGCTTTAGCGGGCGAGCGCTTCAACGTCTCGAACATCCGTAACGACGACAACGTGGTCGAAATCCCGATGGGCTTGGGCTTCGCGTACCACAATCGCGGATTCATGTTCGACGTGCGTGGCCTCTACAACTACGCGCTGAACTCGAACCTGTTCACCAACGGCACTCCGGGCGTCGACGGCCCCGGCGACTTGCACAACTGGGGAGCTCGCGCCTCGCTGGGCTTCGAATTGTAACCGTGCGACTGAAGCGACGGCGAGTGACCCATTTGGAGTGGTTCGGGGGAACAACGAATCGAGCGTCACTCGTCCGTCGGCAGTTGCTCCAGCAAGTCAGGTCTGTGTTTCTCGGTCAGCGCCCTCGCCTGCTCCCTGCGCCACGCCGCGATTTTGCGGTGGTCACCCGAGCGCAGAATCTCCGGCACATCGACTCCCTCGAAGCTCACCGGGCGCGTGTACTGCGGGTACTCGAGCAAGCCCGCGCTGAAGGATTCGTCTTCGATAGAGGACGCGTTGCCGAGGACACCCGGTAGCAGCCGCACGACCGCGTCGACGATGCTCCAGGCCGCGGGGTCGCCGGCCGAGAGGACGTAGTCACCGACCGAGACCTCGCGATCGACGTAACGGCGTACACGTTCGTCGACGCCTTCGTAGCGTCCACAGACCAAGGTCATTCCAGGACCGTTCGCGAGCTCGCGCGCCATCGCCTGCGAGAAGCGCTCACCGCGGGGCCCCATGAGGATCACGGGTCCCGGCGTTGCCGTGCGTGCGTCCAGGATTGCCGCGTGCAGCGGCGGGACGGCGAGCACCATGCCCGCTCCACCGCCGAACGGCGCGTCATCGACCTGCCGGTGCTTGCCGTGGCCGTACTCCTTGAGATTGCGGATGGTGACGCGCGCTTCGCCGTCGACGAAGGCCCTGCCGGTGAGGCCCGCGCGCTCGCTAGTCAGCGTGGCCCAGACTTCCGGAACCAACGTGATGACCTCGAGCCCGAAGCTCATTCCCAGAGGCCGGGGATCGGCGCCACCGTGAGCACGCCGTTCGCACGGTCGAAGCCGCGCATGGTGTCGGGAACCATCGGCAAGAGCCGCTCGCCGTCGGGGGTGTCGATGCTCAAGAGGTCCTGGCCGGCACCAGCCAAGACGGCGCCGACTCTGCCCAAGCTCTTGCCGGCTTCGTCGCGGACCTCCGCGCCCACCAGCTCGAAGACGTAAGCTTCCTTGGCGCGAAGAGGCGCAATCGCGGACTTGGGGATGGAGACAACCGCGCCGGTCAGTTGCTCGCGCACCACGTCGCGGTCGCCGATACCTTCGAAGGAGACGAGGTAGGCATCACCGCCCGGGCGGATCGCGGTAATGGTCGCGTCGCGCGTCGCGCCCTTCCGGGCCAGACGCACCAGCTCGACATCGGGCAGCTCGACGGACGGATCGTCGGGCATGAGGCGAACCTCGCCGCGCACTCCGTGAGCGCGGCCAAGTACGCCAAAGCGGACCCAATTCGGGTCGTCGCTCAGTCGAGAATTTCGAGCGTCGTGTTCTTGCCCTCGGGCTGAATCGCCGACAGCAAGGTGCGAATCGCGTGGGCTGTCCGGCCGTTCTTGCCGATCACCCGACCCCGGTCCTCCGGAGCCACCCGCAACTCGATCACGTCCTCGCCCTCGTCGCCCGACGCCGTCTCGACGCTCACCGACTCGGGCTGTTCCACCAGCGCCTTGGCGATGTACTCCACGAGGTCTTTCATCGGTCACTGGACCCCAGCGCGCTTGAGCAACTGCTTGACGACCGGCGAAGTCTGCGCACAGGCGGCGAGCCACTTCTTGGCCTTGTCGGCGTCGACCTTGAGCTGAGTCGCGGCGAGCGGATCGTAGCTGCCGAGCTGCTCGAGGAAGCGGCCGTCGCGCTTGTGGCGCGAGTCAGCGGCAACGATGTGATAAAAGGGGCGCTTCTTCGTGCCATGACGTGCCATACGCAGGATTACAGCCATTGTCGTCGAATCTCCGTCTCTAAGTTTTAGAGGGGCGCGGCTATAGCACTTAAAAACGCGAAATGGCAAGCCTAATGGGCACAGGGCTCCAGCGGTCAATTCCGCAGGATGATCTGGGTGCCGGGAACGCCGCGTGAGGCGTTGTCGGCGTTGGTCGGGTCGAAGCCGACCAGCGTGTCATTGCCCGAATAGGTGATGTAGACCTTCGGGTTGGGCGCGATGCCAAGGGCGTTCACCGGGCCCTGGTAGACCAGCGCGTCGCCGGGGATGCTGCCGGCTGAGCCCAGGGTACTGCCGCTCGATGCGTAGGCTCGGCCGGTCAGATAGGGGCGAAAGCCGTCGCGGACGATGACCGCGAAACGGACGTCGCGCGATAGCAGCGCGTTTTGACCGCTTTCGGGCACGACCTTGCCCGTTTCGTCGTAGCGGTTGCAGGAGCCCACGATAGGCTCTCCCGCCGCGGGGGGCGGCTCGACGTAGTTTGTCAGCAGGTCATCGCGGAGCTCGAAGATGATGGACTCGCCAGTCGCGACATCTCCCCCAGGCCCGAAGCGATCGGTGAGCCCGAGGCGCCAGACGGAGGAGCCCGGGCGATTGACCAAGAACTGGTCGCCGGCGCGGATCCGGTACGCGATACGACCACCGGCGAGGAAGCAGGTCGGCTCGAGCGGCGGCTCGAAGGTAATCAGTGCCCTATCCTCGCCGTCTTCCGAAGGTGTCACGGCTTGCGTGATGCGGCGCTCGAACCGACAAACGCGGCCGTCCTCCCCGATTTCCGCGACGCACTCCGGTGCCGCGGTCGGCGGGCTGAGGATCTCGAGGATGTCTCCCACTTTCGCGCGCTGGAAGTCCTCGGAATGGAGCCCGACATCGGTGAAGAGCGTGTCGCTCAGGAGCTCACCGCCGCCGTTGCTGCGATCGAGTCCCGGCAAGACACCCTCCCAGGTGAAGTCCCAACGTCCTTCGCGTTGCAGGGGCCCCGAACCTTGAGCGGCGAGGATCGGGATGTTGCCGGAGACGACGACCAGGCCGCCCCCGCTCGTGTCCCGCGCGCAGGTGAAACGGGCGCGGTTCGGCGTCTCCACGCAATCGGCCATGTAGTTGCCGATCTGGTAAGGCGCGAAGTCATCGACGTCGCCGCCGTTGAGGACGAGCTGAACGTCGATATCGAGCGCCGGGCGGCCGCAGCCGGCGCTTGCGAGCTGTGGCGTCAGTGGAGCGCCGGTGGCGGCCTTGAGGGGCATCCAATAGACATCGCCGATCGAGCGATCACCTTCCGTGACCACTAAAGCGTACTCACCGAAGCTCACGCTGATCGAGCTGTTGCGCTGGTCTTCCTCTTCGCTGATCTCGCCGTCGTTATCGAGATCGAAGTCGCCGTCGTTGCAGCTGTAGGATAGCGAGGCGTGTCCGGCGCTGTTCCCCAAGGTGGTGATGAGCGTGGGCGCGCCGTCGACGTAGATGGCCGTATAGAGGGCCTGTCCGCTCGGGCGGATGGCGCCCGTGCTCGTGTCGACACAGATGTCTTCGTCCGACGCGAACGGCTCGATGCACTCTTGGGGATTGTCGGACGTGTCGTTGACGTTGAGCCCCGTCGCGCAATCCTCGAGGCAGCGTGGTTGCGGCGTATAGGTCGGGTTCGCGTCGAACACCGCCCAGGTACCGTCGCCCGCTCCCTGCATGACCACGACGTCGCGTGATAGCGGACGGCCGACGAGCAACACGTCGTTGTCGCGCGATACCGCGACGGGTCCGCCAATGCCGCCGATGTCGCGGCGCTCGATGCTCGAGACACTGCTCGAGACACCGATGCGCACGACTTGCGGCGCGGTGTTGTCCGTCGCGTAAACGAAGTTGCCATCCCACGATGCCGCCAGACGCTGCGGCTCGCCGCCGACGTCGTACGCCCGGACCGGAGTGAAAAACGGTCCCGCGATGACATTGCCGCTACCGTCGAGCGTGGTCTTGAGATCCACGACCAGGATGACGCCGGTCGCGGCCAACGCCACGTAGACGCGGGCAAGACAATCCTCGGCGCCGTCGTCGGGGCACGCCTGCGTCGACGCGATCATGTCGGTCGGGGTCGCGCCGCGCTGGGTGAGCGCGACGCTCACTTCGTTGCCGACGAGGTCGAAGGCCTTGGTGTACGCATCGGCGTCGATCAAGAGGAGCGAGTTGGTCGCGGAATCGAGCACGATGACGTAGCGCTGATCTTCGCTGGCAGCGAGGCGCGTCGGCCGCGCACCCGCGGGGATGCGCAAGGGGAAGTAGAGATTGGGAGCGCGCACGAAGCGCGTGTCGTTGAAGTCCTCGGGGAGGTCGACGACCTGGATGCTGTCCTCGTCCGCGTTGGCGATGAACAAGTGCGGCGCGAGGCTGCCGGCGACGGCGAGGCCCACCGGAGTCGCGAGCGACGTCGTCGTCAGCTGCAAGTTGTTGTTGCAACCCGCGGCCACGGTGACCGCGATAGCGACTGAGAGTAGGCGGCGCATCAGCGGAACCTACGACCGTCCGCGAGGGCGGACTCGACGAACCACTGCTGCCACAAGCTCGGATCGGCGTCGGTGACGTCGAAGATGGAGATGCCGTGGCTCAGGAAGCTCGTAACGACGACGAAATCACGCTCGGCGCTCTGTCCGGAGGGGGTGAACCTCGCGTGCCGCACGACCACCGGCCCCAAGCCGACGCTTCGGTCCAAGCGCGTGATCGCATCCAGGCTGGTCTCGCCGACGCGCACGAAATGCAGCGCGTTGTCGTTGAAGGTAGCGGTGACGAGCAGCGGCGGTGCGTTCAAGCGCGGCACGTAGCTCACGGACTGGGGTGTCCCCGGGACCGCGAGTGTGTCGATGACATCGTATTCGGGGCGCTGCACGACTTGGATGCTGTCGTCGGCGAGCACGATGTCACGGCTACGCGGGCGGGCGTTGAGCATCAGCAAGCTGTCGGAGCTTCCGCTCGTAGGCTGCGAGAAGCTGACGGCCGCGAAGGCACGGTTACCGTCGTCGGTGAACACGAGGTCGGCGAGCGTGAAGCCCCCGGCTTGAGAGCGGATATCGATGCGGGCGATCTTCGCTCGGTTGTTGAAGTCGACGCTCGCGAAGTCGGTGTCTTCGGTCGCCTTGAACACGTAGTCGTCGATGTTGATGCCAAAGATGGTCGCGGAGCTGACGCCGCCCGCCGAGCTGCGACTGCCGATGGCGACGAAACGAGGGTCCGTGGCACCGGGCGCTGGTCGTGGCGCGACGATGGCGCTGGTTTGAACCGTGAAGCCCGAGCCTCCGGTGGCGAGCTCGATGGAGCGTTGGTTGCCCAGGATCTCCCCGCCGCTCACCACATCGACATCGAGGAGCGTGACGAGGCCGATGCCGAGGTAGCTGCTCAGGTACCCAACCATGAGCGCCTGCGTACCGTCTCTCGGCGGCAAGAAGCGCACGCCGTACGGGTCACTGAACTGATCGACGATGAACCCATCATCGAGGCCATCCGCCACGAACCGATACACATGCCGCGCATCGCAATCCGTGCGCCGATCGCCGGCATCGAGCCCGCTCTCCGCATCGGGATCGCCGCACTGGATCGAGCCGTCATCCGGGCTCACTTCGAAGACGATGACTTGGTTGTTGTTGCGGAACGCCGCCGCGAGCAGCGTCCCATCATCCGAGACACTGAGCTCGCCGCCAAGCGAGGGCACGAGCAGTGTCTGGCGGATCACATCGGCGGGCGTCTCGGCGCCGCTGACGATGGCGTCGAGATCGACGACCGACAACCAACCCGTGTTGAAGCGCTGCGACCAGTTAGTCGACATCACATAGGCGACCCGCTGATCGGTCTGACTGATGACGACGCCGAGGGGGAAATAAAGGTCGCTCTCGGGCGCCGGGCGTCCCACCAGCTCGCGGCGACACGCGGTCGTTCCGCCGAGCGTCAGCGCCCAAGCGAGGAGCAGCGATCTGCGAGCGAAGGGAAGCAGCACGCGCGCCTCTATAAGCAGTGAAGGGCGATGGCGCAAGGAGGTCCCGGGCACGCTCAAGTGTTTGCTTTTGCCTGGGAAGCGCTGCTAGCTCTGCGCCAGTCGCGTTGGTAAGCGCGACGTACGACATCCACTTTCTAAGGGAACAGACATGCGTAAGCTACTCGGGGTTCTTGCGGTAACTGTGGTTGGTTTGGCGGCGTCGGTGGCCACTGCGGCTCCCTATGGTACGGCCGGTTGCGGCTTGGGCTCGATCGTGTTCGGCGATGACGCCGGCATCGTTCAGATCTTCGCGGCGACCACCAACGGCACGTTTGCGACACAGACGTTCGGCATCACGTCCGGCACGTCGAACTGCGTCGACATGGGCCGTTCGGCTTCGGTTGATCAGGAAGCGTTCGTGAAGATGAACTACGCGAGCCTCATGCGCGACGCGGCGGCCGGCAAGGGCGAGTACCTCTCGGCCATGGCGACCCTGCTCGGCTGTGAGCAGCCCGCGCACGAGTCGCTCTTCCAGGTGGCTCAGTCGAAGCACGAAGTCATCTTCTCCGAAGGTGCCGAGCCGGTTGCGACTCTCGACGCGATGAAGGCCGAGGCCCGCGCCAACGAGACTCTGAAGAACAGCTGCACCCGTCTCTAAGACGTAAGCTGGACTAGAATCGCGCGGGGTCGCTCGTTGGCTTGTGCCGCGAGCGGCCCCGTTCGTTTTTTGCCGTGACCGCCCTTCTGCTCTTCACCCTGCTCGCCGCTGACGCGTCTTCCGCTGTCGCGGACAAGCACGCATTGATCGCGAAGTCCCGCGAGCTGCGCCTCTCCGAGCAACGTGAGTGGCGTCTGCTCCTGCATACGGACCCGGGCAGCGACGAGAGTGACGCCGACTCGCCGTCGTTCTTCTTGTCCTTGGAGGGGAAGAACGACCCCCAAGCCGAGCTCGAAGCGAACATCGCTGCATTCTTGGAACCGCTAGAAGGAACCGGCGAGGAGGCGCTCGACGCGAGCTACTTCTGTACCTTCCCCGCCCGCTTTGCCTTTCTCGATGCGGCGCTGGGCCTCGCCGCTCACGGCGCCCCGACCCCGTCGTGCCCGGCCTACACGAAATGGCGGGCCACGCTCGCGCCCGCCGGCGTCACGATGATCTTCGCCTCGGCGTTCCTGAACGCGCCCGCCTCGATGTTCGGCCACACCATGCTGCGCGTCGATCGCCGCGATGCTCAGGGCCAAGCGCTGCTCGCGAACATCTTGAACTTCGCGGCCTACCCGACGACGACGAACCCGTTCGCGTACACGATCCTCGGCCTGACAGGCGGTTTCCCGGGCCGGTTTTCGGCGCTGCCGTACTACGTGAAGGTCCAAGAGTACTCGAACATGGAGTCGCGCGACCTCTGGGAGTACCCGCTCGCTTTGACGGACGACGAGCTGGCGCGGCTCTTGGCGCACGTGTGGGAGCTCGATCAGACCCACTTCGACTACTACTTCTTGAGTGAGAACTGCTCGTACCACTTGCTGTCGCTGCTCGAGGTGGCGAGGCCGTCGCTGCACCTGCGTGAGGACTTTCCCGTGCAGGCGATTCCGACGGACACGCTGAAGACGACCTTGGCCAATGTCTCGCTGCGCGGCCCGCGCCTCTACCGCGCGTCACACACGCGCACCATGAACGCGCGCTACAAGCTGATGACGGGCGACGAGGTCGACCTGGCGCGCAAGCTCGTGCAGGCACCCGAATGGGATCCGGGCATCTTGAAGGAGCTCGCGCCTGACCGGCGCGCCTTGGTCCTGGACGCTGCAGCGGACTATCACAAGTTCGACATCGGCTTCACTCCCAACCAGGACACCGAAGCGGCGCGTCCGGGCAGGAAACGCGAGCTGCAGCTCGCCCGTGAGCGCGGCAAGGTTGGCGCCGATCCGCCGCCGTTCACCGTCGAGCCACCGACCGCGGAGCCGGAATCGGAGCACGAGAGCATGCGCTTCGGCATTGGCTCGGGCATCACCGACCGCGGCCGTGTCTTCGGTGAGATCGCCTGGCGGGGCTCGCTGCACGATCTGTTGGATCGCCCGAACGGGTTCGTCCCGAACTCGCACATCGAGCTGCCGAACATCGTGCTGCGCTTGCGGCCCGACCGCTATAGCGAAGAGGGGCGCGACGCCGAGCACGGGGTCGTTCTCGATCGCGCCGCCATCGTGAGCATCACGTCACTGACACCGCACAGCGGGTGGGTGCGGCTCCCGTCTTGGCGGGTGAGCTTCGGCGCCGAGCGCTTGCGTGACCTCGGCAACTGCGACGACTGGAGCTGCACGGCCGCGATGCTCAACGGCGGTATCGGCTACACCTTTGGCTCGCACGTCTTGGGAGGCGAGGTCTGGTACGGCTTCTTCGATCTCAATGTCTGGGGCGGCCCCAAGCTGCACCCGAACTTCCGCATCGGCCCCGACGTCGCCCTCGGCTCCGCGATCTCGGTCACGTCGTTCTGGCGCAGCCACATCGAAGGAAAGCTCCGCTTCGACGTCTTGGGCGACACCCGCGCCGGCAGATGGGTGCCAACGGTGGAAGTGGGTCAGAATTTCGCCCTGTCATCGAACGTCGCTCTGCGCATAAGAGGAAGCCTGTGGCGCGATTCCGCTGAATCGGCGCTGGCCTTGTACGTCTACTATTGAGCCCCAAGAATCGACCAGGAACCTTCTTGGATCGTCATGGGAGGACCCCGCATGTTGCGTTCGCTTGTAGCCTTGACCGCCCTCGCCCTGCCCCTGGCGGCCCACGCGGGAACCATCGTCGTGTTCCCGCCGCAGACGACGAACGTTTCGCCCGGCGAAGCGGATGCAGCCGGCGCGTTGCTTGCCGAGGGCTTCAAGGCCGCGAGCGGGGATGCCGTCATCGGACCGGTGCAAGCGGGTGAAGCGCTGCAAGGCAACAAGTCGCTGCAGCAGGCGGCGCAGTCTCTTGGAGCGGACCGCTACGTCGAGTCGAGCCTCGTCGGCTTGCAAAAGTCGTTGGTGCTTTCCGCGGACCTCATCGAGGTCAACGGTGGCTCGCGCCGTCACCGCCAGATGACCCTGGCGACCTTGGATGACATGCAGCCGGCGAGCGAGCGCATCGCCCGCGCCTTGTTGACCGACACGGCCGTCACCTCGAACGAGACGGTCGACACCGTCACCGACAAAGAAGCCGAGGGCTTGAAGCGCAAGAAGGCGAACCGCATCGGCGGCTTCCGCGTCGGCATGTTGGCGCCGGTGGCCAAGGGCTACAAGTTCGACCAGGGCTTTCAGATCGTCTACGACCTGCGCCTCGAGCAGCGTAATTACTTCATGAACATCGCCACCGGGGCAATGTTCGGCATCAACGGCCGCGGCGGCGACCCGGCAATCTCGGGCTGGCTGCTCGAGCTCGGCGCGGCGTACTGGCTCTCCGACGGCGACTTCGCTCCTTATATCGGCGGCGGTCTCTCGCCCCGCATCATGAGCGTCGACGAGGTCCGCTTCGGCCTCGCCCCGTACGCCGTCTTCGGCGCCACCCTCGGCCGCACCTCGACCGCCCACTTCAGCGCCGAGCTGCGCGCCTACCAAAACGTCATCCGCCAAACCATCAAGGTCGGTCCCCCTGACTCCAACGGCGACCGCGCCGAGGAAGACGTGTTCCCGACGGAGCTCGGCGTGTTCGTTGGCATCTGGTGGTAGGAGCCGCGTTCTACCGCCGCACGACCTCCTATCGCCGCCCCCGGATCGACCAGGAACATTCTCCGCGTCGCAAGTTGCGACACGCGAAGGTGGTTGCCACCCCGAGGGGCAGAAACGGTCGCCTCGATGCGTCCGCTTCGGCATACCCGATGCAATCGCTACAGCGATGTTCCTTCGAGACGTCACTGAAGGCTGCCTCCCCCGCCGAATGTTCGCCGGCCGACACCATGCGCGCTTCATCGACCCCAACGTCCCGCTCCATGTCATCTCGCGCGTCTTTCAGGGTCGCCACCTGCTCCGCCCGACCAAAGAGCTCAATTCGATCGTGGTCGGCGTGGTTGGACGGGCGCTGGAACGCTACGCAACCGTGCGACTGTACGCTATGGCGTTCCTCTCGAACCACGCGCACTTCATGGTGCAAGGTCCGCCTCACCAGGTTCCCGCGTTCATCGGCTTCATCAAGCGCGAGATCTCACGGCGCTGGGGTCACCACCCCGAAGTCCGATGGCATGGCACAATGTGGCACGAGTACATCCCGACTGCGCTACCAACGCCGGCGAGCCAAGTGCGGTGCCTCAAGTACATCCTGAGCCAAGGCGTCAAGGAAGGTCTCGTCGCGCACCCGCAGGATTGGCCGGGCGTGCACTGCGCTGGGCCGCTGCTTACGGGGGTCCCACTGCGGGGAACGTGGCTGGACGCAACCTCATACTCGCGAGCTGTCGATGCTCAATCGCGCCGAGTGAGTCCCCGACCGGTCTCTAGAGCCGACCACGTTCGCAGATACGAGGTTCATTTTGCGCGAATCCCGGCATGGGAGCATCTCGACGACGAAGCGTGGCGGAACGAGGTGCGGTACCTCGTCGACGAAGTCGTCACCGAGGGAGAAGCAGCAAGGCGTGGGGGCCGACCCGTCGGCGCGCGTCGCGTCAGGCGCGTTCCGCTTGCTCACCGCACGGAGCTGCCTCGGGTCCCATGGCTGTCACGCGGTCGGCGAATGATCTGCTGGGCTGCTGCTAGCGAACCCGAAACAATTCGCTTCGTCCAAAGCTACTGGGCGTTTCAGACGGGCTTTCGCAAGGCCGCTCTAGAAGACATCGGCAAAGACCGACACTACCCTCCTGGTGCATTCGCTCCGGGAATGTGGACGCCACCCGACAGCATGGCACCGAGCGCCGCAGCCTAATCGAGCGCGAGCGACTAGCGGCGGCAGACGCGCTTGAAGGAGCACAGAGCGCACTTGGTAACGTCTTCGGTCATCGGAAAGCGCTCGATCGTCGGCTCGCCAGCTGCGAGCTCACGCATTTGTTTCACGGATTCTCGGATCTGGTTCTCACCCCACTCGAGGTCAGCGTCGGAGAGCGGGATTTCCACGACCTCGTTCGTCTCGAGGTACGCGAGCAGGGCGCGTGTGATGTCAGCGACGCCCCAGGCGCGCTTGGCGTAGGCGGCGTAGACTGCGAGTTGTAGCTTTTCGTCGTCGAGCCGTGGCTTACCCGTCTTCCAGTCGACCAGCACCACCCGCTCGTCGTCGTCCCGATACGCAAAGTCCGGTTTCACGACGATGGTCGAACCGTCAAGCTCGAAGCTAGCAGCCGACTCCAAGGCCAGCCAGCGAAACGCGGGGGTGCCGCGAATGGTCTCGACCAACGGCAGCGCCTCGAAGGTACGCAGACAGGCTTCCATCCGGTCGCGCTGCGCCCGCCACTCCTCGCGGCTCACCTCTTCGCGATACTCGTGCTCGAAGAAGGCATACTTGAACACGGGGTTGTCCCTGTACATCCCCTGAATCGACTCGGAATACTGCGCCCGCATCCGGCGCGTGCCGCGCTCGGCGAGCTGTTCGACCGGCACTGAATCGCCACGCCGTACCGCGGTCAACGCGAGCTCGATCAACTCGTGCACGATCTCGCCGACCCACATGTAGCGATTGCGCAGGTGCTTGAGCACGTAGAGTTCGCGCGTCTCGCGGTCGGCCGTTTTCACATTGCCGCCACCACGGCTCGCGTAGTGGTGCAGGTAGTAGCGGCGCAGGCAGGTGCGCAGGCGCTTATCGCGCGTCACCGACCAGGTGAGCCGCCCCGGGACGACGTCCTCGGGCCAAAAGTCCATTTGGTACGACACGAGAAAGTTCCTGGTCGATTCTCGGGAGCGGGCGGGTATAGCGGGACCGACCAACGTTCTCAAGCTCCTGAGCGCACATCGCCCTGGGTCAGCGCGCCCTCACCGGGGAAGCCCAGCGAAAAGGCCGGCAATGGCGCGCCCGAGGGCACCCTGGGCTGGCACGCGCGTCGCAATTCTCCATGCGGAGGTTACGATGCGTGGGCTTGTTGGTGCTGTTGTAGTCGTGGTGCTGGGGTATGGCGCGGGCGCTAAAGCGGACGCGAAGTCGTGGTTCGCTTACGGCGTGAACACCTCGCTCGGCATGCGTCAGAACAGCGGCGACGCCGATGGCAACACACGCTCGGTGGCCAGCACCTTCGGCATCCAGCTCAAGTTCCTCCGCTTTCTCGGCGTCGAGCTCGGCTACTCCCCCTTCGGCTCGGGCGCCGATGCTCCGGTGCGCTTCGACAACCCGTGGAACGCGAGCGCCCTGCTCTACATCGTCCCGACCTCCCCGGTCGGCGCCTACTTGAAGGGCGGCGTCGGTAACAGCTCGTTCGCGCGCATCTTCGACGTCGACGGCCAGGAGGCCACTTACCACGGTGGAGCGGGCCTCGAAGTTTACGTGACCGATCACCTGGTCCTGGGTGGCGAGTTCCTCTTCCTCACCCCCGGCGCGCGCACCATCATCGACGGGCTCAGCGGCACCAACGACAGTCCCCGCGCCCCGGACTACTACGTCGCGCCATCGAACTTCCGGGCCTCTTTCCGCGTCAGCTACTTCTTCTAAGCCCGAGAAGGTTCCTGGTCGATTCTTGGGCGGAGCTGAATGGTCGATTCTTGGGGGGCGGAGCTGACAGCCCGAGGCTTGTCGACCGCATGGCACTCGAGTTAGAGGCGCGCCCCATGAAGAAGGTCGTCGTCCATTCCCCGGGTGGTTACGAGAAGCTCCGCATCGAAGATCATCCGACGCCGACGCCGGAAGGCGATCAGGTCGTCGTCGAGACGGCCGCCGTCGGTGTGAACTACGCCGATTGCTGCGTCCGCTGGGGCGTCTATGAGTCCGCTAAAAAGTACGTAGGTTGGCCAATCACGCCCGGCTTCGAGTTCGCGGGCAAGGTCATCGCCGCGGGGCCGCAGGCCAAATACAAGGTCGGCGACGCGGTCTTCGGTGTCAGCCGCTTCGGTGGCTATTCGACCCACGTCTGCGTGCCCTCGCACCAGGTCTTCCGTATCCCGGCCGGCATGACCGCCCAGCAAGCAGCCGCGTTTCCCAGCGTCTACATGACCGCCTATCACGCGGTGCATCAGCTGGTCAGAATCCGCAAAAACGGAACCGTGCTCATCCACTCGGCCGCCGGCGGCGTCGGCACCGCCCTGCTGCAGATCTGCAAGATCGCCGGTTTCCGCAGCGTCGGGGTCGTCGGCGCAAGCCACAAGATCCAGTTCGCCAAGGACTTCGGCGCCGATGTCGTCATCGACAAGAGCAAGGAAGATCTCTGGGCCCGCGCGAAAGCCGAAGCCCCTGAAGGCTACGACGCGGTCTTCGACGCCAACGGCTACACGACGTACAACCAGAGCTACGAGCACCTGCGCGCCACCGGCAAGCTCGTGGTCTACGGCACGCACTCGCTCCTGCCGACCGCCGGCGGCCGCATCAATTACATCAAAGCGGGCCTCGGCATGTTACGCACGCCGAAGTTCAACCCCTTCAAGATGATCGTCGACAACCGCAGCGTCGTCGGCTTCAACGTCTCCTTCTTGTTCGACCGCACCGACCTGCTCGACGAAGGCATGGCCGACATGCTGGCCTGGATCGAGCAAGGCAAGCTCAAGCCCCCTGGCGTCACCGAGTTCCCGTTCGAGCAAGTGAGCGAGGCTCACAAGCTCATCGAATCGGCGCAGTCCGTCGGCAAGATCGTGCTGGTGCCGCGTCAGGTCGCGGCCGACTAGCGAAGCGAAGCGCGTCAATCAGCCCAAAGCGGCCTAGATGAAGGTCACGTCGCGGACGATGGTCAGCGGCGCGGCCTGATACGTCTTGCGGGAGCTGAGGTTCAGCACCAGCTCCGTGAACCAGGCGCGCTTGTCGGTGCGCTCGAGGTCAGGCGCCTCATCGCGGCCCTTGGCGAAGGCCACTGCGCTATCGGTCGCCATCAAGGCGCCGATCTCGCGGAATGACATGTCCGCCATCGACTGGTCGAAGGTGACGAACGCGCCGGTATCCATCTTGACCCACGGCAAGCCACCGGCTTTCGGGAAGGTCAGCGTCAGCGACGAGCCGTCCGTGTATTTCCGCTCGAGCACACGCGAGCCATCTGAGCTCGCGCCTTCGACGAAATCCTTGCGCTCGAGCCAGTAGCTGGGCCGCGCCAGGTGATTCGCCTTGTAGAGGTCGAGGATCTTGGCCAGCTCGCTTTCGCGGATATTGCGATTCGCCAAATCGAAACGCTCCGGGAAGCGCTTCACCAGTGCCGCAACCTCGGCCTCCGACAGGTCGGGGTTCTGCTCGACCTCGTAGTGGCGCGTGCGTGCATGCTCGCCGCGGTCCACCGCGTCCTGCAGCGCTTTTTCCGTCGCATAGACAGGCCCGACTGCCTTGCGCAGGTCCTCGATCGAGAAACGCTTCATGAACTGATGAATGCGCTTCTCCATCGCCATGAACGCGTAGGTCGTCTCGAGCACCAGGAGCGGCTCCGGGACGCGATAGCGGACTTCGTCGGTGGCCGTGTCACCACGCGCCTGCAAGGCGTTGTGCAAGATCATGACGACGTTGCCGATTCGCGACGGGTTGTAGGCGGCTTTGACGCCCGCCTGCATGAGGATCGAGTGATAGAGCTCGTCGCGGAAGATGCCGTCGAGCGCCTTGTCGGCATTCGAGTCGGGCTTCGCGTTGCCCTTCAAGACCAGGTACGCCGTGCCGGCGACGATCTCGGCGAACTCGCGGCGCAGCATCATTTGCTTGGCGCCCTTCGCGGTGACGTCGCGCACGATCGGATACGAGAGCTGCGCGTGCAGGACCGGCTCACCCTCGACCTTGATGCCGTTGTAGATGGCATCGAGGACCGGGCCGTGGCGCTCTTCTTCTTGTGACCAAACCGCGGTCTCGTGGCGCTTCTTGCCGTTGCCGTGCAGCGCGCTCGCGGTCACGCGCTCGCTCAATGTCGAGCCCATGAAGTGGGCGATGTCGTGGAAGTAGTCGTGCAGCGGCGCCGCCGAGGCAAAGCTGTACATCGACGCGGGCAGCTCGATGTCCATCGCGGCCTTGAACAACAGAGCCAGGTCTTCGCGGGGAAGAGTCGAATCGTCGAAATCCGACTGGTCGACGTGGGCCACCTTGGTGCCGTGCGGCCACAGGTTGACCAGCGGCGTGCCATCGTGACGCGAGATGCCCTCGAGGAGACGCACCTTGTCGAGACGACTGAAGCTCCACATCAGGTCCTTGTCGGTGACCTGAGCCATGATGTCGTTGACGCGCTTCTTGAAGCGCTTGAACTCAGCGCGAACGCGACGGTTCTCTTTCGGGCTGAGCAACGCGCGGAGGTACGTGATGCCGGCGTTCTCGCGCTCGGTGAACGGATTGTAGGCGAGCTCGACCTCTTTGCCGCCCTTGCCGACCGAGTAGTAGCGAACGCCCTCTTCCGACTTCTCGACGCGGATCTTCTCGCCGCGAACGTCGTGGAACTCGCTATTGCGGACGGCAAGGCGAGCGGTCGCGCCAGCGGGTGCTCCACCCTTGGCCGCCGCGGATCGACTGGCGAGCTCCGCGCTCATGGCTTGTGCGAAGGCACCACTCACTTGACGACGCTCGAGCTCCGAGCCGCCGGCCATGGCCTGCTGCACGGCGCGCAGAGCCTCGGGCAAACGCGCCTCGGTGACCTTGATGGTGCCGTCGGGGCTGACGAGACGTTGCTCGGCGAGCTTCACGCCATCGGCGGCGGCTTGGCGGAGAACGTCGGGGGATACGGGGGTCATTGAGTTCATGGGGCTCACACATCCAGCTCGAGACGGTCGCTCTTCGGCACCGCGATGCACGGCAAGATCTTGCCCGCGCCGGGGTCGAGCTGGCTGCCGCTCGGGTATTCGACACTACCGCTCTTCAAGTCGACGCAGCACATGCCGCACGAGCCTGCCTTGCAGCCGGATTCGATCTTCTTGCCTTTGGAGTTCGCGACGTCGAGCAACGTCTTCGAGCTCGGGTCCCACTCAAGGCTTCCGCCGGTGCGGGCGAAGTACACTTGCACGGGCTGAACGTTGGCAACGCCCATCGCGTTCTCGCGCTTCGAGAGCACGACGGATGGAGCCGCCGCGAAGGCTTCGGAGTGAATGTCACGCGCCGACACGCCGTGCTGCTGCAAGCCGGTCGTCAGGGACGACATCATGCCGGCCGGCCCGCACATGTAGAACTCGTAGCGCTGCTTCGGCAGTGTCTGCTTGAGCAGGTCGAGCGAGATGCGGCCCTGGTGATCGAAGTCGACGCCGGCCGCGAAACCATCCGGACGCGAGCAGATGAGGTGGACCTTGATGTTCGGATACTCCGCGGCAATCGCACGCAGCTCGTCCGGCCGCACGAAATCGCGAGGCGTCGCAGCACCGTAGTAGAGATGAATCTCGCGCTGCGAGCCGGTGCGCGCGACTTCCTTCACCATCGCGAGGAGCGGCGTGACGCCGACGCCGCCCGCCAAGAGCACGGCCGGGGTTGGGTCATGGAGGTCGAAGACGAACTGGCCCTTGGGCGCCGACACGTCGAGCACCGCGCCAGCCGTAAGGCCATGGAAGTAATGCGAGACGCTGCGAATCTCGTCGTTGGCGTACGCGTCTTTGACGGTGACTTGGTAACGATCGGGGCGCTGCGCGTCCGAGAGGCTGTAGCAGCGGACGTACTCGGTGCCGTCGATGTTCACGCGGAACATCAGGTACTGGCCCGGCTTGAAACCGGCGATCTCCTTGCCATCGACGGGCTCGAGGCTGAAGCTGCGCTGACGGTCGGCGTCGTCGATGATCTCGACGACGCGGAACTGGCGATAGCCCTGCCAGGGCTCGCCCTTCGGCACCAAAGCTTCGAGCTCGGCGACATGCTCGCGAGCACGCGACAAGGCGGGCGCCAAAGGATTCGGCTGCATCTCGGTGCGAACGGCGGAGGGCAAGGCGGGCGAGCGCGAGCTGCTGGGCCGGGGAAGCTCAGCGCTGATCACCGTGTCACGGCGGGCTAGTACAGCGGATGAGAATTGCAAGGGGTTCCCCTTATTCTTCGCAGTGTCCATTCCCCTTATCGTCCGAGTTCCCGCCTAGGTTGCGCGGGTGGGGAGCGACAAATCGTCATTTCCGAAGAAGGAAACGCGTCCGCCCCAGCCGGGATGCGGCCAGGGCAAAGATCGTCCTGATCGCGGCCACCTGACGGCGATCCGCGACGGGAAAGTCGAGGCTAGGAACGACTAGCGACGAACGCGCGAAGCCGGCGCCCCACCCGACGGTGGCGGCGGCACGGGCTGATAGCCGGCGGGGACAGCGTTCGATGGCACCGGGCGCGGCGCGACCGCCGGCGAAACCGTGTTCGAGGCCTGCGCGGTCCCTCGGTATTGCGTCTTGAGCTTGGTCCAGGAGTTCCCGGTCAGCGCGTCCAGCATGGCCTCGATCTCGCGGGTACGGACGATGAGCGCGGCGCGAGCGCGGGCGTCGCCGGGAGGCGCCAGCGTGAAGGCCAGCATGTTGTGCTGGCGCGTGTAGTAAAGGCGCGTGACCTCTTTGATGAGGTCTTCGTGGATACCGACGAGCGCGTAGGTATCGAGCTGCGACGAGTCGAAGATGAGACCCTGAAGATTCCAGCTCACGCCGGCGGTGTACGCGCGGCCGATGGTGTTGCCGTTGGTGGTCGTCTGCGGATTGGAGGGGTCGTAACCGACGCCGGTGGCGATGCGATCGTTGCCGAGGGTCAGCGCCTCGTCGTTCTGATAGGTGTAACCACCGCTCACGGTCGGGAGGACGGCGCGCAAGCGCGACACCAAGCGGTAGTAGTTCAGGTCGTTCTGGGCGACGCGGAAGTACTCGACCGCGGCCTTTTGGACCTCGGCGATGGGCGGATCTTGGGCCAGGACGCGCATGGCGCGGTCAACGTCCGCTTCGACGTCAGCTGGGGCGGTCGGCATCGGGGCGTCAGAGGCACCCTGCGAAAGGGTCATAAAAACGAAGAGGATGACCTTCATAACCAGCTCCTAGAAAGAACCTTATCGGCAAAACCGCCCGTCAGAGCGCGGCTTTCCCGCCAAAAACCTCGAAATACCCACCGGTGACATAGTTCAAGTAGGCGGCCACTTCGCGCTTCTGCACCTCGAGCTGCGAGCGTTGCTTGGCGTCCAAGCCGTCACGCTTCAGCTGTAAGGTGGTGTTCGCCCACTTCGTATAGGCATCTTCGAAGCGATACGTCAGCCTCCGACGGAGGCGCTCGACGTCGGCCCAACTTCGGTCGGTCGAGCTCCGGGACCGCAGGAGGTCCGCGAGGTCGAAGGCAACGACGACGCCCCAGTTGTGCCGCTCTGGGAAACGCTCGGTGATGCGCATCTCCGCGTTCTGGAAGCCGGTGCGGACGATGTCGTTCAAGGTCGTGAGGCCGTTGCCATCACGAAACGAGTACGAGGCCTTGATGAGCGGCATCAGACCTTGCAGGCGTGCGTCGTCGCGGCGAGCGGCCACTTGCGCCGCGTCCACCTGATAGTGCCGCAGCGCGATCTCGATCACTTCCCACATCGGCGCCTTGTTGAAGAGCTCCTGCACGTCGGTCGCGGTCTCGCTGGGTCCGCGCGACACATCGACCCTCTTGAGCAAGACGTTGCCCATCCAAACCATGGCGTTGTCGAAGGTCCGCAGGTCGTCGACCAGCACCAGGTCGATGCTGCGTTGGGTCGGGCGCGTGAAGACGAGATCGAAGGTCTTGCCGCCGTCGTGCGACAGATAGACGTCGTCAGTGGTCGCGACCAGCATGTGCTCGGCGTGCGCGCCCTCGATCTGGAACCAGGCGATCGACTTGTGCGCGAAGCGCTCGTCGCGAATACGCAAAAAGCGATTGTGATCGCACACGGTGACACCGTCGCCGGTGATACCGAACGTCGGGCCGTCGGTGCGCCATGTCCACGCCGGCTCGGAGTCCTTGCTGTCGTACATGAAGACGCACTCTTCTTCGTACGTGCGGCGGTCTTCGCTCTCGCGGAACAGGCGGCCGCCCGCGAGGATGCGCAAGCGTCCCTCGTAGAAGCCGGCGGTGCTGACCTTGTGCGAGAGCACGAAGGGGTTCGCGTACTGGAACCACGAGTCACCGTAGTCGTAGGTCTCGAGGATCTGACCGGTGATGGTCTTACCGATCATGTGGCCGGGCTTCTTGCGGTTGCACGAGAGCCAGGAGACGCGACCGAGTCCGAGATTGCGGCCGGTCTCGATGATCTCGAAGCGCAGCGGCTCGCCCGGCGCGGCGCGATAAATGCCGTTCGAAGCGTTGATGAAAATGTAGTCGAAGCAGCGGTCGATCTGGTTGATCTGTCCGGGATCGCGGACTTCGTTGGCCACGAGCGAGCCAAGCACCTTGGCGCTGGGCAAGCGTTGGCGGCTGCGTAAGTTACCCGCGAGGTCGAGCGAGCGTTGCGCCGACGATATGCGATCGCGGACGGGGATGTTGCCGTTCAAGGAGCGCAGGAGGTCCAAGTTCAGCTGCGGCGTGCGCAGCTGGCGGGTCTTCAAGTCGAGCAGGTTGTCGTAGGAGACGGGCTGGAAGACGATCTCCCAGGTCGTGCCGTTGTCGAAGCTGCGGTAGACCTCGCCCAAGACCGTACCGATCCACAGCTCCTCGGTGCCCGGCAGTCCGCCGACGTAGGTGATGTCGTCGGTGAACGGCTGCCCCATGGTGATCTCGACCCATTCTTGCTGGGCCTGGATCACCAGAGAGGTCAGTGCGATCGCAAGTGCGGTCACGTGGCCGACTCAGTCGCCGTTTTCACAAGTGGGGGGACCGATATTTCCCGTGCCGCCGCCGCCGGTGATGATCTCGGGGGCAAACACGCGAATCGAAGCAATGTTGACGCTCCAGTCCCACGAGTACCAGGACGTGGCGTTGCTGTTGACGGTGATGCCGACCCAGCGGGCGCTGATGGGCGTGCCGACCTGGAACGCGTCTTCGCCACCGTCGCCGTTGACGACCGAGGACACGACGGACCAGCCCGTGGTCGAGGCATCCATGGGACGCGTCGGCGAGGTCTGCAAGCTCGTCATGACATCGTATTCGTCGGCGTAGGTGCCGTCGGTGGTCGCGTTCGCGGCCCACACGATTTCGATCTCTTGGATGTTATAGGTCGTCCCGAGATCGATGTAGAGCGCGGGGTACGATGAAAAGTTCGCGTAGGTGCCGTCGTCGGCATCGGTGATGTTGCTGATGCCGTTGCCGGCAACGCTCGCGCCGACTGCTTTGCGCACCGCCACGTCCCGCACCTGCCCGGTCGGCGCTGGTGCCGGCTCTTCGGGCGCCACTTCGTCTTCGGCGATCGTCGGATCGTAGGTGACGCGATAAGACACCGTGTCGGAGCGCGAGTCATCGAGACGCTGCACGAAGATCTTCAGGTCGTTGCGCCCTTCCTTGAGGGCCACATCGACACAGAAGTTGCCGGTCCCTTGCACGTCGGCCGCGGTCGGCGCCGCGCCACCCTCGACGATGATGGTGGCTTCCTTCTCGGCGCTGCCGCGGATCGGAAGCGAGGAGAACCCGGAGATCGTCGTACGCGTCGAGAGCTCCGGCGGCTCGGGCTTGAGCGACTTGGTCTGCTGCTGGTCCGACGGTGTCGCCGTGCCGTTGACGACCGGCTCGGGCAAATCGCCGCAAGCCACCGCCATGGCGGACGCCACCATCGAGGCAAAGATGGACTTGTGCATCACTCGGCCTCGACGACGCCGGGCTCGGAGAACAACGGCTCCGGCAACGGCGGGCAGGGACCCTGCTTCTGGTTGAACCCGGGCGCCCAGGTCCAGTCGGTGACGTAGGCTTCGCCGACTTCGCGGCTGCCACCGCACTCGTCATAGCGGATGATGGTGCCGGTGCGCAGGAGCTTCGAGGTCTGGCGGAAGAAGGCGCCGAACCAGTGCGGGAAGACGCTGCGGCTGATGCCGAGGCCGGTGCCCGAGCCGCTCGAGACGCTGCTCGAAACGCCGAAGCCGAAACCGACGTTCAAGATCCACACGCTGACGCCGAAGCTGCCGCTCAAGCTGTAGCCGCGGCTGCGGCCTTCGTTCGTGCTCTCGCTGTAGTTGAAGCTGTTGCCGTTCATGCCACCGGGGAGACACCCGGTGACCGCTTGCGGCGCGAAGACTTCGGTCACCTCGACGTTGCCGTCGTAGAAGACCTCGTAAGGTTGGTGCACGGTGAAGACGACCATGCGGCGGATCTGGTGGCCGGCGCCGTCGGTCGCCGTGATGCTCACGCCAACGTCGCGGCTGGTGCGCGCGTCGTTCAGGGTCTCCGGGTCGTCGCCGGGAGAGAGCATGCCGGGATCGATGGTGAGCAGCGTCGAGTTGCCGTCGCTGATGCTCGACTCCACGACGCGCGGCTGGTCATCGACGGCGACGTACGCCGCCATGAGCGCGATGGGCGCATAACCCGAGCCCGAGCCCATGCCGGTCACGGAGAGATCGATGTCGACCAGGTCACCATTCAGGATGCCGGGCGCGCGCGTCTGATCGCAGGACTGCGAGTACGGCGATACGCGGTTGACGACGATCGATGGGCCGACCTGCACGGTGGTCTGCACCGCGTCGGACTTTGCTTCCTCGTTGCGCTTGCTGACGTTGGTCGCGGTGACCTTGCCGCTGAACGAACCGACCGACGTACCGAAGCCCGCGGGAGTGTCTTCCGCTTCGAAGATGAACTCGACGCGGTTCGACGCGCGGTAGACGGCCTCGATCTCCATGTCGACGTTGCCGCTGCCGCCGCCCTCGCTGCCCGAGTAGCTACCGACGAAGCGCACCATGACTTTGCCCTTGGACGGGCCGATGAACTCACCGCCGAGCACCTTCACGGTCGTTCCGGCGGACCAGACGGTCGGCGTCACCGCGATGATGGTGGGCGCGGCGAGCGGATCGGTGTCGCCGCTGTTGATGACCGACGGGTCATTCTCCAGGCTCGTGCCGCCGCAAGCCGACGCGAAGGCGGCCAAAAGGCACACTCCGCCCAGGAGAACCGAGCGCCCGAAGGCATTACGCAATTGAGACAAAGACATCGCGTCCCTCGCC
>JBGGMJ010000169.1:0-37456 GCA_041288095.1 Myxococcota bacterium
GAGACGGGCGCGGTCGTCCGCCTGACGCGCGATCTGCACCGTGCGCTCGGCGACGCGCCGCTCGAGGTCGGCATTCACTTGCAGCAAGTCGCGCTTGGCGCCCGCGAGCTCGTGCACCAGGCCCTGATTCTCGAACCGCAACCGGAGCGACGCGACGATGGCGCGACTGATGTTGCGTGCCACACCCGACATGAGCAGCGCGAAGAGAGCCGCCATCGCGGACAACCAGAGATGCGAGGCGTCGCCCAGCGCGGCGAGCTTCACCACCAGCGGCAGGATCGACGGCAAGAAGTAGGCGTAGAACGCGGGCAGGTAGCACGAGATGGTGCCCGCGGCGCTCGCGCCCATGCCGGCGAGCACGAACACCACAACGAGCTGCGCGACCAACGAGCCTTCGGTGGGAAAGAGCGCGCCTGCCACGCCCCAGAGAACGCCGGCTGCGCAAGAGCCCGCCACGGCGCGTCTTGCCCAGGTGGCGGTCTCGGCCGGGCCACGTGGTGAGGCCGTGTAGGCATGGCGGAGCCGCCACCGGACGATTGCCATGAGGGAGATCGCCGCCGTCCAGCCGAGCAGCAGGCCATGTGCGACGGCCTGCCACAGCGCGCAGGTGACGATGACCGCGTTGACCACGTTGGCCAGCAAGACGAAGACGCCTTGCCGATAGAGCTGGCGTACCTGTTCGGAGGCGACGCGGGCTTCGATGGGGACGGGAGCACCATTGTCGCCGTGCTCGGTGCGTTGGAAGGGGCGATCCAAGGCCTGTCCAGTATGACCCGGTCCGGGCGCCGTGCAAGCCGGACGTCAGCCCAAGACGACGATGCTCTTTCCGCGTGCCCCGCCGCGAGCCAGGGTCTCGAGGGCGGTGACCGCCTGCTCGAGTGGATAGCGCTGTTCAATCGCGGGCTTGAGCTTTCCGTTCTCCACCAGCTTCTTGAGCGTCGCGAGGTCGCTCTCGGTGACCTTCGCGTTGACGCTGACGAGCTTCTGGCGCGAGCCGAGGGAGCCGATGGCCGCCGCGAGCGCGCGCTCGATGAAGCCGCCCGTCCAGGCATTGCCACCTTCGCCACCAACGATGGCAAGCACGCCGTTGGGGGCCAACACCGAGCGCAGCTCTTTCACGCCGCGCATGCCCGCGGTGTCGATGACGACGTCCCAGCGGCGCTCGGAAGCGCTCAATGGCCCACGTGTGTAGTCGATGACGTCGTCGGCGCCGAGGCCGCGCACGAAGTCGAGCTTCGCGGTGCTGCAGACGCCGGTGACGGTCGCGCCATAGGTCTTGGCTATTTGGACCGCGTAGTGACCGACGCCGCCGGCGGCGCCGATGACGAGCACCTTCGAATCGTCGCCGACGTGTCCGTGATCGCGGATGCATTGGAGAGCCGTGCACCCGGAGACCGCCAGCGCGGACGCGTCCTCGAGGGTGAGGTTCGCCGGCTTCGGCGCGCACCGAGCTTCGGGCAGACAGGCGTAGTCCGCCAGCGTGCCCGTGCCCGTGGCGTCGCAATTGCCGAAAATCTCGTCACCCGGCTTGAAGCGCGTCACCTTTGCTCCGATCGCTTCGACGACGCCGGCGGCGTCCCATCCGGCGACTGGCACGCGCGGGCCGGAGAACCCGAAGCCCATCGCTCGGATCATGAGCGGTCGTCCCGTCATCAGGTGCCAAATGCCCGGGTCGAGGCCGACGGCGCGGACGCGGATGAGCACCGCATCGTCCGCTGGAGCGGGCTTCGGCCATTCGACGATGCGCAGGTCGGAAAGGGGGCCGTACTTCTTCTGGACGAGTGCTCTCACGCGGTGGCGGCGCGTCGCGCGATCCGTCTCAGCAGACGTCTGACGATCACCCGGTGCGCGCCGCTACCGATCACCATCGCTCGATACGCCTTGCCGCGCCAGCCTGGAAATTCGCCGTAGCTCTCGGCGGTGATGGACGCGTCGTCGATGACGAAAACGAGGGCGTAGCGCGAGAAATGATGGCTGCCGCGCAGCTCGATGCGGGCGGGCCTTCGGGACTCGGTGACCGCGAAGCCCGTGATGGTCGCATCGCCCAAGTCACCCGACCAGTCACCGCCACGGGTCGCCGGAGCGCAGCCCAAGAGCCGCGCGAAGCGCTCGTTGCTCAGGTCGCGGCTCAAGGTCGCGACCAACGCGTTCCACGTCTTCGCGGCGTCCGCGACTGTCGGCTGCCGGTGTGCATCGATGAAGGGGAGGTCGATCACTTCAGAGGGAGCTTCATCTCGGCCGTGACCAAACGCCAGATCGCTTCGGCCGTTCCGTGCTCGAGCCCCGGCACCGCGGTGCTGATGTCGAGGTAGTGGCGACCGGTCGTCACGTGGAAGTCGATGTGCGCGCCGCGCAAGAGGCCACGCACCGTGTACTTGTTGGGACCCTTGGTCTCGACGCTCGCCGACAAGTAGCCACCATCGATGTTGCCGCTGATGAAGCGTCGGTTCCCGAGCGGCCGTTGGTACTCCATGATGCCGATGGTCCCGGCGGGAATCGGCCGGTCGTGGTTGATGCGAAACTCTAGGTCTGCGCTCATGGGTCTGAACATGGCTTGTCTCTTTTAGCGGATGCGCCGCTTGGGGTAGGTCCAGTCGTGATCTTGTTCCGCGGCGCACATCCCGAGGACGTCGGCGACGACCTCCTGGCGCTCCGGTCTGCGCAAGCCGCGCCGGATCTCCCACTTGGCGCTCTCGACGTTGCGGTAGAACTCGACGAAGCGCACGAAGTAGGGATGGAGATCGCGCGCCAAGGTCCCGAGCGCTCGGCCGTCGAGCGCGAGGTCGGCGTTGAGCGCGTCCGAGCCCGGTGGCTTGTGATAGGGCACGCCGTGCACGAGCTGGAACCACATCTGCACTGGGTGCACCGTGAAGATGGAGCGCACCGCTTGAGGGTCGTGCGCGACGTGGATGAGCTCGCGGCCCACCAGCGCCTCGCGAAAGTAGGCCTGTGACTCCTCGAAGAGAACCGAGCGGACGTATTGCTCTTTGCTCTGGGCGTCGACGTCACAGCCGTTGCGGTTCATGTGAAAGCGCGCGTGCGTTACCTCGTGGACGAAATCGAGGGCCGTGCGTGCCGTGACCTGCGTGCGATTGAGGACGATGAGCTTGCCGCCGCGGACATAGCCGGCGCCGCCCTTGCGGGTGTCGAAGGCGAGGGTGATGCCATGGTCGATGAAGAGCTGCACGTCGTCGCGGCCGCTCGGGCTTTGCACGAGCAAACCGAAGACCTCGGCGGCGTGCTCGCGGTCGACTTGGGAGCTGCCGTCGCGTAATAGCGCCACGGCTTGCTCTCGGATAGGTACGCTAGAGCGGACGGCGGTCGCCGTCGGCTTGGCGCCACGGGCGAGTCGCCGGGTCCAGTCCAACGCCGTCACGGTCAGGCCCGCTTCGACGAGCTCGGCTCATCCTGCATGACCGCGAGATGCGGTCCCACGTAGTCGAGCCACTCGGCGGATCGCGCGTGCTTGCCGCGCACCGCGTCGCCGTACGCCCGCTGAAGCGTGCGCGCCACCGGACCCATGGTGCCGTTACCGACCATGCGGTCGTCGATCTCACGTAGCGCGATCACTTCGGCGGCGGTGCCGCACACGAAGACTTCGTCGGCCGCGTAGAGCATGTCACGCGATAGCGGACGCTCGTCCACAGTGTATCCGTGATCGCCCGCCAGGATGGATAGCGCTTCGCGGGTGATGCCGTCGAGCACCGGAGCCGACGGTGTCGTGAAGATCTTGTTCTTGCGGACGATGAAGAGATTCTCGCCAGTGCATTCGGCCACGTAGCCTTGAGGGTCGAGCATGATGGCCTCGTCGTAACCCAGGCGCACCGACTCGGACTTCGCGAGGAACGAGTTGACGTAATTCCCGGAGACCTTCGCCTTGGTCATCATGACGTTCGGGTGATGGCGCGTGAACGAGGCGACGTTGGCGCGGACGCCGTGCTCCATGGCCTCGGCGCCGAGGTACGCCTTCCATTCCCACACGGCGATGCCGACGTGCGCGGTGGTGTTGGCGATGTTCAGGTTCCAGCCGCCTTCGGCCAGATACACGAGCGGTCGGATGTAACACTCGGTGAGGCCGTTGGCGGCGACCGTGAGCTTGGCGGCGGCGCAAAGCTCCGCCTCGGTATACGGCAGCGACTTCCAGCCGAGGATGCGCGCCGACATCTCCAGACGCTTCATGTGCTCCTTGAGTCGGAACACCGCGGGACCGCGATCGGTTTGGTAGCAGCGGATGCCTTCGAAGACGCCGATGCCGTAGTGGAGCCCAGGGGTCATGAAATGGAGGGTCGCCTCGCCGTAGGGCACCAACTTCCCGTTCATCCAGATGGTTTTCGACCGCATCCCGCCGTCCTCATTTGGCCAATAGACCCCGATTTACGGGGGTCTCGTTGATTATCGTCTGGTTGCGTCAAGTGTTTCGGTCTTTCTTGACCCTTTCGCTGGCCAGCCATAAGGTCCGCGCCGTTCGTCCCTCGAAGGAGACCACGCAAATCATGTTCCGCGTCTCGTTCCGTGCCGTTCCCCTGCGCGCCACCATCGTCGCCCTCGGCCTGCTTGGTCTGTCGGTCGCCTGCAACCGTAAGCTGCCCGACTCCGAGGTCGCGGCCCGGGTCAACGACCAGCCGATCACCAAGAAAGAGTTCGAGGAGGCTTCGGAGCGCAACCTCGCGCGCTACCGCAATCAGGGCCACCAGCTGCAGCCGAATATCGAAGCGCGCATCCGCGAAAGCGTTCTGCGTCGTATGATCGAGGACAAGATCATCGAGCTCAAGGCCAAGGAGACCCAGGTCACGGTCACCGACGAGGAGCTCAATACGAAGTTCGCCGAGCAGAAGGCGCGCTTCCGCACCGACGAGGCGTTCAAAGACTACTTGCAGCGCTCGCAGAACACCGAAGCGCAAATGAAGGACGAGCTGAAGCGCAACATGCTGCGCGACCGGCTTGTCGAGAAGATGTCGGGTGAGATCGCCGTCACCGACGAAGACGTGAAGAAGTTCTACGACGAGAACATCAACCGCTTCAAAGACCGCGAGCAGGTGAAGCTCTCGCGCATCGTCTTGCGCGTGGCGCCGACCGCGACCGAAGCGGAGCGCAAGAAGGCGAAGGCCAAGGCGACCGACCTCGGCAAGCAGGCCAAGAAGGCGAACGCCGACTTCGCGAAGCTCGCGCGTGACAACTCGAACGGACCCGAAGCCGCCAAAGGCGGTGACCTAGGCTTCCTTTATCGCGGGCGCATGCAGCCCGAGTTCGACGCGGTCGCTTTCGCGCTCAAGCCGGGCGAGGTCTCCGACGTCGTCGAGACCAAGATGGGCTACGAAGTCATCAAGGTCGAGGAGCGCAAGGAAGAGCGTGTCCGTCCAGTCGAGGAAGTGACCGACACCATCCGCACCTCGCTGCTCGCTCGTAAGCGCAACGACAAGCGCCGCGAGATCCTTCGCGACCTCAAGGCCAACGCCAAGGTCGAGCAAATCTTGAAGTTCGAGCTGCCGGCGGGGCTGCAACCCGCCGAGATCGATCCGACAGCTCCGCGCCTGCCGGGGGCTCCGGGGCAGCCGAACTTGCCGCCGCAAGGCGCCGAAATCGATCCGCATGCCGTGCCGCCGCCGGGTGGCATCGCGCCGCCGCAGCAGGTTGTGGTGCCGCCTCCGCCTGCGCCTCCGCCCGCGCCCGCGCCGAATCCGTAGCCGCTACCCGATTTCGGACTACTCGACGGCCGCGTCGACGCGCACCACGGGGTACGCGTCCCGCAGGCGGTCGTGCGCCGGGTGGCGCCGGTAGAAGAAGTCGATGCGCTCGGCCTCCGAGGCACCGCTCTTCACCAAGGCGTCGAACTCCTTCTTCACCTGCGCGTCGGCGGCGAGCAGCTTCTGCGCGAACGGCTCTAGCACCATGAGCTCCACGTACTCACGGGCCTCGAAGACCGCGTTCATGAAGCCCCAGGTCACGAGCGAATCGGGCGCCTGTGGCTCCAGCAGATGCATGGCCATGACGCCGCCGCGCTGGGCGATCGGCACGTAGAGAGAGCCGGGCAGGATGTCGCCCTTCTCGGCGCGCCAGCTGCCCGCGATCTCCACACGCGTGCGTCCCTCGGTGGTGCGCGGCGCGACCTTGACCGTGCTCGCCTGAAACACCTCGCGTCCGACCGATCCGCCGTTGACGACGAGCTTCGTGGTGATGCCGTGCGCGGCCAGCACGGGGGAAACGACCGCCACCCAAGGCGGCGGCACGATGTATCCGCCGCGCGGCGCTTTCACGGTTAGTGATGGCGCGACATCGCGCAGCATCGGCGTTTTCCAAAGCTTCGGACGGCTCGGGTCGAACTGCACCCAGCGCTTGCCGGTGATCACCGAAGGCAGCTCCTTGTAGGCGACGCCGCGGAACTCGATCACTTTCGGGGTGCCGGTCGGCGCGAAGGCGAGAGCTACCTCGGTGCCGCCGATGTTCGCCATGGCGACTTGCGCGGCGTTCGATGCCGCGGTGAGCGCCGCGCCGTCGTCGCGGACGACCTCGAGCACGCCGAGCAACGCATCGCGGGACGCGCGGACGCGCCGCGCGTTGCTCTTGAGCGCATGACTCTCGACGAGCACACCGAAGCGGTGCCACTGCGGCCAGTAGGCCTGCGAAAAGCGCGGCGAGGCGACGCCGTTCGCCCAACCCGACAGCGGCCGCGTCTCGTCCTCCGCGGAAGGATAGAAATCGAGCGGCAGGTGCCCCGCGGTGCGGAGCTTCGTCATCAACGCGCTCGAGACCTTGTCGCCAGCTTCGCGCATCGCGGCGGCCCAGCCGAAGCGCGGCTCGACCATGATGGCGACGTCGGGTTGGAAGTCCATGCCGTTGGTGGTGTGCAAATCGACGTAGACCAACGGATCCCACTTGCGTAGCAACGCCAGCATGGCGCGGGTCTCGGGAGTGTCCGCTTTGGCGTAGTCACGATTCAGATTCAAGCGCTGCGCCGTGACCCGAAACCCGGGGGTCTCGGGGCCGAGCTGGTTGGGGCGGTTCGCGGGAGCGACGTTTTCGTGACCGTCGACGTTGTAGACCGGCACGAACACCAGGGTGACGCGGCCGAGCAGCCCGGGCGCGGTTTTTCCCTCGAGCAGATCGCGCGCCAGCGCCAGGCCCGCGTCCTTGCCGTCTAGCTCTCCGGCGTGGATCGCGCCTTGTGCCAAAACGACATGTCGGCCCTTGGCGCGGGCGTCATCCGGGGTCAGTCCGCCGTCCTCGGCGAGCGTCAGGACATGCATTGGTCGGCCTTCCGGCGTCGTCCCGAACACGTCGCAGCGCGCTTTGGCCGGGTAGAGCTCGGCCAGGGTTTTGCAGAACCCAATGACCTCGTCGTAGCGCCCACTTTGGACGTAACGTGTGCGCTCAGCGACGGTTTCGAGGGGCGGGGCGGTCAGGATGCCGGCCAGCAGCATGGGAAGCATGTTTGGCCTATTACCATGGGACGTGGCTTGAACGACGCTTCATACGCTATACTAGGGGCTGAATGACGGCGGACGCCTCTTTGGGCAGCGGCGGGCTCGGGCATCCCGGGAGCGACGCGCACACCTTCGGCTACGAAGAAGCGCCGCGCGTCCTCGTCGTTGACGACGAGGCGGTCATCCTCGACGTCATCAAGGACGTGCTCGAGTACGAAGGCTTCGTCGTCGGCACGGCAAGCGACGGGGCCAGCGCGTTCCGCGAGCTCGGTCGCGAGCACTACGACATCGTGCTCACCGATCTGAAGATGCCCGGTGTCGACGGCCTCGAGCTCATGCAACGCATGCGCTCCGAGGGCCTCCCGACCAAGACGATCATGATGACCGGCTTCGGCACCGTCGAGACCGCCGTCGACGCCATGAAGAAGGGCGCTTTCGACTACATCCTGAAGCCCTTCAAGCCCGAGGACGTGGTGCGGTTGCTGCGTCGGGCGTTGGACAAGCAAAGGCTCGAGCGTGAGAACGTCGCGCTCCGCGAAACGCTCGGCTACTACGAGCTGTCCGAAGCGCTCGCCTCCGGCATGCCGCTCAGCGATCAGCTACAGCTCATCGTCGAGCTCATCCGCGAAAACTTCCAAGCCGACGGCGTCTCGATCATCACCAACGACCCGCGTGATGCCGGGAAGTTCATCGCTCGCGCCTCGACCGGCGTCGCCAACGTCATGCCGCGCATCGAGCATCTGCTCGAGCGCTTCAAGGGCGAAGCTCGCGTACTCGCCCACGGCGGCGACGTACAGCAGTTCTTGGTGAACGCCAAGACCGCGGAGCACGTTGCCCAGAGCTTCATCTCCGCGCCGCTCCGCGTTCGCGGACAGACGGTCGGCATCATCTTCGCCGTGTCGGTCCGCGCCGGTCACCGCTTCACCGAGGGTCAACGCAAGGGCCTCGCGGTGCTCTCGAGCCGCGCCGCGAGCGCCATCGAGAACAACCGCATGCACGAAGGGCTGCGCAGCACCTTCACCGAGACCATCGAAGGTTTGGCGCGGGCGCTCGAGGCCAAGGACCCATACACCGCCGGCCACTCCGACCGCGTCGCGGTTTACGCGCGCCTCATCGCTCAGTCACTCGGCATGTCGCAGCCCGACATCGACCGTGTCTATCATGGCGGACTGATGCACGACATCGGCAAGATCGGCATCAACCTCTCGGTCCTCAACAAGCCGCAAAAGCTCACCGAGGCCGAATACGAGATGTTCAAGAGCCACACGGTGAAGGGCAAGCGCATCGTCGAGCCCATCAGCTTCTTGAATCACCTCATCCCGTTCATCTACTCGCATCACGAAGCCTGGAACGGCCGCGGTTATCCCGATGGCCTCGCGGGCACGGATATTCCCTTCGACGGCCGCTTGATGGCGGTGGCCGACAGCTACGACGCCATGACCTCGAACCGCCCGTATCGCAAAGCTCTGCCCCACGACATCGCGATCCTCGAGCTGACGCGTTGCTCGGCGAAACAATTCGACGGCGACGTCGTCAAAGCGTTCCTCGCCGTCATCGACGAGTTCCGTAGACAGCGGCGTGAGCAGGGCTTGTCGACCCCGGATTGATCCGTTGATGCTGTTGCTCCTCACGCAAGCGTTGCTGGCGGCACCGCTGGTCTCACCGGAGGTCGTGCTCGCCGGTAAGCGTTACGCTTTGACGCCGGTCGCCGAGCCGGTGATCGTGCGTAGCTCGGTCGCGCCGCGCCTCGATGCCGAGGATGGCGTGGCGACGCGGGTGCTCGACGATTTCACCATCGTCGAAGGCACGCGCTCGGCGGCCCGGCTCATGGAGATGCTCGCGCTCCAGGGCGAGGTCGTGGAGGTGCTGGCGGTCTTCGAGACCCAGGACGGAACGCGTCTCTATGCCGACCGCAAGGTACGTGTCCGCTTCGGCGATCACGTCGGTGACGCTCGCCGGCGGGAAATCGTGAGACGGGCGGGCGCCGTCATGTCGAGGGTCGTCAGCAGCTCACGCAACACATTCGAGATCCTGGCCGCGACGCCCGAAGAGAGCATCGAGGTGGCTCGCCTCCTCTCCGAGAGCGCCGAGGTCCGCTGGGCCCACCCCGACTTCATCGTGCGCGCGAGCCTCGAATTCGCGCCTAACGATGCCTTGTTCCCCCAGCAGTGGCATCACGACGTTTTGAACAGCCGCGCCGCCTGGGACATCGGGCAAGGCGCGCCGTCCATGATCATCTCCATCCTCGACTCCGGCGTCGACGTGACGCATCCCGATCTCGCCGACAAGATCGTGAGCCCGCGCGATACGCTCAGGCAAACCGACACGGCCGAGCCGGCGGCCAACGACGCGCATGGTACGGCGTGCGCGGGGATCGCGGCGGCGTCCACCAACAACGCCGAGGGCATCGCCGGTGTTTGTCCCGCCTGTTCGATCTTGCCGGTGCGCTTGCTCGATCAGAACGGCTTCACGCGTGTCTCCGCTGGAGCGGACGGTATTCGCTGGGCCGTCGACCACGGCGCCCGCGTTTTGTCGAATAGCTGGGGTATCGCGCCGGTCTCGACCGAGCTTGGCGAAGCGCTCGACGAGGCCAAGGCCGCCGGTGTCCTCGTGCTTTTCGCCTCCGGAAACAGCGGCGAGCTCATCCCCGATGCGCAGGTCGCGGCGCACCCTGCCGTCAACGCCATCGGCGCGACCAACCACTACGACCTGCTGGCGGCGTACTCGAACACCGGACCGCACATCGTCTTGACCGCGCCGGCGGCCGAGGTCGTGACCGATATAGCGGATCGTCGCGGTTACACATCGGGCGCCTATTACGCGGCCTTCGCCGGCACCAGTGCTTCGACGCCGGTGGTCGCGGGCATCGCCGGCCTCGTCTGGAGCGAGAACCCAGGGCTGTCGGCGGCGCAGGTGCTGCAAATCCTGCGGGACGGCGCCGACCGCATCGGCAGTCAGGCGTACCCCGATGGCCGCAATGACTTGTACGGCGCCGGCCGCGTCAACGCCTACCGCGCGATGCGCGTGGCCGCGGGTCTCACCCCGTGCGTGCCGAGCTTCGAGCTGTGTGGCAACGCCGCGGACGACGATTGCGACGGGCTGATCGACAAGCTCGATCCGCAGTGCGCGCCCGGCAGCGCTCCCATCGGTGAAGCGTGCACGCGCGACTTCCAGTGCAGCGTGCTCGGGTACTGCCTGGAGTCGAACCTCGGCTTCCCGAGCGGCTATTGCAGCCAGGGCTGCGAGGGCAGCGGCAGCGCTTGCCCCAGCGGCTCGATCTGCGTTGGCGAGGGTTTCACGACCGGTTCGTCGTGTCATGTCGCCTGCGCCGACCACGGTGATTGCCGGACCGGTTATCAATGCCTGCCTTTGACGTCGGGCAGCGCCGTCAAAGCTTGTCTGCCTTCATGCGTGTTGAGCCCGTGCCTGGCGGGCGAGACTTGCAACACCGAGACCGGCGTTTGCGAGCACGATGGAGCTTCGGCGACCGGCGAGGCCTGCACCACGCGCGTCGACTGCGCGGACAACGGTCGCTGCTTGCCCGACAACCAGGGTTACCGCGACGGCATGTGCGTCACCGAGTGCCAGGACGACGGGGTCTGCCCCGCGGGCACCGCCTGTGTCCAGCTCGGCGTTGGCCAGGCGTTCTGCATGCCGACCTGCACCCTGCCCGAGGACTGCCGCGAGTATTACGCCTGCCATCCCATCCGCGGCACCCAGGCGACCGCGACGGTCCGCGGCTACTGTTGGACGGCCTGCCTGTCCGCGAGCGACTGCGGCTACGAGACCTGTAACGAATACGGCCTTTGCGGCAACGAGACGCCGCCCGACATCACCACCAAGCCAGGCGACGACGACCCGGAAGCGTCCGAAGAGGGGGGCTGCGCGGCTATCAGCGCCGAGCCGCTGGCACTGCTGCTGCTATCTGTCTTGCGGCGCCGGCGGCCTACACAGGCCGCTTGAAAGCGCCGGTCGTACTGGGCCAGCTCTTGTTGGTGCTCATCGCCGTGTAAACGGCCTTGCGGATGTTCACCAGGTCTTCGCCGGTCTCGCCGCGAGCCAGCATTTCGTCGGTGATGGCCAGGCGATGGCAGGCGACGCGCGCCACATTGAAGGTGAAGCGCATGAGGGCGGGATGGCCACTCGCGAAGAGGCGGTCGAAGGTCTCGCGGGTGAGGGCAAAGGCGCTCACGTGAGTCATCGCAACTACGCTTGCCACCGGAGGAATTTGGCAAAACAGTTCGATCTCGCCGAACAATGTCGGGCTATCGAGCTCGGCGAAGCGGCGGTCGCTGCCGGCCGGACCGCGCTTGGTGATGGCGACCTTGCCCGTGGTGGCGATGTAGAGAGGCGCCGGCGAGTGGTCACCCTCGCTGAGGATTGCGGCGCCGGCGTCGAATGAGCGGGGCGCCATCATGTCGACGAGCGACACCAGGGCGTCCATGGAGATGCCTTCGAAGTACGGTAGCTCGAGCAGGTCGACGTGCGGCATATTCACCCCCTACGCGCGGCGGGCAAGAGAAGAACAACTTGCCGCGCATGGTTTGCGCCGGCAAGCGTCCCTATGTTACGGCGCGAACGTTTTACCCGCGACTTTCAGGCGCAGAGACGGTCCCGTTCTAGTTCATGACGAAGGCGTACGAGCTCCCCCGGCAGGTCGGCCAGTTGGTCTGGTGTCCGAGCGATCCCACACTGGGCATCGGTGTCGTGACCGCTGTCGAGTCGTTGCAGGTCCGCGTCCGCTTTTGGAGACTGCAAGAAGAACGTCAGTACACGACCCGCAGCGCCGAGCCGATCATCGTCCGCTACCAAATCGCGAGCGGCGAGCGTGTCCGCAACCGCGGCGGTGAAGAGCACCGCGTGCGCCAGCGCCTCGAGGCCGAGCGCAAGGGTCTCGCCATCTACGAGCTCGAGAACGGTGAGCAGATCGTCGAGAGCGAGCTGGTTCCCGAGGTGCGCGACATCGGCGCCATGGAGCGCCTGGGCACCCTGACGCTCGCTCATCCCGAAGTCGTGCGCGCCCGCGTCCAGGGGCTCGAGCTCGCGAAGCTCGGTAAGCGCCCTGGACGAGCAGCGGTGCTCGGTGCCCGGGTCGCCTGGCTGCCCCACCAGATCGACGTCGCCTGCCGCGCCATCGAGCGCGACCCCGTGCGCATGCTGCTCGCCGACGAGGTCGGTCTCGGCAAGACCGTCGAAGCCGCGCTCATCTACGCCGGCCTGCGTCACGAGGGCCGCGCCCGTCGCGTGCTCATCCTCACGCCCGAGTCGCTGACCATCCAGTGGCTGGGTGAGATCTATCGCAAGACGCACGAGCTGCTGGTGCTCTTGGACGACGAGCGCATCGACGACGCCGACGTCGACATGCCCGAGCTGGGGCCCTTCGAGGCTTACCAGCGCATCGTCGCCTCCATCGATCGCATCACGAAAGATCCTGACCTCGCCGCGCAGTGCATCGCGTCGGAATGGGACCTCGTCATCATCGACGAAGCCCACCACTTGAAGTGGAAGTCCGAGAAGGGCGCGGCCGGCGGCAATGCCGCCTACAAGTTGGCGCTGGCGCTCTCCAAGAAGGCGCGCCACATGCTCCTCTTGACGGCGACGCCGATGGCGCTCGACCCCGCCGAATACCACGCGCTCTTGCGCCTGCTCGATCCGACGCGCTTCGACGACCCGTCCGCTTTCGAGGCGGTGGCGCAGCGCGCCTCGATTATCCGCGATGTCGGACGTCAGGTCGGCGGCGCTCTCGAAGGCGGCACCATCAGCAAGGCCGTGTACGCCGACGCCGTCAAGGTGCTCGAGGACGATCCCGACGACCTCGAGGTGCTCGAGCGGCTGTTCAAGACCAAGCCGTCCGCTAAAGACTACAAAGAGCTCGCCGCCCGCGTGCTCGAAGCGCTACTGCACCGTCACGGCCTCGCCGACTACGTGGTGCGCAACCGCCGCGGACCCGTGGGTGGTTTGCCGCAACGCAAGCCGCAGGTCATTCCGCTCGTCCCCTCGGAGAAGCAAGACGCGCTCATCGAGGTCGGCGAAGGGGTCATGTTCGATCTCGTCGGATCCATGACGGGCGCCGAGCGCAACGCCACTCTCGGCCGTTTGCTGCGGGCACTCTGGGCGACGCCGCGCGCCTTGGCCGACATCTTGATGCAGATCAGCCCCGCCCTGGTGAAGGAGCTGGCGCCGCTCATCGAGCAGGTGACCAGGGCTCCGCAGGACAAGGAAGGGCTACCCACCGGCGACATGCGCCTGCGCTGGCTCGTGCAGCAGCTGCGCGGTCTTGCGAAGGGCGACAAGCTCCTGGTCTTCGTCGAAACGCAGGTCGCGGTCACCGCGCTGCACGCCGCGCTCGAGCCTTATCTCGGCCAGAGCGTGGCCGTCTTCCATCGCGGACTATCGGCGCGCGATCAAGATCGTCAGGTGGCGTGGTTCCGCGACGCGAACGGTCCGTCCGTGATGCTGTCCACCGAAGCCGGTGGTGAGGGCCGCAACTTCCAGTTTTGCAACAAGGTCGTGCTCTACGATCTGCCTTGGCGGCCGGCGACCATCGAGCAGCGCATCGGGCGCATCGACCGCGTCGGTCAAGCGCGCGACGTTCACGTGCTCGTCCCTTACTTCAAGTCGGGCTACGAGGCGGCGATCCTCAAGGTCATGCAGGAGTCGATCGGCGTGCTCGACGGCACCGTCGGCGGCATCGACCATCAGCTCGAATACGTGAGCGATCGCTTGGCCGAGCTGGTCATGCAGTCGGCCAAGGGGAAGGGCAACACGGTCGAGGCCTGGAAGAACCTGTACCGGGACACCGACAAGCTGGTGAAAGAAGCGCGCGCCCGCATCGAGAACGACGTCGACGTCATCCTCGATCACGCGAGCTTCTCGCCGCAGCGCGCCCGCGCCGTGTTGCAAGCCGTGCCCGCGGGCCTCGAGGAGAAGCTCGAGGAGTTCGTGCAGCGCTTCGCCGAGCACAACAAGGTCGCCTTGAAGCCCAAGGGCAACGGCCTCTACGCCATCGAGGGTGCCCCCGGCGCCACCGGGCGCGTCGACGACGAGACCAGCTTCATCGGTACGTTTTCGCGGACCTACGCTCTCGACCACGAAGACGTGGAGTTCTTGTCGTTCGGGCACCCGCTCGTGGGGCAGGCGCTCGAGTGGGCACGCGAGGCGCACGACGCCAGCGCCTCGCTCGCGCTGGCGCGAGGCTTCGACCGCGAAGGCGCTGCTTTCTTGTGGCGCTACGGCATCGACCTCCCGGACGACGTGCCGCAGGTCGCGACCTACTTCGACGACACCGCGTTCACCTTCGCGCTCGATGAAGCCGGGAAGCGCGTGCCCGAGCTCGAGGAGCTGCTCGAGGGCACGACGCGGCCACTCGACCGCATGGACCCGGCACCGCTGCGCGGCAGCATCGAGCGCTGGCGCCGGCTGGTCGATCAAAACTACGAGTCGGCGCAAAAGTTCGCCGACGACGCCGCCAACAAGGCACGCCAGCTCGCGGCGGGTCGATTGCTCTCTCTGTTCGGCCAGCGCGAGCGCGACTTGCGGCGTTCGCAAGCGCGCGAGCTGCAGAACGTCAAACCGAAGAGCAAGCAGCGCAAGGACATCGAGGCGCAGCACGATCTCGCGCGCCGGGATCTCGCCGAGGACAAGCAGCGGATCACCAACGCCATCGAAGGCGCCATGCCGCGTCTGCAAGCCGTCGTCGCCGTGCGCCTGATGCGCGTCAAACAAGTCAGCGGCTAGCCGCGAGCAGCGCCGATTCGTGCCGCTATAGCGGACAGCAGCGCCCCGCGACCGTCTCGGCCGCCGGTGCCAGACTGTCATCGAAAACATCGCAAGCATGGGCAACGAGGGGTCGTCCTGCCCCGATAAGGAATCCCAAGAGATGAAAATTGGGGCGGCGTCGTGTTTGGCCGCATCACCGACGTCGGCTGTGACACACGCCCGGCGACCTTAAGGACTGAGTGACATGACCGGAACGATGACAGCTCCCGATGTGCAAGGCCTCGCGCGCCGTACCCTCAGCGCCGTAGAGGAGGCCGAACGTGGCGGAAATGACGCGGCAATTCGTGGCGCCGCGAGCCAGCTCGACGCCGCAATCGCCACCATCACCGCCGAGGTCGATCGCGATCAAAAGGAGGAAAGTCGCCTTTCCGCCGAGCACCAGCGCCTGGCGTCCGGCGGACGCCAACATGCGTCACGCGCCAATGACACCGCGACGACGCTGCAGCTCGTAAGCCAAGAGCGCTTCGTCGGCGAAACGACGCTGCGTCAGCTCACCAACGTACGTACCGAGCTCACGCGGCAGATGCGCCGCCGCGAAGCCGCGACCCGTGATCCGCAAGCCGCTCGTTTTGTCGAGACCGACCTGACCAAGGCGCGCGAGGCTCTCGAGGCGCTCAACATGCCGCAGCCCGCGGCCGCCGTGCTCTTGAACTTGGTCGCAACCGACCGCGTGAGCCCGACCGTGGCCCATGCGAACTACCTCTTCTTCGCTGCGGCGCTGCGTGGTCACAGCGATGTTCCGGAAGAGAGCCGTGACGAAGTCGCCGCGCGCTTGGCGAAGATTCACTTCGATTCGTCGGTGAACAACGACGCGATTGCCGGGGCTTTCCGCCACTATATGGCATTGCCGCGCACCGAAGCGGGCGAGGCCATGCGTTTGACCGCATCGTTCGCGCAACGCTTGTCCGCGATGGCCGGCGCTCGCCATACCGAGCCGAACGCCTTGCCGAGCGACGATGTCGACACCGTCCGCCGCGAGACCGGGGACGATTTCAACTGGTTCATGGGCCGCGTCGGCAACGATATGGCCATCGCGACGACCCTGGTGAGCGGCGTCTCGAGCGGGTTGAACCGCGACCGCATGCTCGAAATCTACCGCAGCTTCGATTCGGATCCGCAGATCGACAGCATGCAAGCGGCGGTCTTCGCGGCGGCGCTTTCCGGCCGTGCGAGCGAGCCGGACGCGAACTTCACTCAGCTTCGCGCCGAGACCCTGCGCAACTATCACTCGATCATCAACTCGAGGCCGCCGGAGGGTATGGAACCGGTCGACCGCTTTACCGCCGCGAGCTACGCGGCCCAGGGGTACGGTGTCGGTGTCGCTCCGGCCGTCGTGCCTGGCCGCATCACCGAGAACTATCCGGGCGGGCACTCGCCGTCGTTCTGGGACATCTACGGTCCCGCGATCGTGCTCTCGCAGATCTTGAACAACGACAGCCGCTGGGACCGTCGCTACGGCGGCTACGTCTCCGATTACGGCGCCGGCTACGCGGACGGCGTTCGCGCCTCGCGTCACGCGAATGTGCCGTGGACACCGAGCGCCGGCAGCACCACCTGGCGCTCGCCGAGCGGTACCGGCTTGCCGGGCGGCTCGTCGCCGTCAGCCGTCATCGTCCCGCCACGCCCCATCGACGTGGGTACCATCGCGCGCGATGCCGCACGTGCCGAGCGTTCCGACGGCGGTGCGATGGCACGCGCTCGCTCGACGACGATGGGCACCGAGGGAGTGCGCGTCGCCGTACCCGGCGTAGGCGTCGTGACTGCCGCTGAAGCCCGTCAACGCGCCGCGGCTCAGGCCGCGCCACGGGCGGCTCCAAGTAACGGACCGATCATCTTCGGGAGTGGTGCGAATCCCACGCGCGAGGTGGCGCCAGCGCGCCGTGTCGCCCCGTCCGAGCCTGTGGCCCGCGAAGTGCCTCGTGCCGCGCCGGTCCAAGTTCCGGCCTTTGGTTCGGGGCGTAACGCGCCAAGCGAGCCTGCTCGTGAAGTGCCACGTGCCGCGCCGGTGCAAGCGCCCGTCCGCGAAGCGCCACGTGCCGCGCCGGTGCAAGCGCCCGTCCGCGAAGCGCCACGCGCCGCGCCGGTGCAAGCACCCGTCCGCGAAGCGCCTCGCGCTGCCCCGGTGCAAGCACCCGTCTCGACACGTACCGCGCCATCCGCGCCGGCTCGCAGCGCGCCCTCGGCGCCCGCGCGCTCCGCGCCGTCGTCGAGCTCGCGGCGTTAACCTCGTAGACACGCAAGCAAGGGCGTCGCGCCGGCCTTCGAGCCGCGCGGCGCCCTTCGCGTTTCTACCCGCTCAGCGCGCTGCGACGCCGACGATGCTCGCGGTGTAATCGTGATTCAGCCAGGTCGCGAGCGGCACGATGTGCGCGGCTTCGCCGCCGTGCTCTACCCAACTGTCGACGACGAAGTATTCGCCGGTGCGCCGATGCACGAGGAGCGCCCCGGCGTGCATGCGCTCGCGGCCGGCGATGCTGGGCAGACCAGGCGCGATACCCGGGACGTTGACGCGGACGCGACCCGAGGGCGCGAAGTGGCGCAGAAGACCACGGTCTTCGAGCTGCTGGAGGAAGAACACGTAGGTGTCCGCCTCCTGCTGGCAATTGGTTTCACCGGCGATGCCGAAGCCCTCGGACCAAAAGTTCCCTGACCAACCGCCGTGGTCGGCGCCGTAGGGTGTAGAACGCTCGAACAAGCGCGTCGCGCCGCGCACGGCGCGTAGCTCGAGAACTTCTGGGAGCGATAGGCGACCCTCGCGAATGAGCGTTTGCTCGGCCGGCGTGATGCGTTCGCGCGCGGAAGGGCGGCGGAAGAAAGCTTCGAGGTTGGTCATCGTCGGCGCCGAGATGGTCTGAGGCCGCCAACCGCTGTCGGCTTCGCGGCCGAGCATGCTGTGGCTGTCGAACGTCGCGCCGGTCTCACCGCGCTCGCGCAAAACAGCCTGGCGGGCGTCGGCCCGCGCGACGATATGAGCGGTGGGAAGGGAGGTGCGTCGAGCCTCGCCGATCGCCGTGCCAAGCCGCTGCAGGCTCGCGGGATAGTGCGCGCGATAGCCGTCGACGGTGATCGGCATGCGCGCAATGACGAGGCCGCCCGTGCCGACGAACGCGTCGCTCACCCAGCGCCCAGGCGGTGGCTCGCGCGTATCGGCCACGGTCACCGCGCCGCGGTCGGCAAAGGACTGCGCGAAGACGCCGTGCGAGGTGAAGTCGAAGAGCTGCGCGGGGGAGAGCGTTGCGAGCCAGGCGTCGATGAGCGTTGCGTCCTGCTCGATGGCCCGGCGATCGAGCAGCCAGGCGTCGGCGCGCGGGAAAGTGCCGCTTCGCGCCTCGACGGCCGCGACCAAGGTGGCGAGCTCCGCTGTGGGACGGCCCTGGCCATCGAAGGTCGCTGAAAGGGTGCGGCCATCGCGCGAGAGCTCACGCGCGTAGGCGCGGGTCGCGGGATCGCTGAACGCCGCGATTGGCACCGCGAGCGCCGCTGCCACCGGAGGGCGCCGTGCGGCGTCGCTGGCGCGAAAGGCGTCGACGGCTGCCTTGGCGGCGGGAAAGCCGGGGCCGGCGGCGACCCCGAGGTGCGCTGCCGTGAGACCGGTGATGCCCTCCCGCTGGGTGATCGCGGCGACCACCGCGGCTTGCTCGTCGTCGCGGGCAAGACCCGAGGGGTCTGGGCCCAACACGCCGTCGTTGTTGCCACGGTTGCGATCGACATTTCGCGCAAGCTCGCGCCACAGCGGGTCGGGCATGGCGTCGATGGCCGGCCCGGCGGCACGCTCGTCCATGCGCGCGATTCGCGTGGCCAAGCGCTCATAGAGGGGCTGTGTGCGCGCGACGAGGCTTTCGCCCGCCATGCTGGTGCTACGGCTCGCCGCGTGGAGATCGCGGAGGCTTACCTCGCGATCGTTGCGCAGACCTTCGTTCTGCAGAGTGCGTACCTGCTCGAGCGCGTCGCCCTCATCGCGGAGCAGCGCCCGGGCGACCGCCGCGGCATCGCTGGGCAATTGGCCGAGCTGCGCTTCCAGCTCGGCGCGGGTTACGTGCTGACGCGTGGGGTCGTGGCGATCCGGTATGTGCGCGTCAGGACGTGAGAAATGGGCCGCGAGCTGCGCCAATCCACGCTGAACGCGGGCGATGTCGGCCACGACGCACCCCAAGTGTCGCAATCTGCGTTTCCGCTGGGTTATCGGCCCCGCGGACGCGATCGGTGCGTGGGAACGGCGCAAAAAATAAAAGTGCCACAACGACAACGAAACCACCGCAACCGAATGAGCGACCCCCCGATAACGAGCATGTCAGTACACGATAACGTGGTCCGTTTTTTCGCCCGTGAGGGCGCGGGAGCCGTCGTGAGCAGCCAAACAGAAAATAGCTCGATGACCGCAATAGCGGACAGAGCGCGGCGTGCGACGGCGGCTGTGTTGCGAGACGTATGGACGCCTCGCCTCGGCCGGGCCAAGCCTATCGTGTTCGACGCGGTGGTTCAGTGCTGGCATGCCGATTTTCGCGGCGGTCAGGCAAAGGTCGTTGCGGGCGATGCTCGTGATGCGTCGGTGCGTTTGCGCGCGACGCCCGAGACGCTCCTGCGGCTGTTCACGGAGCCCGGCTTCTCCACCACGTTTGGTGGAATCGTGAGCCGCGGTGACGACGAGCTGCTGAACCACCTCATCGAAGTTCTATCAACCAAGCAAGACATGCTCGCGGTGCGGGTGTGCAATTCCAGGAGAGAGTGACATGAGTGACGTGAGCATCAACAAAGCAGTTACCACCACCCCACCCCGCGAAGTCGTCGTCGTCGACGCGCCGGCGGCAGCCCCAATTGGCCCGCTGACCGTCGCGGCCATCGACGCCTCGCAAGCCAAGCCCGGCACGGCGCTCGTCCCGGTGTCCGCCGCGGGCAAGGAAGTCGTCGCCGCGAACCTCGCGCGCAGCCTCGTTGCGAACCCCTTGAGCGACGCGGAGCGCGAAGGGAAGATCTCGCAGTACTACGCGCAGCTCGACTGGACCAACCGCGACTCGATCTTGACGTTCGGCGGCCCGGCTACCGACAAGGTTGCGAAGTTCGCCGACCAGATGACCGAAGGCGTTCGTAACAAGGACGCCGGCGATGCGGGCGCGTTGATTCGCGGCGTCCTCGGCACCGCCAAGGGCTTCACCCCGGAGATCACCGAGAAGGCCGCTGGCGTGGTCAGCCGCTTCTTTAGAGCCAAGCAGAACGCCGAGGCCGCGATCTCGGACTTCTGGCAACGCTATGTGCCGGTCCGCGATCAAGTGCAAAGCGTCTCGGACACGCTGAGCCGCAAGAGCACGGAGTACCAGGCCAAGCGCGCGCAATTCGAAGTGCTGAAGGGCATGTCGATCGAGTCGGCAGTCGATCTCGAGCTCTACATGGAGGCGGCCAAGCGCTACGCGACGCACCTCGAGGACAACGTGCGTCCCCAGATCGCCACGGAAGCCGAGCAGGCCCTGCAGACCGGCACCAACAAGGTCGTCGCCGCTGCGCGCCCGCGCGAGCTCAACAACGCGATCACGGATCTCCAGCGTCAGATCGCCGCCATCGAGACCGGTATCACCTTGGCGGAGCAGCAGATCCCGACGCTCGATCTGATCATCCAGAATCAGCTCAACATGGTTGGCAAGATCGCGCAGATCAAGACCATCACGCTCCCGGCATGGAAGCAGATGTTGGTCGCGAACATCGAAGCCTTCGCGCAGCAGAAGGACGTCGACCTCGCGAACCTCATCACCGACACCACCGAGGATTTCATGGTGCGCACCTCGGCGGCCGTGAAGGGCGCCGCGGTCTCGAGCGCCAAGATGGCGGAGCGGGCCGTCGTTTCGCCCCAGGCCATCAGAGAGGTGAATGCCAACCTGATCGCGGCGTACCAGGAGATCGATCAGATCACCCGTGACGCGGCGACGCTGCGCCAAACGGCGAGCACCGAGATCAACGCCTCGCGCGAGCAGCTCGCGAAGGCGATGGCGGGCCGTATCCTCCCGTCGCAGGTCCAGGCGTAAAGACACTCGGCGCGGGCAGGCACGAACACCTGCCCGCGCTCCTTTTTTTCATACATCCGATCGATTCGAGACACCGTCATGACCGACATCAACGCCTCCCAGATCAAGCGCCCCGAGCGCCTCGACGCAGACCACCTCGTCAGCCCCGCCGTGCGCTTCGAAGACAGCGTCCGCAAAGGCGGATTCGGCGCCTGGACGAAAACCGCGCCCGACGCCACATCCTTCTGCAAAGTCAGCCGCGAGATCGGCGAATTCCTAGTCGAGCTCGATGCCCGCCGTGACGGCACCGTGGCCATGCGCTTGCTCGCGCCGCACAGCGGCCGAGAGGTCGACCAGAAAGAAGTTTCGCTCGCTCTCATCCAGGCCGCGATCGCGGACGCGCCGTTGCCCAACCAGGCAGGCAAGCGCACCCAGGCGAACCTCGCCGCGCAGGCGCGGCTCCAGAGCGGCAACGCTACAATCCCGGAGACCGCCGCGGCGGCCGCGCAGAAGAGCGCGTCGAACGTCAGCAAGTGGCTCAAGGGCTTCCTCAACGCCCCGGCGCAGGCGGCGCCGACCACGGCCGCCGACGTGGACGCCAAGCGCGTCACCGAAGTTCGCACCGAGATCGAAGCCCTGCGCCAGCAGATTCAAGTGCTCGAGTCGACGCTGCCGTCGAGCGAGCAAGCCGCGAAGCTGGACGCCCAGGCGGCGGCGGATTTCGCCGTCTTGCGCGAAACCTGCCAGGCGCTGCGTTACACGGCGGCGCAGGCCTCGACCACGGCGCTGGACCCGGTGTTCGCGAACGTGCTGCGCAAGGATCGCTTCGTCGACATGCAGCAGGCCCGCGAGCAGCTCGTCGAGGTCGTCAAGCACGCCGACGTCACTCGCTTGCGTGGTGTCGCCGGCAACGTCGCGGGCTCGCTTCGCGCCCTGAACGACAAGCTCGTCGACGAGATGAAGGGCGACGTCGGCCAAGGCGTCATCAAACGCATCGCGACCCTCGCGGCATCGCAGGGCGAATCGGCGGTCGACGCGGCCAAGGTCGCGATGAACGCCTCGCGCTCCGAGCGCCTCAACGTGGTGCGCAACGTGTCGCTGCTGGAGCTGCGGCTGAGCCCGCAGCCGTCGACGGCGACCGTCGCTCGGTTGAACGAGCTGCTCGCCAGCAACGAAGACGTGAAGCTCCTGCCGGCGTTCATGAAGGTCATCGACCGCTTGTCCGGCGGCAAGGCCCCCTCCGAGATCCGCGTCTTCTCCCAGGACACCGCCTACGGCAACGACGAGCTCTTGCTGCGCCGTGACGGCTGGCATTGGGACGTCGGCAGCAGCCAGCGCTCGGTCAAGGATCAAGACCTGCGCGGCACCAACTTCGAGGCGGTGCAGCTCGCGCTCGAGCACCAAGTCGAAGGCATGCTCGCGGCCATGCGCAGCTATCTCGCGCCGTCGACGCCGGACATCGCCAAGGCTTCGGCGCTCACCGTCATCAGCGAGCTCGGCAAGATTGCCGATCGCATCGACGGCTTGAAGGGTGGGTTGGATACTCTGCGCACCGAGATCGCCAAGGACGTCATCTTCGACATGCAGAAGCATGCAGACGACGTCGCGCAGGCCCTGGTGACCGCCGGCTTCGAGCCGACCGTCGCCGATGCCCAGACCTACATCCAGAACGGAGACGCCCTACGCGCGCAGTTCGCCGAGCTGATGACGAACGCCGGTGCCGTCGCTGACGCAAACGGCGCGCACGAAGTTCTCTCGCAACCCCGCCTCTTCGAGGAGAAGATCTCGGGCTGGTTCGACCAGGCGCAGCAGTTCGCTAACGCGGACTACGCGCGGGTCAACTTCGGCAACATCGCGAGCTACATCGACACGGTGTCGAGCGCCTTGATTGCCGCGAACGTCACGCCGAACGCGCGCAAGTACGTTCGTGACCTCGAGACCGCCGAGACTGCCCGCAAGGCGGTGTTCGAGCCGCTCGCGGCGGGGATGAGCAACAACGGCTTCGCGATTGCGGATGTCGCGTCGGACGAGCGCACCGGCCTCGAGCGTGCCATCGCGGCCGCGAAGACCGCCATCGATGGAGCGCCGCAGGCCTCGACCATGACGGCCCCGCAACCGGCTCCGGCGCCGACCAGCGTGGCTCCGGCCGCTCCGGCCGCGCCCGTCGCCGAGGTTCCCGAGGTCGCGCGTCTGCGTGGCGAGATCGCCCTGGACGTGGTGTTCGACATGGCCAAGTACCGCGCGGCGGCCGAGAGCGCGCTCGTCGTCGCACGCAAGACCGCGAACGCCGATGCGGCCGTGACCCTCATCGACCGCGGTGAGAGCTTGCGCTGGGACTTCGCCAAGATGTTCGTCGACACCGGTGTCGCGACCGACAACAACCATGCACACGAGCTTCTCGCCACCGCGGCTCAGGCGAACGAGGCCATCCTCGGCTCGCTCACCGCGGCCGGCTATACCAAGGAAGCAGAGCGCGTGCGCCAGGAGCTGCCGGAGTTTGCTCGTTACCTGAGCACCGTCGTCTCGGCGCTCATCGCCACCAAAGCCACCGACAACGCCAAGGCCTACGTCGCCGCCGGCGGTATGTGAGAGACCACCATGCTCGCTAGTGCACACCTGACCCGCGAGAACCTCGGCACGTTGAGCGAGGTCCTCGGACCCTACGTCGGCACCAAGATGGATGCGACCACCCAAACCCGCGTGGCGCAGGAGCTCACCGCGCGGTTCGGCACGCCCGTCACGGCGGCCGAGCTGCCGTCGCTGGTGCGCGGCTATGCCGCCATCGCGGACCGGGTGGCCAGTCAGGATGCGCGCCAAGCAGATGTCGGCAAGCGCTTCGGTGGAACGCTCGTCGCTTCGAGCACCCGTGACGATCGCCGTTCGCGTTGGAACGCGAAGGGCCCGCTCGCATTTCTCATGCGGGCGACGACGAGCACGTTTCCCATGGAGACCTTGACCAGCGCGGTGATGCGCACCGCGGCGCTCGGCGATATGGCTCGTGCCGTGCTCGCCGGTACCGCCAAGGCGGCCCGAGCCGGTCTCGCGGCGGGTCTCGTCCTCGGCACGTTGGGTGGCGCGGTCAGCACCGCGGCCTTCGCGCAAGAGCTCGGCACCGCGGGGCAAGCCCAGGTGCGCGCCATGCCTGCCCGCGATCTGGAAGACGCCGGTGCCCGCTTGAGCCGCGGCCAGAACGTTTACGTCATCGGTAACATCGATGCGCGGCACAACCTCGACAGCCTCGAGAGCTACCTGCGTCGGCACGCGCCGTCCGTGACCGTCATCGCGGTCGAGCGCGCCGACCGTGACAACGCCGGCATTCGCCAGTTCGTCGACACGTGGCTCGCCCAGGCGCCGGCGGTACGCTCGCGCGTCGACGCCCAGAGCGGTCAGAACAACGCCGTCATCATGGTCGTGAGCTTCGGCAACAGCGCCGGGCCGAACAAGCGCTCGTTCACCTATGCCGCCGGCGAGTACTATGCGCGTCGCGGCTTCGCCACCAGCGTCGACGTCGAGAGCGTGTTCAAGCGACCCGGGGCGGATGCCTCGATCGATACGCGTGTTCGCGCGGTCGTCAATCACATCAACGGCGGCGTCGAGCGGCCGGCTATCGCCGCGGGAGCTCCGAGCGTATCGCCGGCGCAGCCCAGCGTCTCCGCGGAGGGTCTGAGCACGCAGACGACGATCCTCTCCGGCGTCGGCATCCTTGGCGCCGGCTTGGCTCTCCTCGTCGGCCTCGCGCACCTACGTCGTCGCCGCGCCGGCAAGGAAGCGCAAGAGCGCATCGCGAGCGTCGAGCAGAAGCTCGAGCTGACGCTCACCACCTACGCACAGCAGCTCGACGCGCTTCGCCAGAAGGTGAGCGACGATCCGCAGGCCCTCGTCGACCGCTTCGCGGGACAGAGCGACCAGGTCGCCGAACAAATCGTGCGCGATATCGGAGAGCTCGCGGTCGCGCAGGGCTCGGCCCGCTTCCTCCTTTCGGAAGCCAAAGCATTGGTCGCCCGCGACGCCGCGCGCTCCGCCGCGGCGAGCTTCCTCTCCAGCCAGGACCTGCGCGCCGCGGTCGCGACGCTGACCGACCGCGAGGTGCAGATTTCGCCGCGGCCGGAGATCCAGCTCGCGCTCGGCGAGACGGTTGGCTCACCGCAGTGGCTCGTGGCCATTCAAGACAACCTCAAGGGCTTTGCCCCGTTCACCGCGAGCTCCAACAAGCTGCTCGCGAGCATCGACCAGCTCGGTAAGCGCGCCGCGAAGAACACGGACGAGCTGGCGGCCGCTCTGGCGACCGGCGGCAATTTCACCGAGCTCGAGACCGAGAAGACCGACCTCATTCAGCTGGTTCGCGACCTCGATCGCAAGGCGCCCGATGGTCAGTTCCGCGTGCCGCTCACGCCGATCACCACTGCCATCAGCGCGACCCTCGAGGCCGCGCGTGCCGAATGGAGCAGCAATCCCGTAGGCGCCGTGAACGGTGTCGGTGCCACCGCATCGCGTATGCTCCAAGAGACCGCGGCGCTCACCCACGCTGGTATCGAAGCGCGCGACGTGACGTTGCCGGCGCTCACCGCTGCCAAGGCGAAGCTCGCGGCCTCCGAGGTCGATACGGCTTGGCTCGACACGGCCATCGCGGCGCTGTCGCGTGACGTCACGAAGATTGCCGGTCAGATCCCCGACGGGTCCGTCAAAAACGACATCGATCGGCTCACCGCCGCGCTGTCGCGTCTGGTCGCTCGCGCGGAGAACGCGGTTACCCTGAATGAGCGCCGCACGGGCCGCGCCGCCACGGATATCGCGACCGCGACTCAAAACGTCGATGGCGCGCGTGCCGAGCTCGCGGTCAAGCTTCGCATCGCGCCCGAGCGGATGCTGCGCGAAGACGGCTTCGACCCATCGGCGCGACTCGCCGAAGCGAGCACCTCCCTCGCGCAAAGCAAGCCGGCCTTGGATATCGGCGACATCGAAGCCGCGACCACGGCGCTGGCCGACGTCGACGCGCGCGTCAAGGAAGCAAACGATCTCGTCGACGAGGCGCGCTTCACGGTCGCCAAGCACGCGGAGAATCTGCGCGCCTTCACCGAGGAAGAGCGTGTCCTGGGGCCGGCGGTCGACGACCACTTGGGCCTCGCGGGCGAGCTGCGTCGCATGTACGCGCCGCACGTGGTCCGAGAGCTCGACGGCGTGGACATCGCGATGGGCGACGCATTCCAGGCAGGGTATTCTGCCGTGCATTCCGCCGACCCGCTCTTCAGGCGTGGCGCGCTCATTGGAGCGTCGCGCGCTTTATTGACCGCGGAGCAACACTTCGCCACGGTGCGCACCAACATGGAGCGGATCGGCCGCGTCGCGCAGGCGCTCGAGGCAGCCGACCGCGCCAATGCGGAGGCGGCTCAGGTCGCGGTGCTTGCGTACACCACGGCAGCGCAGCTCGCCGCCAACGGCGTCACGAGCTCGACGATGGCGCTGATCACCAACTCGCAGCTTGCGGTAACAATGGCAGCGGCGGGGCTGAACGCTGGTGGCCGCGATCCCGAGGCTGTCGCGCGAGAGATCGCCAGCGCCCACATGTTGGTGCAGAGCGCCGCCAGCGCCGTCACCGTGGATTTGACTCCACCACCTCCGCCCGAGCCCGAGCCCGTTTCGACGACGACCTTCGGGACGAGCGGCGGATCGACGGACACCGTCGAGCAGGCACCGGCGTCAGCGCCAGCCGAAGTATCGCAAGCCACCACCAGCGAGTTCTGAGGCATGGCACGGCATCCCCTCAGTCTCGTACGGCTGACGCCTCCCGCGGGATGGCACGACGCCTCGGTGCTGTCGTTCGTCGCTCCGGAGGTCAACGGCTTTCGCGCCAACGTCCTGGTGACGCACGAGATGGTGACCGACACCGACGTGAACGTCTTCGCGGACCGGCAAAGCGCCGAGCTCGCGGGCGCGCTCGCGCAATACCGCAAGCTGTCGCGGGAAAAAATCAAAGTAGGCGCCATCGATGCCGTCAGCGTAGCCTACACCTTCGCATCGCCGAACGGCTCGGTCGTGCGCCAGCAGGTCGTCTACGCGCTGCTCGGCGAGATTGCGTACACGTTGGTGATGACGAGCGACGAGGCCGCCGCCGAGAGCTCGGCGCGAGCGTTCGCGCAAGTACTGGCCGAATTCCAGATCGGCTAGCGCTGCATCAGTTTCTGCCACTCGAGCCGAGCGATGGCGTCTTCGGCACGGGCGCGCTCACCGCTGGTTTGCGCCGACTCGAGATGGCGCTTGTAGTCCGCGATAGCGGTTTCAGTCTGACCGAGCTTCGCGTGGCTCTCGGCGACCAAGCGGAGGCGCTCGGATTCGACGGGCAAGAACGGATGCGGGCCGATAGGGTCGAGCGTCGCCGCGGCGAGGTCGTGGACGTTCTCGCGGACGAGCAGTCTGCCAAAGAGATACGCCATGGTCGGCTCACCGGCGTCGGCGCGCATCCAGCGCTCGAAGGTAAGGGCGTCACGCACGGGCGCGATGTCTCCGTCCAAGTAGGTGCGTAGGCGCTCGCTTTGTGTGGGCTCGCGGCCGAGCGCCCAGATGCGAACCCATTGCAGGCGCTGGCCGTCGCTCGACCCGTCGAGCTCGAGCACGGTCTCAAAGGCCTTGCGGGCGCTTTCGAGATCACCGCGCTGCCAGGCGAGCTGGCCCTGCATCTCGACGAGGCGCGCGCGCTGACCGGGCGTGAGATCCTGACGCTCGAGGAGCGACATCGCCTCGCTCGTGAACGCGACATCGTCACCAGCGCGCCGCAGCGCTTGCGCGAGATCGAAGCGCGCCGAGGTCGAGTCGCCGAGGTGCGTGCAGATGTCGCGGTAGATGGCGATCGCCTTGTCTCCCGAAGCTTTGACCGCGCGCGCGCGCAGCTGCGCGATCTCGTGTGCGCAGGGTTTGGCGAAGATGCTCGGCGTCTTGAACTGGTCCTCGGCCATGCGGCGCTCGCGATCGGCGAGCGGCAGCGCATCGATGAACGCCTCCCACTCGCCGACGAGCTCCGATAGCGGCTTGCCGTAGGCGCCTGCGAAGTCCGCCGCTGGGTAGGCGGCTTTCAGTGGCAGCGGCCCGTACTGCGCGAGCAAGTAGCGCACGAACGAGCCCGCGACGGTGTACGCGCGGCTCGGAGCCTGCGACCAGAAGCCGGTGGCGCCGAGGATGGAGCGCATGTCGGGAGCGCGTCCAATCGCGCGCAAGGCACGAGCCCACGTGTGGAGATCATATGCACCGCGCTCCGGGGTCACGGCTTCGGCGACACCCTCCACCAGGCCCATGTTGACGAATACGCCATAGCGGGCACTTGCGCCGAGCAGGCCCGAGCCGAACTCGGCTGCGACCGCGTGCGCGAGCTCGTGCGGCAAGACGTCGTGCGGCGCCGTGGGGCCGTGGATGTGGATCTCGTGCAGCCAGGGCTTGGCGACCTGCGTTCCGCGGCCGCCCATCAGACGCGCCTTCTGGTCCGGGTCACGGTAGACGTAGGAGTGAATCTTCCACTCGGGAAAGGCGGCGAAGCGCCGTTGCAGCGCCTCGAGACGGAACTGGTGATCGTCGGCGATGGCCTCGCGCTGCGTCTCGTTGACGTTGCTTGGTAGGTGAATGACGAGCCCAGGTCGCGTCACCGTGACCGGCAGCTCGCTCTCGATGTCCGACCGCGAGACGTCGAAGCCAATCCGCGGGCCGACGACTCCGTCGTAGGTTAGGGCAACGACCATGGCCAACACGCCGCCCAAGTAGGCGCCGCCACGCGACCGTTCGAACAGACGCAGGACCCAGATGATGCCGGCGATGCGCAACAAGGTGCCGAGGCGGAAAAACAGCAGCTTCTTGTCGAGCGGAATGGTCTCGTCGTACAGCGAGCCCGCGAAATAGCCCCAGGCGTGGTCGAAGACGAAGATGGGCGGCTGCATGTAGACGTGCCAAGCGCTCATCACCAGCGGCAGCAGGACCACGATGACGCCGAACAGGCGGCGGGCGAGCGTCGAGGTCGCAAAGACCGTCCTGCCGAGGACGCCGAAGGTCGACATGTAGACGCCGGTCGCGCACGGCAGGATCAGATAGAAGGCGAGGCCCTCGCCGTAGTCGCAATTGCGGACGCGCATGGCGTTCAACGTCAGGATGAGCCACGGTACCCCGAGCACGAGCAGCGTCGTGGCCCAGGCGCGGGGTAGGGCGCGCCGCGACCTTCGGGTCTGCGCCGCCACGCCGGAGCCGATGGCGTAGCTGGTGGGTGCCGCGAGGGCGGCGACCGCAAAGGCCGCTTCGTAGCCCAAGAGGTCGAAAAGCGGAACGAAACAGCAGGTCAGCGCGAGCAACGCATGGAGGATGAGCGGGATGGTGAGCCAACGTTGTCGCATATCTTTACCGGCGGCCCTCTGCCGCCTATGCTCCTAACGTGGCGGACGGAAGTGACAAGCGCGACTCGTTGCGCGCACCGATCGAGCTCAAGGTCGAGTACAAGAAGATGAACACCTTCTTTGCCGACTACACCAAAAACATCTCCAAGGGTGGAACCTTCATCAAGACCGATCGTCCTTTGCCGGTCGGCACGGAGTTCCTCTTCAAGCTCACGTTGCCCAAACGCGACGCCCCGTTCGAGCTGAAGGGGACGGTCATGTGGACCAACAAGCCGACCGAGGTCCAGAATCCCGAGATCGGCGCGATGGGCATGGGCATCCGCTTCATCTTCGAGGAAGACTCGGAGCGGACGGATTTCGAGGCGCAGGTCGAGGCGCTGATGGTCGACTCACTGGGATCGCATCTCTACAACAAGCTGCTCGAGAAGACCCGATAGCGGGTCAGCGGGTGAGCGAGCGGGCGATCGGGTTGATTACGCCTTGCGCTCCTCGCCCGACATCCCGCGCTGTCCTCGGCGGGCCTTAGCAACTCTGATCGGACGATGACCGCCTGCGGGGCGCGGGCTGCCGGGCTTGCGGTGCCGGCTCCATCAACCCTCTGCGCGCACTTCTCTGCGAGGAATCAATTTAGTGAGCGGGGAGGGTCGTGCTCATTCCGCGTAGAGTCATGCGCACACCAGCGGCGATTCCGTTCGCCGCGGCGAAGCCGCCGTTCACTTCGACGACGTAAGCGGCGGGCGCATCGACCGTGCGGGGGGTCGTGGTCATGGGCTCGGCATCAGGGACGACGCCGACCACCTCGAGGCCGCTGTTCACGAAGATCATGTCGAGCGGGATGAGCGTGTTCTTCATCCAGAAGCTCTGCACTTCGTCGCTGGGGAACATGAAGATCATCCCCTGATCGGCGCCGAGCGTGCGCCGGTTCATCAGGCCCTGCGAGCGCTCCGTCGGCGAGTCCGCGATCTCGACGGTGACGACCACGTCGCCGCTGGCCGCGTGGAAGACGACCTGAGAAGGCTCGGCGTCGCCATCCGTTGGCGCGACATGCGGCTTGCCGTTGCCGTCGTCGGAAGCGGAGGAACCGCTACAGGCCACGAGCAGGGCGAGGCCTAGACCGCTAAAGCGCACACCAAGCATCACAGCGTCTTCGAAACCGACTGGCGGCTCCCGACACACGTGCCTCGCAGCACCGCGGCGCCGACCGGGAAGGCGTCACCTAGTGGGGGCTGACAAGCCAGCGCCTCGGCTTCGCAGAAGTTCGAGTTGGAAGCCTCGGTCTCGCCGTTGCACAGGCAAAACGGCACCTCTTCGCGCGGCTGACAGGTGAGGAAATGTTGCTCGCACGAGGTATTGGCGAGCAGACACGCGTCGAGGCAGACGAGCACGACGCATTGGATGTTGCCGACGTCGCCGCAGTCGAAGTTGTTCAAACAGCCCGTTTGGCGCGTGCAGTAGCGCTTGTCGCGCAACGGACCCGCTTCTTGCACCTGATTGCAGGTGAAGCCGGAGGGACAATCATCGCCACGGCAAAGCCCGTCGATGCAGTGCTCCTCGTCGTCGCTGCAGTCGTTGTCGGTGGTGCAGGTCGCGTTGCTCGAGCTGCTCTCGTAGCGGCACTCCTCGGTGCAATACGGGGCGAGGCCGCCTTCCGTGAGGCACTGGAACGAGCCGCAGACACCATCGCGCTCGATGCGCACGATCTCGTCGACCGCCGTTTCGCCCTCGACGATCTCACCCTCGAGGATCGGCGCATCGGTTCCGCAAGCGCCGCCGAGCGGCTCTTCAGCATTGCAGGCGGCCAACGCCACCGAGACAATGATCAGTCCTTGAAGTCGCACAGCTTGAAATCCTCTCCGGGGAACACGTTCGCGACCGAACGACACGCCAGTTTACCCTCGTCGCCGCAGTCACTGTCCTTGCTGCATTGTTTCCACGTGCAGAGGCTGCGCGCAAAGCTGCCAGCGGACACCGAGCGGCACGAGAAGCCGTTCGGACAGCTCGAATCAGCGCGGCATTCCTTGGTGCAATAGCCGTCGCGTCCCTGGCTCGCCACGCAAATCAGCTCGTCGCAGGGATAAGCAACGCTCGTCCCGTAGGTCTCGAGCACGGTCGCGGTGCCATCGCCGTTGACGGTGACGAGGTTGTTACGCTGATCGTCGGTGAGCAGCTCCGGGCAGCTCTGGCCGATGTCGTTGTCGTTGCAAGCCACGGCGAAGCCCGCGAGCGCGAGCGTCACGAATAAGACGAACTGCCGCTGTCGGGGTCGTAACACGCCACGAGGGGAGTAACATGGGGCCCTGCGCAGCGGCAACAAAACCTCCTGATCGCGGCGCGCCGGCCAAGTGGTGTGAAACGCTCTAGTTTGTTTGACACACACTCCCACCGCCGATAGCCTCCGCGTGCACCCGACTCATATTTTTGCGGAGCCGCGATTGAGCTCGTCCCTCTCTAAGGTCACTCTTGCGCTTGCGTGCGTGCTGGCTAGCCGTGCCGCGTACGCGCAGAGCTCCTCCGACGAAGATCTTCTCGGCGGCTTTGACAAACCGGCCGCTACGCCGACAGCACCGGCACCCAAGAAAGCAAATCCGCCGGCCACCAAGCCCGCGGAGGCTCAGGTGAAGCCCGCTCCCGCTCCGGCTCCCACGCCCGCGGCGACACCCGCGCCCGCGGCGGCTCCGGCCACGGACACTGCCGCCACGACCAGCACCACGACCACGACGACGGCGCCCGCCGCCGCCGAGCAGACGCCGGCAGCCAAGGTGGAAGAGAACCCGGCCGCGCTCGATCGCATCAAGGCCGTGCCGAAGAAGCCGCTCCTCAAGGTGCACCGCTTCGAGCTTACGCCGATGGCCAGCTTGTCGCTGAACGACGCGTACTATCAGCACTACGCCGTCGGCGGCACCGCCATCTACTATCCCCACGACGCGTTCGGCATCGGCATCGGCGTCGACTACCTCTACCAGCACACCAAGCGGAACGCGGTGGATGAAGTCCGCGCCAGCCTCACGTCCGTTCCAGCGGTCTTCGAAGCGCCCAAGATGTTCGCGCACCTCGACGTCTACTGGGTTCCGCTCTACGGCAAGTTCAGCTTGTTCAACACGGCGATCATCCCGTTCGATGTCTACGCCACGGCCGGCGGCGGCGCCGCGACCGCCTTCAGCAACGGTCGCTGGATGCCAGCGGTGAACGCCGGCATCGGTACCCGTCTCGGCATCGCCGACTGGATGGCCCTGCGCTTCGAGATTCGCGATCACTTCTTCCTCGATACGCAGCAGGTCGACACGGTCGAGCGCTCGGACGTTCAGAACTACGTCATGGCGCAAATCGGCTTGTCGTTCTTCATTCCGCCGACCTTCGAGTACAGCTTCTGAGAGGCCTACGAACCATGCGCACATTCATCTGGCTCGCGGCGTTCACCGGCTTTTTGGTCGCCGATCACGCATACGCTCAAGCGGACGATGAGAACCTCTCGGCCGACGCCGAGGCCGAGCAGAAGGCCGGCAAGAGCGAGCACCACGGCCGGACCCTCGCCGAACGTATCCCCAGCGTCACCCGCCGCGTCTTCACCAAGAAGGGCCGCGTCGAGCTGACCCCCGCCGTGGGCCTGTCGCTCGATGACCCATTCCACAACGACTACATCTTCCAGGGCGGCGTCGCCTATCACATCAACGAGTCGTTCGCGGTCGGCGTCCAAGGCGAATACTGGGTCTCGAGCAGCTCGGCCCCCGATGTGAGTGGTGGTGGGGGCGGCGGCACGCTGGATTTCAATCACCCGATCTTCGCCGGGCGCCTCGAGGTCATCTGGTCGCCTATCTACGGCAAGGTGAACCTTTTCGCTGAAGAGGTCTTCCACTTCGACACCTTCATCAGCGTCGGCGCCGGCTATATCGGCCTCGACACCGACGGCTCGGTTGCGGGGACCATCGCCATCGGGCAACACTATTTCCTGAACGATTGGTTGGCGCTGCGGGTGGACCTACGCGACCAGATCTTCTCGATGGACGTCAATCCAGCGGGCGGACCTGGCAAGCACGTGCAGAATCTACTGACGTTCAATCTTGGTCTCGCGTTCTATGCGGGCGACGCGAGTCCCGAATAAATCGTTTGGTCGTAATGGATCGCTGACCGAAGCCGTTTGGAGCTGCTCACGTGTCGCAACGAAACTACTTTTTGACGGGAGCCGTGGTCGCGATGGCCGCCGGCTTCATGGCGCACGATGCGCGCGCCGAGCGCACAGGGACCGCGACGACGCTGTCCGCTGAAACCGACAGCCCGACGCTCGTGGCGCAAGCCAAGACGAAGAAGGCTAAGGGCACCAAGGCCGGCAAGAGCAAGAAGGGCAAGGCCGCCACCGGCCAGACGACTCCGCCACCGGCACCCGCCTCGAAACCCGCGGCGGCGCCCGCGGCCGCGACTGCCAAGACACCTCCGGCTCAACCCGCCGCGCCCGCGGCCCCCTCGCAGGTCCTCGACCTCTCGGACACGAAGAACGACGAAGCGGCTCGCCAAGAGGTGCTCTCCGGCGGCGCCGCCAAGCCGGCGGCCGGTGGCTTCGACTTCGGTGGCGGCGCGACCGACAACAAGGGCGGCAGCAAGGCCGGCAGCGACTTCGACTTCGGCGAGGTCGAGCTCGATATGGGCAAGCTCCAGACCGCTTCGGTCGAAAATCAGCGCTTCGAGAAAGCGCTCAGCATGATGAGCGACGAGAAGTTCGAAGCCGCGGCGCTCGAGTTCCGCTACTTCCTCGACGATCCGAAGTTCGCCGAGGTGCATCCCGAGGCGCAGTACCAGCTCGCCAAATCGCTCTACAAGCTCGGCTTCCTCGAGAGCTCGCTCGATCGCTTCAAGCAGATCCTCGACGCCGGCCCCTCGCACCGCCGCTACAAGAAGTCGGTCGAGTGGCTCTTCTTCATCAGCCGCAAGATGGCGGACGAGACGCCAGTTTTGGCGGAGCTCGCCAAGTTCCGTAACGTCAACTTCCCCAAGGCGTACCGCAACGAGTATCGCTACTTGCTCTCGAAGTATCTGTTCATCCAAGCGAACCGCTTCGAAGTCGCGCGCGTCCAAGAGGAAGAGCTGCAGCGCAACAAGAAGCGCGTCCAGGGCTTCGACTTCGGCGCGGCCCAGAACGCCGTCGAGTCCGGCGCGGCGAGCTTCGACTTCTCGGCGCTCGGCGGCGGCGAGCTCGATTTCGGAGGCGGCGACGCCAAGGGCAAGGGTGCCAAGGCGCCCGCCAAGGACAGCGGCGGTTCCTTCGACTTCGGCGCGCCCTCGGGTGGCGCTATGGACTTCGGCGCGCCCGCGCCGGATCCCACGGTGGCCGACGGCCCCGTCCGCGAAGGCGGACCGGCAAACGCCAAGGAAGCGATCCGCCAGGGTCTCGAGTTCGTCTCGGAGGTCGAGCCGGACAGCAAGTTCTACGCGAACGCCAAATATCTCGAGGGTCTGCTCCAGTACCTGGCCGGCGCCGATCAAGCCGCGGTCAACGCCTGGCAAGAAGTCGTACGCGTCCTGAATCCGCGTGGCGGCGCCCGTCTCGATCCGAAGCTGCGCGAGATGGCGTTCTTGTCCCTCGCCCGCGTCCACTACGGCTACAAGCAGTTCGACCGCGCCGCGTACTATTACGATCAGATCGACCGCGACAGCGAAAACTGGCTGACCGCGCTCTTCGAGGCGAGCTGGTCGTATTATCGCCGCGGCGACTTCGAGAAGGCGCTCGGTAACCTCCTGACGCTGCACTCGCCGTTCTTCGAGCGCGAGTACTTCCCCGAGTCACAGCTCGTCAAAGCCATCATCTACTTCGAGGCTTGCCGCTACGGCGAGGCGCGCCAGATCACCGACGGGTTCATCGACCGCTACACGACGGTCATGAACGAGATCGACAAGCTCGCCGCGAGCGGCGAGTCGGGCGAGAAGATCTACGACCGTATCGCGCAGCTCCAGTCCGGTGGCAGCGACGACGACGTCACCGCGCGTCTCGTCAGCCTCGCCCTGAGCGATCCGGAGATCCGCACCTCGCGCGCCGTGCTCACCCAAGTGAACGAGCAGCAGACGCAGCTCTCAAAGATGTCGGAGCAGTTCCGCACCAGCAAGCTCGGTGAAGAGACCAAGGACAGCATCGCCAAGGCCCAGATCGCGCATGCGAAGGAAGCCGGCGAAGTCACGCGCAAGAAGTTCGAGCGTGAGCTCTACGCCCTGAAGGGCCTCTTGGGTCAGGCGCTCCGCGTCAAGCTCGAGGTTGCCCGCGCCGAGCGCGAGAACATCGAGGGTAAGATTCGCGGCGATGCCGGCGGCGACAAGATCGTCCCGGCGGTACCGCGCACGGTCGTCGACGACGAGCACCACTACTGGCCCTACGAAGGCGAGTACTGGCGTGACGAGCTCGGCACCTACGAGCTCGACTTCAGCATGTGCCGGCCGGAAGGCGTGCCCGTGGCTGCCGCGGGCGGCACCGGGCAGTAGAGGCGTCGCGCTTGGCGCGTGTCGGCAACGACCTTCGCCAGGCCGCACCCTTGCCCGCTGCGGCGGACACGAAGCGCGCACTACCGCTTACCGTCCAGCCGTCCTGGGCGTCGCTTGACGCGATCGATGGCGCGTCCAAGGGCGAGCACCCGGTCGTCCTCGAGCGCGACCTCGTCGCGCTGATCGCGCGCGGTGAATGGGAGACCCTGCGCGGAGCGATTGCGCGTGCCGTCAGTGGCCCGCTCCACGAGCTGGCGAAACGGCCGATGACGGGCATCGGGTCCGAGCGTTCAGTCCGATTTTTCGCCGATTCGGTGATTGCGTTGAAGCGTGACTGGGGGCGGCAGTCTCCGCAGCAGCGCGCCGACAGGCTGCTCCTCGCCGTCAACGCCGAGCTCCTGCGCGCGTCCATCCCCGCGGTCACGCGGATCGAGGTCGTCGACTTGGCCGCGCGCGCCGCGATGGAACGACGTTGGTCTTGCAGCGTCAACCGCGCCCTCGTCGACAGCCCGACCATCGACAACGTGCGGCTCTTGCTCGTGGCGGCGACGGTGTTTCATGAGGCGCGACACGCCGAGCAATTCTTTCGCATAGCTCGCCTGATGGCGACGCTCGGATGGCCGGCGGCGGAGATCAGCAGAGTCTTAGGGCTCCCCTCGGCGATCGTCGAGGAAGCGGCACGGCAACCCTTGCCGCCCGGCGACGAGCACGAGGAAGCGAGGGTCTGGATGCAAGCCTTCGTGACCGACGCGCCTGAGACCGAGAAGATCGTAGCGCAGGTTCTCCAGGTGGTGCCCGCGCTCGCGGGTGTGCGTGCGCAGGCGCAGTCCGCGCTCACCACGGGGCGCGCCATGGAGCACGCCCGTGCCGTGCTCGACGCCTCCATTCGTGCCACCGAGGTGGCCTATATCGCGTACCGCGCCATTCCCTACGAGCAGGACGCCAAGGTGGCCGAGATCCGCGCGGCGAATGCCATCGCGGACGCCATGCGCGCCTGATCGATCACGGCTCCGGCCTGTAGGTTGTGACCGACGACTGTTGGACGCGTACCGCAACCGAGCCTGCCCTGTTGGCATGTAGGGCCATTCTGCACAGGCACGCCGTTTGCTTCTCACCTTCCTCGTGGGGGTGTGGCGTGGGCGTGAGAACCGATCTGAACAGCGGCATTCGTGGATTCGAAACACTGCACTTAGCGGACCTTGGGCAGGCGGGTGAGGAGCGGCTCCTTGGTGAGCGGGCGAGGGCGCGAGGAGAGCTGACTCCGGCGCCGCAATCGCGGCCGCGCATTTTGCGGGTGGATGCTCCGGCCGCCTCGGGCCTGCCAAGCTCGGAAGAACCGGCGCCGACCTCGACGAACGTGGCGACCACCGCGGCGAGCAACGTCGCGGCGCCCGCGACGGCGAGCAGCCCCAGCGCTCCAACGCCGGCGAGCGGA
>JBGGMJ010000170.1:0-16072 GCA_041288095.1 Myxococcota bacterium
CGAACTGGCCAAGACGATCGAGACCTCCGACGAATGGATCCAGCAGCGCACCGGCATCCAAGAGCGCCGCCACGTCGATTTCGAGAAGGAACCGATGGGCTCCTCCGACCTCGCGGTGCGCGCCGCCAAGAACGCTTTAGCGGACGCCGGCTGTCCGGCCACGGATATCGATTTCATCATCTATGCGACCCTGAGCCCCGACAGAAACTTTCCTGGTGACGGCGTCCTCGTAGGCGCCAAGCTCGACATCCCCGGCGTACCCGCGCTCGACATACGCAATCAGTGCTCGGGGTTTCTCTACGGGTTGCAAGTGGCCGACGCCTTCATCAAGGCCGGGATGTACAAGCGCATCCTGCTGATCGGCAGCGAGGTCCACTCGACGGGTCTCGACTTCACCGATCGCGGCCGCGACGTCGCGGTGATCTTCGGTGACGGCGCAGGCGCCGCCGTGCTCGGCCCCAGCAGCGACGAGGGCCAAGGCATCCTCTCGATTGCTCTCCACGCCGACGGACGCTTCGCCGACGAGCTACAGCTCGCCTACCCGTCGAGCGCCGTCATGCCGCGCATCACGGAAGCCGACATCCGCGCCGGCAAACACTACCCGCGGATGAACGGTAAGAACGTGTTCAAGCACGCGGTCGCGCGCATGCCCGAGGTGGTCGGCGAGGTGCTCGCGGCCAGCGGGTTCACGGCCCAGGACCTCGACATGTTGATCCCGCACCAGGCGAACCTGCGGATCAGCGAGATGGTCCAGAAGCGGCTCGAGCTGCCCGATCACAAGGTGTTCAACAACATCCAGAAGTACGGCAACACCACCGCGGCCTCGATCCCGCTCGCCCTCGACGAAGCGGTCCGCCAAGGCAAGGTGAAGCGCGGCGACCTCGTGTGCCTCGCCGCGTTCGGGGCCGGCTTTACGTGGGGCGGCGCGCTTCTGCGTTACTAACAGGACCTAAAAAAAGCACGGGCTACTGGAGCAGCTGGTCCGCGGGATTGGGGCCCGAAAGCTCGATTGGCCCGAAGCGGTCCTCGTAGCGACGGATGTTCTCCTGCAGCGCGTGCAGGAGGCGTTTGGTGTGCCGGGCGCTCGAAATGATGCGGGCGCGTACTTTTGCCTTGGGCTGCTGCGGCTGTAAGTACATGACGTCAATCGTGAACTCGTTTTCGGTGTGGTTCACGAGGGCGAGATTCACATACAAGCCCTGAGCGACGTCATCGTCGAGCTGAATCTGGATTTGCACGTGCTTGCCGCGATTTGCCTCGTCACTCATGGCTTGAAAGCCTCCAGGCGGGGCGCCTCGCATACTTTGGCCGTGGGAGCAAAGCCCAGTATAATTTCTGGAACGCTAATAAGGTGGTCCTGGGTGCGCCGATATGTCCTTGCGGCCGTCGTCTTAACGCTCTTCGCCGCATCGACGGCCTGCAAGGACGATCCCGCCCCCACGGAGATCGACGTCGAGATCTTTTCGTCGGTGGCCCACCTCGACCGCATCCACCTCATGGTGCGCGATCAGTCGATTGACCGCGATCGCGGATACACTTGGGCGGAGCTCGACGTCGCGAATGTCGGCGACCGCGACCTGACGATCACTCCCGCGCTGGTGCGGTTGACCCAGAGCGAAGCGCTCCGCGGCAAGCCCTTTCTCCTCTACGCCACGGGCTTCGTGGCCGACGCGACCAGCGGCACGCAGCGGCTCACCGTTGCCGGCGCCATCACCATGCAGTACGCCGAGAATCAGCGCCTGGTGAAGCGCGTCCGCTTGAACGGAGACTTCCTCGCCACCGACCGCGACGACGACGGTTTTCGCGCCTGCGGCAGCTTCACGCCGCCGACCGATCCGGCCGAGCAGAACGTGCTCGACGACGCGAAGAACTGCGACTGCAACGACAACAACAACCTCATCAACGGCTTCAACGCCGAGATCTGCGGTGACAACGCCGACAACAACTGCACCGGCTGGCCCTACGACGAGAACTGCGCCGACTGCGTCGAAGACCAACCGTGCACCAGTCTGCCGCCCGAGCAGTGGCTGCTCGCGGGCGTCGGCGCCTGCACGCTCGGCGTTTACCGCTGCGTGTCGACGGTGGTCGATGGGCTGACCGTCCGACGTCTCAACAACACCTGCGAAGGCGCACAGGGGCCGACCACCGAAGTCGTCGATGGCCGCGACAACGATTGCGACGGCGTCGCCGACGAGCTGACGCCTTGCTTCGGTGGCACGCCGCCACGTGCTTGCTTCATGGGCTTCATCGAGACGGAAGCCTCGACGCGCGCCAAGGGCGAGTGCCGCGTCGGCGAGCAGCGTTGCACCGACGGCGTCTGGGAAAACCAGTGCCGCAACGAGGTGCGGCCGCAGCGCCCACCGCGTGACACGCTCGAGCAGGACAACGCCTTGCCGATAGCGTGGAGCGGCATCGGCTTCTTCGAGCTCGCCATCCCCAGCCGTGGCGTCCAGCAGTGCGACGGCCGCGATAACGACTGCGACGGTTTCTACGACGAAGAGCCGACCTTCGACTTCGACAACGACGGCTACACCTACTGTGGCACCAACGACGCTCCGCCGACGTTGCCGCGCCAGCACACGGCGCCGGGCACCGCGCCGATCAACATCGACTGTGCTGACAACAACGCGGCAATTCATCCCAACGCCGATGAGCGTTGCGACGACAACATCGACAACGATTGCTCCTGCGATCACGGCAGCGCCATCAGCGGCACCGGCGGCGTCGTCAGCGGCGTCGACTGCTTCAACCCCGATACGTATCTCGACTGCTCGCGTACCGAGCGCGTCAGCACGCCTTCGGGCACGTGCGACGAGACTACCGGCGGCGTGTTTTACGCACGTTACGGAAATTTGGAGGCCGATCCGCAGCGCCGCTTCGGCTGCTTTCCGTGTCGCGCTTCTTATGGCCTCACCTGCGGCGCTGACGGAGCCAGTTGCTCGGCGAAGAGCGAGGCGTGCTGCGTCGCGGGTGCATGTCCTCTCCCGGACACCTTGACCAGCGCCGGCGGCGGTGGCCGGGGCTCACCTGTCTTCCGTCCGTTCTGCGCCGAGCCTGACGCAGGGTCGTGCACCTGCACGGTGGGGCCGTCGTGGCACGGCGCCGCGGCCAACACCGAGCCCAACAACGGTGGCGTGCTCCTCGATGATCGCGACGATTGTGGCGCCATCGACTGCACTCCGTACTTCTTCGGCGTCGATCCCGCTGATGGCCGCTGTTACACGCGCGCCGACATCCCGTCCGCTGAAGCGTTCTGTCTGGGCAAGCCCCTCTGCGCCCCCGCGGTCGTGAACCCTGACTGCTGCACCGGCGAGACCGGTCAGAACTGCTGTCAGACGCCGCCGGATCGTTGCCCCTCCCGCGACGTCCGTGGCCCCGAGCACGCGGCGGGCCGCACCACCTGCATGCAGGTCACGCCGGGGACCTGCCAGAACCAAGCAGTGCCCACGTACCAGCCCGTTCCCGCGAACACCGATCCATTCAACGATTGCGCCGGCGGCCTGAATTGCAACGGCTCGGGTGCTTGTTACCTGCCGCAGGGCGACACGTGCTCCGGCGCGGGTCAGTGCAACACCGGCCTCACCTGCGTCGACAACCGTTGCTGCGGCTCGAGCGCCTGCGGCGAGTGCCAGGCCTGCAACATCGCCGGCTCCGAGGGCACCTGTGCCGCGCACAGCAACGAGGATGACCCCGGCACCTGCGACAGCGACTGCACCGTCTGCGCATCGGGCACCTGCGCGACGCGCGGCAACGGCGACACCACCGAATGCGGCAACTGCGCCACCTGCCAAGGCGGCACCGGCGCGTGTGTCGGCATCACCGCGGCCGAGGGCAAGGGCTGCAACGACGATTGCACCAGCTGCAGCTCGGGCTCCTGCGTCAATCGCGGCGGCGGCGACACCACCGAGTGCAATAGCTGCCAGCAGTGCAACGCACCTGGCGGCAACTGCGTTGGCATCACCGCGGCCGAGGGCAAGAACTGCAACGATGCCTGTTCGTCGTGCAGCAGCGGCACGTGCACGCCCCGCGGCGCCGGCGAGACCGCCGAGTGCGGCACCTGCCAGGCGTGCAATGTCGCGGGGGGCGATTGCGTCGGGGTCACCGCCGACGACGGCAACAACTGCAACTCCGACTGCAACTTCTGCAACGCTGGTTCGTGCTCGCTGCGAGGAGCGGACACGGGAACGGAATGCCCGGCTTGCCAGCGCTGCGACGGCGGGTCCACCTCGTGTCAGAGCGTTACCGCGTCGGAGGGGCCGGGTTGCAGCGGACAGTGCACGTTCTGCAATGGCGGGTCGTGCCAGGGACGCGGCGTCGGCGACTTCGTGGAGTGTACCAGCGAGTGCACTGCGTGCAGCGGACCTGGCGGGTCTTGTGTCGCGAGCACCGGGACGGGCGGGCCGATGTGCGCCGGCGGTGGCTCGTTCTGCTGCAATGGTAATTGCGAGTCACCCGGTGCCGAGCTGGGTGCGGGGTGCGGCACCGGCGAGTGCACCGGAGCGTGGCAGTGCTCGGGCACTACCGCCATTTGCTCGTCGATGGGCAATGACTGCGACACCTGCAGCGGCGACACAGAACAAGATCGTCTTTGCGACGGCTCGGGTACGTGCGGCGGTGTTATCAGCTCGACCGGTTGCCCCACATGCCAGACCTGTCAGAGCAGTGGCGGCAACACGTTCTGCTCGCCGATTGGCTTCAACACCGACGACAACACCAGTCCCGGGTTCTGCAGCGGCACCGAGACTTGCGACGGCGGCGGCAATTGCCTGTCGGTGAACGGTGAAAACTGCTCGCAGAACTCTGATTGCTTGAGCGGCTGCTGCGACAACGAGGGCAGCTTCCCCTGCGACCAAGGCGGCGGTTCGACGTGTCGCTAGGCCGATGGTGCTGGGCCGGGTTGTCCGCAATCGCGATTAGCGCCTGCGCCTCCCAAGACGGTCCGCCGCCGCGAACCGGCGATTCCGCCCGCACCGAGACCCCGCGCGCGCCGAAGGCGCCACCGCGCAAAGTCGCGTCTGTTACATCCCCACCATCCGCGAGTGACGCGGTCGCCGACCACAAGGCTCTCGCCGAAGCCCAAGAGCTCCTCAAGCAAGGCCTCGCCGCCTACCACGTCGGCGCCTACGACGAAGCCGAGAATCTGCTCAAGCGGTCAATCACCCTCTACCCCTTCCTCGCGCCCGCGAACCTCGCTCTCGGCAAGATCTTCCTCCTGAAAGGCGCGGCCAACCACGACGAAGCCCTCATTCAGAGCGCCCGCCTGATGTTCGACATGGCGCACCAAATCGACCCCTCACTGCGCGAGCCGCTCGTGCTCCTCGAGCTGTTCAAGCCCCGCGGAAACTAAAATGGGGACACCAACCATTTTAGAAGCCGAGCGTGAACGCGAACGCCATCTTCCAGATGCCGTCGCGTGACAGCGACTGCTGATAGCCGGCGTTGATCGAGCCGCTGCCGACCAGCATGCCGACGCCGCCGCCGAGCACGCTCTCGTCGCCGTCTTGGCGGTCGTTATCGATGAACGGTTGGTGCGCGTAACCGATGCGCAGGGGAAAGCTGCCGCCGGCGATGTACTCGGCGCCGAGGCGATAAGCGTTCGCGCGCTTTTTGTCCTCGAGGTCCCAGTCCGCCTCAGCGGTCACCGTGAAGCTTTCGTCGACATAGGCGATGCCGGCGCCGATGTCGCGCCGCGTCAGCTCCGAGCGCTCGTCGCGGATGAGGTTGCGGGCCGAGGCGCCGAGCTGCAGGTGGTCGCTGATGCGCGCCAGCAAGCCCACGTCTCCCGCCCAGAGCTTGGGCTGGGTCTCGGGAGCGCCGCTCAAGGTGTAGCCGCCGAAGACGTGGCGGCCCGAGATGCCGACCGCGAGGCTCTCCGAGAGCTGGATGCCGAAGGCGACGCCCAAGCGGTGGAGACCAGCGTCGCGTGGACCCGACTTCGTATAGGTGTAGTTGACGCCGCCGGCGACCGGCCCGGTGTTAGAGTCGACGATCGAGAAGTTGAAGGCGTTCACGGCGTCGCGCTTCGCGTGCAGGTACTGCGCGTCGACCTCGTAACGCTTGCGCAGCGCAATACCGGCGGGGTTCCACTGCAAGGTCTCGTTGCTGCTGCCCAGGGCCCGCTGGGCGCCGCCCATGGCCATGCTGCGTGCGAGGGCCGGCTCATCGGTGATCTGGCCGAAAGCCGCGGCCGGCACCAACAGCACCGCGAGCGCGAGGGAAACGACCGTGAAACGCATGGTCGCCCTAGGGGCTAACACGGTCCGCGAGAGTCCCCAAAGATTCGGCATTGCCAAGGCCCGAAGCGCCGGTCTACGAGGGCTGCCGTGAACGCCTTCGACGTCTTGCAAGAGCGCGGCTTCGTCCAACAATGCACCGATGCCGAAGCGGTCCGCGCCATGTTCGCGGCCGGCCCGGTCACCGCGTACGTCGGCTACGACCCCACCGCTGACAGCCTGCATGTCGGTCACCTCTTCTCGCTGATGTCGCTCATGCACCTGGCGCGCACCGGGAACAAGCCAATCGTCCTCATGGGCGGCGGCACCGCCATGGTCGGAGACCCGTCGGGCAAGACCGAGATGCGGCAGATGCTCACGCGCGAGGCCATCCTCGGCAACATCGAGCGCATCAAAAAACAAGTCGCGAGGCTCTTCGGTGCCGGTGACGCCATCGTCGCGAACAACGACAGTTGGCTGCTCGAGCTGCGCTACGTCGACTTCTTGCGTGACATCGGCCGGCACTTCTCGGTCAACCGCATGCTGTCCGCCGAAGCGTACAAGATCCGCCTCGAGCGCGGCCTCTCGTTCATCGAGTTCAACTACCAGCTCTTGCAGGCCTACGACTTCCTCGAGCTGTGCAAACGCCACGACTGCACCCTGCAGATGGGCGGCGACGACCAGTGGAGCAACATCCTCGCCGGCGTCGATCTCTGCCGGCGCCTGCTGCAGAAGCAGGTCCAGGGGCTCACGAGCCCGTTGCTGATGACGGCGGCGGGCGAGAAGATGGGCAAGACCGCGGCGGGCGCGGTGTGGCTCGACCCCGAGAAGGTCTCGCCCTACGACTACTACCAGTACTGGGTGAACACCGACGACCGCGACGTCGCGCGCATGCTCGGCTTCTTCACTTTCTTGCCGATGGACGAAGTTCGCGCCGTCGACGAGCTCGACGGCCGCGATCTGAACGCCGCCAAAGCCATTCTTGCCTTCGAGGCGACGTGCATCGTGCACGGCGACGCGGCCGCGACCACGGCTCACACGTCCGCTCAAGCGGCCTTCGGGGGGCGCGAGCTGCCCGCGAGCATCCTGCCGAGCTCGAAGGTGCCCCGCGTTGCGTCCGCGACGGCGGAGTCCATGCCCACCACCCACGTGACGGCCGCCGAGCTTGCCACCGGGCTTTCGCTCATCGATCTGCTCCGGCGCACCGAGATCGCGGATTCGAACGGCTCGGCCCGCCGGCTCATCCAGCAGGGAGGCGTCCGCCTCGGTGAAACCAAGATCGACGACGACAAGAAGGTCGTCACCGCGGCCGATTTCGAGGGCGGCGTCATGCTCCTGAAGGCCGGAAAAAAGAAGATATTCCGCGTGGTTATGCAGGGCTAGCGGACTCTCCGAAAAATCGCCCGGCTGCGCCTCAACGTCATCTGACGAACTTGCCCGCGGCGGCTATACTCGCCTGAACGAGTCGGTCGCCACACGCAAGGGGCACCGCTGGGAAGAGCAAGCAGGGAGAAAGCGCAGCACGCGCGCGCTCGTCGCGACACGACGAGTCACTGGGAGGCTTTTTGATCATGCGCAGGTTCGGTCACCTGCACGGGCTCACGATTGTGGCGCTGGTCGGCGTCGCGTCGTCCGCCTCTGCCCAGCGCCGCGAAGGTAACGCCGAGACGGCGACCGCCGCGGTCACGCTGCCGAGCTCGCAGCCCGGTGCCGTGCAGCTCGGAAGCCTCGGGACCAACGCCTTACCGCCCGGCGGTGAGCCGACGACCGAGCTGGGAGTCGTCGAGCAGGCCTTGCCGCGACTCGAGGCGTCCGTGATCGCGCAGTGCGCGGACCGAGCCCACAAGAACAAGTGGGGCACCGACAACGCGCGCTTCGAGAAGTGCGTCTGTCCCCAGGTCGCCAAGTGGCACCTTCCCAAAGTGAGCCAAGATCTGCGGGTTCAGCGCGCGCTTGCCAAGGGCAAGAACGGCTACTCCTTTACAGCGGACACTAGCGGTCGCTCTCAAGGCTGCCGCGTCTGGGCCGGCCCTGCCGCGCCGACCGACGACACCGTGCAATGGCGTGGAGCCGCCGCGCAAAAGCCGGAGAAGAAAGCTCAGTGAGACCCAAGACGAGCCAACGTTCCGCCTCCTCCGTGGCACCGCGTGATGCGTCCTCGAGCGATGTCGTTCTGCGCACCCGCCTCGCCAACGGCCTCACCGTCATCCTCTGCCCGCGCGCGCACCTCTCGCAAACGTACACCTCGCTGTTCTTCGGGGTCGGCTCGCGCCACGAGACCCCGCGCACCAACGGCATCTCGCACATGCTCGAGCACATGTTGTTCCGCGGCACCGCGAGCTATGCCGACGCTACGGCGCTCAACGCCGCCGCCGAGGGCTTCGGTGGCTTCCTCGAGGGCGCGACGTATCGCGATCACATGATCTTCGCGACGGTTAGCCACCCGAGCTCCGTCGGCGACAGTGTTCGCATCCTCGGCGAGCTGGCGCAGACGCCACGCTATCGTGCCACGGAGGTCGAGCGCGGCATCCTGCGCGAGGAGATCCTCGAGACCCTGGACGCCGACGGCCGCGTCGTCGACCTCGACAACATCTCGCACGCGGCGGTCTTCGGAAAACACGGGCTCTCGTTGCCCATCGAAGGCACGCTCGCGAACCTCGAGCGCTTCGGCCGAAGGGATCTGGAGTTGCACCGCTCGCGTCACCTCGTCGGCCGTAACGCCGTCGTCGCGGTCGCCGGTCCGTTCAACGTCGACGCGGTCCAGCGCGAGGTCGAACGCAGCTTCGGTGGCATGCCGCCGGGAGATGCCACGAACGACGACGCGCCGCCGGTCGTCGACGCGCCGGAGCCGGCGCTGCGCTACGTGCGCGACACCGCGAGCCAGGTCGATATCCGTCTGTCTTTCCGCGCTCCGCCGGTCCAAGACCCAGAGTACCCGGCGCTCATCATGCTGGCGCGCGTTTTAGCGGACGGTCTCGCCTCGCGCATGCACGCCGAGCTCGTCGACCGTAAAGGTCTCGCGTACGTGCTGCACGCGGGCCTCACGACCTATACCGACTGCGGCCTCTTCGAGTTCGATGTCGCCGTGGCCCCCGACCGCGCCGCCGAGACCGTATCGACCATCCTCAAGTTCACCGAGTCGGCCGGTCGTCTGCGCTACCGCCCCGAGGAGCTCGACCGCGCCCGCCGCCGCTATCGCTACGGCATGGAGTTCATGCGCGACTCCGCCGTGGAGCTCGCCAGCTGGCACGGCCGCGCCGCGCTCTTCGGCATCGAAGACGCGATGCAACGCTTGGGCGGACAGATCGAAGCAGTAAACGACGACCAGATCCGCGCCGCGGCCCGTCGTATCTTCCAGCGCCCCGGCATGGTGCTGACCGCGGTCGGCGAGCTGGCGCGCGGTGAGTGGGCCCGCGTCAAGGACGCCGTCGACCGTTTCCGCCGCTAGGTCTCGGGCCGGGCCACATTCTGACAACATTGGCATCGTGGCGCCGATAACAGGACACGACCAATGATTGGGCGATGCTTTTGCCCGTGGAACGTGTTTCGCCCATGAACCTCCACCCAGCACCCCTTGCGTCCGATGCAGCTCAGCACGCCCTGTGGGCTGCTCGGGGCCCAAGCGCCTTCGCTCAGGTTCTCGACGCCGATCTGAAGTTTCTAGCCGGCCGCCTCTGGCAACTGGACAGCAGCTGGAAGCTCACATCCAAGCTCGGAGACGGCCAGTCGTTGTGGCGGCTCGAAAGCTCGAAGGCCAGCGTTCTCCTGACCTTCGAAGGCGGCGTTCTCTCCTACCCCAGCGGGGGCGGGCGTTTCGCCAGCATTGCCGTGACGAAGCCGAGCGACATCCTGGTGACGGATTTCCTCTTTTGTCTCGGGCAGGAGCTGCAGCCCAACTTGCGGCCGTGGCGGTTTCCGACCCTGCAGTCGGCGTCCGAACCAGCCAACCCTGATGTCCTCCAGTTCATCATGCCCAAGGTCTACGACAGCGAGCTTGGCAACGTGATCCGCCGCCTCGACAGGGCGATCGGTGCGGCCGGCGGTGGCGTCACGCGCCGTCTCGGCCACGAAAACATCCAGACATACGGATGGTGGGGATACTCCGACCTTCGGGTGACCCTGAGCGGTCCAACCGCGGGTGTGGAGCTTGTCCGGGACGCCATGCTCGCGAGCACGGGTCAGCCGTCGTCGCCAGGGCGGTACTGGTAGAGCCAGGTCTCACTCAAGACCTGCGTCCCGCTCTTCAGGAACATCCGAATATCGACCGGCGCATCGCCCGGCTCGCGGAGATCGAACTGCGCCCGCCAGCGTTTCCCGTCGCCGACCCGCGTCACCTGTGGGCGCTCGACCGTGCCGCGCGCCACCGTCACCACCGGTACGACGGTCGCATCCGCCGGGAGCTTCTCGAGCAGGCCACCCTCGAGCTCGACCGCGAAGCGGCGCACATTCGGCGCCGGAGGGCTGCCGCCCCAGCCAACGCGTGTCGAACGCACCTCGGCGACTGGGGGGCGTCGCGGTTGCTGCGCCGTCCAGTGCAGCTTGTACGCTAAAGCGAACGACGCCCCCGCCTTGACTGGCGCCGCCGGCACCCAGAACGCGACGGTGTTGTCGTTGACGTCCTCCGCGGTGGCGAGCTCGAGCAGCATCACCTTGCCTTTGCCGAAGGGTTTCGTCGGCTCGACCCAGAGATTCGGCCGCCGTTCGTAGTGGAAGATCTCGTCGAGGTAGTGCTCGGGGTCGCGGTCGCGCTGCAGCAAGCCGAAGCCGCGCACGTCGTCGGCGTCGAAGGTGCTCGTCACCGTGAGCTTGGGATTCTGCAGTGGCCGTGCAATCTGCTCGCCGCCGGCGGTCTGGATGACCAGCACGTCGCTGTCGTGGACCTCGGGATGCCAGTCGGTGATGTAGCGACGGTCGCGCTCGCCGTACCAGTACATCGACGTGAGCGGCGCGAGCCCCAAGCGGCGCACGTCCTTGCGCGCGAAGTAGTTGGCCTGCACGTCCATGATAGCGTCGCCCGCCACGTGGACGTCGAAGCGGACAACGCCAGCGACCGACGGCCCGTCGACATACGCGGTGATGCGCAGGTCGGCGCCTCGCTGCTCGAACCAGACGTCGGTGTAGCGCGGGTGCTCTTCGTCCTTGAAGCCGCTGTCGATGGCGATGGCGCGCGCCGAGATCCCGTATTGATCGAAGGGCGTCGCGGCGCGGAAGTACGACGCGCCGAGATAGGCGAGCCAATCCGTCTCGGCGTTGTGGGGGTTCATGACGCGGAAGCCGGCGAAGCCGAGATCTTCCGGCAACGTCTTGGCGAGCCTGCTGGCGCCGTAGTCGTACATGGCGGTGTCGTAGAGCACCTCGCGCGCCTGTCCGCTTTCGACGACGTACATCCGCACTTTCTCGCGGAAGTAGGTGTTGCGGTGGAAGAACTCGATCTTGGGCGCGCCGGCGACGTCGACCCAGAGTGCTTTGTCGTGATCGAAATAAATGCGATTCGCGACCTCACCCGTGATCGTCGCGAGCACTTCGGCGTGCGGATCGGCCGCCTTCACGTACGGCTTCTTCGCCGCGGCGCGCGCCTTCTCGATCACCGCCGCGTAGTCGAAGGGCTGCTTCGGACCCAGGCGCGCGGCCGAGGCAGGGGCTGCGACGAGAGCGAGAAGGACAGCAACTACCGAAGACTTCACGCCGGCAGATTGGAAGTCTTCGGACCCGAATGCAAAGAGAAATGCGTTAAGAAAAGAGAATGCGCGGCGGGACCTCGGTCAAAAGCCCGCCGCGCATCGCCGCCCCCAAAAAATCGCTAATCGATGACGACGTTCGGGGAGCAGATTCCGCGACACACCGTCGTGCAAGCCGCTCCCTCGGGCGCGTTGCACGGCAAGCACTCACCGTCGTCGACGGTGCAGTGCCAGTACTTCGGACATTCGGAGCTCGAGTTGCACGTTTGCGGAATGCAGGTGCCGCAGCAATCGCCGGGCGCGATGACGGTCTCGGTGCCGGGAGGGCACGCCATGAACGCGGCGCACAGCACGTTGTCGCAGCTCACCGGCGGGCAGGTGTAACCGCAGCAGTCGTTCGGATCGCGTCGCGGCTCCTGACCGTCCGGGCAGACCGGATAGATCGCCGGGCACATCACATCGGCGCACGTGTCTTCGTCAGGAGGATTGCAGCTCGAGTAGATGACGTCGCCGTTGATGTAAGCGCACACCACGCAGTCGGGCTCGGGCAGCTTGATGATCTGGCAAGCCACCGAGGTGTCGCCGCAACGCTCCGTGCTGCCGTCGTCGTTCTCGCAGGTCTCGCAGCTCTTGCCGCTGGCGGTGTCGATGGTGATCGTCAGCGTCTTGCAGCCGCCCGGATTGGGATAGCTCTCGCAGTAGCCACTGGCATCGCAGTAGGCGAGGTCGTCACCCGCGCGCTCCGCGGTGAGGCGCAGAGTCTCGGTTCCGCCGCCGTCATCGGGCGGCGCGTCGTCTCCACAGGCGATGAGACAACAACACAGCAGCGCGGTCGCTAAGAGATGTTTGGTCATGATATTCCTCCGGGCCCGGGGTTTAAGGTGCAAGACCTGTGCACAGGGTAGGCCAAAGACATACATCGACTTTTCAGGGGGTTACGCCGTCGCTCGTCTCCTCCGGGAAGCGGTCTGTCAACTTCGGTTTACACGTGTGTGCGATCGTTGTCGGCCTCCTCGTTGGCTGTGGGGACCCAGAAAACGCCCCGCCGCTGGCCAGCGCGACGTGCGGCGCCGGGACCAACTGCTTGGTCTTGCCGAATGGTGACGCGACGCTCGACGCGCGCGGCAGTAGTGATGTCGATGGCGATGCGCTGGCTTTTCGTTGGTACCCGGTCGACAGCGCGAGCCTCTGCGTGAACCCAACCGATTGCCCGTGCGGCTGGACGAACCAAGAGTTCACCGGCTTCATTCGCGACACCGGCTCCGCGATGACGACCTTTCGCGCGTCGTCGACGGTCGGTGCGCAGCTCATCTTTCAGGTCGAAGTGAGCGACACCGAGCACGTCGCGAAAGACTGCTCGATCTACTTCGTGGCGGAGTTCTGAGCCGTGTCGGTCGCAGCGCGTCTACTAGCCGGAGCCCGCATTGCGCTCGAGGACCTGCCTCCCGCCGGGCTCGCCTACGAGCTCGCGCGTGATCCTCCGTCGACGCCGCTGCTCATCGTCTGCGCCGACGACGACCGCGCCGAGCGTGTGACCCTCGACCTACGCGCCTTCGGCGTGAAGAGCGTCGCGCAGTTTCCCGGAGAGCCGCACACGCCGTTCGAGGACATCTCGCCGGATCCCGCGGCCACCTTCTTGCGCATGGCGGTGCGTCACCGCTTGCTCTCGGGTGACCGGCCGCAGGTCATCGTCGCGTCCGCCGCGGCGGTTCAGGGGCGCTGGATGCCGGAGGAAGCGTTCGCCTCCGCGTCGCAGACCGTCCGCGTCGACGAGATGCTCGACCGTGATGCGCTCGCGCGACGGTTCGTCGCCTGTGGTTACCAACGCGTCAACATGGTGGAGGATGAAGGCACATTCGCGGTGCGCGGCGGCATCGTCGACATCTTCCCGCCCGGCGAGACCCGGCCAGTGCGCCTCGATTTCCTCGGCGACGAGATCACCTCGATCAAGACCTTCGACCCAGAGTCGCAGCGCACCTTCGACTCGCTCGCGCGGCTCACGGTCCATCCCATCCGTGACGTGGTCTACGATGACGCCACGGTCGAGCACGCCACCGCGCGTTTACGCGCTCTCGGCGATCAACATCAGCTGCCGACGCGCCGCGTCCGCGCCACCATCGACGACGTCAATCAGCGCACTTACTTCTACGGCATCGAGTCGATCTGGCCGGCGTTCTATCCGAGCAGTGAGCGTTGCTACGACGCCTTGAAGGCCGGCGCCGTCGTCGTGCTCGATGGTCCGGACGGCATCGAAGAGACGCTGGGCGCGCGCTCCGAGCACGCCATCCGCGATCGCGACCGCGCCATCGAGCGTCATCGGTTCGCGCTCGGCCTCGAGGACCACCTGGTCGCCGCGGACGTGCTCGCGGCCGAGCTGCACGCCGACGCGCGCGTGGTGGCACTGCGGTTGGTGCTCGACAAGACCTTCGAGCGCCACGAAGCCGGGCTTTCGAGCTGGGATGCGCTGGCCCGCGAGATTGGGGCGCGTCGCGAAGACGCGAACCGTGGCGAGATCTTGGACCCGCTGGTCGCGGAGCTGAACCAGCTCGCCAATGACCGCTATAGCGTCTTCGTCGTGGCGCAGTCCCGCGGTCACGCCGAGCGCTTGCGCGAGCTGCTGCGCGCCCGCAAGGTCGACCTGCCGCTCCTCGAGTCGCTGCCGCCCGCCAAGGACATCGGCGGCCGCGCCAAGACACGCGTGGCCGTGTGCGTTGCGCCGCTGGGCACCGGCCTACGCGATGCCGCCCGTAAGGTCGCGATCCTCGCCGACACCGAGCTGCTCGGCGCCGAGCCGACGCGCCTGCGCAAGAAGCGGCGCAAGGCACCGCAGGGCCTGACGACGCTTCGCGATCTCACCGACGGCGACCTGGTGGTTCACGTCGACCACGGCATCGGCAAGTACTTGGGCTTGTCACGCCTCATCTTGAACGGCGTCGACGGCGACTACGTGCAGCTCGAGTACGAGGGCGGCGACAAGCTCTACGTTCCCACCTACCGTCTGAGCGTCTTGCAACGCTTTCGCGGCGAGAAGGGCAGCAAGCTCGACAAGCTCGGCGGCTCGCGCTGGGCGAAGGCGAAGCAGCGCGTCCGCGAAGCCGTGCTTGCGATGGCGCACGACCTGCTCGCGCTGCAGGCGAAGCGCGCCTCCGAGCCGGGCTTGAAGCTCCCCACGCCCGACGATCACTACCGCGCTTTCGAAGCGACCTTCCCCTACGAAGAGACGGCCGATCAGCAGAAAGCCATCGACGACGTCTTGGCCGATCTCACCCGCGGCCGCCCAATGGATCGCTTGATTTGCGGCGACGTCGGTTACGGCAAGACCGAAGTGGCCCTGCGCGGCACCGCCCTTGCCGTGTTCTCCGGTTACCAGGTCGCCGTCCTCGTGCCGACGACCGTTCTAGCGGAGCAGCACGGCGAGCGCTTCAAGGAGCGCTTCGCGGGGCAGCCGGTGACCGTCGAAGTGCTGAGTCGCTTCCGCGGACCACGCGAGACCAAGGACCTCCTCGACAAGGTGCGCGAAGGCCGCGTCGACATCGTCATCGGCACGCACCGCCTGCTCTCCGACGACGTGCAGTTCAAGAAGCTCGGCCTCCTCGTGGTCGACGAGGAGCAGCGCTTCGGCGTCAAGCACAAGGAGCGCATCAAGCAGCTACGCTCGCAGGTGCACGTGCTCACGCTCTCGGCGACACCGATTCCCCGCACCATGCACATGGCGATGGTCGGCTTGCGCGACCTCTCGCTCATCGCCACGCCACCCGCGGCCCGCGTTGCCATCCGCACCGAAGTGGCGCGCTTCGACGAAGAGCTCATCGCCGAGGCCATCCGCCGCGAGATCACGCGCGGCGGCCAAACGTTCATCGTCCATAATCGCGTGCAGTCCATCGGCAAGATGGCCGACATCGTACGTACGCTGGTGCCCGAGGCCCGCGTCGTCGTGGCGCATGGTCAAATGCCCGCCGACGAGCTCGAGAAGATCATGGTCGACTTCGTGCACCGCGAGTCGAACGTCTTGGTGTGCACCGCCATCATCGAGAGCGGCATCGACATCCCCAGCGCCAACACCATGATCGTGAACCGCGCCGACACTTTTGGCCTGGCGCAGCTCTACCAGCTGCGTGGCCGCATCGGCCGCTCGCGTGAGCGCGCCTTCGCGTATTTGCTCTTGCCGCCCGGCGACAACCT
>JBGGMJ010000171.1:0-10190 GCA_041288095.1 Myxococcota bacterium
TGGGACCGGGGCTTCGGCCTTGGCGACGGGGACGACGGGGGGGAGATCCGCGGGCGGCACCCTGTCGGGCACCCGCAGGTTCGGGCGAGTGCAGGCGAGGGTCAGGAGGAGGGCGAACGACGCCTTACGGATCATGGCGCATTTTAGGGGTGCCGAGCGTCATCGCGCAAAGTTCAGGTTTGCGTCTTTGCGGCGAAATCGGCAGATCTGGAGGCAACCCACCCGATGAGTGCCGTTGGCAAGAGCTTTGCGCCCCGAACACGCGTCGTTTCCGACGCGGACGTGACCGCCTACGCGGACGCCACGGGCGACCGGGTGCGCGACGGTATGGCGCCGCCCATGGTCGTGGTGCTTGCGAGTATCGCCGACGGTGTCCTGCCGACGGTCATGTTGCCGGAGGTCATCGGTGACGAGGGGCGCCTCCTGCGCTTGTTGCATGGCGAGGAAGAGATCGTCTGGTCGAGTCTCGTCCGCGCCGGCGACAGGCTGACGACTGTCGCCACCGTCGAAGCGGCCGAGGAAAAAGGCAGCGGTGAGCTCTTGGTCATCGGCACCCGCATCGTCAACCAGCGGGACGAGCTGGTGGCACGCACGCGCTCCTGCCTCATGATCCGCGATGGCAAACCCACGTCGATCCGCGCCTTGCGCGAGGAAATTGGTGGTCGGCGGGAGCGGACAATCGTCGAAACCTTCAACTCCACCTGGCGCGTGTCGGACGATCAGCCCGAGCGTTACGCGCGTGCTTCCGGAGATCACAACCCAATCCACCTCGACGACGCGGTGGCGCGCAAAGCGGGCGTGCGTGGCCGCATTCTCCACGGCATGTGCACGATGGCGTTCGCGCAGCGCACCGTGGTCGATGCGCTCACCGGCGGTGACCCGCGGCGTCTCGCGAGCCTGAAGGTGCGCTTCACCAAACCCGTCTATCCCGGCGATACGTTGACCTGTGCCGGTGGGCTGCTCGAGAACGGCGATGGTTTCGGCTTGGAAGTACGAAATCAGGATGGCTTGGTCGTGTTGCGCGATGCCGTGGCCATCATTCGGTAGAGACAATTCATGGGAAATGACGACGGCGATCGACCCAAGAAATCATGGAGGGAGATCGATCGCGCCCGCGAAAGCGGCCGGCGCGATGACTCGCGCGAGCGCGGCGGCAATGTGCTCGGTAACGAACGCTCGGCGGCGTACCGCGCTTACAAGTCGCAGCTCGATCGCCTCTTCGATGGCGGCGCCAAGGCGGGCGCGCCCAAGGTGGACGAGGCGGCCATCGCGGCGCAGCTCGACTCAGGTGACGAAGCGCTGGTGCTCGAGGCGCTCGGCACCATCGAGCGTTTGCACGGCGAAGGAACGCTCAAGCGGGCCGCCGCGTTGAAGGCACGTCTCAAGACCGTGCAGGCCACCATCGACGACCCGACGATTCAGAACAAAGCGCGCGCATTACTCGAAAAATTGTGAAATCGTGTCGGTGCCGCGCTGAATATTCGCTCTGAAAGCTCTGGACTTTCCAAGCATTCAGTGGGAATTGCACGGCAACTTTCGTCCACGAAGTAGGGGGATTTTCATGGCATCCGCCGACATGAGTCAGACTCTCCGGACGGCGCTCGAGCAGCTTCGCGAAGAGAAGCGCCGCATCGACAACGCCATCGTCGAGCTCGAAAACCTCGTGAATTCGCTCGCCGGTGTCCGCCGTCGCGGTCGGCCTCCGGGAAGCGGCAAGCGTGGTCCTGGCCGTCCGCCGAGCATCGGCGCGGGTGGCAAGCCGAAGCGCAAGGGTTGGAGCGCCGCCGCGCGCGCCGCCGCCGCGCAACGCATGAAGCGATATTGGGCTGAACGTCGCAAAGCAAAGGAAGGCAAGTAATGGCTAACGAGCGTGAAGCGCTGGTGAAGAAGGCGCAGGGTTTGAAGGGTAAGGCCAAGAAGGCACGTGGCGAGGACAAGAAGGCAATCGCCAAGTCGTTCCGTAACGGCGCCCGCCGCTTGGCGCGCAAGATCAAGCAGATGCCGAAGCCGGCGCCCGCCGCGGCCGCCGAAGCTCCCGCGAGCTAAGAATCTCGTCGAACGGGGCGTTGGCGCCTCCGCGCGTTCAACGCCCCTTCGGTGAGTTGCGGTACTTCTGACGGACCGCGCGCTCCAGGCTCTTGGCGGCGCGCTTGCTGTCCGCTGCCGCCTTCGGATCTTCACGTCGCTGATTGGCGGCGATCTCGCGCTGCAACTTCACGTAGGCGGCGAAGCGCTCGGCGTCCAGGCGCCCCTCGTCGACCGCCGTCTGCACGGCGCAGCCTGCGTCGCCGAGATGCGCGCAATCGCCGAAGCGACAACCCTTGGCGATTTCGGCAATGTCCGCGAAAGCGGTCTCGAGGCCGTCTTCCGCGTCCATGACACCGAGCTCACGCATGCCGGGCGTGTCGATGAGGATGGCGCCGCCGCCGAGCACGAATAGCTCGCGGCGTGTCGTCGTGTGACGCCCGCGTTCGCCGGCGATGAGAGCGGCGGTCGCCTGAGCTTCTCGGCCGAGCAGGCGATTCACGAGGGACGACTTGCCGACGCCGGACGAGCCCACGAGGGCCGCGGTACTGCGTGGAGTCAGGTGATCGAGCAGGACGTCGGCGCCGGTCGCATCCTTGGCGATGGTCGCGATCACCTTCGCGCCATTGGTGACGCGCTCGATGTCGTGTTTGAGCGCGTCGAGCTCGGTCGCGAGGTCCGCCTTGTTGAGCACGACGATGGGGGTGGCGCCGCCTTCCCAGACGGTGGTGAGGTAGCGCTCGAGGCGCCGTGGGTTCACGTCTTCCCCCACCGCTGTGACGATGAAGACGACGTCGAGGTTCGCGGCGATGACCTGCGGCTCGGCGCGCTTGCCGACGGCGCGGCGCACTAGCTGGGTGCGGCGGGGGAGGAGGGCGTTGATGGAGGCGTGCTCATCGCCATCGCGGACGAGCACCCAGTCGCCGATGACGGGGCGTGAGGTCTTGTCATCGCGAAGCTTGCCGGTGAGACGGCCAAGCTTCGCTCGGCAGCCGGCGAGCCACATTTCGGCTTTGCCGTCGGCGATGATGCGGGCCGGGACGAGGTCCGGAAGGTTCGCGCTCTTCACCGCTTCGGCGAAGTGCGCGTCGAATCCGAGCTCCTCGAGAGTCAGTCGTCAGCCTTGTGGATCTGCTGAGCGAGATAGTTCTGCTCGCCGACCTGCTTGACCAGCTCGATTTGCGCCTCGAGCCAATCGATGTGCTCTTCCTCGGAGTGCAGGATCTTCTCGAGCAAGTCGCGGCTGCCGTGGTCGTTCTCTTCGCCGCAAGCCTTGATGCCGGCCTGGAGGCGGTCGACCGCTTGGTACTCGAGCGCGAGGTCGGAGCGGAACTGCTCGACGACGGTTTCACCGATGTTGAGCTTGTTCAGCTTCTGCAGATTCGGGATGCCGTTGAGATAGAGCACGCGCTCCATGAGCCACTCAGCGTGTTTCATCTCGTCGATCGATTCTTTACGGATGTACTTATAGAGGTATTCGTAGCCCCAGTTGCGGCACATTTCCGCGTGCAAGAAGTACTGGTTGATCGCGGTGAGCTCACCGGTCAGCACGTCGTTGAGCAGATCGATCACACGCTTGTTCGTATCGCGGGCCATGAGGCTCTCTCCTCCGTAAACGCCGCGACGTGGATAGCGGAGCGCGTCGATTTCAGCAAGCGATGAACGCTGCTAAGTTGGCGCAAACATAGAGAAAGCGAATGCGAACCATTCGCGGAAACGCATCGTCGTCCGCTATGGCGGACGAGCAATCAGGCCGCCGTGAGCGGGGCTTCGGTGGCGACTTGTTGCGCGGACTTGCGCGCTTGGAGGAGCCCAACCGCGGGACAACCGCCGCACGCGATGCGCTCCTTGATCTGGCAGTGGCAGGCGCCACACCCCATGCCCGCTCCGGACATGAGGCCAACCTCTTCGACGGTACGGGCACCGGCGTCGACACAGCTGTCGACCGCTCGCTCCGAAACTCCGTGGCAGAGGCAGACGATCATGGGGGGAAAGAACCTTCCTGCGAATCGTTCTTAATTGCAGTTTGCTGCGAACGGTTCGCAAAGTCAAGCGCATTTGGACGTAACCAGCAGCGCCCCAAATTGGCTGCGGCCCCGCCAGAACGCGCCCCCTTTGTTAAATGAGCGCATGTTCACCGCATCGGTGCGCCTCCAAGAAGGTTCCTGGTCGATTCTCGGGCGCCTCCAAGAAGGTTCCTGGTCGATTCTCGGGCGCGTCCAAGAAGGTTCCTGGTCGATTCTCGGGCGCACCCAAGAAAGTTCCTGGTCGATTCTCGGGGCCCTTGGCAATCGGCCCTCAGTGAAAATCGCGGCTGGCGACCTCTTCCCGCGGCGCTTCAATCGGCGGAATCCAAAGCTTGCTGGCAACCAGATGCACGACATCGTCCTGCGATTGGATCCGCCCGCTCACCCCAAGAAACATCTCCGTCTTCGCGAGCAACGGATACCTCTGAAACACCTTCTCCCAGAGCACGACATTGACGAACCCGGTCTCGTCTTCGAGCGTCATGAAGACGACGCCCTTGGCGGTGCCGGGGCGCTGGCGGCAAATCACCAGGCCGGCATAGCGGACGCGATCGCCGTCCTTCTTGCGGCGTACCTCGGCCGCGTTGGGGAGGCCATGGGCGCGCAAAGCGTCGCGGATGCCTTCGAGCGGATAGCCGCGCGCGCTATGGGAGCTGCTCTGGTAGTCCCAGGTGACCAGTGATGGCTGTGTGAGCTGGGCGAAGACCGGCGTTTCTCCTTGGTGCACCAGCGGCAACGGCAATGTGCGGGTCTGGGCGAAGCCGCGGACGTCCCAGATAGCCTGGCGCCTGGAGCTCGAGAGCGGGTCGAGGGCGCCGGCTTCGGCCAAGCGGGTGAGAATCTCGATGTCCAAAGGCTCGGGCGTCACCGGCGTTTTGGCGGGAGCGTCCGGAATCGGCGAAGCGGCGACGGTGGCGTCCGCATAAGCGTACTCGGGCGTGAGGACGGCGGCGGCCGCGGAGGGGGGGAGGCGGAGCTCGTCCTGGTTGGATGCGCGGGTTTGCCAAACGGTGGCGTGGTCGTCATCGGCCTCGATGCGGCCGTCTTCGCGCGCGGGCAGAGACGTCTCGGGCTCGAGGAGCTTTTTCTTCTTCGCGCGGGCGGCGCGCTTGCTCTCGCCGCTGGCGGTGCGTCCCACGAAATCGGCGAGCGACGCGAAGGGCTCGCGGTCACGGGCGCTCGTCAGGTGTTTACCCTGCGCCTCGCTCATGCCGCGGACGTAACGTAGACCCATGCGCAGCGCGAGCGGTGTCCGGCTGTCGGAGGTCGTTGTCCGCTCTAGCGTGCAATCCCATTCGCTCACCATGACGTCGATGGGCAAGATGACGACACCGCTGCGCTTGGCTTCCTCGATGATGGTCGCGGGTGAGTAAAAACCCATGGGCTGAGCATTGAGCAGACCACAGGCGAAGGCCGCCGGATAATGACACTTCAAATACGACGCCGCGTAGCTGATGAGGGCGAAGCTCGCGGCGTGACTTTCGGGAAACCCATAACTACCGAAGCCGCGAATCTGATTGAAAACTCTCTCGGCGAACTCGTCGGTGATGCCTTTCGCGAGCATCGCCGAACGAATGCGGTCGCGATGCTTCTCGATCTGACCGGTGCGCCGCCAGGCCGCCATGTCGCGCCGCAGCTGATCGGCCTCACCGGGCGTGTAGTCGGCGGCGTCCACGGCGATGCGCATGACCTGCTCTTGGAAAAGCGGAATGCCGAGGGTCTTCTCGAGCACCGGTTTCAACACGGGATGCGGATAGTCGATGGGCTCGAGCCCGCTGCGCCGCCGTAAATATGGATGCACCATGCCGCCGGTGATCGGCCCGGGTCGTACGATGCTCACCTGAATGACTAGATCGTAGAGCACTCGCGGCTTCAAGCGGGGCAACATCGACATCTGAGCGCGGCTTTCGATCTGAAAAACACCGACGGTGTCGCCCTTGCAAATCATCGCGTAGGTTGGCGCGTCGTCCGCTGGAATGGTCGCCATCGAAAGCCGAACGCCCTCGTGCTCCTCGAGCATGCGGAAGATGAGATCGAGCTGGGTGAGCGCGCCCAAGCCCAGAAGGTCGACCTTGAAGAGGCCGAGCTCCTCCATGTCGTCTTTGTCCCACTGCACCACGGTGCGGTCTTCCATGGTTCCGTTTTCGACGGGGACGATGTCGGCGACCGGCTCGTGCCCGAGCAGGAAGCCTCCAGGATGGATCGACAGGTGGCGCGGGAAATCCTCGATCTCGGTGACCAGCTCGATGAGCTGACGGTAGGCGGGCAGCGACGGGTCGAGCTGCACGAGGTCGAGCACCGAGCTCGCGAAGTCGCCGTGATAACTCAAGAGCTTCGCGATACGGTCGAGCGCGGTCTCGGGGATGCCCAGCACCTTGCCGACGTCGCGCACCGCCGAGCGTGCGCGATAGCGGATGATGTTGGCGACCATGGCGGCGTGCGTGCGGCCGTATTTGGCGTAGACGTGTTGGATGACCTCTTCGCGGCGACCGTGGGCGATGTCGAGATCGATATCAGGGGCCTCGGCGCGCTCGCGCGAGATGAAGCGCTCGAACAACAAATCATGCTTGATGGGATCGACCGCGGTGATGCCGAGTAGGTAACAAACGATGGAGTTCGCCGCCGAGCCACGCCCCTGACAGAGGATTTCGTTCTTGCCGCAATACTCGACGATGTCGTGCATCGACAGGAAGTAGCCGCAGTAGTCCAAGTCCTCGATGACGGACAGCTCCTTGGCTATTTGTGCTTGCACCTTGGCCCGGTCGACATCGAAGCCGGGTGGATAACGTCTCGCGACACCCTCGAGACATAGGTCGCGCAGTCGATCTTTCGAGGTCGTCCCATCGGGCAGCGCTTCGGATGGGTAGCGGTACCGCAACTCGCGCAAGTCGAACGAACAGCGCGCCGCGATGTAGTTGGTGCGCTCCACCGCCGAGGGGTCGTCTTGATAGAGCAAGCGCATGCTGGTGGCGCTCATCAAGGAGTGCTCGGCGTTGGCGCGGATGAGCGTGCCGGCGGTCGCGAGCGTTACGCCATGGCGGATGCAGGTGAGCACGTCATGCAGCGGCCGGCGCGCCATGGTGTGATAGAGCGCCTCGTAGCCTGCGACCAGCTCGAGCCCGTAACGCTTGGCACGGGCTTTCAGACGCTCTTCGCGGGGGACGTCGGCTGCCTCGCGATGGCGCGTCATCAAGGCGCAAAGTCGGTCACCGAAGGCCTCACGCAGCTTGCCGGCGCTCTCGTCGAGGCCGTCGTCGCCGGGCGCGGTCAAGGCCGAGCCTTCGCCGCCCCACAAGGCGATGAGCCCATCGGCGCGCGCGCAAACCTCATCGAGAGTGACGCGGCTCCGACCTTTCACGCACCGCAGGCGCCCGGTCGAGATGAGCTGACACAAATTGGCGTAGCCCTTGCGATGCATTGCCAGGAGCACGAGATGCCGGCCGCAGCCGAGGGTGACTTGCGAGCCGATGATGAGCTGGATGCCGACGTCACGCGCGCGGCTATGGGCACGCACGACGCCGTAGACCCCGTCGATGTCGGTGACGGCGATGGCGGACAACCCGAGGAGCTGCGCCGCGGACACCATCTCGTCCGGGTGACTCGCGGCTTGGAGAAACGAATAGTTGGTCTTGCTCCAGAGCGCCGCGTAGCTCATTCGACCCGTCCCTGAGCGAACCACTGCCGCCGGCCGAGGTCGAAGTAGACCCACAAGAGCTCTTGGTTCTGCAGCTCGAGGAAATAATAGTGACGTTGCACCTCGCGCCGCCACCAACCACCCGAGACCACGAACGGGCCCTGCATGCTCGTGACTGCTCCAGCGGACGTGCCGAGCGGCTGCCAGCCGTCGTTACGCAGGGCGCGTGGGGGTCCTGAAAGCGGCGCCACCCGTGGAAAGAAGCGCCGCACGAGCGGACGCTGTCTTGCTTCGCTAGCCACCACTGGTAAATCGATCGAAAGCGTCGGCTCCCAGGTAAACTGCGCCTCGGGGAGATGCGCCGGCTTTTGCGCCGCCCGTACCACCGCGTCTTCACCGAGCTCGGCGCGCAGCCGCGCCAAGGCCCGCCCGGCGGCAGCCACGTCTCGTCCGGTGGACTCGAAAAGCCCGAGCTGGTCGCTGGTCGCGGGCACCGACTCGGCGGTGAGCACGACGTCGGTGACCCCGGCCGGTAGATTCAAGGCCTCGAGCTTCAAGTGCGTGAGCTCGACGATCTGCACGACGTCGAGAGTCGGCGCCGCCGGGCTCACTTTGCAGTCGATGGGCTCGTGCCGCCGTCCTAGCTTGAGACACAGCGAGACGCACGCCAACGCCTCGCCGCGGCTTGCTAGTGTCCGCAGAAGCGGATGAAGACCGCTCTTGATGGCGAAGCTGAGCCGCTCGAGATCGCTCTCGGGATCATCGAAGACCAAGGTTTCGGTCGCGGGCTCGCGGTAGGGTGTTTGCATGAGCCGCGAGGCCCGCACCTGCGCCGCGTTCTGATGCAGGCGAAACGCCTCGAGACCGAAGCGCTCGCGCACCCCCGCCGCCGGTAGGCGCACGAAGTCGCTCAAGGTGACGACGCCGAGCTTCTCCAAGGTGTCGCAAGTCGCCGGATTCAACGCCATGTCTCGCAGGCTGATGGTGTGCGCGACAGTGGACTCATCGGCGGCGTTTTCGAAGATCACCACGGTCGGGGAACGGCCGCTCAGGGCACGGCTCTTGGCCACCGAACAAACGCACATGCGATCGAAGCCGACCGCCACCGCTGCTTCTAGGTCACGCGTCACAGCCTGATGCACGGCGCGCCCCCATGCCTCGAGCGAGTCGTAGAGATGATGCAGCCCCGACGCGTCGAGCCAGAAGATGCCGGGCTCGCTGCTCGAAGCTTCGACCATCGGGCTGAAGGTGCGCAGCAACGTGTGCACTGCCTCGACGCTCGTGGCGATGCGGCTATCGGCGATGATGCCGGCGCGCAGCTCGGTGCATAGCGACAAGGCGACTGCATAGCGCATGCCCAAGTGAATGCCGGCGCGCCTTGCCTCGCGGCTCGCCCACATGACGACGCCGCGTGGTGAATCGTCGTCGACGACGACGACGGGCTCCTTACGCCACGCCGGATTGTCGCGGAGCAAGAGCTGCAGCGGCAGCTCGGGGACGCTAACGCAAGCCAAGCGGTCCACGGCATTCCTCGTGATGCGCCCACCCGGGGCCGTGACGTTTGTCTTTGAGCATGAGCAGCGTCGTGGCGGTGCGCTCGCGTTTGGCTTCGGCGCGTAGCGACACGAGCGAGCCCAACGAGTCGTTGCTCGCCGGCTTTTCGGTGAGACAGGCGACGATGCTGCGATGTTTTTGCGCGAGGCTCGCGAGTCGCGATTGCGCCGCCAGCGACAAGTGCGCGACCGCATCGCCGATGTCGATGACCACGATGCCGAAGGCACCGCTGCGCAACAGCCGATCGGCCGAGCGAACCGCGAGATGGACCTCGCGCACCCGCACCACCGCGAGCGCTGCTAAATCGACGCCGCTATCGGCGAGGTCGGGAGGAAAGAAGAGACGGTGCGGCGGCCCAATCCACGCCGCCGGCGCGCCATCACGTTGCGCCGCCAGTATCAGCCCAACCGCGGTGGTGAGGACGCTCGAGCCGACATGGCTCGACAGCTCGATGAGGCGTCCGGCGAGCTGATCGAAGGCAAAACGGACTTCCTGAGGCGCTTCGACGCGAGCTCGAGTCTCTTGGAAAGTCATGCTGCAACGCCCCGCTAAGCCTACGCATTAGGATACGGAACAGATGTTCAGGTGTCAAAGGAGATCGACTGGTCTCGCAACCTCGGTTAAAGAGCCGCCCATGAAACTCGACTCCTGCAAGCTCATCGTCACTGGCGCCGCCCGCGGTATGGGCGCTTACTTCGCAACCCAGCTCGCCAACGCCGGCGCCCAGGTCGCCGCCGGCGACGTCGACGAGGCGGGGCTGAAGGCGCTCGCCGAGGCCACCAAAAACGCCAAGGGTCGGGTCCACGTACGCAAGCTCGACGTCTCGCGTGAGGACGATGTCGCGAGCTTCGTCACCTTTGCGCGCGAGGCGATGGGTGGCTTGAACGGCCTGGTCAACAACGCCGGCATCCTGCGCGACGGCCTGCTCGTGAAGAAGGATCGCACGACCG
>JBGGMJ010000172.1:0-6441 GCA_041288095.1 Myxococcota bacterium
CGCAGTCGAGGTGGTCACGGCCGATGACGAAGGGCGCCTTCACTTCGCCCCGCTTGACGAGGTCGTTGAAGGCCAGACCCACACGCTTGCGCTCGCCATAGGACAGCCAGCAGGTGCGCGCTGGCAGGCCCTGATAGGCGACCCGCTCGCGTGCCATCTTGATCCAGCGGTGGAGCTCCGGGCGGTCCACGGTCTTCATGATGCAATCGTCCGTTTTAGCGATGTCGGCGGGATCGCCCGACAGAGCCACCCAGCGGAACGGACCCGAGCCCTCGCAGAACAACGGTCGGATATAGGCGGGAACGAAGCCGGGGTAGCTGAACGCATCGGCGACACCGGCGAGCTGCGCTTGCGCCCGCAAGTTGTTGCCGTAGTCGAAGACGTGCATGCCGCTCTTCGCCATCTGCACCATGGCGCGGCAGTGGTCCGCCATGGCGGTCATCGAGCGCTCGACATATTCCTTCGGGTTCTTCGTGCGCAGCGCGTTTGCTTCGTCGAGCGTCATCTTGTTGGGCACGTAGCCGACGAGCGGGTCGTGCGCCGAGGTCTGATCGGTGACGAGGTCGAAACGGTAGCCGCGCCTGACCAGCTCGGGGAACACGTCGGCGGCGTTGCCGAGCAAGCCGATGGACACCGCTTCGCCCTTGGCCTTGGCGGTTTCGAGCCGCGCGAGCGCCGCGTCCAGCGTCGGCTCGGTGGTGTCGAGGTAACGCGTCTCGAGCCGGCGCTTGATGCGGTGCGGATCGATCTCGACCGCCAAAACGGCCGCGCCCGCCATGGTGCCCGCGAGCGGCTGCGCGCCACCCATGCCGCCGAGACCAGCCGTGAGGATCGTCTTGCCGGCGAGATTCGCGTCACCGAAATGTGTGCGGCCGGCGGCGCAGAAGGTCTCGTAGGTGCCCTGCAAGATCCCCTGGGTGCCGATGTAGATCCAGCTACCAGCCGTCATCTGGCCGTACATCGTCAGGCCCTTGGCCTCGAGGTCGCGGAAGACGTCCCAGTTGGCCCAGTTGCCGACGAGGTTGCTGTTGGCGATGAGCACGCGTGGCGCGTCGGGATGCGATTTGAAGACCGCGACCGGCTTGCCGCTCTGCACCATCATGGTCTCGTCGTCGCCGAGCGTCTTCAAGGTGGCGACCATGGCGTCGAAGGCTTCCCAGTTGCGCGCGGCCTTGCCGGTGCCGCCGTAGACCACGAGGTCTTGCGGGCGCTCGGCGACCTCGGGGTCGAGGTTGTTCATGAGCATGCGCAAGGCGGCTTCTTGGACCCAACCTTTGCAGGTGCGCTCGCTTCCACGGGGGGCTCGAATGACACGCGACATGGTCACCTCAAATTACCCAGGCCAGGGCCTTCCACGGCTCGTGCGGCGGCATACGCTGCTTGCGTCGCGGCGTCCACAGGCGATGCACCGCGCCACAACGCGACGGTGAGCGCGGCCCCGAACACATCACCCGCGCCCGTCGGCTCGCGCTCGATCGCTGCCGCCGCGGGAACGTGCAGCGGCTTGCCGCCGTCGAAGAGGGTTGCGCCTTGCGCGGCACGGGTCACCACGACGATGGGGACGCGGGTCGCAAGCGCTCGAGCAAGCTCGTCGGCGCGCGGGTGGTCATGCTCCGAGAACACGACCGCCGTAGCGGCCGCGAGCACCTCGGGAGGGGGCGGCTCCGCGGCGGTCACGTACCCCTCGGCGTCGGTGGCGCGCATCCACCCTTGCAGGCCGACAACGATGCGGCTGCCGGGAAACCATCCCAACGCCTCGATGGGCACCTCGCCCATGACCGGGCCCAGGAACACGAAGGGGGCGCTCGAGACGGGCCTGACGATCATCGACCCGCGCTCGAGCAGGCGTACGCGCCGCACCGGTCCGCTATAGTCGAGCGTAAAGCTCGTGGCGGCGTCGGCGGGCTGTTGCTCGACCGCCAAGCCCGGGACGCGGCGTAGGGGCTCCATGAGGTCAAAGTCAGCCGGAGCGGCGGTCACCAAGCTGGCGGTCATGCCGAGCCGCGTCGCCGCCAAGCTGACGTAGCTCACCGCGCCACCCAGGCGGTCGCTGCCCTCGATGACGTCGTGGGTCACATTGCCCAGGACCGCGAGATCGAACATGGCCTCCTCCAAGCCCTGAAACGCTTTCGAGGCGCAAGGTGTTGAAATGCCCCCCCGAGCTGTGGTCGTTCAATGCCTCCAGAATTGAACCGGGAGGAAACACCATGAAGAAAGCTATCGTTGCAGTGTCGGTTGCCTCGTTCCTTACCCTCGGCGCTTGCGCCACGAAGATGGGGACCGGTGCTCTCCTTGGGGCGGGCGCCGGCGGCGCGGCCGGCGCTGGTGTCGGCGCGGCGGTCGGCGGCGGCAAGGGCGCGGCCATTGGCGCCATCATCGGCGCGGCGGTTGGCGGTACGACCGGCGCTTTGATTGGTCGTCACATGGACAAGCGAGCCGAGCAGCTCGACAAGGATCTGAAGGGCGCCAAGGTCGAGCGCGTCGGTGAAGGCATCCTCGTTACCTTCGACTCGGGCATCTTGTTCGACGTCAACGAGTCCGACTTGAAGACCGCCGCGAAGACGAACATCGCCGAGCTCGCCAAGGTCCTCGAGCGCTACGATGACACCGACGTGTTGATCGCGGGTCACACCGACAGCAGTGGCAAGACCGAATACAACCACTCGCTCTCGGAGAAGCGCGCCAACGCCGTCGCCGAATATGCGCAGGCTCAGGGTATCAAAGGCGTGCGCATCAAGACGGTCGGCGAGGGTGAGGACACCCCGGTCGCCGACAACGACTCCGAGGACGGTCGCGCCAAGAACCGCCGCGTCGAGATTGCCATCTTCGCCAACGAGCGCATGAAGAAGGCCATCGAGAAGGAAGCCAACTAGATTCGCTAGGTTAGGGGGAGAATAACCCCCTCCGATCCCGCGTCGGACGTCTTTGGATGACAAAGCGTGTCAGGAGGTTTAAAGACCTCCTGCCACGCGGCACCGTCGAAGCCAGGACGATCGCCGAAACTCGGCGATAAATTGACATCTTTCCGCCCCGGCATCAGTTTTTGCCGAGCCCGGAAAGCCGACGAGGGACATGGACGCACTGCTGAACATCATCCAGGGCCACCTTTCGCCGTCCCAGCGTGTCTGGACGGCTTTGGCCCCGACGATTTTGTTCTTCGCGTACTTCGCGATCGGCCTCGTCCTCTACACCGTTCGCTACTTCGTCAAAGGCGCCTACTCCGACAAGGAGATGGAGTCGCGGCCGACCACGTTCCTCACCGGCATGTGGCTGCGCTTGTACTTCGCGTGGGTGATGCGGCCGCTGTGGTCGGCGGCGCTGCGCAGCGGTCTGCCGCCGAACGCCATCACGACGCTCTCGATGTTGCTCTCGACCGGCTCGGGCGTCGCCCTAGCGGCGGGTCGTTTCGCGCTTGGTGGCTGGCTCTACATCTTCAGCGGCATCCTCGATGTCGTCGACGGCCGTCTAGCGCGCACTACCGGCAAAGCCACCGCGAGCGGCGCCGCGCTCGATTCGATCCTCGATCGCTACGCCGACGCGGCCGTGCTCGTCGGTCTTGCTTGGTTCTATCGCGACTCGTGGGTGCTGATGGTGTCGCTGATCGCCTTGGTCGGCTCGTCGCTCGTGCCCTACATCCGCGCCAAGGCCGAGGCCTCGGGCGTCGGCATGAAAGACATCGGCTTCATGCAGCGCGCCGAGCGCGTCATCTATCTCGGCGGCTCGGTGGCGCTCTCACCCGTGCTCGAAGTCTATTTCCATCCCAATGATCCGCGGCCGATGCACTGGCTCGCGGTCGGCGGTATCTGCCTGCTCGCGGTGTCGACGCAGATCACCGCGCTGCAGCGCTTCAAGTTCTTGCTCGCGGCATTGAGTGAAAACGTGCGTCGCAATTCGGGCTGGCTGCGCACCGGTCGCGGCAGCGCGCTGCGCAACATCTTCGCGGCCGTGGTCGCTACAGCGGTCGATTTCACCTCGGTGCTGCTCTTCGTCTACGCGAAGCTGCCGCCACCGCTCGCGACCGCGTGCGGCTGCGTCGTTGGCGCGGTCGTCAACTTCACCATCAACCGCGTCTGGACCTTCGCGAGCCACGACCTGACGTTGCCGCAGGCCCGCCGCTACACCTTCGTGTCCTTCACCAGCGCGCTGCTCAACTCGGGCGGCGTCGCGGTCATCTTGCTCCTACCTGACGTCGATTACCGCATCGCCTGGGTCATCGTCCGCGGCGCCGTGTTCGCGCTGTGGAACTTCCCCCTCCAGCGTGACTACGTTTTTTCTCCGCGCGCGACCGAGGGTGAGGTCGACTACCAGGTTGGCCGCGCGTAACGCATACTATGGCGTAAGCCGTGCTGCGTTTCGTCACCTATAATATCCGTAAGGGTAAGGGCGCCTCGGGTCGCTCGATGACCGCTTTCGAGGAGCTCACCGAGGCTTTGCGCTCGCGCGAGCCCGATGTCGTGCTCGTCCAGGAGGTCTTCCACCCGAGCGACGACGAGGCGGCTCACCAGAGCAAGTCGCTCGCGACCAAGCTCGGGATGACTTCGTTCTACGAACCGAACAAGCACCGGCGTATCGGCCATCACGGCAACGCCACGGTCACCAAGCACACCATCGTCGACTCGCAGAACTACGACATCTCGACCAACCGCTTCGAACGTCGCGGCGCTTTGTATTGCCACCTCGATGTCGATGGTAAGCCGCTGCACGTGCTCAACGTGCACCTCGGTTTGAATCAGCGGCAGCGTGTCGCGCAGATCGGCATGCTGCGCGAGATCATGAACGCTCGCGTGCCCGAGGACGCGGCGTTCGTTTTAGCGGGCGACTTCAACGATTGGAATCGCTATCTCGATCCACTCATCCAGCGTGATCTGCGCGTCGAAAACTCGCTCGGCCCGGACGCTCCGCTGGCGCGGACATGGCCCGCCAAGCGCCCGGTCTTCTGCTTGGACCGCGTCTACGTGCGCAACTTGTCGACGCACAGGACCACGCGCCTCACCGGCGACCCGTGGACGGTTCTATCGGATCATCTACCGCTCTGGGCCGAGCTCGAGATCTGATCGCGCGCTAGGGGCGGCGATCGGCGAGTGAGCACGCGGCGCCGGCCAGCATCAGCGCCGGAATCGCGATACCCACGTCGGTCGCGTAGGCGGCGACGAGGCCCGCGAGGGTACCCAGCGCCACGTTGCGGGCCAGGCGTTGACCCCAGGTGATGTAGCCCCAAGGCGGCGGCGGGCCCTGGTGGATGCTGCCGTCGAGCGTCGCGACGACGGTGCGTTTGACGATCGTTGGCTCACCGGAGGCGGCCTGGCGTGAGGACGGGGTCGTGTAGTCGCTGCGGGCGGAGGAGGGGACGGGCTGGCTGTACATGGAGACCTCTGGCGGAGCGTTGCGAGGTTATCGCCAGCCAGCTCACGGGGGTGTGCCATTCTGTCACCCACCGCGCGTCGGCGCTAAATCTCCGGCTGGTAGCTCCCGCGGTGCGCATCGTCTCCGCGCAGCTTGGCACCGGCCGGGGCGTCATAGTTCTTCATGCCGCCGTACCCGGTGCAACGCGCGTCAACGCCGAGCCGTGAGCTGGTCATCGCGCCGTCGCCGGACTTCTCCGCGCCCTTCTCGAGAATGCCGCGGGAAACATCGCCATAGCCGCTGACGTGGGCGTTTTCCCCGAGGCGCGACCCAACGAGCTTGCCATCGCCCTCCTTGCGGGCGCCCTTGCCGAGCGTCGAGCCGGCGACATCACCGTACCCGCGCACGACCGCGCCTTCTTCGAGGGTCGAGTCGGTGAGCGCGCCGTCGCCGCTTTTTTCGGCGCCTGGGCCGATGCGGCAGTCCTTGACGCGGCCATAGCCGGAGACCCGCGCGCCCTCGGCGAGCTGGGAATCGATGAGCGCGCCGTCGCCGCTTTTCTTGGCCTTGGCTTCGAGCGTCGCACCGCTGACTTCGCCGTAGCCTTCGACGGCTGCCGTGGCCCTCAAGGTCGAATCGCGCATGGCGCCGTCGCCGCTCTTTTTCGCGCCTTCGCCGAGGGCGCAACCCTCCACGTTTCCATAGCCCGAGACGCTGGCGCCCGCTGCGAGGGTGGTGCGCACGAGCGCGCCATCGCCGGACTTGGTGGCGCCGGAGGCGAGCCGAGAACCGATGACATCGCCGTAACCGGAGACGCTGGACTCGGCCTCGAGATGAGAGTCGTGGAGCGCGCCGTCGCCTTCGACCCGCGCGCCCGCGGCGACGGAGGACTTGGCGATGTCGCGCCAGGCGCACACTGCTCCTTGGATGTCGCTATCGCGGACAACGAGCTTGGGCGGCTCCCCAACGATGGTGAGGCTCTTGCCGATGATGCTGCCCGAGATGACGACGTTGCCGACGATGTTACCGATCATCACGCTGCCGCCGCGCACCACGACGCCCTTGTCCTCCGGGGTCGCGACGGAGGCACCGGCGCCG
>JBGGMJ010000173.1:0-14524 GCA_041288095.1 Myxococcota bacterium
CTGTTCAGGTCGAAGCAGAGGACCTCACCGAGGTCGCCGCCGATGCGCTTGTCGACGGAGCCGGACATCGTCCCCAGAATGCCGTCGATGAACGTACCGATCTGGACGAGCTTCGCCTGTCCGCGCAAACGGACAACGACGTGCTCCGCCGCGTCGACGCTCATGATGATGATCTTGTGGTAACGGAGCTTCGCGATGTCGAACTCGTCGGCGCCGATGTTCGTGCCCATCGCGGTGATCAGCGTCAGGATGGCTTCGCTCGCCAGCATGCGGTCGAAGCGAGCGCGCTCGACGTTGAGGATCTTGCCGCGCAGCGGCAGCACCGCTTGGTTCTTGCGCGAGCGGCCTTGCTTGGCCGAGCCACCGGCCGAGTCACCCTCGACGATGTAGAGCTCGCAGAGCGCCGGATCTTTCTCCTGACAATCGGCGAGCTTGCCGGGGAGATTCGCCGCATCGAGAGCGCCTTTGCGGCGCGTGGCTTCGCGAGCCTTGCGCGCGGCCTCGCGGGCCTTCGAGGCTTCGATGGCCTTACCGATGATGTGCTTGGCGGCTTCGGTGTTTTCGTCGAGGAAAACCTGCAGGCGGTCGTTGACGATCTTCTCGACGATGACCTTGATCTCGCTCGAGACCAGCTTCTCTTTGGTCTGCGAGCTGAACTTCGGGTCGGGCATCTTGACGTTCAAGACGCCGACGAGACCCTCGCGCATGTCGTCGCCGTTGAGCTCGACCTTGTTCTTGAGCAGATCGTTCTGCGTCGCGTAGGTGATGAGTGTCCGCGTTAGCGCAGCGCGAAGACCCGCGAGGTGCGTACCACCGTCCCCGTTGGGGATGTTGTTGGTGTACGGGAACATCTGCTCGCTGTAGGTGTCGTTCCACTGGATCGCGAGCTCGACGCTGATCTTGCCGTCTTCGCCGGTGACGTAGATCGGCTTGGGGTGGAGCACCGTCTTGTTGGTGTTCAAGAACTCGACGAAGCTGACGATGCCGCCGTCGTACTTGAAGTGCTCGGCCTTGTTGGTGCGCTCGTCGGTGAACTTGATCGACACGCCTTTGTTCAAGAAGGCGAGCTCACGCAGACGGTTCGCGAGGATGTCGTAGCTGAACTCGGTGATCTTGAAGATCTGCGCGTCCGGCTTGAACTTGATGGTGGTGCCCTTGCGGTCGGTGGTCCCGACTAGCTTGAGCTCGCTCACCGCGTCGCCGCGCGAGTAGTCCTGGCGATGCACCTTGCCGTCGCGATGGATCTCGAGGTTGAGCTTCTCGGAGAGCGCGTTGACGACGGACACGCCGACGCCGTGCAAACCGCCCGAGACCTTGTAGGAGTTCTCGTCGAACTTACCGCCGGCGTGCAGGACGGTCATGATGACCTCCGCGGCGGACTTGCCCTCGGCGGGCATGAAATCGGTCGGGATACCGCGGCCGTCGTCGCTCACCGTCACCGAGTTGTCGATGTGGATGGTGACGCCGATGTCCTGGGCGTGACCCGCGAGCGCTTCGTCGACCGAGTTGTCGACGACTTCGAACACCAGGTGGTGGAGACCGGAGCCGTCGTCGGTGTCGCCGACGTACATACCGGGGCGTTTGCGAACGGCTTCGAGCCCCTTGAGGACCTTGATGCTGTCGGCGTTGTAGGCCTGTTCGACGTGGTGCGGATTGATCGGTGACGAGGTCAAAACGAGCCCCCTAAACGGGTCCAAAAGCGAGGCGTCGGAATAACAGATCGGCCCAAGTCTGACCAGGCCGCGCGCGGTTTCTTACCTTATAGATCCAGGGCGCTTAAAAGTACGCGTGGAGCTGCAAGAAACCGCCGGTGTAAGAGCCCGTAACCGGGAAGCGCTCGACGCGCACTTGGGGGATGAGCTCGAGCCACGGTAGGACCCACCAGGACGCGCCCGCGAGGTAGCGATTCTGGCTCAGGGGGTCGGCCTCGCCGCGAGCTGCCTCGGCCTTACGCCAGTCGTGCTCGAGGTAGAGGTCCAGCGACTCCAGGACGAACCAGCCGAGCCTGGCGAAGGTCGCGAGGTCGTCGCGCTGGGGGATGCCGTCGGAGGAGCGCCGCTGCAGGTCGACCTCGGCGAGCACGTACGAGGCGCCGAGCAGGCGAAAACGCGTGAACAGCGCGCCGGCGAGGCGCTCGGCGTAGTCGGTGGTCCCGTAAAGACCGGAGACGCCGACGGCGCCGCGTCCATCGATGTTGAACGTGAAGGAGCCGGCGACGCCTTGCTCACGCAGCCCCGCCGGCGCTTCCGTGAGGTCACCGCCGAAGCCCGCCAGCGCAACCGCGACGCGCTCGGTGACGTAGTCCGCTTCAGCGGCATAACTCTGGCCGTAGTAGCCGAGGCCCATCGTGCTGCGTGTGAACGTCGTGTGGTCGGGCTGCCGGATGCCGAAAGGGAGCACCATGCGGCCGGCGCGTACGCTCGCCGCCTCCGTGAAGCGGAATTGCAGCCAGTGCTCGCGCGAGAAGATCTTGTAGCCGATGCCCTCGGCCTCCGGCGATTTCGGGCCGATCGAGCCGTACGCGAGGATCTTGCCGTACGCCGCGACGCCGCCGACCTCGAGCAGCATGGGAAAGAACGAAAAGCCCGCGGACGTGTCTTCTTCAGCCGGCACGCTCGTGAACATGACGCGCGTGTCGGCGCCGAGCCCGACCTGGAATTCCGCGTCGCCGGTGTTCGCGTTGTAGCCGGTGACGCTCGCTTTCTCGCGATGCTTCTCGATGAAGTCACCGCCAGCGACGTCCGGGAAAAAAGCCTGCTGCGTGCCGGTTCCGTAGGCATTCGCGAAGCCGCCGCCGGTGGGGCTGTAGTGGCAGGTGATGCAGTTCGTGTAACCCTTGGCGATGAAGTCCGGATATGCCGAGGCGTCCTTGGGGAGCACGATGACGGCGAGCGCCGCCGCGATGGCCAGGCGTCGAATCATTTGGTGAAGCGTAAGCTGACGGTGACGTCGATGGTCGGGTCCATCTTGACGACGGCCATCTTCGGTTGCGGGATGCCGAACTGGGTGATGTCGAGCGGGAAGTTGCTGCTCGCGGTGTACACGCCGCCGCTCTCGACGACCTTTACGCGCACCTTCAGCGGTTTCTTCACGCAGTGCGCTTCCATCGTGCCTTCGACTTCGGCCTCGCCGCTGGTGGGCAGCGTCGCGCCTTTGAGGTCGAGCGCAATCACCGGGCACTTGGACGCCTCGAGGTATTTCTCGCGCATGTGACTGTCACGCATGCCGATGCCGGTGCTGAACGCGTCGGCTTTGACGATGATGGCGCCCTCGGTGACCACGCCGTTTTCGTCGGCACCGAGATGGCCGCTCACGGCCTTGTTGGTGGCGGTGAACGTGCCGCCGGTGATGCGGGCGAGAAAGCCGACTTGCGAACCGTCGGCGACCTTGTAGGTCGTGGCGTTGGCGACGGAAGACACCGCTAATGCGGTCACGAGCACGGCCAGCTTAGTCATAAAACGCCCCCCGGCAGTACCAGCTCCGCAACAAGCGCAGCTCGGCGTCACCCCACTCGAGGCCGTCTTCGGGCATCTCGCCGGTGGCGACGTTCGCGTAAACGCGGTCGATGCGATCACGCAGCGTGAAGTAGGCGGATTGCGGCGTCTCGAGATTCAGTCCGCGCGCCGGCTCGTTGCCCTTGTGGCACTGGGCGCAGTTTCGCGGGTCTTCCTCGCTGGTGATGATCAGCGCGAGCTCGCGGTAGCTCGTTTCCTCGGGGGGCAAGAGGTCGTCACAGTTGATCTGATCCTCGTCGCGACCGCAGGCGCAGACGGCGAGGGCCGCGAGCAAGACGAGGTGCTTCATGCCGCCACCGCGAGCGCGCCGGCGCGTACGTCGTAGATCCGCGTGTCACTCGCGAACGGCAAGACCGTCGCGCCGGTCGTGCTCACGAGCGTCTGGCAACCGAGCGCGTCGATGGTCGAGAAGAGGAGCCGCGAGCGTTCGGCGTCGAGCTCGCTCGAGACGTCATCGAGCAAGAGCACCGGCATGGTCTCGAGCTTTTGGCCGACGGTCTCTACCTCGGCCAGCTTGAGCGCGAGCACGAGGGCCCGCTGTTGACCTTGCGAGGCAAAGCCGCGGGCGTCACGGTCGTTCACGCGCATGAGTAAATCGGCGCGATGGGGCCCGACGCTCGTGACTCCTCGGGCGCGGTCGCGCGGATAGCCCGTGCGCAAGCGCTCCGCGAACACCGACACGTAGTCGCTGTCCGCCACAGCGGTGTCGCCGCCAAGGCCTCCCTCGAGCTCGATGTGCATGTGCGTTGCTTCCTGCATGATGGCCGCGAAATACTTTTGCGCCGTCGGCGCGAGCTCTTGCAGGGCCGCCTGCCGCGACATGTGCACGACGACGCCGTGTTGGACGAGCTGCTCGTCATAGACCGCGAGCATCTGCGGGTCGGGCGCGCGCTCTGCCCGCAATAGCGCATTGCGCGTTTTCAAGACCTTGGCGTAGCTCGTCGCCGCATCCACGAAGTCGGCGCGGTAGTTCCCCACGGCGCGGTCGAGAAAGCGCCGGCGCTCCTCGGGGCTGCCCTTGGCAATGCGCAGATCGTCGGGGAAGAAGGCCACGACGTTCACGAGCTGCAGGAGCTTGCTTGTCCGCGTTAGCGCTCTGCCGTCGACTTGCATGCCGCGTCTCTTCTCGTCGATCACGACTTCGACATCGTGACGGACGTTTTGGCGCTCGAAACGGCTGGCAAGGCGCGCGCGCGGCTGATCATGCGCGATGAGCTCTCGGGGAGCCGCATTGCGGAAGGAACGGCCGGTAGCGCAGACGTAAAGCGCCTCGAGGACGTTGGTCTTGCCCTGGGCGTTGGCCCCACGCAGCACCGTGGCGCGCGCCGTGAGGTCGAGCGTGAGCGCTTGGAGGTTCCGGAAGCCCCGGGCCTCGAGCCGTTCGATGCGCATGCCATGCACCTTTAACTACGGGGCCGGCCGTCAAGCTAGCGATGAAAAGTGTGAGCTTGGCGCCAAGTTTCGCCGACCGGGGCCGCGCTCGTGCCTGACATCAAATACGCATCGGCATGACCACCGCGACGAAGCCCTGGTCTTCGATTGGCCGCACCACGCCCGGCGACAAGTCGTCCGAGAGCTCGAAGGCGACGCCTTCTTCGTTGGTCAGCGCCAGAACATCGAGGATGTAGCGGGCGTTGAAGCCGATGGTGAGGGTGTCGCCCTTGTAGTCGATGTCGACGAGCTCGGTGGCCTCGCCGAACTCGGGGTCCTCGGCGCGCAGCTCGAGCTGGTTGTTCTTGAAGGTCAGGCGGACGCCGTAGGCGCGGCCCTGTGAGAGCAAGGAGACGCGCTTGAGCGCTTCGCCCAGGGCGCCGCGGTGGACCTTGGCGATCTTGGTGCCCTGCTTCGGGATGACCTGGCGATAGTCGGGGAACGCGCCTTCCACGAGGCGGGTCGAGAGCTCGACGGAGCCGGTCTTGAGGATGCCGCTGGTCTGCGAGAAGCCGAGCTGGACTTCGGCGTCTTTGTCGTCGGCGAGGACGCGGCGCAGCTCCTGGAAGCCTTTGCGCGGCACGATGACGCCTTGAGCAATCGGGATCTCGGTCTCGAAGGTCTTCTCGCACATCGCCAGGCGGTGGCCGTCGGTTGCGACCATGCGCAGGACCTTGGGGCTCGGTGCCTCGCAATAGATGCCGGAGAGGTTGTGGCGGTTGTCGTCGGTCGAGACGCAGAAGATGGTGCGCTCGATCATCTGCGCGAGCAACGCGGCGGGAATCGTGAAGGTCTTGGTGTTTTGCGTTTGCGCCGGGAGGGCCGGGAACTGATCGGCCGCCATGCCCACGAGACGGAACTTGCTCGTGCCGCTGACGAGCGACACCCAGTGGTTATCCTGACGCTCCAGCTCGATGATGTCGTTGGTCAGCGACTTCACGATTTCGTAGAGCTGGCGGGCGTGGATGGCAACGGCGCCCGGTTTAGAAATTTGAGCTTCGTATGTACCGCTCAAGCCAACATCGAGGTCGGTCGCCGAAACCTTGAGGCCGCCGTCCGTGGCGTTGAGGAGGACGTGAGCGAGAATCGGCATCGTGCTTTTTTTGTCGGCCACGCCCTGGACTCGGTAGAGGGCGCGCGACAGCTCTGCGGTGCGGATGCTCAGTTTCATGGGGAGGACCTCGGCGAAAGGTGGCGCAGCTTTTTGCGTGCGGCGCCGTCGTTGTCAAGCGCAGGATTGCGGCGGGTCGGGTTGGCACTGCGATCGGTTCGAAGTGTTGTTTCTAAATAGATCAGATCAAGATCAATGATCATAATAATGCTCTGTGGATATGTGGATTGAGCACGGAGTCCAGCGTCACTGCTCATGATCTGCATGTGCGTAACAGTGGTGACCCAGGCACTGACGGATCGGGGGTAAAAGCTACCCCAGCTCATCCACCTGTCGGAGCACACGTTTGTGCACGCGCCCACCAACAGCTCGTCCACATGTCGATTTTTTCGATTGCGCGGAAAACGCGTCGGGACGCCGTCGGATGTCGTTTTCCACCTTGACGAGAAAACACAACACGGGCTCGTGAGTATAATCTACTCAATATACTCCGCGATGACGGTCACTCTTTGACGAGCCCCAGGGCGTGCAGTAGAGCCTCGCGCGCCGATTTCAAGTCAAAAGCGACGGCATCGGCGCCGGCTTCGCGGAGACGCGCGGCAGCCTCGGCGGGCTTCTCGTGATCCGACGCGGGCAACAACACGACGACGGTCGTCTTCGGTAGCGCGGCGCGGATGCGACGGCAGAGGTAACGCGCGATGACCGAGTTACCGGGAGGGAGCGCCGCGATGCAAACGACCCGCGGCTCGCGCGCGATGATGGCTTGGGCGAGCTGCGGAGGCGCGCCGATCGGGAGTGGGGTCACCGCCATGTCGGCGGCTGTTCCCTGTGTTAGCAGGTCGACGAGCAAGGCGTCCGTCGATCCGGAAGCACCCACACCCAGCACCTCGGGCTTGGGAAGCTCTTCCGCCGACAACCGCCGCGCGACGCTCTGGAACACGCCAGAGCGGGTCGTTGCCTGACGCGTCGGGCCGCGAGAGCTCGGGCGCACGCGCCGAGCGATCTCCGAGAGGCTCGCCGTGACGCTGTTCGCCGCGTCCTTGTTGAGGATGCCGGCGTCGATGTCGCGCGCCAGAAGCCGCAGCGCGGGGACCAGCAAGGCGTCGAACGTCGCGAGGGTACCGACCTTGCTCGCGGTCTGTCGCGCGAGCCTCAGCGCGTCGTAGCCCGCGCGCGCGAGGACACGCTGATAGAAATTGACGTCGGGCGGCAGCCCCGGATCGTCGCCGAGCATGACCGACAAGAAGGCGAGCTGCGGAATGTGGCGGCCCATGACCGAGGCGCACACCGTGAGCGGCGTCGCCAGCACCAGGCCCAAGGCGCCCCACAGCCAGGTCCAGAAGATGACCGAAACCAGCAACGCGAAAGCGGACACGCCTGTGCGGCGGCCGAGGAGCACCGGTTCGATGAAGTTGCCGGTCAAGATGTCTATCGAGAGAAACAGCCCCACCGTCGAGATGGTCGCGAACCACCCGGGTGTCGTGGCGAAGGCAACGAAGGTCGGCAACGCCGCCGCGCCCCAGGTGCCGACGTAGGGCACGAAGCGCAACACGCCCGCGAGCGCGCCCCACAAGATCGCATAGGGCACGCCGATGACCGTGAGCCCCAGGGCGATGAGCATGCCGTAGCCAGCGTTGATGTACGTGAGCCCCAAGAGCAGGCGGCTGATGCGCTGCACCGCTTCGTCGAGAGTGCGCGTCGTCAGCGTGACGTTCTGTGGCCCAACCAGCTGGATGAGGCGGTTACGCAGGTCTTCACGGCGCGCCAAGACGAAGACCGTCAACGTCGAGACGATGATCACGACGGTGAGCGGCGCGAGCAGTGGCCCCAAGAAGGACTCGAGGCGCTCGATGGGCGTGTCGTCGTTACCGACGATGCGCACGGGGTCGGCGTGCTCGGCGCGCGCGATGGAGTTCTCGAAGACCCGCGTCAGTTGTTTGACCGCGCTGGTGAGGGTGTCGAGCGAGCCACCCTTGCCGCCGCGTAGCTGCGCGAGCTTCGATGACATCTGCGCCACGTAGCTGTGGACCTCGGAGGCCAGGTCGACGAGCTGCGAGGCGAGCACCGCCCCCACGAAGATGAAAAACGCGAGCGCCGCGCTGCACATGACGGCGACGGTGATGGCGCGGGGCACTCCGAAGCGCTCGAGGGCGTCGGACGGCGGCGTCAGGATGAAGGCGATGTAGAAGGCCAGCGCCAGAGGCGCGAGCACCGGCCGCGCCACGTAGACGATGGCGACGATGAGCGTGAGCTCGAGGAGTGGCGTTACCCTGATAGTCCGCACAGCTCGGCTATTCGCTTGAGAAGGACCGGGAGGTCCGTTGGCTTTTCGAAAGAGTCTTCGACGTTGAGCTGACCGCGCTGTTCAGGGGTCATGCCGGCGAGGACGACGAACGGGATGGACGCCCAGGCGAGGCGCGCCTTCATGGCCGCGTGGAGCTCCCAGCCGCTCATCACCGGCATCAACAGATCGGTGAGCACGAGATCCGCGTCGAAGCCGGCCTCGAGGTGGTCGAGCGCGGCTTTGCCGTTTTCGGCGCGGGCGGCGGTGTAGCCTTGCTGCTCGAGGACCTGCGCGATGGCTTCGCGACTGTCTGCGTCGTCATCGACGACGAGAACACGAACCCCGTTTTGCTTGACCCGGCCTTCCCCCACGGGGGTTGTTTTGACCCGGGACCGACTTCAGCGCAACTTTAGGGGTTCAAGACATCGAGCCGACGCTCGAGCTCGAGCACTTCTTTGCGCAGAGCCGCGTCGGTCTTCAGGAGCGAATCGACCTTCTTGCAGGCGCTCATGATGGTCGTATGGTCCTTGTCGCCGAAGCGCGTACCGAGCTCGGGGAACGAGGCGCCGGCGTGCTTGCGGCAGAGGTACATGGCGACCTGGCGCGGGCGCACGAGGATGCGCTGGCGCCGCGAGCTCTTCAGGTCGGCGATCTTCACCTGGTAATAGCTTGCCACGAGCTTTTGAATCGACTCGACGCTCAGCGAGAGCGATCGGCTCTGCAGGATGTCCGCCAAAACGGCCTGGGCGTAGTCGACGTTGAGCGGCTGACCGGTGAGGGACGCGTGCGCCATCAAGCGCACCAGCGCTCCTTCGAGCTCACGCACGTTGCTGCGGATGTTCTTGGCGAGAAAGAAAATGACCTCGTCGGCCAAGACAACGCGCTCGCTGTCGGCCTTCTTGCGCAAGATGGCGACGCGGGTCTCGATTTCCGGCGGCTGGACGTCGGCGATGAGGCCCCACTGGAAGCGATTGCGCAGGCGCTCCTCGATGTCGGGGATCTCGTGCGGGAGCTTGTCGCTGGTGACCACGATCTGGCGCTGCGAGTCGTAGAGCGTGTTGAAGATGTGGAAGAATTCGTGCTGCGTGCGGTCTTTGCCGGCGATGAGCTGAATGTCGTCGACCAAGAACACGTCGCAGTTGCGGCGGTACTTGTTGTGGAACTCGTCGAGCTTCGAGAAACGCACCGCGTTGATGACCTCGTTCACGAAGGCTTCCGACGAGGTGTAGATGATGCGGGCGCGCGGCTTTTCCCTGAGGATCTGGTGGCCGATGGCCGAGAGCAGGTGCGTCTTGCCGAGACCGACGCCGCCGAAGAGGAACAGCGGGTTGTAGCTCGACGCGGGGTTTTCGGCGACAGCCTTGCACGCGGCGAAGGCGAACTGGTTCGACGGGCCGGAGACGAAGGAGTCGAAGACGTAGCGGCTGTTGAGCTGGCGCGATTCCCGTTTCTCGAGATCCACGGTTTCGGTGACGCCGCTGCGCTCCGTCGGGCTCTCCGGCGGCGCATGGGTCTCGTCATCGGCCGACGTGTCCGCGAGACGCAGCTCGGGATTCACGATCCAATCCACGGCGACGGATTCGCCGGCGACGAGCGAGAGCTCGTCACGAATGAAATCGACGTAGTGATCGCGCAGCCAGTCGCGCGCGAACTGATCGCGGACCTCGAGCACCACGGTGGCGTTCTCGTAGCGGGAGCAGCGGATGGGCGCGAGCCAGCTATCGATGACGTGTGCCGACAGTTTGCCCGCCGCCGCCGTCAAGAAGCCGCCCCACAACTCCGTCGCCGTCTTGGTCATCAGCTCAGTCACGAAACAACCTCTACCCACAGCTTCGCGCCCCCCGGCGCTCTGCATCGATTCGACGTAACCGTGCGTGGCACGGCGAGAAATCGCGACGCCCGTCGCGACTGTCCACCGCGCTTCACACGCGGATCACAAAGATATCCACAGGGTGTTTGGGCTGGATCGCTTTGCAGTTGAAAAGTCGTGCGACGAAGAGGTCGATACGACGCGATCACCCTGCCCCCGTCTGCGCACCATGGTGGAGCACAGCAGAATGGGAACGACGTCCCGCCGAGGGACGGGACACTTGAAAACGGGACACTTTGCCTGTGTGGCGAATGCGCGACGCGGAAGCGACGCTTGGCGCGATCTACGCAAAGCGAAAATCACGGTCAAGACACAAGTCGCATCATCGCGTGGACAGCCTGTGCGGTTGCGTTTGCGCGGGAATTTCGTCGCGGAAAATTCACGCAAGCGTGGCATGCATCGTGCTGTGGACAACCAAGCAACAGTCTTCGCGTTAAGTGCCGCGAGGGGGGGCGTCCGCGATGGCGGACAAAGGCGTGGATAATGGGGACACCAACCATTTTCCAAAGGGGGGCGATGGCGGCTCGGTCGAAAATGGATGGTGTCCCTGGACGGCCGTTCAGCCCCCCCCTCTCCCAACCCCCTTCTCCGTCTTTCGATCGTTGACTTCCTGAAACCACCTAGGTAAGTCGCCACGCTCTTTTGGAGTGTCCCGATGAAGCGCACGTTTCAACCGCACAATAAGCGCCGCAAAAAGGTGCACGGATTTCGCAGCCGTATGGCGACCGCCGCCGGCCGTAAGGTCCTGAAGCGCCGCCGCACCAAGGGCCGCAAGGTCCTGACGGTCAAGGTCAGCGGCAAGTAAGACGCGAAGCTGTGCCATGGGCAAGATCGCGCGTCTCACTGATCGTCGCGATTTCGTCCGCGTGCAGAGCGAAGGACGGCGCGTTCGTAGCGGACACATCGCCGTTCTCGTCCTACCGACACCCGATGCCCCTCCTGGCAGCCCACCGCGTGTCGGTTTCACGGTTAGCCGCAAAGTCGGCAATGCCGTTGTCCGCAATCGCGTACGGCGTCGCCTGCGCGAGCTCGCCCGTGTCCACTCCCCATGTTTGAGTCCGTCCTTCGACTACGTCGTCATCGCCTACCCGGCCGCGGCCGACGCGCCGTTCGTACGGTTGCGCGACGAGCTCGGCGACCTCTTCGCACGCGCCGGGCAGATGGCCGCAGCGCGTTAGATCTACGGCCACGCCCCGCCGGCGTGTTCGCTCTCGCGGACGCTTTTCTGTCGCTCGTCTTCATCGGCGTCATCGCCGTGTATCGGCGAAGCCTCGCCTACTTCATCGGCGGGCGCTGCCGCTTCTATCCGAGCTGCTCTTGCTACGCGCAGGAAGCGCTTTACGTCCACGGCTTGCGTCGCGGCTTGTGGCTCACAGGGCGGCGCCTCTTGCGCTGCCATCCTTACCACCCGGGCGGCGTCGATCTGGTCCCGCCCGTGAGGCCCTGATTTTGAAATGCAGCTGACCGAGCAGCAACGCGTCGTCACCGCGGTCGTCGCCTGCATGGCGATCCTCTTCGTGTGGCAGTTCTTCTTCTCGCCGCCGCCGCCTCAGGAAGAGCCGGTCGCGCAGCGCTCCGCCGAGGACATCCCGGTGAAGGGCGAGGCCATCGAGCCCAACGACCCGAAGCCGCTGCCGGCGGCCGAGCCGGTTGCCGCCGAGGCCGCCAAATACGAAGAGAAGCGCTTGCCGGTCGTGAACGGCCTCTACCGCGCCCAGCTCACGACCACCGACGCGGCGTTCACCAAGTTCGAGCTCGCGCAGTACGACGAGGCGGTCTGGGTTCGCGACGGCAAGGAAGTAAAACAAGACCGCTCCCGCGAGCAGCCGGTTTCGCTCGTGACCGCTGAAGCGGACGGCGCCCCCCGGCAAGCGCGCTTGCGCCTCGATGTCGGCGGCAAGCCGCTCTCGATCCCGTTCGTCGAGCAGGTGTCGCAGGTCGCGGGTCGTATCGATCTCGCCGGGACCGCCGACGGCCTGCAGGTCGTCGCCGAGATCATCCCGGATCCGGCCGCCTATCAGCTCGCCTACGAAGTGCGCGTCACCAACCAGGGGAGCGCTCCGCGGACCGTCTCACCGATGGTCACCTTCGGCCTCGAGCAATTCGGTGGCGACGGCAGCATGTTCGCGCCGGCCCCCGACCAGGTGCACGGCCTGTGCGTCGTCAACGGTAGCGTCGAGCGCAAAGCGGTGAACGACGTCGACGAAGGCGAACCGTTCGCATCGAGCGAAGCCGCCGGCTGGGCGGGCATCGACCGCCAGTACTTCCTGGTCGCCTTGCTGCCCGACGTCGAGGGCAAAAATCGCTGCAAGATCGAAGCGCAGGGAAAGACGCTCTGGCTCGACTACTATTTGGCCGCGGGCGACATCGCGCCCGGACAAACCGCCGTTCGCAAGTTCAGGATCTACGCCGGTCCGAAGCGCGACTCGGAGATGATGCGCGTCTCCCCGCTCTTGAAGGAAGCGATCAACTACTCGCTCTGGGGCATCCCCCTGGGGTTCCTCGCCCGCCCGATGGTCTTCCTCATGAACCTGTTCCACGGTTGGACCGGATCCTGGGGCGTTGCCATCATGTGCCTCACCTTCCTGGTGAAGCTGCTCCTGTTCCCCGTGACCTACCGCAGCGTCATGTCGATGCGGAAAATGCAGCTCTTGAAGCCCGAGCTCGACAAGCTCAAGAAGCAGCACGAGGGCGACAAAGAGCGCCAGCAGCTCGAGCAGATGAAGCTCTTCCGCGAGCGCGGCGTGAACCCCATCGGCGGCTGCCTACCGATGCTGTTGCAGATGCCGGTCTGGTTCGCCCTCTACCGCATGCTCTGGAGCTCGGTGGACCTCTATCACCAGCCCTTCCTGTGGATTTCGGACCTTACGCACGCCGAGACCTTCCCGATCATGGCCATTTGCGTGGGTGCGCTGACCTTCGTGCAGCAAAAGACCACCCCGACGACCATGGATTCTCAGCAGATGAAGATGATGATGTACGTCATGCCGGTCATGTTCAGCGTGTTCCTCATCGCGCTGCCTTCCGGCCTGGTCCTCTACATCTTGGTCAACTCCATCTTGACCATCCTTCAGCAGCTGGCTATCAACCGGCGCCAGCCTGCGTAGAGATTCATCTGGTTCTCGAGAGGCTGCGAAGCACAACCTGACGTCGCGCGAAGCAGCTAGACCGCGCGCCACCGCGAGAGAGTTTCATGCCCCGTCAAGAGTTCCGCGGCCGTAGCGCTGCTGAAGCCGCAATCAAAGCCTGCGAGTCGCTCGGCGTCTCGCGCGCCGCGCTGAAGTATGACGTCGTGTCCGAGTCCGGTGAGGGCTTGGCTCGTGTGGTGACCATCGCCGTCGAGGCGAGTGAGCGTCCGCCCCGCGAGGAGCGTCCTCGTGACGACCGCCCGCGTGAGGACCGTCCTCCGCGTGATGATCGCTCGCGTGAGCGTGGCCCGTCGCGTGACGGCGGCCCGTCGATGAGCGACGAGAACCCGGACCGCGTAGAGAGTCGTGATGCCGGCGGCGAGAGCCGTGACCGTGGCGGCGACCGTGATCGCGGTGGCGACCGTGGCGGCGCTGATCGTGGCGGCGCGCGTCGTGAGAGCCGCGGCGGTGGTGGCGATCGTGGTGGCGGTGATCGTGACCGTGGCGGCGACCGGAGCCGTGGACGTCGTGGCGGCCGTGGCCGTGGCGGTGACCGTGATCGCGGTGGCCGTGGTGATCGTGGCGGCGGCCGTGACCGTGGCCGTGGGCCGCGTCCCGGGGGTCCGGATGACGACGGAATCGAATCGTTGCTGAACATGAACACGGTGCCGGCGAGCGACGTTCCCGAGCGTCCCGAGGTCAGCGCCGTGTTGTCGGCTCGCGCGCAGCGCGCCAAGACCGCTCTCGAAGAGATGGTCAAGCGCATGGGCGTCGGTCTCGCGGTGCGCGTCGTTCAAGACGAGCAAGACGAGATCCACTTCGACTTGAAGGGCGACGACACCCAGCGCGTCATCGGCAAGAAGGGCGAGGCCCTGTTGTCGCTGCAGTTCTTGCTCAATCGCATCGTCGCGCGTGACGAGGACGGCGAGCAGCACGTGGTGCTCGACGCCGCGGGTTATCGCCACCGCCGCCGTGCCGCTTTGGCGGACCTGGCGAAGCGTCTCGCGACCCGCGCGGTTGCCGAGCGCAAGGTGGTGCGCCTGTCGCCGATGAGCGCGCACGACCGCCGCATCTTCCACATCACCCTGCAAGAGATGGACGGGGTCAGCACCCGTTCGCAGGGCGACGGCTTGTATCGGCCGCTCCTCATCATCCCGCAATCGCCGGATGAGCAGGACGACCGCG
>JBGGMJ010000174.1:0-3435 GCA_041288095.1 Myxococcota bacterium
GAGGTCACGTTGCGCGTTGGAATGACCGAAGAGCTGCTGCATTGGATCTGCGGCTACGGCAAGAACGCGATGGTCGTGTCACCCGAGGCCTTGGCCACCCGCGTTCTGGAACGCCGCGGCTGAGCGTTGACAGTCCCTTGCCTGTCAACCGTACGGTCTGTGCTCGGGGTCGGGTCTATGGGGCCGGGTGGCGGCTCACATCACGCGCGAAAGAGACGCGTGGGAGTGAAGCTGCTCGACGCCATCCCGGAAGGCGCGGTGGTGACCGTGGACGCTGCCCCGATCATCTATGTGCTCGATGGCCACAAGAAGTTGGGCCCGGCGTATGCCCCGCTCTTCCAGGCCGTCGAAGAGGGTCGCAATGCAATCGTGATCTCGACGATCACCATCGCCCAGGTCATCGCCGGACCGCTCAGCGCTCGCAACACCGCGCTCGCCGAACGCTATCGCATGGCCCTCACGAGCAGCACCGGCTGGAGCACGCAGGACGTCACCGTCGATGTTGCCGAGCGCGCGGCCCGCCTGCGCGTCGATCACGGGTTGCGGTTGCCTGATGCGATACAGCTGGCGACGGCGCTGCTCTCCGGCTCGCACGCCCTCGTGACGCATGACCGGGATTTCTCTTCGGTGGCGGTGCTGCCGATCTTGAGTGCCGCATAGGGGTGGACACGCGCTCAGACGACGAGCTCGTAGCTCGTGCTCCGGCCGCCGTGCTGTCCCTTGGTGAGGACGCCCCTGCTCATCAGGTCGTTGATGTCGCGCGCGGCGGTATCCTGCGAGCACTTTGCGACCTTCGCGTACTTGGACGAGGTCAGACTTTCGATTGTCCCATCGAGGACTGCGTTCAGGATGCGCCGCTGACGTTCGTTGATGCCGACCAGAGCGTCCTTCTCCCAGAAGCGGGCCTTGCGCAGAATGGCGGCGAGCTCCGCGTCCGCGCCATCGATGGCGCGGCTCAGTGTTTCGATGAACCACAGCAGCCATTCCGTGATGTCGAGGTCGCCGTGCTGTGTGCGCTCGAGGATGTCGTAGTATGCGTCTCGCGCCTGACGGATCTGCGCCGACATGCTGTAGAACCGCTGGGCCGACCCTTCCGAGCGCGCCAGCGCCATGTCCGCGATAGCGCGCGCGATGCGCCCATTGCCATCGTCGAAGGGATGCAACGTCACGAACCAAAGGTGCGCCACAGCGGCGCCGACGATCGAAGAGGCCTTGCCCGATTCGAACCACTGGACGAAGTCGTCCACTTCAGCGGACAGCCTCGACGCCGGCGGGGCCTCGAAGTGCACACGCTCACGTCCAAACTCGCCGGACACGACTTGCATCGGCCCTTCGGAGTCGTCTCTGAAGCGCCCCGTGATGATCCTTCGCAGGCCGCTGCGCCCGCTCGGAAACAGCGCCGCGTGCCACCCGATGAGACGCTCAACGCTCAACGGTTGGGCAAAACGCTGTGTCGCGTCGAGCATCATCTGCACGACGCCTTCGATGTGTCGATCGACTTGAGCCGACGCGGCAGTCTCGAGGCCGAGGCGCCGGGCGATCGATGAGCGCACCTGCGAGCGATCGAGGATGTCGCCCTCGATCTCGCTCGACTTCACGACGTCCTGCGTGAGCGTTTGAACGACCGCCTCGTCGCGCAAGCGAAAGCCCAGGGACTCGAGGCGACCTTGAAGGTGCCCTTGCTTGCGCGCAACACCGCCCAAGGAACCCACGAGGATTGAGGAATCCCATCTGAAATCAGGCCATTTGGGCAGTTCGTGTATCGCGACCACGGCATTCTCCGCACTTGTTGCGGAGATAATCGGTCGTATGCTCCGCATAAGCAAGAGCAATCTCCGCCCATTTTGCGGAGATTAGCAGACGTATTCTCCGCATGACGTTCCCCACCCTCGGGCGCCTCCGCGTCAGGCTGGCGGTAACGCGGAAAGGCGCTTGCCGCAACACCAGCGCGGCTCGTCCGGATAACTCTCGACCCCCTTTCTCCGGCTTTTCAATGAACTCCGAGCTCGCGACCAGCACGATCGAGCGACGCTCCGCCGCGCCAGCCCCTGGGACAGCTGGCCTTGCGGACGACCGTGCCGCGGCTCGCGAGGCGCCTTCACGCCTACCCGTCGTGCCGCCGCGCCAGCCGGTGGGCCTGCGCGAGCTGCTCGGCCTTGGTCAGGGGGAGTATCCGACCGGCTTCGCCGCCGCCCTGCAGCCATCGCGGGTCCGTCCTCCGGTCGCGCCCACGTACCTCGCCGACCCCACGACCCTGCGCCAGGCATTCGACGCCATCCCTGGCGGTGGCCCCGCGCGCAGCCGCCAGCTCACTGGCAACGTCGAGTCCTGGGCGTCGACATGGGACATGCTCACCCGCGCTGAGCGCTCGATCGACAGCACGTATTACATCATCGAGCGTGACATCTACGGCTTCGCGTTTCTGGGCCAACTCCTGCGCAAGCAGCGCCAGGGCGTGCGCGTGCGCCTCATGGCCGACGCCACCGGGGACGTCACCGGCGCCCGTGGCTTCACGCGCGAGGTCGCGTTCACGTGGCCGCCGCAGACCGGCGGCGGCGACTACCTCCAGGAGCTCGCGGCCGCCGGGAGCGAAGTGGCGCTCTATCACCAGCAGCGACGGCGCGTCTTGCGCGTGCCGGAGTCGCTGGTCTTCGGCACCTCGGCCGTCGCCGCGGTCAATCACGACAAGATCATCGTCACCGACGGACAAGTTGGAAAGACGGGCGGCCGCAACATCGCCAACTACTACTTCGCCGACCCAGCGGATATGCCGCGCGCGTGGCACGACGGCGACGCCGAGGTGCGCGGCGCGGAACAGGCGCGTGACCTGCGCACTGCCTTCGAGCGCGAGTTTCACAGCGACTCGGCGGCGCGGGTTACCCCCGACCCACTCGGCAACTGGACGCGGCGCGACATCGAGCTGCTGGGTGCGTCCCACCTGATGGACCTGTGGATGCGCGATCCGCCGCTGTCCGACGCCGAGCAGCAGGCGCTGCGTGGCGACGCATCGCGGCGCTCCGCTATGGCGGCCGACCTCGTCGAGCGCGCGCTCGTGGCCTTGCGGGCCGAGGCAGTGACGCGCACACCCTCGCGTGGCGAGCGCGAGACCCTCATGCGCCTCGCGAACGAGCTCGTCGGGTACACCCGCACGCGCGGTTCTGCCCGCACCTATGACCGCGAGGAGCGCTTCTTCGACGCCGAGGTGAAGATCATCGATCAGACCTCGGCGGCCGTCAGTCACTACAACGAGATCGCTCCGGCGCTCACCACCATCATTCGCGGGGCACAGCGGCGCATCATCATCCACAATCAGTACGTTGTGCTCACGCGCGAGATGATCGACGAGCTGGCGCGCGCGTCGTCACGGGGCGTCGAGATCTTGTTCGCGACGAACAGCCCGCTCTCGAGCGACAGCACCGTGACGCAGGCTTACTT
>JBGGMJ010000175.1:0-63863 GCA_041288095.1 Myxococcota bacterium
CGCGTCACCCCGGGTAACACCGAGACCTGTTCGTTGAAGGCCATGGCCTCGGCCGCCTGGATGTCGACGAAGAAGAACGCGGGTGGATCCGTCGTGCGTCCTTCGCCGAGCTCCCGGGAGAGGTTGCTCTCGATGACCGCGATTGCGGCCAACACGGTCAGGCCCAAGCCCAAGGTCATCGCGGTGCGGTTGGTGCTCGTCGCGTTGCGCGCGACGCCGCCGAGGCCGACGCGAAGCGGCGAGGCGGGCATGCGGAAGGTGAGCCAGGTCGCGAGGCGTGCCGCGAGGCGCGCCATCGTTGCGAAGACGATGAAGGAAACGGAGACCGCGCCGACGAAGGCTACCGCCGTGCTCGCGTCGCGCGCCCCCGAGACGACGAGCGCCACCAAGACGAGAAGCCCCGCGACGGTCGCGGCGAGCATACCCCCAGTGGGTCGCGCCCGCGCCGCGGTCACCTGAGCGCGAAAGAGCGCCGCCGGCTTTACCGCGCTGACGCGCGCGAGCGGCCACAACGCGAACACCATCGCCGTGACCGCCCCGAAGGCGGCTGCCTGGGCGAGCGGTTGCCAGTAGACGCCGCCACGCGCCACCACGGGCAGCACCTGGGCCACGAGGGGCAGCACGAGTACTGGGGCGAGCGCCCCGACGAGCAGACCGATGACGATGCCCAAGCTCGCGAGCAATCCGGTGAGCCATAGGTACACCGCGGTCACGGTGTGGCTCGCCGCGCCCACGCACTTGAGAGTCGCGATGGTGGACAGCTTGCTCTCGATGAAGGTCGACACTGCATTACTCACGCCGACGCCACCGACGAGCAGGGCGGTGAGGCCCACGAGAGTGAGGAACTGGGTCACGCGATCGATGAAGCGCTTCACGCCAGGGGTCGCGTCGGTGTGGGTGACGACGCGCACGCCGGCGAGACGAGCGCGTAAGGGCGCTGCGACGTTCTCGGCGTCCACCGTGTCCGCAAGCTTCACTCTGTAGCTATAGCGGACGAGGCTGCCCGGCTGGACGAGCCCGGTAGCCGCCACCGCTTCGGGCGCGACCATGACGCGCGGTCCCAGCTCGAAGCCGCGAATGCCCCGGTCTGGCTCGTGAGTGAGCACACCGCGGACGACGAGGGATGCATCACCGATGGTGATCGGGTCGCCAACCTTCAAAGCGAGCCGCGCCGCGAGCGTTGGGTCGACCAGCGCGCCACCGCCGGTGAGCGCTTCACGGAGAGCGAAAGCCGGCTCGGTTTCGACCGCGCCGTAGAGAGGGTAGGTGCCGTCGACCGCCTTGAGCTCGACGAGGGTGCTGACGTCGCCATGCCGGGCCATGGCGCGTAGCTCGGTCGTCCGCGACAGCGTATTGCCCACCGAGATGGCCGACACCTCTGCCTCGTCGAGCGGCATAGTGGTCGATGAGAGCTCGAGGTCACCGCCAAGCAGCGTCCGCGCATCGGCGCGCAAGCCGGCGAACAGCGCGGCGCGCGTCGAGCCGATGGCGGCAATCGCGGCGACCCCGAGCGCGAGACAACCCACGAGCAGCCGAAACGGCCGAATACCGCCGCGCAGCTCACGGCGCGCCAACGTCCAGACGATACTCACGCGCCACCACGCGCGACAGCGGGGCTCGCGAGCAGACGGCCGTCGGCCATTTCGACCGTGCGGTCGCACCGCCGCGCCAGCTCTTGGTCGTGGGTGACCAGCACGAGCGTCGTCCGCCGCTCGGACCGCAGGTTGAACAACGTCTCGATGATGCGCCTGCCCGTTGCGCCGTCCAAGTTGCCTGTCGGCTCGTCGGCGAGGATCAACGCCGGCTCGATCACGACGGCACGCGCCAGCGCCACGCGCTGCTGCTCGCCCCCGGACAGCTCGCTGGGATGGTGCGTGAGCCGTGCCCCCAGGCCGACGTGCTCGAGGGCCTCCTTGGCTCGCGCCAGGGCATCGGCTCGCCCCGCGAGCTCGAGCGGCAAGGCCACGTTCTCGAGCGCCGTCATGGTCGGCACCAAGCGAAAGGACTGGAAGACGATGCCGACGTGCTGGCCGCGAAAACGGGCGAGGGTGTCTTCATCAGCGGTGGTGAGGTCGACGCCGGCGACGCGGACGCTGCCGCTGGTGACACGCTCGAGGCCAGCGGTTACCATCATGAGCGTCGACTTTCCCGCGCCCGATGGACCAACGATGCTGACGCTTTCACCTCGGGCGATGGTGAGATTCACACCGCGCAGGACGTTGACGATCTGCGAGTCACTGCCGAGCGTGACATGGACTTCGGTCAGGTCGACCACATTGGGGGTATCAGTCATGCGGAAGGGGGCACCTTGGGGCGACTAGCTCTATGTATCGTAAGCTGTGCGCTGCTCGCCGCAACGCCACAAAAGAAAGCAATGCCGGGCGAACCGGTGCGCATGGTCGTCCTGGGCGATAGCCTCACCGCCGGCTATGGGCTCAAGCCGAGCGAGGCTTTCCCTGCCCAGCTCGAGCGCGCGCTGGTGGGGCGCGGCGCCAATGTCAAAGTCGCGAACGCCGGGGTCTCGGGCGACACCGCGAGCGGCGGCGCCGCGCGGCTCGCCTGGGCGATCGCCGATGGACCCCATGTGGTCATCGTCGAGCTTGGCGCCAACGACGGGCTGCGCGCCATCGAGCCCGACGTCACCTACCAGAAGCTCGATGAGATTCTGACGGCGCTCGAGGGCCAAGGCATCGCGGTGCTGTTCACCGGCATGATGATGCCACCCAACTTCGGCGACTACGGCAAGCGCTTTGCCCAGACGTTCGAGCGTCTGGCCAAGGCTCATCCCGGCGCCGTTTACTACCCGTTTTTTCTCGAGGGCGTGGCGCGCGATCCGAAGCTGTCCTTGCCGGATGGCATGCATCCCAACGCCGAGGGCGTGCGTCACATCGTCGAGCGCATCATGCCGTCGGTCGAAAAGGTGCTGGCGCGCGCCCGCTAAGACGTCGCGAGCTTCTCGAGCTCCGCCAGAATCATCGTCCAACCGCCGGTGTGCGGCTGCTTTGCTTGTGGCGTGAGCCCGAAGTGCTCGAGCGTGATGCGCGTCGCTCCCGCGCCTTCGTCGTCGAACCGCAGGCGCACGTGACTGCCCTCGCCAGCGTGCTGCGAAATCCAGGTGAAGCTCAGCCGCTCGTAGCGTGAGATCTCGAGATACTCACCATGATGCGGCATCTCCTTGCCGGCCGTGATCATGGTGATGAGGAACTTGCCTCCGACGCGGGGGTCGACCTCGACCTTGCCGCAGCTCATGCCTTCGGCGGGAGTCATGAAGCGCGACAACGCCCGCGGATCGAGCCAGGCCTCGAACAACTCCTTCTTGGCTCGGGGGACGATGCGTTCGAGACGAACATCGGGTGTCATTTCTTCTTCTCGCTCTCTTTGTCTTTGTCCCGGCTCACCGCGTAGTCGACGAAGGCGTCGAGCCGCTCGGACCAGAAATGTTGGTGGGCGTGCAGGTACGAATAGGCGGGCTGTAGTGCGCTCCAGCGGACGGAGATGCGATGCTCGCGCCCGACGACACGCCGAGACACCAGACCGGCGGCCTCGAGCACTTTGACGTGCTTGGAGACGCCGTTCTGGGTCATCGAAAAAGCCTCGCCGATGTCGCCGACGGTGAGCTCCCCCGCCTCGCGGAGCAGCGCCACGATCTTACGGCGGGCAGGGTCGGCCAGGCCGTGAAACACGCGGTTCAAACGCGCCTCATCGGCTTTGTCTCGCTCTCGCGTGCTCACGGGCGCGTCTCACCCCGCATCAGATGGACAAGTCGTGGGGGAACGGCCGGCCTTTCCCGGTCTCGGCGACCTCGCGCAAGCTCAACAGGAACGTCGCCCACTTCATGCTGCAGTGGGACATGTGGTCGTTGGCTTCTTTCCATGCGCGGTGACTGAAGCGCACTGTAGTACGCCCGTCCTTCTCGGTGAGATCGAATTTGATGCGGGTGTCGTTCCAATCGCCGCCGTCGTCCACGCATGTCCACGCGACCGCCTTGTTGCGTTCGAGCTGGTCGACCCGCATGCGCACCACATGTGCGTTGAAACGGAAGTCGATGACCTCTCCCGGCGCCGACGCACCAGTCGTCGTGGAGGTCCACCAGCTCGCCAAGCCGTTGATGGTGGATAGGGCGCGGTAAACCGACTCGGCGGGCGCGTTGATGTTCAGGGTGTGTTGGATGTCAGCCACGGAATCTCTCCTTGATAGATGTACAACCAAGTGGTTGTGCAACCAGATGGTGGTGCATTGAGCCGTGTCTGTCAAGGCCGGAAAGAAGAGGGGGTCTTCCCAGCCTCGACGGCCTCCGCTATAGGCCCACGCCGATCATGTCCGAGCGTGACGACACTCTGCGGGTCTTGAACGAAGGTCACACCTTCCCGGGCCCGTACATGTTCAAGGTGATCGGCGACAACACGCCGGACTTCGCGGCCCGTGTCATTCAGGCGGCGACGGTGATTGCCGGGCTGCAAGCGGCGCCCAACGTCAGTGTCCGTGAAAGCGCCGGCGGTAAGCACCAGGCGATCACCATTTCGATCGCGGTCGAGAGCGCCGAGAAGGTCCTCGACATCTACGCTGCTTTTCGCGCCGTCGCCGGCGTCCGCATGGTTTTCTAGGACGCCCTCTCACGTGAGCAACGTATTCTCCATCCTCGGGCGTGCCGTGGTGCACGACAAGGGCTTGAAGCGCCTGCGCCAGGGACACCCTTGGGTCTACGCGAGCGACATCGTCGACATGCCGGGTAAGACACCCGGGCTCGTCGAGGTCGCCGGCAAGGACGGCCGCGTTTACGGCACCGCCATGTATTCGCCGCGCTCGACGATCACTTTGCGTTTGGTGGGGAAGGGCAGGGAGCCCTTCGACGCCGCCGTCGTCAAATCGCGCATCGCCGAGGCGCGGGAGCGGCGCGAGCGTCTGATGCCGGGTGTCGATGCCTACCGCGCCTTGCACGGTGAAGCCGATCGCCTGCCCGGGCTCTTCGTCGACCGTTACGGCGACGTCCTCGTCGCGCAATCGACGACCGCTTCAGCGGACATGATCCAGCCCGCCGTGGTCGACGCCTTGCTCGAGCTCTATCAGCCGCGCGCCCTCGTAGTGAAGAACGACGCGCGCGCGCGTAACCGCGAGGGCCTCTCCGAAGACGTGCGTGTGGTGCACGGAAAAGCTCCGCTCGAGGCGCTCTATCACGAAGGTAAGATCGCTTACGTCATCGATCCGCTCGCCGATCAGAAGACCGGCTCGTTCCTCGATCAAGCGGTGAACCACGTCCACGTCGCGCGTTACGCAAAGGGCGAGGCGCTCGACTGCTTCACCTATCACGGTGGTTTCGCGCTGCAGCTCGCGGCCGCCGGCTGCTCCAAGGTCACCGCGGTAGACCTGTCCGCTCAAGCGGTCGAGAAGGTGAAAGCCAACGCCGAACGCGCCGGCCTCTCGTCGGTCGTCGACGCCCAAGCCCGCGACGTCTTCGAGCTGCTCCCGGAGCTCGTCAAAGCCGGCAGGCAGTTCGATACCGTCGTGCTCGACCCGCCGGCCTTCGCCGCCGGCAAGGACACCGAGCAGAACGCCTTGCGCGCCTACAACGAGGTGAATCTGCGGGCGATGAAGCTGGTCGCCCCGAACGGCATCCTGGTGTCCTGCTCCTGCTCCGGCCGCATCACCCCCGACGCCTTCGACGCCATGCTGGTAGGCGCCGCGCGTGACGCGCAGCGGCATATCCACTTCGTGGAGAAGCGCGCCGCCGGCCCCGATCACCCCATTCTTGGGGGTGTGCCGGAGACCGACTACCTGAAATGCCGCGTTGTCATGGTCCTTTAGGGCATCGGGGACGGGCGACGGCCGATACTGAGAGACAGAACCCAGATCATGGGGACGGTGCGCTCAGATGGCCGACGGTAACGACCAACGCATCCAAGGACTGCCGCAAACGTATCTGCCGCGGCCGACCCCCCCAGCGGAGCGGGGCGACGACGCTGCTGACGCGCGTCCCGTGCTCTTCGCCACCCCGTTCTCGCAAACCGACATTAGCCTCGCCACCGGCAAGGGCGACAGGTTGCCGTTCTCGAGTGACCTCCGCGCCATCGTGGGTCGTCCCGGCATCGTCGTCACCGATGTAACCATTCCGCAGCCGGCCGCGCCCAGCGCTCTGCCTCGCGTTCCGACCGAGGACGTCACTCGGCAGGTTCGCAACGTCACCGGCGACGTGAGCCACGAGCTCGGCAACGCCCGTCGCGAGGTCGTCGACATCTCGGACACCTTGCTGCGTGGTCGTGCCCGTCTCGATGCCGTCACTCCCGCCGGGACCCGTGCCGCCGAGATCGTCGGTGCCGGCAACCGCGCCGTCATCCGCGGCACGCCGACCGGCGCGACCGACGCCGTGCGCGATGGCGTCGCGAGCGTATCGAGGGCTCTCGGCAGTGTCATTCCGCGCGACGCCAACTACACCCGCACGTTGCCGTTCCCGGTGTTCTACGACGATGGCCGCGGCACGCGCGTTGTCGTGCCGCCGGGCTCGCGCCTCGTCGCCCGCGACGGCAACTTGCGCCTCCAGAGCCCCGGCGCCTTCCTCACCGCCAACGGCACCACCGTGCGCATGGGCAGCCTCGATCTCAACATAGGCCCGCAGAGCCAGTCGTCGGTCATGCAGCGCTTCACCGTCGATTCACGCTCGACCTCGATCGACCTGCAAGGGCTGCAGACGCGCCTCGCGACTGACGGCTCGTTCTTGATGCGCGCCGATTCCGCCAGCATCGATCTGCGCCGCTCGCAGACGACAATCAGACTCACCGGCGCCGAGTTCGCGAGCACCTCGCCCGACGCGATGCGCGCCGGCTTCGAAGCGCTCGCGGTGCGTACTCCCGGCGTCAGCGTGACCAGCGGCCCAGGTGGCATCACGACGACCACCCAAGGCGAGGTGAACCGCTGGACCGCCGACGCGGCCAACCTCGCCATCGAAACGCGTACCTCGACCTTCCGCGCCAACAACCTGACGATGACGTTGCAGCGCGACGGGCGCACCGGGGCCGGGAACCTCGGCTGGACCGCCAACGGCGTCACCTTCAACGATGGTCGCAACACCTTCCAGGCCAACGTCGCCGCCGTGGACTTCGCTCGCAATGCCGACGGCACGTCCGCTTTCGCGTTGCGCGGCCGCGACGTGAATCTGCGCATGGGTGATCGCACCTGGACCGCGACCGGCACGTCGGCCTTCCAGATCAACTACGATGCGCGTGGACAGCTCCGGAGCATCGTTGGCGAAGGTGACCGCGTTCAGTTTACCGACCCGTCGACGAACATGGTCGCGACCGGTGCTAGCTTGCGGGCCAGCTTCGACGACCAGGGATTGGTTACACACCTGCGGGGTGGCGCCCGCGGATTCGACCTGCAGCACCGTGGCAACACGCTGGCGGTCCGCGACGGCTCACTCGATTTCACGCGCGACGGCAGCACGCTCGTCATGCGCGGCGACGCGCTCTCGGGCAGCTACACTAGCAACCATGGCACCTACGAGCTCGGGCGCAACGGCCGGCTCGAGATGCGCATGGACGGGAATGTTACGACGTTGCGCGGCACCGCCGAAGCATTCTCGTACGCCGACGGCCGCGGCCGTTTGCAGATCACCAATGGCCAAGTGGATGCGCGTTTCGGTTCCGACGGTGACGGCTTCCGCTTCACCGGTGACAACGTCCGCTATACCGGAAGTACCGCGACCAGTCAGCTCTCGCAGCTCACCGTCGACAACGCCGTCGCCGACGTTCGCCGCGACGCCTCGGGCGCTCTGTCGATGGGCTTGTCGGGCCGCAACGTCGCGATGACCCTGGACGGCCACCGCGTCACCGTCGCCAACGCCGACCACGTCAATATCCGCACCGCGCCTGACGGTAGCCTCGCCAACATCGACATGCTCTTGCCGGGCCGCTCGACGGTCACCAGCCGCGACGGCGACGTCAACATCGGCGTCGAAGGCCTCGATGCGCGTTACGTCCGCAACGCCACCGGCGAAGCGCTGCGTATCGGCTTCGATCGCGGCCAGGTCGACATTCGCAGCCTGGGCCTCGTCGCCAACGGCACCGACATTCGCGCCGGCTTCCGCGTCGACAGCCAAGGTCGCCTCACCAACGCCGGCCTCGACGTCGGCACTCTCGATGCCCGCTATCGCGACACCTCTATCCGTGTGAACAACCAGCCGGGTGAGAGCCTGTCGCTGCGTACGCGCTTCACCGACGGCGTCTTCCGCGACGCGGTGCTGCGTGTCCCCAACGGTGGCCAGCTCCTCGTCAACCAGGGTGACGTGACCGCCGACATCCGGCGCGGCATCTACGGCTTGTCGTACGACGCGGCCACCGGCACGTGGCGTGGTCGCGCCCAGGACTTCCAGGCCTTCGGCACCTGGCGCGACGTCTCGGTTGCGACGAGCGGGCGCAACGCCGACGTGTCGCTGGTGAACGGCGCGCTGCAAATCAACAACATCACCGCGACGAACGTCCGTGTCCGCAACGGCGACTTCGACGTCAATGTCGACATGCAGCAGGTCGACAACGTGCTGGCGCGGGTCGCTGGCATCTCGGGCCTCGCGCGCGGCGCCATGATCACCTTGACGCCGACCGCCGACAACTCGCGCATCACCGCGCACATCAGCACCAACTACGCGGGCATCCCCTTCAGCTTGCGCATCGACAACGCACGACAGCTCGAGGCGCTGGCGATGGTGCAGGTCAACCAAGCCCAGTTCCGCGTGCAGGATCCGAGCGGGCAGGGCCGCATCCGCCTCGAGGCCGGTCCGCTCTCAGCCTCCGGCAGCCAGATCGGCGCGGTGGTCACCTACCGTCCCTTCGAGGCCATGCGCTTCACCGACGGCATGGGCCTCATGGCCGGCGGTTATCGTCTCGGCGACCACTTCGAGATCAACCCCAACGGCGCCTTCACGGTGGGCGCGCTTGGGCGCGACAGTCTGTTCTTTGGTGGGCTCACGGTTGCGCCCCCGCGGCACGTCAATCCGCACCAGGAACCCACGTCGGGCATTCACCAACCGCTGGTGCCGACCGACTCCTGGAGCATGTTGCTGCATGCCGGCATTCAAGGAACCGATGGCCGCGGTGTCACGCGTGGCGTTGGTCTCTACGGCGGCCTCGTCGACGGTGCTCAAGTGAACGCGCGCCTGCAGGGCGACTGGCGTCTCGTCAACACCATCCCGGTGCCGAACGACATGACTCTGCCGGCGACGGCGGCGGGCGGAGTCCAGTACCGGCACACGAATGCCGACAACTCGACATGGACGCTGCCCGCCGGCGCTCCCGCGGCCATCGGCACCGCCATCCGCAGTCCCTGGATCGAGGAGCCGGCCAAGGTCGGCGGCCACGCAACCCTGAGCTACCAGCGCGGCGATCTCTTCGCGACCGGTTCGGTGTCGCACACGCCGGGAGCCGGCACGGCTGCGATGTTCCGTATCGGCACCAGCTTCTAGCGCCTAAGCGCTTGCGCCAGCTCCACCGAGTGCGCTCTATGCCTGTGCAAGGAGCGCTCGCACATGAAGCTCGATAAGATTGCCGCCCAAGCAGCTTTGCTCGCCGTCCTCTTTAGCGGAACGGCCTGCGGCTTCAACGAAGTCATCCAAAGGGATGAAGAAGTCAAAGGCGCCTGGGCCGAGGTCGAGAGCCAGTACAAGCGCCGCGCCGACCTGGTGCCGAACCTCGTCAACACCGTGAAGGGCGCCGCCAACTTCGAGCAGGAAACGCTCGAGAAGGTCGTGCAGGCGCGCTCGAAGGTCGGCAGTGTCCAGGTCGACGGCTCGACCATTGACGACCCGGCGAAGCTCCAGGCTTTCGAGCATGCGCAGGGCGAGCTGTCGAGCGCCTTGTCGCGGCTCTTGGTGGTCTCGGAGCGCTATCCCGAGCTCAAGGCCACGGAGGCCTTCCGCGACCTGCAGGTGCAGCTCGAGGGCACCGAAAATCGCATCACGGTGGCGCGCCGCCGCTTCATCGACGCGGTGGCCGCGTACAACACGACCGTCCAGGTGTTCCCGAGCATGATTGGCGCCAAGATGCGCGGTAAGGCGGTGCGTCCGACCTTCACCGGCAATCCCGCGGACGCCAACGTGCCCGAGGTGAAGTTCTGAAACGTATCGGCATCGCGCTGGCGTTCGCTTGTGCCGCGTTCTTGTGCGCGGCACGCGTGTCCGCTTACGCGGTGCCGCCGTTCAATGCACACGTGACCGATCTCGCGGGGCTCCTCGAGCCCGGCGACCGCGCGCGGCTCGAGAACAAGCTCGCGAGCTATCAGCGCAACAATGGTCCGCAGATGGCGCTGCTGATCGTGCCGACGCTCGATGGTGACGCGCTCGAGGACGTGGCCTTCCGTGTCTTCAACACCTGGAAGCTGGGTAAACAAGGCAAGGACGATGGGCTGCTCATGCTCGTCGTCACCGAAGACCGCCGCGTGAAGATCGAGGTCGGCGACGGCCTCGAGGGCAACATCACCGACGTGCTCTCTGGCCGCGTCATTCGCAACATCGTCGCGCCGGGCTTCCGTGAGCGCGACTACATCGGCGGCCTCGATCGCGCCTTCGACGCGTTGATGACCGCGGCGACCGGCAATGCCGCCGAGCTGCCCACCGAGCTGACCCAGGAGCACCACCGGGCCCGGCGCACCAGCTCACCGGCGCTCATCATCTTCTTCATTCTCTTCGCGATCATCTCGAGCCTTGGTCGCAGGCGTCGCTATGGCGGATGGTTGCTCTGGGGTGCCGGCAACGCGCTCCTGTCCGGTCGCTCTTCGGGTGGCTTCTTCGGCGGCGGTGGCGGCGGCTTTGGTGGCGGCGGCGGTGGACGCTCGAGCGGCGGCGGCGCCAGTGGGGGATGGTGATGCTCTTCACCGATCAAGAACGCGCGACCATCGAAGCAGCGGTTCGCGAGGCGGAGGCCACCACCTCGGGCGAGATCGTCGTCGTCGACGTGGAGCGCAGCGCGACCTACGGAACCGAGCGCGCTCTCGCAGCGGCGCTCTTGGCCGCGGCCTGCGCCACCGCCATGGTCCTGGTCGCCCCACACCTGCCGGCACCGTACTACTTGCTCGCGCAGGTGCCGTTTTTCGGGCTCGTGTGGCTCCTCGCTTCGACCTCGCGCGTGCAGCGCTTGTTGGCCGGCGGCGCGCGCATGGACGCGGCAGCCCGGGCTCGCGCGGCGTCACTTTTCTCGGAACGCGGCGTGCACATGACGCGCGAGCGGACTGGCGTGCTCCTCATGCTCTCGGAGATCGAGCGGCGGGTCGTCATCCTCGCGGACTCGGGCATCAACGCGCGTGTGGCGCCCGACGCCTGGGAGAAACACGTCGCGACGATCGTCGACGCCATCCATCGGGGCGCCGCGGGTGACGGCGTGGCATCGGTCGTTCGCGAAGTAGGTACTTTGCTCGCAAAAGACTTCCCGAGGCGTCCAGACGACGTGAACGAGCTGCCTGACAGGCCTGAGCGCGCCGGCTAGGGGTCGCAACCCGGCCATCGTTTCAGACGACAATCACCGCTCCATGACATTTTTCGAAAGCTCGGAGTCCTTGGGGACCCGCATGCGCCCCCTCTGGGAAAAAGGCGTCGCGGATTTCAAGTCCAGCCCCGCCATCGAGAAGCCCGTGGTTGGCGCGGGTGGCGCCATCGGGGCCGTCGCCGGGACGGTCTGGAGCGTGCCCAAGACCGTGGGCGTCGCCGCGTTCGAGTATTACGACAGCTCCTTCGGCAAGAGCCGCGGCCGCAACTTCTTCGACTACGTCACCAGCTCGCCGCTTCTGCACACTTTGGCGTTCGCTGCTCTCGCCGGCGTGCTGGGTGCGGGCTTGAAGGCCGCCGGCGTGAGTCTGCCGCCCGACCTGGGCATCTCCAGCAGTTTTCAGGCGGGCGCCATCGCCTACTTGTTCTCGTACGTCGGCCGCACGTTCCCGAGGGTCGTTGGGGCCGCCGCCGCCGGCGTCACCGGGCAGGGGCTCAGCCTCGGCCGCGAATTCGTCGACTGGTTCAAGCGGCCATTGGGCGAGCAGGGCGCGACCACGTGGAAGGTGGCGAGTAGCGAATCGCGTGCCGCCGCCAAGAAGCCCAGCGTCGAGTAGTCCGTACCTCGCGACGGCTTGTCAGAAGTACCTGCGCGGAGGGATGCTCGAGCCGAATGACTTCGCGGCTCGTTCCAGTCGCCGACCCCGAGAACTTGGTGCACCAGGACGTGGTGCTCGAGGGGCAAAACTTCTCCTTTGGCCGAGGCCTCGGCAACACTGTCGTCCTCGACGACGTGCAGGTATCGAAGAACCACGCGGTGCTGCGCCGAGACGAGGGCCACTGGGTGGTCCACGACCTCGGCAGCTCGAACGGCACCTTCGTAAACGGCACGCGGGTGCTCAAGCACCGATTGATGCCCGGCGACGAGCTCGAGCTGGGTGGCTGCCGCTTCACCTTCCAGGCCGATGGCGGCTCACCGCCCACGATGTTGCAGATCGTGCCCGAGAGTCGCGAGGGCAAGACGAGCGTCCTTGCGACCAGGCAGGTCGCGGCGTTCGAGCCCGTGAAGCGCATCGACGACGCCAAGCGCCTGCGCGGCGACTACGAACGTTTGCGCGCGGCCTTCGCGGCGGTACGAGAGCTGATCGCCATCACCGACGTGCGTGCGCTGTGTCAGCGCATGCTCGAGGTCACCTTCGAGCTGGTGCGTGCCGAGACCGGCGTCGTGTTGCTCATGGACGAGCACGAGGAGCTCCAGCCCATTGCCACGCGCTCGCTTCACGGCGACTCCGCTCAACGCGTGATGGTGAGCCGCACCGTCATCGACCGGGTCGTCAAGGGCCGCGAGGCCATCCTCGCGAACGACGCCCTGGTGGACGAGCGCTTCTCGGCGGCGATGTCGATCGTGCGCGCCAACATGCGTTCGGTCATGTGCGTGCCGCTCGTCGAGAAGGGGCGGCTGCTCGGCATGCTGCACGTCGGCAACACCTCGCATGCGTCCGCGTTCACGAACGACGACCTCGACATGCTCTCGGGCCTGGGAGCCGGGGCGAGTGTCGCCGTCGGCAATGCCTTGCTTTCGCGCCGCCTCGAGGACGAGTCGCGGGCGCGCGAAGCTCTCGGGCGTTTCCTGTCGCCGGTCGTCGTCGAGCGCGTCTTGAGCAACGACGTCGAGCTCGAGCGCGGTGGCGCCGAGGCCCAGGTCACGGTGCTCTTCGCCGACATCCGGGGCTTCACGACGCTCTCCGAGCAGACACCGGCGGCCAAGGTCGTCGCCCTCCTGAACGAGTACTTCGACTTGATGGTCGAGATCGTCTTCCGCCATGGCGGAGCACTCGACAAGTTCATTGGCGACGCCTTGATGGCTGTCTGGGGCACACCGGTCCACAGCGACGACGACGCCAAGCACGCGGTGGCGGCGGCGGCCGAGATGCACGACACCCTCGTGGCCCTCAACCAGCGCCGACGCGACCGTGGCGAGGAGCCCATCGCCATCGGCATTGGTCTCGCGAGTGGCTCCTGCGTCGCGGGAGCAATGGGCGCGCGGCGCCGCCTCGACTTCACCGTCATCGGCGACTGCGTGAACCTCGCTAGCCGCCTCGCGGGCGCGGCGGGTCCCGGCAGAATCATCAGCGACGAGACGACCTTCAAGCGTGCCGGCTCTCCAGCGACGGCGACGCGCCTCGAGCCCGCCAAGGTGAAGGGCAAGGCGCAGCCGGTGCAGATCTTCAGTCTGCGCTAGGGCGATCCTCCACTTGTTTTGCGGTCACTTGCGAGCCGTTTTAGCGTCTGCTGTTTGGGGCCTCGGTGGATCTGCACCGAGGGGGTGGAGGAGACCCGGGGGGCGGGCGTTTACCTTGGCGTCTGCTTGCTGCGCGGGGCCGGAGGTTGTGCTTCGCAAGGGGTCGTGTCGCTATAGCGGACGCTGGGAAAATGCGCGTTAACGCGCATTTTGCGGCCCAGTGCTCGACGCCGGAAACTACGGCGAGCGGCTCAAGGCGGCCGTGGGCAAGACCTGCGCGCAGATCAAGCTCCTGGTGGCGACCTGGGAACCGAAGCCGCACGTTCCGACGACGGTCTTCAGAGTGAAGGTCGATGAGCGGCCGGGCCTGTTTGCGGCGAAGGTCGAGGAGCGGCGGGCACAGGAACATGCGAAGGTCGCTGAAGCGCCAGCCTCATCAGCGCCGGTTTCGCGGCTCGAGCTCCCTCCTCCGCCACGCGCGCCACAACCCGAGCCCCTCGACGCGGGTCACTACAAGCTGAAGCTCACCATCGATGCCGAGACCTACGAGGAGCTCATGCGCTTGCGCGACCTCGTGCGACACAGCGTTCCCGACGGTGACATCGCCAAGGTCATCAGCAAGGCCATCAAGGATCAACGCAAGGCTGTCGAGAAGCGCAAGCTCGGCCGCAGCGACAAACCCAAGCAGCTCCCTCTCGGCGAGGTCCGCGAAGAGCGCGCTCCCGACAAATCACGTGCCCCAGGAGCCCCGACCCGACGCGAAGTTTCGGAGCGCGACGGCGACCGCTGCGCCTTCGTCAGCGCCACAGGCAAGCGCTGCAGCGCAACCGCCTGGATCGAGTTCGATCACAAGGTCACGGTCGCCGACGGCGGTGAAACCATGACTTCGAATCTCCGCCTCTACTGCCGCGCCCATAACCAAGCCCGCAACTTCACCAAAATGCGCGTTGACGCGCATTCCACAAAAGCGGACACACCGATATAGCCAAGCCGCCGGAAGCGAAGCACAACCCCTCCGGCTCGTGCAGAAAGCACAACCCCAAAGCCGGCGAAGGCCCCGGGTCTCCTCCACCCCCTGGGAGCAGATCCACCGAGGCCCCAAACAGCAGACCCTAAAACGGCTCGCAAGCGGCAACGTCACGGCCTCGCATATGTGCTGTAGCCCGCTTCGTGCCTCGCTCGCGCCGCGACCTGTTGCGCGCGGCGCGCGTAGGCGTCGTTCTTGGCGCGCGGCAGCTCGTGCAAGCGCTTGCCGTGCATGTCGATTGCGAGCGCGTAGAGGCCGCGCTCTTCCGGCGTGAGCTGCTCGCCGTAACTCTCGAGCACGCGCCGCGCGAACGCGATGTAGTCACGCGACGACCGCTCGCGCTCCGCGAAATAGGCTTCGATCTCTTCGGCCGTCGCCGTACCTGACAGGACCTTTCCGTAGAGTGCATTACGCCGCGCCTTGTCCGTGAGGCGACGCTCCCGGGCCGGCTCGTCGTCCGAGGGTGCGGCATCCGTCCAGTACGTGTTGTCCGGCATCTCGGCGCGCAGCACCTCGAGGTCGATCACCGCCGCGCCGGGAACGTCGCCGCGGGTATCGGTTGTGGCCGCTACAGCGGAGTGCGCCGCGGGTACTGGTGGCGGCACGTTTTCCACCGACGTCGTTTGCCCAAGCGCCGCGTCTGAGCGCCCGCGCCAAGCAAGCACCCCGACCATGATGGCAGCGCAGGCCAGGGCGAAAAGCCACCAACGAGTCATCGTGTCCGCCCCCGAAAAAAGCGTCGTCGGATGACGCACCGCGCGGTGCCATCGCTCGTAAGGTGTTCACTTTGAGGAGAAAGCGCGAGCTGGTGGGGGTTGGTCATGAAGCTTGTGACGGCGCTCGTTCTCTTGGGTGTACTCGGAGCTTCACCGCCCGCGCGCGCGCAAGACATCCTCGACGGCATCGTGGATGCCGTGATCGACGGTGGCAACGACTTCGCCTGGGAAAAGGTCGAGCTGCCCGGCACGGTCTGCGGCAACGGCTCCCCGTACAAGTTCTTCGTCAGTCGCACGGGCTCGCCGAACGTCTTGTTCTATTTCGAAGGCGGTGGTGCGTGCTGGGACTACGACACCTGCAGTGGCCGCTTGGGCCAGCTGGGCGCCGCCAATCCGAACGGCATCCCCGATGACTACATGCAGGGCTTCAGAGCCCAATACGCGACACCCGTCGTCAACGGCGCCGACCCCGGCATCCCCTTCAGATCGCGCACCGAGCTCGTGACAGCGGGTTGGAACGTGGTGTTCATGCCGTACTGCACGGGCGACGTGCACGTCGGCAACAACACGGCGGTGTACCTCGACGCGACCGGCGCCGAGCCGCCACTGCAGTGGAGCCACTCCGGCTTCGCGAACACCATCGCGGCGGCGCAGCATGCGCGAACATTGTTCCCGGCCATCGAGAAGCTCCTCGTTGCCGGCTACAGTGCCGGCGGCACCGCGACCTCGGCGGCGTATTACTTCGTGCGGCGCACCCTGGCGCCGGCGCGCGGCTACTACTTGAACGACTCGGGCCCCATCCACCTGGCGCCGAATGTCGATGACCACTCGCGGCCGCTGCACGACAAGATTCGCGGGGCCTGGGCGCTCGAGGCGGTCCTGGCGCAGCTTCCCACTACGTTCGATGTCACCGACCTCGGCAGTATCAACGGCGTGCTGGCGCGCGAGTTCCCGAACGACCGTCTGGCGTACACGGGATACAACCGCGACTACAACTACTCGCGATTCTCCTACGAGCTTTTCCTCACGCCCAACGACCAGGAGTCTGTTTTGGCGTACTGGAAAGCCGACCAGGATGCGCTGCTCGCCTCGCTCGAGGAATATCCGAACGTCAGCTACTTCGTGCCGCACGCCCGGCCGATCAACGACAGCCACTGCTCGACTGTCATCACGTTCATCGGTTCGCACGCGTGCCAGGAGATGCAAAAGAAACGCCGCTGGTATGAGTACTTCGAGTGGCCACCCGGTCAATCGTACAAGTGCTACAGCGAATTCGTGCCCATGGAGGTCTTTCTCTGGCGCTTCGTGAATGAAGATCAGCTGATCCGCATTCACGAGCCGCCGAATGGTTACAACGACGAAGACATTGGCATGAGCATCGTCGCGCCGATCATCAACGCGGCTCTCGAAGGATGAAAGCGCCGGCCGTCATCGGGGTGGTGCTCATGTCCCTGGGTTGTCAGGATGACCGGGACGTGAATCGCATCATGGGCACCGGCGAAGTCACGCGCGTCACTGCCATGGCGGACGGCGACCAGCTGCGTCGAGCCGTAAGAGAAGGCCGGCGCAACGATGTCGAGGCCATGTTGCGTGCGGGAACGGACGCTTCCGAGCCGGACAAGCTAGGGGCGACACCGCTCGTGCTCGCCGCGCGGCATAACGACGACGTCGAGCTCGCGCGTCTACTGCACGCCGCCGCGCCCGCGACGCTCGAGGTGGGGGATTCGCTCCAGCGGACACCTCTGTCCTGGGCCGCGTCTTCGGGTCACGATGCAGTTTGCTCCTTCCTACTCGGGCTCGGCGCGGCGGTCGAAGCGCGGGACGCCACCGGCAAGACGCCGCTCTTTCACGCCGTCCTCACGGGCAAGGCGAGAACCGCCCGCCGCCTCATCGCGCACGGCGCGGACGTCGATGCCCGCGACGGCTTCGGCGACACGGCGCTGATGATGGCGGCGTCGAAGGACCATCGGGATATGGTCGAGCTCCTGTTACGGGCCGGCGCCTCCCGCGCGCCGAGGGACGAGCAGGGGCGCACCGCGCTCGAACGGACGCACGACGAGGAGGTGAAGCAATTGCTGGCGGGGGACCCCTGACGAGTCGTTGTCGCCCGAGAGTCACGCCGCCATCGACGTCGTCGCATCGGCGGCCGGCTCGCGGATCCTGAACCACGCCACGTAGAGCGCGGGCAGGAACAAGAGCGTGAGCACCGTGCCGACGATGATGCCACCCATCATGGCGTAGGCCATCGGACCCCAGAATACCTGGCGGGCAATGGGAATGAGCGCGAGGCTCGCCGCGATAGCGGTCAGCAGGATGGGGCGGGTTCGATGCTCCGTCGCGTCGACGACGGCTGTCCAGGCGTCCATGCCGCTCTCGCGGTGCTCTTCGATCTGCACCACGAGAATGACCGAGTTGCGTATGAGAATGCCGATGAGGGCGAGCACGCCGAGGATGGCCACGAAGCCGAGCGGCTTGCCCGACGGCAGCAAGGCCGCGACGACGCCGATGAGCGCCAAGGGCGCCACGGCGAAGACCAGGAAGAGCCGTGAGAAGCTCTGCAGCTGGGTCATGAGCACGGTGGCCATCACGAAGATCATGAAGGGCACGACGGCGGCCATCGGCGCCTGCGACTTGGCGCTCTCTTCGACGGCGCCGCTGATGGCGATGGCATAGCCGGGCGGCAGCGTCGCGGCGAGGGTGTCGATCTCCGGTTGGAGCTGCGCCATCGCGGTCGGCGGCTGGATACCGGCGACGTCCGCTTTGACGGTGATCGTCGGCTGGCGGCCGCGCCGGCGAATGAGCGGCTGCTCGACCTCGTAGCGGAAGTTGGCGATCGACTCGAGTGGCACCGAGGCACCGCTTCGCGTCGGCAATTGCAGATTGCGAAGCTGCTCGATCGAGGTGCGCTCCGTGACATTGGCGCGTACGACGACGCTCACTAGATAGATCGAGTCGAGCACCTGCGTGACATCGTCGCCGCCGACGACGGTGTTGAGCGCCGAGGAGATGGCTTGCGACGAAATGCCTAGCTGGCGCGCCTTGTCCTGGAGGACCTCGACCTTGACGACGCGCGACGCCTCGTTCCAATCGAAAACGGTGTCTTCGAGGTAGGGATTCTTGCCGTAGATGTCGGCCACTTTGTTGGCGATGGCACGAACCTGCTGCGGGTCTGGTCCGCTGACGCGGTGTTGCACCGGGCGGCCGACCGGTGGGCCGAGCTCGAGAAAGTGGATGTAGACGTCGGTCCCCGGGAAAGTCTTGGTCAACCACGCCTTCAGCTTTGGCTTCAATGCGTCGCGCGTCGCGACGTCCTTCGAGACGATGACGACTTGCCCGAAGAACGGCTGCGCGAGCTGTACGTCGAGCGGCAGGATGAAGCGCACCGCGCCTTGGCCGACGTAGGAGCTATAGCGGACGATGTCGGGATTACCGTCGAGCACTTCATGCTCGAAGCGATCCATCTGCGCCTTGGTCTCCAGGACCGAAGCCGATTGCGGCAGGGTGAAATCCACGAGGAGCTCCGAGCGGTCGGAGCTCGGGAAGAACTGTTGCTGGACGAACTTCATGCAGAACACCGAGATGGCGAACGCCGCGACCGTGGCGCCGATCGTCAGCCAGCGGTGGCGCATGCACACGAGCAGCACCGAGCGGAAGACACGGGCGAAGCGCGAAGGGCCCGCGTGTTTGTGCTTGAGCACTTTCGGCAGGACCGCGACCCCGATGAGTGGCGAGAAGACGACCGCCACGACCCAGGAGATCATCAATGACACGCCGACCACGATGAACAGCGAGAACGTGTACTCGCCGGCGCCGCTCGAATTGAGGCCGACCGGGATGAAGCCGGCCACAGTCACGATGGTCCCGGTCAGCATCGGGAACGCCGTCGACGTGTAGACCGCCGTCGCGGCCTTGGTGAGCGGCTCGCCTTCCTCGAGCTTGGTCACCATCATCTCGACCGCGATCATGGCGTCGTCGACCAGGAGGCCGAGCGCGATGATCAACGCGCCCAGAGAAATGCGCTGTAGACCGACGTTCGCGTACTGCATGAACACGAAGGTGATCGCGAGGACCAGCGGGATGGACAGGGCCACGACCAGACCCGCGCGTAAGCCGAGGCTGATGAAGCTCACGATGAGGACGATGACGACGGCTTCGAAGAGCGACTGCGTGAAGTGACCGACAGCCTCTTCGACGATCTGCGGTTGATCCGACACCAAGTGCACGCCGACACCAATGGGTAGGGTCGACTCGAGGCGCTGCATCATGACGTCGAGCCTCTCGCCGAACTCGAGTAGGTTGCCGCCGTCACGCATGCCGATGGCGAGGCCGATGGCCGGTTGTCCGTTGAAGCGGAAGAGGGTCGAGGGTGGATCACGGTAGCCGCGCGTCACCGTCCCTAGATCGGCTAGGCGGAAGAAGCGGTCGTTGATGCGCAAGTTGATGTTGCGGATGCTCTCTTCGGAGTCGAACTGGCCGCTGACGTCGATACGAATGCGCTCGCTGCCGGCCTCGAGCGTTCCCGAGGGCACGATGGCGTTCTGGCCGCTCAGGGTCGTGAGGATGACCTGCTCGTCGATGCCGAACGCCGCGAGCTTGGCGGGTGAGAACTCGAGGTAGATGACCTCGTCTTCGGCTCCCAGCAGCTGAACCTTTCCGGCGTTCGGGATGGTGAGGATGCTGCGACGGATCTCCTCCACGTAGTCGCGGAGCTGACGGCGCGTGAGACCGTCACCGGTGAACGCGTAGATGTTGCCGTAGACGTCGCCGAAGTCGTCGTTGAAGAACGGTCCGTAGACGCCGCGAGGCAAGGTCGGCTTGATGTCCGCGATGATGTTGCGGACGCGCACCCAACTATCGGTGACGTCGCGGCCGCGCGTCGCGTCCTTGAGGTTGACGAAGATGGTCGTTTCGCCCGCCGTCGTGATGCTGCGCGTGTAGTCGAGGGTCTGCAGCTCCTCGAGCTTCTTCTCGATGCGCTCGCAGACCTGCTCCGTGATCTGCGAGACCGAGGCGCCCGGCCACTTCGCGACGATGACCATCGTCTTGATGGTGAAGCTGGGGTCCTCCGCGCGACCGAGGTTGCGGTACGCGAAGACGCCGAAGAGCCCGAAGACCACCATGAAGTAGGTGATGTACGAGCGATGGCCGAGGGCCCAATCAGACAGGTTGAACTTGCCGGCGCTCATGGTGCGACCTCGGGGGCGATGCGTTGACCTTCGACGAGTTGGTGGACACCAGCAACGACCACGCGCTCGCCATCACGGACGCCTTCGCTGATGACCGCGCGTTTGCCTTTGCGGTCGACGCATTTGACGCCGCGCAGATGCACGGCGTCGGCGTCGACGATCCACACGAATTCGCTCCCGTCCTTGTCGAAGACGGCTTCGACGGGGACGCGGACGGCCGCGGGAAAGTCTTGTGCGAAGGTTGCGTACATGGTCGCGCCGAGACGAACGCCCGGGAGCCGTTCGGGCAAAGCGATCCAGACACGGTGGGTCCGACTCAGGCGGTCGGCCGCCGGGTTCATCTGGCGGATGACGCCGTGCGAGGAGACATTGGCGTCGTCGGCGGCGCTGACGATGGCGTCGTCGCCGATGGCGAGGCTCGACGCCACCGATTCGGGTACGTCGACGACCACGTCGACCACCTCGGGGCGCGCCATCTCCGCGACCACCTGGTTGGGGGCGACGGTTTGCTCGACCTCGAAGTCGATCTTGGTGATGACGCCGTCGAGCTCGGCGCGCAGGGTGCCGTAGCCCAGGCTCTCACGCGCTTTGGCGAGACGGGCGCTGGCCTCGGCGACCGACGCGCTCGCGGTGTCATGGGAGGTCTGGGCCGTATCCATCGCCGATTGGGGAATCGCGTCGACCTCCAGCAGCCGGGTTTCGCGGTCGAGAGTCTGCGCGGCATTACGCTGGCGCGCGGCGACGGCGTCAACGCTGGCGCGCGCGGCGGCGGCGCTCGAAGCCAGCGCCGCGGCGTCGAGCGTCGCGATCACGTCGCCCTTCTTGACGACGTCGCCCACGGCGACCAGACGTTTGGTGATGCGTCCGCCAACGCGGAACGCGAGCTGCGTGATGTAGCGGGGCGCCATGGCGCCCGGGAACGCCTGATTGCGGCCGAAGGACTCGCGCGCGATGACGCTCAGCACTGGGCGCGGCTTGACCTCGGGCGGCGTTTCTTTGGCGGCGCACGCGCTCATGAGCACGGCGAGAACGACGGTGCGCTTCATGTGCGGCTCCCCTCCGCGTAGGCGACGGCTTGACCGGGGCGCAGGCGGTTACCGCCACGGCTGACCACGAGCTCACCGTCCTTGAGACCTTCGATGACGACGACGCTTTGCGACTCGTAGGCGCCGACGTCGATGGGACGGAGAGCGACTTCTTTCTTGCCCTCGTCGACGACCCAGACGGCTGGCTGGCCGCGGTAGTCCGAGAAAATCGAGGCGGCGGGGAGCGTCACCGTCTTCGACGCGATGAGCGTCATCTGGCCGATGACGGGCGTGCGCAGGGCCATCTCGGTAGGCGGATTGACGATGGTGACGGACACGCCGACGCTCGCGGTCGTTGCGTCGACGATGGGCGATATCTCGCGCACGATACCGATGGCGGTAACGTCCGGTTTTTCGGTCAGGCGCAAGGCTAGCTTGGTGTTGGTTTCGAGCCGTGCCGCGACGGTCTCGTGGACGCGGAAGACGGCATCGCGCGGGCCGTCCTCGGCGAAGGTGTACGCTGGAGCGGTCGCTTGCACGACCTGCCCGACCTCGATGTTACGGGCGACCACGACGCCGGAGCGGGCCGTTCGCAACTCGGTATAAGACAGCCGGTCACGCGTCGAGGCGAGCGTCGCCTTGGCGGATGCGAGACTGCCCTTGGCGAAGAGCATCGCCTCTTCCTTGGCATCGAAGGACTTTTTGCTCGTCGCCTGCTGCGCGAAGAGGTTCTTCTCGCGACCGAGCTCGAGCTCCGCTTGTTTGAGCGATGCTTCGGCCGCCGCGACAGCCGCTTTGGCGACCTCCACGTCGGCGATCTCTTGCTGCGGATCGAGGCGCGCGAGGAGGGTGCCCGCCGCGACGTGGTCGCCAACATCGAACTTGCGCTCCGTTACCTTTCCGCTCAAGCGGAACGAGAGAGCACTCTCGACCTTCGCGCGAACCTCGCCGGTCGCTTCGAACACCGACGAGGAATCGCCTCTTACGACACGAACCACGTCGACGCTCTGTGGATGACGTTCTGGGGGAGGAGGAGCGTTGCACGCGGCGAGTGCAAGCACGATGCACGCGTAGCTCGAACGGGTGATGAGCATGCGCCTCAAGTAAGCGCGATCGGCTCGTCGTGCAATCGCGTGTTTGCAGAACCGTGATTTTACGAGACTCGGGTCCTAACCGTTTCCGCTGGAGCGCGCGGCGTGCTCCGCTACCGCGACGCTGGCCTTCAGATAATCGCGATTGAGCTGGGCGATATAGCGAACGCTGATGCCCTTCGGGCACGCCGCCTCGCACTCGTAGTGATTGCGGCACGAGCCGAAGCCTTCCTTGTCGTGCTGGTCGACCATCTTCTTGGCGCGGCGATAGCGCTCGGGCTGGCCTTGCGGCAGCTCCGCCAGCTGGGCCACTTTAGCGGACACGAAGAGCATCGCCGAGGCATTCGGGCAGGCCGCGACGCACGCACCGCAACCGATGCACGCGGCCGCTTCGAATGCCCTGTCCGCCGACTCCTTGCTGATGGGGATGGCGTTGGCGTCTTGAGCGTTGCCGGTATTGACCGACACGTAGCCACCTTGCTGCACGATGCGGTCGAACGCCCCGCGGTCGACCACGAGGTCCTTCACCACGGGGAAGGCCGCGGCGCGCCAAGGCTCGACCGTGATCTCCGCGCCGTCCTTGAAGGTGCGCATGTGCAACTGGCAGGTCGTCGTCAGGTCCTGTGGGCCGTGCGGCATGCCGTCGATCATCATCGCGCACGAGCCGCAGATGCCCTCGCGGCAGTCATGCTCGAAAGCGACAGGCTCCTCGCCTTTGGCCGCGAGGTCCTCGTTGAGGACATCGATCATCTCGAGAAACGACATGTCCGGGGAGACGTCGCCGCGCTTGTAGGTCACCAGCTTGCCTGGTTCCTTGGGACTCTTCTGACGCCAAACGTGCAGGGTGATGTTCACTTGTACGACCTTTGCGTGAGCTTCACGTTCTCGAAGACGAGGGCTTCTTTGTGGAGGGTGGCGGGCTTGCCGACGCCTTGGTGCTCCCACACGGACGCGTGGCAGAACTCTTCGTCGTTGCGCTTGGCCTCGCCGTCCGGAGTCTGATGCTCACTGCGGAAGTGACCGCCGCAGGACTCTTCGCGGGTGAGCGCGTCCATGCACATGAGCTCGGCGAACTCGAGGAAGTCGGCGACGCGGCCGGCATTCTCGAGCGTTTGATTGGTGTCGCCCTCGGCACCGGGCACGTTCAGGTTCTCCCAGAACTCCGCCCGCAATGACGGAATGCGCGCCAAGGCTTTCTTCAGGGACTCGGCGGTGCGCGCCATGCCGCAGTTGTCCCACATGATGCGGCCGAGCTCGCGGTGGAAGCTGTCGGGCGTGCGCTTGCCCTTCATCGACATGAGCTTCTTGGTCTTCTCGCGCACTTCGTTCTCGATCTCTTTGAAGCTCTGGTGCGAGGTGTCGACCTTCGGCAGCTGGCTCGATGCCAGGTAGTGTCCGAGGGTGATCGGAATGACGAAGTAACCGTCGGCGAGCCCCTGCATGAGCGCCGAGGCGCCCAGGCGGTTCGCGCCGTGGTCGGAGAAGTTCGCCTCACCGAGCACGTGCAAGCCGGGGATGGTGCTCATGAGATTGTAGTCCACCCAGAGCCCACCCATGGTGTAGTGGGGTGCCGGGAAAATGCGCATCGGCTGCTTGTACGGATTTTCGCCGGTGATGCGCTCGTACATGTCGAAGAGGTTGCCGTAGCGCTCCGCTACAGTGGACTCTCCGACGCGTTTCATGGCGTCCGCGAAGTCCAGATACACGCCGAGGCCGGTCGGGCCGACACCGCGGCCTTCGTCGCAGACTTCCTTGGCGGCGCGAGACGCGATGTCGCGCGGCGACAGGTTGCCGAACGACGGATACTTGCGCTCGAGGTAGTAGTCGCGCTCGCTCTCGGGAATGTCCTGCGAGGCGCGCTTGTCGCCCTTTTGCTTGGGGACCCAAACGCGTCCGTCATTACGGAGCGACTCCGACATCAGAGTGAGCTTCGACTGATGGTCGCCACTCTGCGGGATGCACGTCGGATGGATCTGCGTGTAGCAGGGGTTCGCAAACCCTGCCCCGCGCTTGTGGGCACGCCAGGTCGCGGTGACGTTCGAGCCCTTGGCGTTGGTCGAGAGATAGAAGACGTTCGAGTAGCCACCGGTGCACAAGAGCACGGCGTCCGCGGCCCAGGACTCGATGGCGCCGCTGCGCAGATTGCGCGTGACGATGCCGCGTGCCTTGCCGTCGATGACCACGACATCGAGCATCTCGGTGTACGTGTGCATCTTGACGTTGCCATTGCCGATCTGGCGGGACAACGCGCCGTAGGCGCCGAGCAAGAGCTGCTGGCCGGTCTGGCCGGCGGCGTAGAAAGTGCGCGAGACCTGCGCGCCGCCGAAGGAGCGGTTCGCCAGATACCCACCGTACTCCCGCGCGAAGGGTACGCCCTGCGCCACGCACTGATCGATGATGTTGCGCGACACTTCGGCCAAGCGATGCACGTTGGCTTCGCGGGCGCGGAAGTCGCCGCCCTTCACGGTGTCGTAGAAGAGGCGGTGAACGCTGTCGCCGTCGTTCTGGTAGTTCTTCGCGGCGTTGATGCCGCCCTGCGCGGCGATGCTGTGCGCGCGACGAGGGCTGTCGTGGAAGCAGAAGGCGTCGACTCTGTAGCCGAGCTCCGCGAGTGTCGCCGCGGCGGACGCGCCGGCGAGACCGGTGCCGACGACGATGACGCTGAACTTACGCTTGTTGGCGGGGTTGACGAGCTTTACTTCGAAACGGTGACGGTCCCACTTTTCGCCGATTGGTCCTGAGGGGATCTTGGCATCGAGCTTCACGAAACCATCGCTCCTTACATCAACGCGGCTGAATGAATCCGAGCAGCACCGCTACCGGCATCGAAACGTTGCCGAGGAAGACGAGCACGCCGACGGCGGGACCGACCTTGCTGAACAGACCGTTGTACTTGGGGTGATTGAGGCCGAGTGATTGGAACATGCTGGTCGCGCCGTGCGACAAGTGCATGCCGACGAGCGCCATGGAGACGATGTACGCCGCCGAGACCAACGGATTCTGGAAGCCGCGCACCACCATCGAATAGACGTCGTGGCGCCCCAGCGGATCCTCGAGTGAGTAGTCCGCCGGGTTCGTAACGCCCAAGGTGAAGTGCAGCAGGTGATAGACGACGAAGGCCAAGAGGATGAGGCCCGAGACCGCCATGGTCCGCGCGAAGACGTTGGTGTGCATCGACGTCTGCTTGCGGTAGGCGACGGGGCGCGCCTGCTTGTTCAGTATGGCTAAACGCAATCCCGAGGCGATGTGCGCTAAAACGGCCACGATGAGCCCGATGCGCGCGACCCACAACAGCGAGCCCAGCGACTTCAGGAACGCGGCGTAGGCGTTGAGCTTCTCCCAGCCCAAGAAGACCTGGAGATTGCCGACCATATGCGCGAGCACGAAGCCGACCAGGGCGATGCCCGACACCGCCATCACGTACTTGGCCCCGATCGACGAAGTGACGAAGCCGCGTACCCAGCCCATGGCGTGATTCTCGTGGGCCGCTTTCGCGAGGTTCCCGTCGTTCGCTACCGTCGATGCCATGACGTACTCCTACAGGGCTAGGCGCTTGTTGGCTTCGTCGACCAGTTCCTTCACGTGGCTCGCGCTGACCTCGAGCGCCTTCTTGTCGGCGTCGTTCAGCTTGACCTCGATGACCTTCTCGACGCCGCCCTTGCCGATGAGGGCAGGGACGCCGACGTAGAGATCCTTCAAGCCGTACTGGCCTGTGCACATCGCGGCGCAGGGGAGCACGCGCTTCTTGTCGTGAATATACGCCTCCGCCATCGCGATGGCACTAGCCGCGGGGGCGTAGTAGGCGCTGCCGGTCTTGAGCAAAGCGACGATCTCGCCGCCGCCCTTGCGGGTGCGCTCGACGATGGCGTCGATGTCCGCTTTGGCCATCATCTGCGCGAGCGGCACGCCGCCGACGCTGCAGTAGTCGACGACGGGCACCATGTCGTCACCGTGACCGCCGAGGACGAACGACTGCACGTCTTCGATCGACACGCCGAGCTTCTCGGCCACGAAGTGGTTGAAGCGCGAGCTGTCGAGGACGCCGGCCATGCCGACCACGTTCGAGGGCTTGATGCCGCTGACCTTCGCCATGGTGTAGACCATCGCGTCGAGCGGGTTCGAGATGACGATGACGAACGCGTCGGGTGTGTGCTTCTTCAGGTTCGACGCCACGTCCTTCATGATCTTGACGTTGGTATCGAGCAGGTCGTCGCGGCTCATGCCCGGCTTGCGCGGCAGACCGGCGGTGACGATGACGACGTCGGCGCCCGCGACATCTTCGTAGTTGGCCGAGCCCTTGATCTTGGCGTCGTAACCGTACACCCAAGCGGACTGGCAGATGTCGAGGGCCTTGCCCTGCGCCACCGACTCGTTCTGCGGAATGTCGAAGAGGACGATGTCGCCGAGCTGCTTCTGAGCAGCCATGAAGGCGAGGTTGCCGCCGATTTGACCGGCGCCGATGAGAGCGATCTTGGGACGATTGAAGCTGCGTGCCATAGCGGAATCCTTCCTTACATGTTTGCGATGATTGCTTTGCCGAAGCCCGAGGAGCCGACGAGGGTCGCGCCCTGCATCTGGCGCTCGAGGTCGTAGGTCACCGTCTTCTTGGCGATGGCCTTCTCGAGGCCCTTCTCGATGAGGTCAGCGGCCTCGTTCCAGCCCATGTGGCGGAACATCATCACACCCGAAAGGATGACCGAGGACGGGTTCATCTTGTCCTGCCCGGCGTATTTCGGCGCGGTGCCGTGGGTCGCTTCGAAGACCGAGGCCTTCTCACCGATGTTGCCCCCCGGGGCGAGACCCAAGCCGCCGATCTGCGCGGCGCAAGCATCGGAGAGGTAGTCGCCATTCAAGTTCGGCGTCGCGATGACGCTGTACTCTTCGGGGCGTAGCAGCACTTGCTGGAACATGCTGTCGGCGATGCGGTCCTTGAGGATGACCTTGCCCGCGGGCGCCTTGCCGCCGTGCTTCTCGGTGACGTCCTTCTCGGTGACCACGTAGTCGGCGAACTCGTCGCGCGCGACCTCGTAGCCCCACTCCGCGAAAGCGCCCTCGGTGAACTTCATGATGTTGCCCTTGTGGACCAACGTCACCGATGGGGCCTTCTGGGCGATGGCGTAGCGGATGGCGGCGCGCACGAGACGCTTGCTGCCGGTGACGCTCATTGGCTTGATGCCGATGCCGCTGTCCGCTCGAATGGACTTGCCGAGCGCCTTCACCGGGCCGGCGTTGAGCCAGCGGATGATGTCACCGGCTTCCTTCGAGCCTTCCTTCCACTCGATGCCCGCGTACACGTCCTCGATGTTCTCGCGGAAGATGACGACGTTGAGCTTCTGCGGCTCCTTGACGGGGCAGGGGACGCCTTCGAACCAGCGCACCGGACGCACGCAGGCGTAGAGGTCGAGCTCCTGGCGGAGGCCGACGTTGATCGAGCGGATGCCGCCGCCAACCGGCGTCGTCAGCGGGCCCTTGATGGAGACGATGTACTCTTTGATAGCGGTCAGGGTGTCTTCGGGGAGCCACTGATTTTCGCCGTACATTTTGACGGATTTCTCGCCGGCGAAAATCTCGAACCAGACGATCTTCTTCTTGCCGCCGTAGGCCTTCTCGACCGCCGCGTCGAACACCGGCTGCGAGGCCTTCCAGATGTCGGGGCCGGTGCCGTCGCCTTCGATGAAGGGGATGATCGGTTGATCCGGCACGTTGAGCTTGCCGTTCGCGTCGACGGTAATCTTGCTGCCTTGCGTGGGGGCCTTGAGCTTCTGATACGTCATGACTTCTTGCCTCTTGCGAAAGACTTTTGGCTGGGGCCACTTACACCTCGCGCCCGCGCCTCGCAAGGAGGACATGTAGGTGCTGCCTCAACCCCGAAAAGCAGCGGTTTTTCGCCGATGTGGGACGACGTACGGTGCAGCGGGTTTGCCAAGTGACTTCCGGCGCGGCATGATCGTCTAACCTACGCTTTAGGTCTTCGAGGGCAACGCACGGTGAACGAGCGTCCGCGCATATTGTTGGTCGCAGCTGACGAGCTAGTCGCCGAGCTTTTCGTCGAGCTCTTGCCGACGCGTGGCTTCGACGTCGAACGTGCCAGGAACCTCGAGGAAGCGTGCGCTTCGCTACAGCGGTCAGCGTGCGACGTGCTGCTCGTCGAGGACGCGCCGCCCGAGATCGATGCGCAAGCCGTGTTGTGGTGGGCTCGCCAGACGTTGCCCGAGATCGAGGTCGTGGTCGTTGCGAGCCACAACCAACCGCAGCGCGCCATCGAAGCCGAGCAAGCCGGCGCCTACGACTTCTTGAACCTACCGCTCGAGTCCATGGACGAAGCGGTGCAGACGCTCCGGCGTGCCGCCGTCAAGCGCAACGTCGTCCGCGCCAATGAGCGGCTGACATCGTATCTCACGCAAGCCGATGCGCAGATCGACGCGGTCAACCAAGACGTCGAGCGCTTGGTGCAACAGCGCAGCAAGCAGCTCGAGTATCTCGCGCAGGCCAATCACCAGATCGACGCAATGAACCAGGAGCTCGCGCGTCTTATCGCCGAGCGGACCAAGCAGATCGATCAGCTCGAAGCGGCGAACCGGCGCATCGAGCAGATGAATCAGGAGCTCGAGTCCCACGTCGCCGAGCGCACGCAGCAGCTCACCGAGGCCAACGCGCGTCTACAAGAGCTCAGCATGACCGATGAGCTCACCGGTCTGTACAACCAGCGCTGGCTGCACACGCGCCTCGACGAGGAGTACGCTCGCGCTCAGCGCCACGAGACGCCGCTCGCGGTGCTCATGCTCGACGTCGATCACTTCAAGCGCGTCAACGACTCGCATGACCACCTCTTTGGCAGCGCCGTGCTGCGGCGGGTCGGCGACCTGCTCCGGCAAGGCGTGCGCGGTATCGACGTCGCTGTCCGCTATGGCGGCGACGAGTTTTGCGTGGTCCTGCCGCAGACCAATCTCGCGGGTGCCGTCGCGGTCGCCGAGCGCCTACGCGCGAGTATCGGCCGCGCCAACGTCGGCGACGAAGAGACGCCTTACAAGCTCACGGTCTCGATCGGTGTCGCGGCCCTCGGCGAATGCGAGTCTGTCGATGGACGGACCTTGCTGCAGCAGGCCGACAAGGCGCTCTACGTGGCAAAAGAAGGCGGCCGCAACCGGGTCGTCGGCATGAACCACAAGGGTAGCGTCGGCTTCGCCGGCTAGCGTGGAAAACGTCAGGGCCACCTGCTAATCCCATACGTCACCATGGGACTACTGACCGGCCGCCGAGGGCTCATCGTCGGCATCGCCAACGAGCGGAGCTTGGCCTACGGCATCGCCAAGGCCGCGAAGGCCGAGGGCGCCGAGCTCGCGGTCACCTACCAGAACGAGCTCATGAAGAAGCGCGTCGGGCCTATCGCCCAGGAGCTCGGAGCGTTTCACGTCGCCCCGTGCGACCTCGGTAACGACGCCGAGATCGCCGCGGTCATGCAGGCGCTCGCGGCCGACGGTCTCGACTTCGTGGTGCACGCGGTCGCCTCGGCGAAGCGCGAGGAGCTGTCGGGTAGCTTCTTGCAAACCTCGCGCGATGGGTTCGCCCTAGCGATGGACGTGTCGTGCTACTCGCTCATCGCCCTGGCGCGTCACGCGGCGCCGCTGCTCGCGGCCTCGAAGCACAATCCGAGCATCCTCACGTTGAGCTACATCGGCGCGAAGGTCGTGGTGCCCTCGTACAACGTCATGGGTGTGGCCAAGGCGGCGCTCGAGGCGACGGTCCGCTATCTCGCGGTCGATCTCGGGCCGCGTGGGGTGCGTGTCAACGCGCTCTCGGCGGGGCCGGTTCGCACCTTGTCGGCGGCCGGCATTCACGGGCTCCGCGAGATGCTCGCGTGCGTCGAGCGTGAGTCGCCGCTCCGCCGCAACATCGACATCGATGACGTCGGCCGCGCCGCGCTCGCGCCGTTGTCGGCGCTCGGCTCGGCGATGACCGGCGAAACGATTTTCGTGGATTCCGGCTATCACTTGCTTGGTGGCGGGGCGTGGGCCTCGGCTACCTCTGGGAGTACGTCATGAGCGTCACCGTGATGATTCAACCGCTGCACGCAAAGCTCGGCAAGGAAGTGCCGCTACCGTCACGCGGCACCGTGTCGTCGGCGGGGCTCGATCTGTCTGCTTGCGTGGATGCACCGGTCACCCTGATGCCGGGCAAGCGCGCGCTCATTCCCTGTGGCTTCGCCATGGCCATTCCCGACGGCTACGAAGCGCAGGTGCGGCCGCGCAGTGGGCTCGCGGCAAAGCACGGCGTCACCGTGCTCAACAGTCCGGGCACCATCGACGCCGACTATCGCGGTGAGGTGAAGTGCATCCTCATCAACCACGGCGAGGAGCCGTTCGTCATCGAGACGGGCATGCGCATCGCGCAGATGGTCGTGGCGCCCGTGACTATGTCCGCTATAGAGGTCGTGACGTCGGTGACGGCGACGGCGCGTGGGGCGGGCGGCTTCGGGTCGACTGGAGTCAAGTCGTAGACTGTGCGAGCGTGACCGGCGATGAGCCTCGCTCTTGCGCTCACTAGCTTGGTCTTGAGCCAGGCGTATCGGCCGACCACGCCGGTCGAGATCTACGTGGCGCCGATCGTCGCGCCGACGAACATCCTCGGCATGGGTGGCGCCGCGCAGGCCCTCGCGACTGGGTCGGGCGCGATGCTGATGAATCCAGCGGCGATGGCGGTCCGCTACGACTACAACGGCGGCAACTGGTTCGATTGGGACTTCTCGCTCGATTACTTGGTGTCCGCCGGTGACACGGACATCGAGAACTCCGGTTTCGATCGGGGTGACGAAAGCGTGCAGCTCCTCGAAGCGTCGCTCGGGTTCAATTTCGGACGCTTGGGCGTCGGCCTCTCGTTCGACTCGCAGGAGACGCGCTTTTGCGGCCGCGGCTTCGTCTGCGACGTCAACTCGCGCTTGCGTATCAATACGGTGCTCGGCGCCCTTTCTGCCTCGTATGCCTTCCTGGATGGTGAGGTCACCGCGGGCGCGTCGATCATCGTCCCGTCGGCGAGCTTCCAGCAGGGCGACGACCAGGACTCGCCGCGCTTCAGTGGTAGCGCAATCGCCCTGGGAGTCGTTGTCCGCCCGCATGGACAACCCTTGCGTTTGGGACTGTCGACGCGATTGCGCACCGATGCGACGCGTGACGGTGGCGGCGACAACGCCCAGGTCGGCGAGAACTACATCCCTGACGCCCTGGAGGCGCCTTGGCAGATCGCCGGCGGCGTTGCTTGGAGCTTCGGCGACAAGCCCTTGAACCTACGCAACTCGTTCGGCGATTCGCGTCTCATCAATGAAGAGCTCGACCAGCTGCGGCGCTCGTACATCACGGTGGCGGCGGACTTGGTCGTCATCGGGCCAGGCGGGGGCGCGACGGGCCGCGGTGCCTGGATCGCCAGGGAAGAACAGACGGCCGGCCGCGCCGCTAGTCTCTCGCTTCGCGTCGGCGCCGAGAGCGAGTTCTGGCCCAACCAAATGCGTGGGCGCATCGGTAGCTACTATGAGCCATCCCGCTTCGATGCCGCCGACGGCCGCATCCACGGCACCATCGGCTTCGACTTCCGCCTCCTCGAGCTCATCTGGGTCTGGCGTCTGTCAGGGGTCTTCGACTACGCCCGCGACTACCGTAACCTCGGTGTTTCCATCGGTTTTTGGCATTAGGGCGCGCCCGAGGTGCCAAACCGTCGCCGCGTCTGAGCCGGCGCGGCGCACAGCCCCGCAACCCTTGCTGGATCAGGCCCGAAACTGATCCATTGCCGCGCTTTTGCGCGTGTGTTACCCGCCTTCCCGCCGCCTATTGTCCGTGGGGTTTTTCCGGACGAGCGGGGGGTGTTCGTTCAGCTCGTACGGAGTAGTCGGTGCTTTGCTATCGGTGCGGTAGCTACAACTCGGATGGTAGCAAAAAGTGCGCGGTGTGCTCCGCCGCGCTCGCCGCTCCGCGTCGTCCTGGGAAGGGTGCGCCGACCAGCCGCCGTGCTGCTCGCGGTAAGCTGCCGGTCGAGCCGGGGACCATCGTCGGTGGGCGCTATCGCGTCGTCGACGGTGTCGCCAACGGCGCCGCCGGCTGGGTGGTGCGCGCCCGCGACGAAGAAGTCGACCTCGACGTTGCTCTGAAGCTGGTCGCGCCGAATCTCCTGCAAGCCGACGACGAGCGCGCCCGTTTCCTCAAGCTGGTTCGCACCGCCAAGAAGCTCCATCACCCCAACGTCGTGCGCATCTACGATGAGGGCGAGCAGGGCGCGACGCTCTACTACACGATGCCCTTTCTCGAAGGCCTGACCCTGCGCAAGATCATCGATCTGCGCGTCGAGCGGGGTCAGATGTTCGGCTTCGCCGAGGTGTTGCCGATCGCCGCTCAGCTCGCGAGCGCCATCGATGGCTGGCAGAAGATCGGCGTTCACGGAGCGCTGCGCCCGCACAACATCGTCGTCCTGCCGGATGTCTTGAAGGTGACCGGCTTCGCGCATCAGCGCGGCATCCCGAGCCGCCCGCTTCTCGCACTGCACCAGCAGCAACGCACCATCGACTACATCGCACCCGAGGTCCGCCAAGAAGAGCGCGACCTGACCGCCGCAGCGGACACCTACGCGCTCTCCATCATGCTGGGCGAGATGCTGGTCGGCCGCTTGCAGAGTCCGGACCCGGCCGCTTGGTTGGACGCGGCGAGCAAGCTGCCCACCGCGGTGGTCGAGGTCTTGCGCAAGGGTGCCTCGGAGCTCGCCGCCGACCGCTACGAATCGGGGGTCGCGCTTTTCCAGGAGCTCGCCGCGGCCATGAGCAGCGCGTCGCCGGAGCTCACCGTGCCGGGCATGACGGCACTGCCTGCGTTCGCCACCGAGCTCTTCGATGATGTCAACGAGCCCGCGACCATCGCCGACGAGCCGGCGCCGGTGGAGCTCCAGTCCATGAAGGAGCTGTCGACGTCGGGCGTCGCCGAGGCTCCCGTGCCCAAGCCGCTCGAGGATTCGCCGACCGAGGTGAGCGCGGAGCCGCTCGCATCCGCCGTGTCGGTGAGCTTACCCGCCGCCGAGGTGCCCGGCCGCCCCGCGCAGCAGGCCAAGCGCGTCGTGCCGCCGACGCCTCCGCCGCAGCCCAAGCAAGAGCTCGCCGACCGTTCGCAGGTGAAACCACTGGCCGATGCTCGGCCCCGTCCCGCGCCGGCGGTCGACGAACCCTCAGACGCCGGGCCATCGCGTGCGTTCGGTAAGCAACGCGCCTCGGTGAAGCAGGATACCGCGCGAATTTCCGCGCGTCCTCGCCACCGCCACCTAAGCTCCCGCCGTCAACGCGTCTCCGGCGTCATGGTCATCACCATCACGGTGCTGCTCGCCATCGCCGGCGTCGCCGCCGCTCGCTGGTACGGCGCGTTGCAGGCCGGCCGAGTCGAGGCCGCCGCTCCCGCGCCCGAGGCAACGCCGACCGCCATCGCGGAGGTGAGGCCGCCCGCGCCACCCGAGCAGGCCCCGGTGCCCATTGGTGTCAACGCGGTACCGAGCGCGCCCGTCGCGAGCATGGGGTCACACCCGCGACTCACCGACCCCGTCGACGACGGCCAGAGCACCGCCGATGCGTTGCGCCGCGCCGCCGCCCTCGCCAACCCCCACGAGGATCCGGGCTTGAGCTCGGAGGTGCCGCCCCTCGCGATGCCGGCACCGCCGAAGCCGCCGAGCGCGCCCAGCGCATCGAGCGAGGAGTCCGCTCCAGCGGTCGTGCACGCCAGCTGTCCCGCCGGCATGGCGACGATCAAGGCGGGGCGATTCGTCTCCGGCAGCGACGCCAACGATCCGATGCGCGCCTTCGGCGACCTATCGGCGCACACCGAGAGCACCGCCAGCTACTGCATCGATCTCTACGAGTACCCCAACCAGCGTGGCCGGGAGCCCGTCAGTGGCTACACCTGGCCGCGAGCAAAGAAGGCGTGCGAGTCCCTGGGCAAACGACTGTGCTCCGAGGACGAGTGGGAGCGCGCATGCAAAGGCCCCAACGGCGCCAAGTTCCCCTTCGGTGGCAGCTTCGAGCCCGGTGCCTGCAATGTCGGCGAAGGCGGACGCCCTGCGGCGTCGGGTGAGTTCGGCCGTTGCCGCAGCGGCTACGGCGTCGCCGATATGTCGGGCAACGTCGCCGAATGGACCGCGGGCCGCATGGGTGAGGGCAAGGTCGTGAAGGGCGGCTCCGTCGAGCAAGCCGCGTTCACCGCGCGCTGCTCGGCCCGCGCCAGCGAATCCTCCGGCGCCCACTCCGATACGTTGGGTTTCCGCTGCTGCGCCGACCTCGAGTAGGCCTCACCGCCAGCTGATGCGGAGCTAGTAGCGGTACTTGTCGCCGACGCTGCCGTCCCGTCCGATCGTCACCGCGCAGGTTCCGGTCTCGTGGTGGAAATGCAGGGTCTCGTGGCTTTCGCCGTGTTCCACCTCGATGTCGCGGGCGAACGGCACGAAGCCGGTGTAGTGCTCGAGCTGACCGACGTTGCTCGGATACACCATGGCGTTGCCGGTGTCCGTCAAAGCGTCCGCGAGAGCCTTGGCGTTCACCTGTCGAGCGAGCTGCACGGTGAACAGGTCGATGTGCTCGAAACCTTCGATTCTGGCGATGCCGACCTGCTCCAGGATCTCGTCGAAGTCCGCTATACCGGTCTCTATCCGTCCATCACGCCAGGCGTTGCTGATGCGGCTCAAGACCGGCTCGACGAGGATGCGGTCGAGCTCCATGTGCGCGGCGGCTCGCGTCTGACAAAGCTCTGGATACGTCGTGCGCGCGGTTTCGAGCAGCCACGAATAGTCCTCGGCGAGACCGTCCGCGAGGAGGATGCCGCTCTGATAACGCAACGCGAGCACGACAGCGTCACTGGCGCTGGAGCTCACGCAGGCGCTTTGAGGATTCGTTTGGAGGTGGTCGAACTCGAGAGGGTCTCGCTCGACTTCGCGAGCGCACGCCGTAACCAAAGCACCGCACGCGATCACCGCGAGGAGCCTGTTGGGCACCGTCCGCCTCCGCTTGTTCCCCCGAGGAAGAGTCTAACCGAGATCCCTTACAGGCAAAGGGAGTATCCCCCACAAAAAACGCGGCCACAGGCGCCCACAGCTCAGCCGTCGATCACCCAGATGAAAAAGGTAGGGGCGCGCGTCGCTTCCGGCGGATAGCGGGTCACCGTGAGGTACTTCGGCGTATCGATTTTCGGTTTGGTCCCGCAAATCTCGATTGTCGTCTCGAGCCACTCGGTATGCGTCACGGCGCCGGCCGCGGTCTCCTTGGCGCGATCCTCCATGCGGCTGTCGATGACGCGCGCTGAAACGATCTCCGTCTTCGGCGGATTCGGCCAGGTGTCGTCGAGGTCGTCGAGTGCATCGTGGAGCTCGAAGGTGAAGACGTTGAGCTTGGCGCCGGCGGCGCGCTCGCTCTCGACGTCTTTTTGCGAGCCGTGCGAGCGATAATACTGGGCGCCGTAGTCGAACGAGAAGCAGACCTTGTCGTCACGGACGCCGCGATAGGTAAGGGCGGTGGTCGAGTAGGGTGAGGTCGCGACCGCCTTGCCGCGGATTGGCTGCAGCTTCTTGTCGATGCGGCCGATGCGGAACTTGCTCTTCGGATCGTCGCTGACCGCGTCACCGGACAGCGCCGCCTTGGCCTGGAGAGCTGGCCCGGGCGCGGGGCCGTAGAAGCTCGGGCCTCGGCAAGACAGAATGACGCCAGCCAAGAGCATCCCGAAGGTCGTGCCCCAACCGCGCATGTTTGGTCTCACTCGCATCGTTCGTTTGCTTTCCGCGCCCCTTCTGCGCGCGGGCGGCGGCGATGGCAACTCCTGCTAGAGTACGGGTGCGAGGAACGAGCGATGGCCAAGTCCACATTCGTCTGCTGGTCGTGTCGCAAAGCCCAGGAGCTCGACGGCAGGGTGAACCGCGGCGACACTTGTCTGAGCTGCCGGAGCGACATGCGGTCGTGCAAGAATTGCGCGTTCTACGATGTGAGCGCGCACCACGAGTGCCGCGAGCCGACGGCGGAGTGGGTGGCCGACAAGGAGCGGGGGAACTTCTGCGGCTACTTCGAGCCGTTCGGCGGCGAACGCATCGATGCGGGGGCCGACGTCGACTCCGCTAAAGCGAAGCTCGAGGCGTTGTTCAAGAAGAAGTAGGGGGCGCTGCCGACAAGCCGAGCGTCGACTCCGCTAAAGCGAATCTCGAGGCGTTGTTCGCGAAGGAGGGGCGCGAGAGCGAAATGGGTGACTGTGTTCTCCCGAATCGTGAAAATTCAACGCCGCTGAGGTTCTCAGGGAAGTCGACTGGGGCAGCGATAGCGTTGTGGATTCCTGCGCCGACGCGAGTCGAGCCGCCAGCGCGGAGCAAGACAGTGGTTGACGGAATCCCCGCCGGAGCGCATGTGTCCTACGCCATCTGGACCTTGCTCGTCGTTTCCAAGGCCCGTCGCAGCAAACTACTTAGTATGCGTGGCGCTTACGACGATCAAAAGGAGTCCTCATGAGGAGCAGCAAGCGGCTCGTAGGTCGCCCATTCGCAATCGTTGGGGTTGGCGCCTCGGCCGGTGGGCTCGAGGCGTTCACGCAGCTGATGAGCGCTCTGCCCGCGGACTCGGGGATGGCGTTCGTCCTCGTGCAGCATCTCGACCCGGGACACGTGAGCCTGCTGGCCGAAGCCCTGGCGAAAGTGACCGCGATGACGGTCAAGCAGGCCGATGACGGCGACGTCGTGGCGCCGAACTGTGTTTACGTCGCGCCGCCCAAAGGCCAGCTCACCGTCGAGGCAGGGGTGTTGCACCTCACTCCGCGCCCCAGCCAGCGGCGCAAGGCCACCTTGCCTATCGACACCTTCCTGCGCTCGCTCGCCGACGCGCACGGCAGTCATGCGATTGGCGTCATCTTGTCCGGAAACGCTTCGGACGGGACCGACGGCTTGCGCGCCATCAAGAGCGCCGACGGCATCACGTTTGCTCAAGAGCCCGCATCCGCGAGATTCGACGGCATGCCCCGCAGCGCCGTGGACGCAGGTGTCGTCGATTACGTCCTGCCGATCCCCGATCTCGCCGTCGAATTGATACGGCTCAGTCATCATCCGTACGTCGTGGACGAGGACGCGGGGTTCGACCCCGAGACGCGCGCGTCGGTGATCGAAGTCTTGCGCCGTGTCGTGGGCGTCGACTTCGGCGACTACAAACCCGCGACGTTCGAGCGACGGTTGGCGCGCCGCATGGCTGTGCGTAACATCGACACGTTGCCGACTTACCTGGCTCTCCTCGAGGCCGAGCCAACGGAAGCAACGCACCTCTACGAAGCCATACTCGTTCACGTGACCTCGTTCTTCCGCGATCCCGAGGCGTTCGAGTCGCTACGGAGGCTGGTCTTCCCGGAGATCATGAAGTCGCACGCCGAGGGCCAGGCGATTCGCGTCTGGGTCACGGGATGCGCTTCGGGCGAGGAAGTCTATTCGTTGGCGATCTTGCTGCTCGAGTTTCTCGCCAGTGAATCGCAGTCTTGTCCGATCCAGATCTTCGGCTCCGACATCAGTGACGCCGTCATCGACAAGGCGCGCCAGGGCATCTTCGCGGAGAGTGCCTTGCAAGACGTCGACGATGAGCGCCGCCGACGCTTCTTCACGAGAGTCGAGGGTGGCTACCGCATCAACAAGAGCGTGCGTGATCTGTGCGTGTTCGTGCGGCATGACCTTACCGCCGACCCCCCATTCTCGAAGCTCGACCTCGTGACCTGTCGCAACGTTCTCATCTACTTTGACCAGCCACTGCAAAAGCGCGTCTTGCCGATTCTGCACTACGCTCTCAACCCGAAGGGCTTCTTGATGCTCGGGCGGACGGAGAGCATCTCCGGATTTGCATCGCTCTTCTCTCCTGTCGACAGGGCCAACAAGGTGTTTTCGCGGACGGCTACCGCGAGTGTCTTGCGCTTCGCTCCACGCTCCGAGATGCCGCCGCTGGGCACGCCGCCGATGCGGCTGCCGCGCCTCGAGGTGTCACAACGCTTCGGCACGCTCAGTGGTCAGCTCGACCGGCTGCTCCTCAACCGCTACTCGCCGCCTGGTGTCGTCATCAACGAGCGCATGGAGATCTTGCAGTTTCGTGGCGAGACCGGCGCCTTCCTGCAGCCAGCTCCCGGTAGACCGCAGAACAGCCTGATGAAGATGGTGCGTCCCGGTCTCGGGGTCGCGTTGCGCGCCGCGGTCGCCCGGGCGCGCATCGACTCGGACATGGTGCGCTCGGCGGACGTGGAGATCGAGGTGGGTGGAGCGCTCTGCGACATCGTGGTGTTGCCGGTGCCCGGCTCCGTAGACGACGTCGAGCCCATGTTGCTCGTTCTCTTCGAGCCGTCCACGAGGTCACGCCTGAACGCCCCGAGTGCGACACCAGCCAATGAAGCCGTGCCGGCCGCCACGGCGGACGCGGTCCAGCGCTCACGCAAGCTCGAGCTCGAGCTCGCAGCCACGCGCGAGTATTTGCAGTCCCTGGTGGACGCTCAAGACCAAACGAACGAAGAGCTCAATGGGGCCAACGAGGAGCTGCTGTCGGGCAACGAAGAGCTCCAGAGCCTCAATGAAGAGCTCGAGACCGCCTAAGAAGAGCTCCAGTCGACGAACGAGGAGCTCATCACCGTCAACGATGAGCTGCAGAGTCGCAATCACGAGGCATCGGAAGCCAACAGCGACTTGGTCAACCTGCTGTCGACCGTCGATGTGCCAATTCTGATCCTGGACATGAAGCGGCGCATTCGCCGCTTCACCCCCAAGGCGCGTAGTATCTTCAATGTCGTTGCCACCGATGTCGGACGCCCGATCGCGGATCTCAATCTGCAGCTGAACATTATCGGCTTGGACGAACGCATCGCCGAGGTCATCACCAGCAACACCATGCACGAGTCCGAGGTTCAGGACCGCAGTGGCCGGTGGCACCGCATGCAGATCCGTCCGTACAAGACCGTCGACGACCGAATCGAAGGTGCGACGCTCTCACTCGTCGACATCGACACGTTGAAGCAGCTGCTCATGGCAGCGCAGGGCGCCACGCTGGAAGCCGAACGCGCCAATCGCGCCAAGGACGAGTTCTTGGCGACCCTCTCGCACGAGATCCGCACGCCGCTATTCTCGATGTTGATGCACGCGCAGCGCCTGAGCCAAGACGATATGAATCTCGGCGACATGCACCTCGCGGGCGAGGCGATCGAGCGCGGCATCACGACTCAGGTCAAGCTCATCGACGACATGCTCGACGTGTCGCGCATCGTCACGGGCAAGTTTCGCATGGAGTTCAAGCCGGTCGATCTCGGAGTCGTCGTACGCCGAGCAATCGAGAGCGTCACGGCGCAGGCGCAAAACAAAGAGGTGGCCGTCCAATTCAAGTACGAAACCATCGCCGGGAAAATCCACGGAGACGAAGCACGGCTGCAGCAAGTCGTCACCAACCTGCTGGCCAATGCCATCAAGTTCAGCTCGGCCAAGAGCGAGGTGCTGGGCTTCGTCGATTCGGTGCCCGGATACGCGCGCATCCGCGTCCAAGATTCTGGCTGTGGCATCGACGCCGACTTTCTCCCGCACGTCTTCAGCCGTTTCTCTCAAGAGGACGGCACGACGGTGCGCCGCCATGGCGGACTAGGGCTGGGCCTCGCCATCGTGCGCCATCTCGTCGAAGCGCATGGCGGTGTGGCGCTTGCCGAGAGCTCGGGACGTAACAAAGGCGCGACCTTCTCGGTGCTGCTGCCTCTCGAGACCGAACTGGCGGTCGAGCGCTTGCGGACCGCGGAAGACGTCGCCACCGATAGCGGTTCATCGCCGGCGTCGAGCAAGGCATCGAACGTTCGCAGGGGGCTTGCGGGGATGCGCATCGTCATTGTCGATGACGATCAGGAGACTTGCGAGGTCGTTGCCGCAATGCTGACGCAGATGGGGGCTCGGGTACGTATCGCCGATTCGGCGAATCAGGGTGTCATCGCGGTCGAGAGTTTTCGTCCTGACGTCTTGGTCTCGGACATCGCCATGCAGGGTGAAGATGGCTACTCACTCTTGCGGCGCGTCAGAGGGCTTGGCAACGACCGGGGAGGGGGCAACCTTCCGGCCATTGCCTTGACCGCTTACGCGGGCGAAGAAGCACGCCGCAAAGCCATCGCCGCCGGCTTTCGCATGCATATCGCCAAGCCCGTCGACATCAAGCAGCTACAGGAATCGGTCGCCAGTTTGTACAGGCCCTTCGGCGTCCGTGATTCTTAGGGAACGCCCGCAGATCAATTCGCTTCACAGAGCCCATCCAACGCGCAGACGCCGCTCGCGCAGTCGAAGCCGTTGGAACAGCCCTGACCGACCGAGCAGTCGCCGCCTTGGCCTCCGCTCATGCCGGTGACCACGAAATCGAAGATGTCGACGGTCTCGGTGATCGCCACGTTGCCCAAGGCCGTGGGGCGTTGGTTGGTGAGATTCACCAGCGCGCCGCTCTGCGTCGCGTCGATCGCCAGCGTCGGGTGATTGTTCACGGCGTTGCGAATGGCCGCCGCGATGGTGGCGGCGTTGTTGCTCGTGAGGAACGTCACGGCAACGGTGCCAACGGTGGTGCTTGCGTTGCTGTCGAGCTCGAAGGTGACGGACTCGAAGCCGTCGCCCACGATGATGGTCTCGCCATCGACGAGCATGACGCCCGGGATGGTGACGATCTGGCCACGTGCAACGCCTAGAGTGAAATTGAGACAGGAGAAGCCGCACGAGCCGCAGAGGTTGGTGTTGTGATCGTCGCAAGCTTCGTTCTCGGGATCGACGACCCCGTCGCCGCAGACGTTGCCGGTCGCCGGAACCTCGATGCAATCGGCCGCGCAGATCGTGCACGACGCCGAGCCGTAGGGGCACGCGGCTTCGGTGATGGTGTTGGCGTCGTCGCACTGCTCGTGCTCTGCATCGGGAGCGCCGTCACCACAGTAGTTGCCGCTGAGCTCGATGGTGCCGCTGCAATCGGCGTTGCAGGCGGCGCAGATCGCCGAGCCATAGGGGCACGCGGTCTCGCTGGCGGTGTTGCCGTCGTCGCAGACCTCGTGTCCGGCGTCGAGGTGTCCGTCACCGCAGACATGACCGGCGATGGAAATTTCGTTGCACCCGGCGTCACAGACCAAGCACGTCGCGGTGCCGTAAGCGCATGACGTTTCGGTGAGGGCGTTGCCGTCATCACAAGCCTCGCTCGCGTCCTCGTTGCCATCGCCGCAGACGGCGCCGACCGACACCTGACACGTGGCGCCGCAGCCATCGCCGTCGATGATATTGCCGTCGTCGCAGACCTCGCCGGCATCGATGTGCCCGTTCCCGCAATTGCCGGTGATGCAAGCGAGTTGGTTCGCGGCGCAGGTCGTCCCGACTGGGCAGATGATGCCGGTCGCGCACGGCTCCGGCCCACCGTCTCCGTCATCGCGGCTGGTCTCGTCGCCGCACGCAGTGACGACGATGAGAAACACGATAAGGAGGGTGTTTTTCATGGTCTTCCGGTATCACGATCGCCCAAGTCGAGCACTGCCTACATGAGCAGCGGGTGTGCGACTCGGACGCATGTCATAGTCGTGTCTTGCTTCTGTATCGATTCCGTCAAAGCGAACATATCCCCCGTCCCACCGTCGTTATTGCTCGCTCAATACCGTAGACTTCACTGACCCCCCAAGCCCAGGCACGCCGCCGGGGAAAGACCAAGATCGTGACCAGTGCTGTAGAACACGCGTGCCAACCGGACCGCCCGCCGCGTTTCCCCAGAGACGATGGGTTTCATCGGGATCTCACCAAGGGGGTCGACGCCTACTTCGCGAGCACCGGACGCTCACGCGGTGCCAATGCCTCCATGGTCGTGAAGACCATCACTCTGGTCGCCTGGTTCGTCGGTAGCTACGTGCTGCTGGTATTCGCGGCGTCGTCGATAGCGACCGTGCTCCTCTCGTGTGCGTCGCTGGTGCTCGCGACCGCCGGCATGGCCTTCGGTGTTCAGCACGACGCGAACCACGGGGCTTACGCCAAGAGCGCTCTGACCAACCGTATTTTGGGGCTGACGCTCGACATGATCGGCGCGAGCTCGTTCTTGTGGCGCGTCAAGCACAACATCGCGCATCACACGTACACCAACGTCGAAGGCGCCGACGATGACATGAGCGTCGGGGTGCTGGCGCGGCTCGCGCCCGAACAACGGCACCTGGCGGTGCACAGCCTCCAGCATTTCTATCTGTGGCCGCTCTATGGACTGCTGCTGCTCAAGTATCACTTCGCCTACGACTTCAAGAACCTGGTGCGCGGGCGCGTTGGCAGCACACGTTTCAAACGCCCGAAGGGTTGGGATCTGGTCGAGGTGATCGTCGGCAAGCTCGCCTTCGTCGCGCTCGCTTTCGTGGTGCCCGCAATCGCGCATCCGCTTTGGGCGGTCGCGCTCTGCTACTTGGCGGTTACGTTCGGCTCGAGCGTCATCCTCGCCGTCACGTTCCAGTTGGCTCATTGCGTGGAGAAAGCAGAGTTCGCGTCCGCCGACTCGGCCGGCCGCTTGCCGATGGGCTGGGCCGCTCACCAGGTTGCCTCGACGGTGGACTTCGCACCCAAGAACCGCGTGCTCACGTGGTACGTCAGTGGGCTGAACCATCAAGTCGAGCACCACTTGTTCCCGCGCGTATGCCACGTCCACTACCCGGCGTTGGCGGTCATCGTGAAGAGGGTCTGTCTGGAGCATGGTGTCCGCTTCAACGAACAGCCAACGCTTCGTGCCGCGATCGCCTCGCATTGGCGCTGGCTACGGCGCATGGGCAAGGCGCCCGAGCTCCAGCCGTCGCATTGCTAAGCGTGGCGCGCACCTGTATCATGCCGACGTCCTTGGGGCCTTTCTGTTAAAGACTCGCGCGAGCGTGCTCGTGCGCTTCATTTTCCGATTCTTCCCTCAGGTTCGATGACACGCTCGGCAATCGGGCGTGCGGATCCGCTCGTCGAGCGGAAGGGGATGTCTCGTGAAAACCATGTTGCGCTACGCGGTCGTGTCCCATGAGTAGCCCAGCGTCACCGGATGCTCGGCGTGATGCCATTCGCTTCTGCGTCGACGCCGTCGAGCGGGAGATGGAACGCCGGCCTGATCAGCAAACCGATGCCTTGCAGACCGCCTGGCGTGACCTCGTCGAGCGCTTGGCGCTCGGCCCGGCGCCCGAGCTTCGGACGTGCCCCACGTGCGGGCAGATCGTCATGCGCGCGGCGACGTTGTGCGGTCATTGCTGGCACCGGCTCACGCCGGGCACCGAGGGCCAGGTGGCGCCCTAGCTTGGTCGCCAACTCATGACAATCGTCATACCGCTGTGCGCGAGCCTCTTGCTCGTTTTGGCGAACTGCTTCTTCGTGGCGTCGGAGTTCGCGCTCATCAAAGTGCGGCCGACGCGCCTCATGATGCGCGCGGCTTCCGGCGACCGTCGCGCCCGCACGGCCCTGCACATCTCGCGACGACTCGATGTCTATCTGTCGGCGAATCAGCTCGGGGTCACCTTGGCGTCGCTGGGCTTGGGTTGGCTCGGTGAGCCGGCGTTCGCGCGGCTCTTGGCTCCATACCTGTCGTCTTTTGGAGACTGGTCCGGGATTGCGAGCCACGGTCTTGCCGCAGCGCTCGCGCTGGCGCTGATCACGACCTTGCACGTCGTACTCGGCGAGCTCGTCCCCAAGACGCTGGCGCTCGATCACGCGGAGGCCGTCGCCTTGGCCACGGCGATTCCACTGCATGTGTTCTACCTGGCCACCTTGCCGGTCACCTGGACACTCAACGCCTTCGCGCGGCTGACGTTGCGCGGCCTGCGCGTGCGGGCGGCAAGCGACGCCGATCGCAGACACTCGGCCGCGGAGCTACGACTCGTGCTCGCGCAGGGAAACCTCGACCCTGGGGCACGCCGGCTGATCGATCGCGTCTTCGACTACACCCGACGCACGGCCTCTCAGATCATGACCATGCGGCGGGACGTGGTCGTCTTGAAGAGCGCCGAGTCTTTCGCCGCGAACCTCGAGATTGCGCTCGCGCACCAGTTCACCCGCTATCCCGTCGTCGACTCGACAGACCGGGTTTTGGGCTACGCGCACATCAAAGACATGACCGCCGCGCTCTTGGCGAAGCGCAAGCAGGTTCACATGTCGGAGCTCATCCGCGACGCTGTGTACGCTGAAGCAGACAGCGGGCTCGAGGATATCCGTCGTGACCTCCAGACCCGCCACGTGCACGTTGCCATGGTACGCGACGAGCGTGGCGCGTTGCTCGGGATCGTCACGCTCGAGGATCTGCTCGAGGAGCTCGTCGGTGAGATTCGTGACGAGCAGGACGCGGCCGAGGTCGCCCCCATCGTACGCGGCGTGCCCGGGCGCTTCGAGGTCGATGGTCGTTTGACGCTGGACGTCGCGCAGCGCGAGCTGGACCTGCGCTTCGACGACGTTTCGAGCGATGTCGAGACCATCGGTGAGTACGTCGCGGCGCACTTGAAGGCACCCAAGCCCGGCGCCTTCATCCACGCGGGCGGCTATCGTTTGACGGTGCTCGAGATGCGCGACAATCGCCTCCATCGCGTGCGTGGCGAGCGCTTCGCGGCGGAACAACAAAACTGACAACATGCTGACACTGAGGGCTTCTATGCTCTCCTGGTGATTCGGCGCATCCCGCGCCGGCGTCCATCGGGAGATGTGATGAAGACCATCCAGGGAAGCTGTCATTGCCGCGCCGTTCGTTTCGCCGTCAGCACCGACTTGTCGCGAGCCAGCCGTTGCAACTGCAACATTTGCCAACGCACCGGCGCCACCGCGGTCATCGTCAAGCCGGCTCAGTTCGAGCTGCTCGCCGGCAAAGAGGCGCTCGCGAGCTATACCCGTACACCCGAGATTGGCCGCCGCTTCTTCTGCAAAACCTGCGGCATTCACTGTTATGGCGCCGGCCACCTCGAGGAGATCGGCGGCGACTTCGTGTCGGTGAACGCCAACTGCTTCGACGAGGTCGATCCCAACGGCTTGCCGATCGTCTATTGGGACGGCCGCCACGACAACTGGGGCGCCGGCACTCGCGATCGGCCCTGGCCGCTGCTTGCGACCGGTTAGTCGTCGTCGAGGTCGCCCACGACTCCGTTATGATGGACGACGACGGAGGCGCGGCCGCTACCGTTCTCGCGCTCGAAGATGAAGCGGGTTGCCCGTTCACCGGAGCGAACGACGATGTCGGACGGCGACCGCGAGACGTATTCTCGGCCGTCGAAATAGAATTCGTGGCCGTCGTCGGCTTCCTTCGCCTCGGCGTCGACGGCACGGGTCCGGTCGAGCGCGCGCGCCAACGCCCGCGCGTTCACCGGTTGCGCGAGGGTGAGCACGAACGCTTGCGAATGCGGTGCTCGCTCGATGGTGGTGACGCCCACGCGGGCGAGGATCCGATCGACGTCCTCGACGCCGGTCTCGACGAAACCGTCGCGCCAGGCTTCGACGATGCTCGGGTGACGCGAGCGCGCCACGATGACGTCGGGCGACACGTCGGCAAAGGCCCGCGGCTCACAGAGCTCCGGGTAGGCCGCGCGGGCGCTGTTCAAAGCCCAGGCGTAGTCGCTCGCGAGTCGGTCGTTGTAGCGGATGTCCGTTTGATAGCGCAGCGCCAGAACGAAAGCGTCTTCGCTGCTGGCGTCCGCGCAAACGGTCATCGGGCGCGTGCCCGGATGATCGAACTCGCTCGGATCGGACACCTCGTCCTCGGAGCCACACGCCGCCAACCCGATCGCCACCGCAACGAGAAGTCGTTTCACTGTGCCCGTCCCCTGGATGGGAATCATAGCACCGCGCGCGCCGTGTCGCCGCCGCGGCAGCGCCTGCTCGCGCCTCCGGGATGTGGGCTCATGGTGGTGGGCGGGAGCCGAGATGCGGCGTGCCCTGAATGCCACATGGGTCAATGCGCGGCGGGACGCTGACAACCAAGCTCGTCGTCGTTACGTCATTGGGCGAGGGGGGAATTCAATATGAAGAGTATGATCCTGGCGGCTCTCGCCGCGTTGACGATGAGCGTTGTTGCCTGCAGCAGCTCGATGCACGAGGTGCAGCAGAACAACAAAGAGACCGCCTGCCAAAGCGGATGCATTCAAGGCCGCGACCGTTGCATCAGTGAGTGCCAGTCACGGGCCGCGACCGGACAGAATCCGGACAACGCCTCGTGTCAGCTCGCGTGCGACGATGCGCGCAAGGAATGCAACGAAGAGTGCGTTGACGACTAGCCGTCGTCACGGCGACGCCGCGGTCGCGTGTTACGCGCGGTCGCGGCGGTCGCGCCCGTCCGAGGCGGTTGTGCTCGCACGGCCGTTGGACTAGGCGAGATCCTCATGAAGACCATTGCGGTGATTGTCGGGAGTCTGCGGAAAGACTCGTTGAACAAGAAGCTCGCCCAAGCAGTCGAGGCGCTCGCCAAGGACTTGTGGACCTGCCGCTACGCCGACATCGGCGCTTTGCCGCTCTACAACGAGGACCTTTGGCCGAGTCCACCGGCCCCGGTGGGCGCTCTGAAGCAGCTCATCGAGAGCAGCGACGGCGTCCTCGTGGTGACGCCGGAATACAATCGCTCCGTCCCCGGCGTGCTCAAGAACGCGCTCGATTGGGCCTCGCGACCCAGCGGTAAGAGCTCGTTCAAGCACAAGCCCGCCGCGGTGCTCGGGGCATCGAGCGGCCAGGTCGGCACCGCCGTCGCGCAAGCGCACTTGCGCGGTATCCTCGGCCCATCCGGCGCGACACCAATGCAGTCTCCCGAGGTCTACATCACCGCCAAGGAAGGTCTCTTCGACGCCGGCGGCGCCATCACCGACGAGAAGATCCGCGCCAACATCCAGAAGCACATCGACGCGTTCGACGCGTGGATTGCCCGCTTGTCGCCCGACTAGGCGGCGCTAGAAACCCAGGCCGGCGCGGAAGACGCTCTTCTTGACGTCGTAATCCAGCAGGCTTTCGCCGTAACCATGGAAGTACTGAAGTACGATCTGCGCCGCCGACGAAGACAGCAAGCGCGGCGCGAAGCGCAGGGTGAGCTCCTGACCGCCCTGGAATGGGTTCATGTGTGATGGACCGCCACCAAAGAAGCGCAAGGTGATGTCGCCGCGGTCGAGCCACGTGCCGAAGGCATCGACCAGCGAGACCTGCGCTTCGTAGAGACCGCGCCGGCGGGCGATGTCGGTGTTGTCGTAGTCGTAGTTGTAGGGCACCCAGGCCTTGATGTTCCAATGGATGCGCGCCCTACTCGTGCTCGATAGAGCGTGCGTCATGCTATAGCGGATGTAACTGCGGTCCCACGACCGCGAATCGTGACCGCTACGGCCGTTCGACTCGTGCTCGTAGAGGCCGAGGTCGACGTACCAGCTCGGCGCGTCGCCGAGCTCGAAGCGGTAGAAAATTTCGGGGTTGTAGTTGAGGTCGTGGAAAGGCTTCGACTCCTCCCACAAGCGCCAGAGCATGACCTGCGAATACCCGGCGTAGAGGCCGGTGAGCGGCAGCATCTTCACGCGGAACGACATCTGCAGCTTGGTCTCGGGGTTGCCGAAGAGCGCGTAGATCGGCTTGTACTGCTCGATGCGCGTGGAGGCTTGGACTTCGTCGACGTACGCTAAAGCGGCGCGGGGAAGCAGCGAGGCCGCCGCCATGCCAACCAGCACGGCGACCCGGATGGCGCGAAGCATGTGCGTCAGGTTCCTTGGGTGAGGCGCGTGACCCGAAACTCGTCATGGCCGCTCTGCCTGACGGCGAACTTCGCCCCTTTGAGGTCGGGGCGTTCCGAGGTCATCCTGCTGGCGTGGATGAACAACGACACCACCTCGGGGAGATTCAGTGCGATCTCGACACCGACGAGTGGTTTGAGGTCGCGGACCCGCGCGATGTCATAGCCGCCACCAGAACGGGCGAGGGCAACGAAGCGCGAGTCGTCGAACTCCGGCAGGTCGGATCGACCGAACGGGCCGATCTTCAGCTCGACCGCCTGTGCTGGTGCGAGGCGTCGCGTCTCGCCCATCGCGATGGTGAGAAGGCTACTATTCGGGAAGTTCAAGCTCATTGCGCGTAGACCGGCCCGGTGTCGGCGTTCCTGACTCCAGTATCGGCTGCCGGCGCCTACGGTTGCGCGGAAGGTGCTGGCTTCGCGACGGGATTCCCTGTGGGGACGGGCGTCGGCTTGATCCGCGGCTCGAGCCAGCGGCGGATGCGCCCAGCGTCGCCGAAGACCGACTGCATCTCACGGGAACCCAGGAACACCATGTCGATCGGCCGGTTCGCGAGGTGCATGCGTACGACCAACGTGCGGCCGGCTTCCACGGTGTAACCAGTCTTGCCGATGACGATGTCCCAGTTGGTGGAGTGCACCAGACGGTCGGGATTGCGCAGGGTGATCGGGCCGCGGTTGGTCTCGAGCTCGATCGTCGGCGCGTTGAGCATGGTGCGTAGGTCGTCGAGCGGGGAAGCGGCGTCGAGCAGTCGGGTCAGGTCGACCGCGGTGGAGACGTTGCCCGGATCGATGCCGGCCGGATCGACGAACTTGCTGTTGGTCATGCCGATCTCGGCCGCTTTAGCGTTCATGAGGGCAACGAACGCCTGGCGATCCATGATGGTTCGCACCGCGGCGTAGATGGCGCGATTGTCCGACGCGCCGAGCCCGGCGCGAAGCAGGTCGCCCCAGGACATCGAGACGCTCACCGGCAAGCGTGACTTCGACCACTTCACGCGGTCCTTGTCGTCTTCGAGCACCACCACGGTCCGTTCGCGGTCGACCTGCATCGAGGCGAGCACCAAGCCGGTGAGGAGCTTGGTGACGCTGGCGATTGGGCGGACCACCATCGGGTTTTTCTTGAGGACGACCTCGCCGGTGTCGGCGAAGCGGACGAAGACGGTCTCCGACCGGAGGTGCGGATTGCCGTCGGCGTCGCGCTCCGGGAGGGCGAGCGCGCTCATGAGCATCAAGCATGCGACAGTCACGCTTTTGCCCTCGCGACCGCGCGCTGGTAGGCGGGCCTCGCACGAACGCGCTCGACGTACGCGGCGACGTTGGCGCCGACGACACCGCCGCGCAATGATGACTGCTCCAGCGGAAAGCTCATGAGCACATCGGCGCCCGTCGGCTCGCCGCCCGCGAACCACGAGCGCCCTTCGAGCTCGCGCTCGATGAAGCTCAAGTGCAACGCGATTTCGGGGTCTATGACCACCGCGGAGACCTTCTTCGAGAACGCCTTGGCGAGAGGCTTCATGAGCGCGGGCGCGCCCTGTGGGATCTTGTTGAAGATGAGCTTCATGACCAGGTTCGGCATGAACGAGCCCTCGGCGTAATGCAGCCAGTAGCGGTAGCGCTCGTAGTCGGGCGTACCTTGGGCGGGACGCCACTTTCCTCCGCCATAGCGGTCGATGATGTCCTCGATGATGACCGCCGATTCGGCGAGGACGCGGTTGCCGTCGGTGAGGATGGGCGACTTGCCGAGAGGATGGATCGTCCGCAGCTCGGGCGGAGCGCGGTAAGTCGCGCGGTTACGGTCGTAGTGTTTCACCGCATACGAAAGCCCCAGCTCCTCGAGCAGCCAGAGGATGCGGATGGAACGTGAAACCTCGAGGTGGTGGACCGTGATCATCGCGCTTGCAGGCCGTAGCCCAGCCGCGTAGTGGCTGTCGAGCCATGCACAAGATCGTCATTTCGCTCCTCCTTGCCTCGACCGCTTGCGCCTCGTTGCGGGCGAACCCGCGCGGCCTGACGTCGGCCGAAGTGCTGGCGCAAGCGCCGGAGTTCGACTGGGAAGAGATCCCGGCCGATGACCTCCTGCTCGCGGACACGACGCGCGGCCGTATCGTCATCGCGCTGGCGCCGGAGATGGCGGTCCACACGGTGGAAAACGTGCGCAAGCTCGCTCGCGCTCACTTCTACGACGGCCTGGCGTTCATCCGCGCGCAGGAGGACTACGTCGCGCAGTGGGGGGACGCTGACGGAACCAAGCCCATCGTCGACGCCGAGAAGACCGTCAAAGCGGAGTTCTCGCGGACGCCCGCGGGGCTGGAATTCTACAAGCTACCCGAGAGCGATACCTACGCACCCGAGACCGGCTTCATCCGCGGCTTCCCGGCGGCGCGCGGCCACGACGAAGCCTGGCTCGTGCACTGCTACGGCATGGTCGGCGTCGGCCGCGACGAGGCAGCGGACAGCGGCAGCGGCAGCGAGCTCTACATGGTGATCGGCCACGCCCCGCGCCATCTCGACCGCAACGTCACGCTCATCGGCCGCGTCGTCGAGGGCATGTCGATCATCTCGACGTTGCCGCGCGGCACCGCCGAGATGGGGTTCTACGCGACCCCGGCCGAGCGCACGCCGCTCGAGCGCGTGCGTATCGTCGCCGACCTTCCGGAAAGCGAGCGTCCGCGATACCGAACACTGCGCAGCGGCAGCACGAGCTTCGCCGACCTCATCGAATCGCGGCGCAACCGCCAGGACCCGTGGACCAAGCACCCCGCTGGCAAGATCGACGTGTGCAACGTCCCCAACGCGACGCAGCGCATCGACAAATGATGCATTAGTAACGCGGGATGGTGGTGTCGAACTGGGCGCCGAGCGAGGCCAACACCTGGTGTTCGCGCTCGTAACCGTAGCCTGCGGCCACGTTGCTCTCGCTCTGCCAGCCGCTACCGGGCTCGAATTGGACTTCGAGCAAGCGGGTTACCGCGACGTCGTAGTCCGCCATGGTGAAGCGCCAGCGCTCGCGCATGCCGACACCGAGCGTCGTCTCGGTGGGGGAGACGGCCTCGACCAGGCCGCGCTCGGGAGCGACGGTGACGAGCTCCCAGCCTTCGGCGCGCGCCAGGCGGGTGATGGCGTCGCAGACCACCGGAGCGACCGCGGCGATGGTGACCGAGGGGGCACGATAGCCGCTCGTTTGAACGCCGCCGCTGGTGGTGGCGCAGGCAGTGCTGATGAGAATGATGAGCGCGAGGCCGACGAAACGCATGTGCTCTCCCTGGTCGCGGAGAGCTCATTCACGTGTCGTGCCGGCGTCGAACGGCGCCGGCCGCGCCTCGTATTGCGATGAGACAGCGCTCGCGGGCCGGGTGCACGAGCCCCTGGGACGCTACGGAGCGGTGATGATGTAGGGGGAAGAGGCCCCGGTATCCGCGAGCGCGACGACGTAGAGCGTGTCGCCACTGTCTGCTTTCACGGCCACCGCTAGGCTGCCATCTTGGGCCGCGACGCCGGTGCTGGTGCTGCCGCGGTCGAGGTTGGCAACCGCGACGATCACTCCGCCGCCAAAGGAGCCCGCGGGGAAGACGACATTGGCGTTTGCGGCGTCGACGCGGGTCGTACTGGCGGCTGCGAACTCGGGCGGGTCATCGCCGGCGACCGCGGTTCCGTCGGGCACCAGGATGTTGCTGGCGACTGGTGTGTCGATGGCGGCCGAGATGGTCTGGCGTCCAGCGACCACGACCGCGACGTTGATGGTGGTCGTAAGCTCACCAATGAGCGCGACGTTGAACGAGCCGTCGTCGTCGGCGGTGGTACGCGCTTGGCTCGTGCCGGAGCTTGCGACGATGGTCGCGCCCCCGTCGACGGTCGCGGGGAGGCCGAATACCAGGGTGACGCCGGACGCGCGCGTGGCAAACAAGCCGACGCCGCTCGCGAAGCCCGCCGGCATGTCGACCTCTTCGTTGTTACGCGCGTCATCGGTCTGATCGGGCAGGGGCACGCCGTCGATGACACACGCCCAGGGGGCGAATGCGATTGCGACGAGGACTGTAACGCGGCGCATCATGCGACCTGTCTCCAAGCGTGCTCGAACCTCGAACTAGAAGCATGCGCGGTGCCAACGTGGGTGGTCAATGACTTCAACGGGTTAAGGAGTGCTCGGAAGCCCAGCTGTCAACCTGCGTTGACACAACCCCGCAAACCTTTGCCACGTCAGTCGCGATCCGGCGCCGACAGCCCGAGCTTATGCATCTTCTTATATAGGCCGGCGCGGGTAAGTCCCAAGGCGCGGGCGGCGGCCGCGACACGCCCACCGTGCTCGGCGAGGGTCGCACGGATGACGTCCCGCTCGTGGCGATCGATGCTCCGCTTCAAGGTCCCGTCGGCCGGCTCCTCGCCCGGGTCGGCGGTGGCGCGCCCCGCGACCTTGCTCGAGAGCACGTCCGGCTCGATGACGCCGTCGGCGAGCGCGATGGCGCGTTGCAGCTCGTTGTCGAGCTCGCGGACGTTACCCGGCCACGCATAGTCGAGGAGCAGCGCCAGGGCCCGCTTCGATAGCCGCACGTCGACGCCTCGAGCGTGGCTCGTAAGCAAATGGTCGATGAGCAACGGCAGATCGTCGCGGCGCTCGCGCAACGGTGGCAGGTGCATCTCGACGACATTGAGTCGGTACCAGAGGTCCTCGCGGAATGCGCCTTTGCGGACGAGCTCCTCGAGGTTGCGGTTGGTCGCCGAGACGACCCGGGCGTCGCTCGCGAGGTCGACGGTGCCGCCAACGCGTCTGAACTCGCGCGTCTGCAGGACGCGCAGCAGCTTCACCTGCATGCCGAGGGGCATGTCGCCGATCTCGTCGAGGAAGAGGGTACCGCCGCGCGCGATCTCGAAGAGACCGGGCTTGGCGCGGACGGCGCCGGTGAAGGCACCGCGCTCGTGTCCGAAGAGCTCGCTCTCGAGCAGCGCTTCCGGGATGGCGCCGCAGTTCAGCGGCACGAATGGACCGCGCCGGGAGCTCGCGGCGTGTAGCGCGCGTGCGATCAGCTCCTTGCCGGTGCCCGACTCGCCCGAGATCGTCACCGGCACGTCTTTGTCCGCGACGCGGTCGATGACGCGGAACAGGTCGCGCATCGCCGGGGTTCGGCCGATCATGCCGTGCTTGCCGGCCGGCTCGTCGACGTCGTGCGGTTTGACCGCCGCGAGCTCGGCTTCGCGGGCAGCGAGCTCGCGTTCGAGCCGCTGGTTGAGCTCGTCGATGGCGGCGCGCGAGCCTTCCAGCTCCGCCGCCCGGCGCGTGAGCTCGGCGAGGAGCCGCGCGTTGGCGATGGCGATGGCCGCTTGGTCGCCGAAGGCGGCGAGCAGGGCAACGTCCGTTTCGGTGAAGGCGCTCGCACGGTAGCGGTGGTCGAGATAGACGGCGCCCAACGTCGAGCTGCCTGCCCGCAATGGCAGACAGAGGACGCTTCGCAGCTTGAGCGAGTGAACCGATTGGTAGTCGCGGAAGCGTTGGTCTTGCTGGGCGTCGATCGCGGACAGTGGGGCGTTGCTGTCGATCACCTGCCGGGCAATGGAGCGGCTGATCTGGAGCTCGTCAGGCGGCAAGTGGCGGGCGTCCAAGGCGCGAGCCGTGCGCACCTCGAGCTCCGCTCCGGGCTCGCCGGAGGCAAGCAAGAGAAAGCCTCGCTCGGCCCCAGACAAGGCGATGGCCGCGTCGATGATGCGCTCGAGGAGTCGCTCGGGATCATGGTCACGGGCCAGCTCGCGGTTGATTGCGAGGAGTCGTTCGACGTCGCGATTCATGACCGTGTTGTCGTCCTGCCGCGGCGGCCCGCCCAAGAGCGCGAGTAGATCGCCGCGCCACCAGCTCGCACTGTACGCCTTCTCGTAGTGCGCGGGCAGAGCCGCGCGCACGGCGGCGAGATGGCGCCGTGCCGTGGTGAAATGCTCTTGCGCGCGCACCGTGTGGCCGAGGGACTGCTCGGCGCGCCCTTCGATTGCCAAGGCCATCCAGGCGAGATCGGGATCGCCACAGCGCTCGGCGAGCTCGCGCCGGCGCTCGTCGGGAATGGGCGCCATCGCGACGATACCGCCGACGATACGAGCTCGCAGCTCGAGTCGTTGGCGTTGCGAGGAGCGAGCCTCCTCGGCGGCGCCCGCCGCGCTTGCCGCCGCCGCGTCGCGTTCGCCGCGCTTACCGAGGAGCAACGCCTGGACGATTGCCGCTTCGGCGCTACCGGCGCGGTCTCCGGTCGCGGTGAAGGCGGTGCGGGCCTCCTCGAGCTCCGTGCTTGCGTCCGCGAACGCGTTGTCATCGATCGCGAGCTCGGCGGCGATGAGTCGCAGGTAGGCACGCTCGACCGCGAGGCTCGTTCGGTCACTGGCGGCGATTGCTTCGCGCAGCACGAGACGGGCCTCGCCGCTCACTCCGAGCCAGGCAAGTAGATTCGCGCGGTTCAAGAGGGCACGCGCCCCCGCGCGGTCGTTGGCGGTAAGCCGCGCAAGCTCGGCGGCTTCGGCGTAGCTCGCGAGCGCTTGGCCGAAGTTGCCGCTCTCCTGGCGCAAGATGGCGAGGTTGGTGACGCGTAGCAGCTTGCGCGGCAAGTCGCGTCGCGCCTCGAGATCCGTGATGCACTGAGCGTAGCTTTCCTCGGCGGCGCGCAGCTCGCCGGATTTGTGCAGGACCAGGGCCAAGTTCGCGCGGCTCGCTTCGGCGGAGCGGGCGTCCGCGGCGTCGCCGACGGCTTGTTGCAAGAGCGCGCGGGCCCGGGCCGCGTCGCCCAGGTAGAAGTGGCAGACGCCGGCGACGTTGAGGAGATCGGACCGCCGCGGGTGCCGCGGTGTGTTGGCGAGTAGCTCTTCGCTCGCGCCGCGGGCTTCGGCGTAGCGACCCGCGAGCATCAAGGCGCGCGCCCGCAGCGCTTCGATGCGTGGCGCCTGCTCACCAGGTTGCGCGGGCGTCGCGAGGAGCTGGGCGGCGTCGGCGTAACGGCCGAGGCTCACCAGCGCGTCGGCCTCGAGCAGGCGCCGCTCGAGATGGCCGTCGGCTTGCTGCAGGTGCTCGAGCGCTTCGCTGGGCCGGCCGAGGCTCGAGAGGGTCCTGGCGGCGGCGACCGCCAAAGCGGACGATGGCGCCGCTTCGAGCACCGCCTCGTAAGCCGCGAGCGCCCGCGCCGGATGCCCATCACGTTCGGCGCGCAGACCGCCGGCGAGCACGAGCTCTTCGGCGCGACCGGTATCGCCTCGGCGCAGAGCGAGCAGAGCCAGCTCGATGGGGTAGTGTGCTTCGTCGAGGGCCGTCTCGAGCTTCTTGGCGAGGTCGAGAGGGAGATCCGCGAGCACGCCGCGACGCGTGCCTTCGAGGACCGTGGCGCCGTCGGCGACGCGCGGCACCGCGAGCCCGCGATCGATGAGCCCCTCGAGCAAGCCCGGCGGGATTTGCTTTTGCAGCAGCGCCAGTGGGGCGCCGCGTCCAAATAAGCCCACGGCGGCGAGCAGCCCTCGTCGTTGCGGGTCCGCCTCGACGCCGGCCGGCGCTTGCAGGCCGCCGCGCGTCGCGGCTTCGAGGAGACGAGGGCCTGGATACGCCGCGAGCAATGCCATCGCGGTCGCTGGATGACCGGCGCTTGCCGTGTGCACCGCGGCAGCGGCCTCGACGTCGACGACCCGCAGCGGCCGAGCCACGCGCACGAGCTCGCGCACCGCCTCAGCGGACAAAGGCCCGAGCGGCTCACCAGCGTCACCGGCTTCCAACCAAAGGAGCGGTGCTTCACCGAAGCGCTCGAGGAAATCACCCAGCTCGTGCAGCGGCGAGCCGGCGGGCACGTCGTCGAACAACAGCGCGACCGGGGCGTCACCGCGGCTCATGGCTTCGGCGATGGCGGTGAAGCGCGCATAACGCGCGGCGGCGGCATCGTCGTCGTGGGTGGTGATGCTGACGGACAGACCGAGCTCGCGCAGCGCGGTGAGGACCCCGTCCAGATCGCCCGAGGCACCACCGTGCACGCCGCCGGCGACGCGGTATCCCGCCTCGAGCGCGGCGGCCGCGCATGCCTTGAGGAGGGTGGTCTTGCCGCTGCCCTTGGCGCCGCCGATGACGTGCCGAACCACACGCTTCGTTGGGGCCTGGACCAAGCTCGCGATCTCGCGGCCGCGGCCCACGGCGCGCTCGAGCACCGGTGCGGCGTCGCGCAAGCTTTGCAGGGCGCTGATCGTCGCGTCCCCGGCGACCCGCGCGAGCAGCTCGGCGGCCGTGGCTGCATCGGCGCGCCGCTGCTCCTCGGGATGACTCATCGCCGCGAGCGCCTCGCGCAGTGGCCCGTCGACGGCGACTGCTTCACCAGGTGCGCGTCGTGTCCGCGGCGCCAGCATGTCCGCGAGTGTCGCGGCTAGCGCATAGACATCGGAGGCAGGGGAGGGCTTGCCGGCCATCGCCTCGGGCGCCATGACGCGCAGGGTGCCCGCGACCGTTTGGCCAACGCCGCGATCCGCGAGCCCGAAGTCGATGAGCTTGCAGTCTTGTTCGGAGGCGACCCGCAGGTTCGGCGGGCTCACGTCACCGTGCCGGACGCCGAGCGCATGCAACGCCGCGAGCCCAGCCGCGATGCGCGCCCCCACGCCGGCGACTTGCGCCGGCGTCCGTCCCTTGGCCCAGTCGAGCGCGTTCGCGAAAGCGTACACCTCGAGCACCAGCGCGAGTGACGTCACTTCCGGCGCAGGGTCCGTGAGCTCGACGCTGCCCAGCACGCGCATGAGGTGCGGATGACTGAGGCCGTCCACCAGCGCCAGCTCGTGCGCCAGGCGCTGCCGGGCATGGGGCACGTCGGCGCGCCCCAGCTTGAGAGCGACCGGGCGATTCGAAAGCCAAGTGTCCTCGGCCTCCATCACGATCGCCATACCGCCGCGACCAAGCTCACGCCTGACGCGATAGCGGCCAGCGACCAGGGTCAGGCTCACACGCACCTCGTGGCGCAACATGCAGCGCTTGACAGCTTGTACACCATACCGTAGACGCTGCGCCCTCCGGCGATGTAGCTCAGTTGGTTAGAGCACGCGGCTCATAACCGCGGTGTCGGTGGTTCGACTCCACTCATCGCCATACCTTTTTTATCGCCCCCTTGCGGGGGCTAAAGGTCGAGTTCGACAAAGGCAATGTCGAACCCGACGCCAGGATCGGCGTCCCTCCGAAGAGGTCGCGTTGCGGCGTGTCGGGGCGGTTACGGTCGGGGGGTGGGCGGGCTCTCCCGTCTTGAACCGGGGCGTTGTCGCCCCGACCTCCACTTGCTATCCCTCTTTTTTACGTTTCGCTGACGTTCGGTCAGCGTGCTACATTCCCCCGGTAGTTTCTTACGCTTGGGAGCGCACTTATGAGCTCGGCTGCACCGGCGGTCGGATCGAATGAACCAGCCAACGATCCAGGGATGGAGCGCCGTCGTCGGCGTCTGGTTCCGATTGTCGACGCGCGTTTCCAGTGGAAGTACACGCTGCTGATCGCCGCGCTCGGCGTTGGCGTCACGGCCATCATGGGCGGCTTCCTCTACCGCGCCCACGTGACCAACACGCGCGTCCTCGAGCTCGCGAACGAAGAGCTCCGCTTGCAGGTCGCCCGCAACGACCAGCTCTTCCTGCTCTACCTGGTCCTCCTCGTGGTCGGCATGGCCTTCGTGCTCTCCATCTGGGGCATCATCGTCACCCACCGCATCAGCGGCCCGCTCTACCTTGTGGCCCGCTACCTCGGCATCCTCGGCGGCGGCCAGTACCCCGACATGCGCCCCCTCCGTAAGCGCGACGAGCTCCAGGAGTTCTTCACCACCTTCGAAGAAGCGGTGAACCAACTCCGCAACCGCGACCAATCCAACCTCTCAGCCCTAGAGGCAGCCCTGACCGCCGCCACCGCCGCCCCTGACAAGGCCGCCGCCGCCCAAATCCTCACTGACGTCATCACCAAACAACGCGACGCCCTCTCCAAAATCCTGAAGGCGTAACCGCCAGCTAATTGAAATAGCCCGCCGTAACGGCACCGGAACCCGGCAGCACCCGCCCCCCGCAGGCGGCTCAGCTGTCAGTGTTGCCCGCGCCCGCCGAGGACAGGGCGGGGGATGACGGGTGAGGAGCGCAAGTGCAGGTGGGCGGTGTCACACTCTGACGCAGCTAGAAATCCGCGTTGTTGTACTCGCCCTTAACTTTGTCTTCGACCGCTTCGTTCAAACTGATGAGGTCGTAGTCACCCTTCGGTGCACCCGGCTCACTAGGGTCGACCGCCACGCGCTTATACGCAAAGCGCATATCCGCCCATCGGCCGGTCTCACCCCTACGCATCAACAAGCGATCGCCACGAAACCGATACTCGCCCGCGAGCCGTTCCTTCTTGTTGTCGATGATCCCCTCGTAGTGCCACTCCCAGGTCCCATCGAGCGAGAACAAGATGTACTTCTCCGGCGCGCCAAACGGCTCGCCCGCCCATCGACCAAGAACCTTCTCGCGCATCGGATCGAAGCGCAGCTTCGCCGGCTCGATCTTCCCGCCGAAGAGCATATTGCGCTCGTAGAGCAGGACGTCCGCGATGCAAGCGGTCTCCGAGCCCAGAGTCGACGACTTGTTGGGGCCGCCGACGCGCTGGATGGTCAGCGTGATGGTCGTGCCGATGAGCGGCTTCGAGAGCATCTGGTCGGTCGTCGCATCACCGAGCACGACCTTCACGTTGTTGGTCTCGTCGCTCAGGCGGATTTCCTGCACCAAGCGGCCCGTCGTGACCGCCGGAGTAATGACGATGCGATCGATGCGGGTGCGGCCCTTGAAGTAGAAGCGGACCTCTTCCTTCTCGCCCATGCCGGCCGCGTCCTCGCACCAGACAGTGGCGGGGTCCTCATCCAAGAGATTGAGCGGGTGGAACTGTGACGGCGCCTGCGCGCGGTCTTTCTGGGACGACGTGCGGACGTACGCGAGCGGATCCGCGGCGGCGGGGCCGGCGGCCAGGATCACGAGGGCAGCTGTCAGCATCCCGGTGACTCGAGATGACATAGCCCTACATGTACCAGGTGAACGCGAGTGCAAGCCAGAATGTGGAAACACGAACCCTACTTACGTTTTCGAGGTGGCAACCGGCGTGGGATGATTTCGGTGTTCTCCGAGCGAATCTCGACGTTGCGGTGACGAGGCTGGGTGCTCTCCTCGGGGAAGTCCGCGTCGAAGTCGTCGACCTCCGCCTCGCGCAGGATATCGGAGCGCTTGCGCAGGAAGGTGTTGTCGCGGCCCTGGCCGACCTTGACCTCGACGTCGGCCGCGAAGCGAGCGATGAGCGCGTCGATCTCGCGGACGCGCTTGTAGCGCTGGTCGTCGGCGGTCGTCGGGTCATTGGTGAGACGCTCGACCACGGTGCCCGGAAACGTGTCGGGCATGGGCGTAACCTCGACCATGCCTGGCGAGGTCGATTCGATGCCGGCGCCGCCGGGTGAGGTCGGGTCGAGGCCGCCATCACCCATACCCGGCGACGTATCGTGTTCCGGAGCGCCGAAAGACGGTGCGGGCTCGCGGCCGCCGGGCGCGGTGATCTCGTGCGCCGTGTTCGGCGGCCCACTCGGCACGGTGTCCAGGTCCTTCATGATCTGACCGCGCGTGAAGCGCCGCGTATCGGGACCGAACGGCGCGGTGTCTTGCGTCTGCGTCGTCATCGACTTGAACGAGCCGTAGTTCGCCGGCCGGTTCGTGACCATGCGATGCGCGCCGGGCTGGGCCTTCGGCCGCTGGAAGGTGACACGCTGCACCTGGGGGACCACGATCGGCGTATCGTCGCTCGGGGCTCTCGCCGGTCCGGCCGACGCGGGCAGCGCATCGTCCTTGATGACGATGGCGGGTCCGACTGCGGCCAACGTCGTCGCCAGGTTCGCGGGTGCCACCGGCGGCGGCTCGCGGCGTATCTTGCCCGGGATCGGGGCGCGGCGGCGCACGACCTGCGTGACCTCTGTCCGCGATGGCGGAAGGCCCTTCACGGTCATGGTCGCGGTATTCTCGGAGCGGCTGTCGTCGTCGGGCTCGCGAATGGTGCTGGTGCCGCTCGCCGAGGCGCTGATGCTGCTCGAGACGCGAGCCACCATGCCGGCGACGCTGCCGTCGGGGACGGTCGAAGGATTCGCGCGGTTGCGGCTGAATGCCTCGGGCGAGGCAAACTTCGCCTTCGCCATGTTCGAGCTGTAGGCGTCTTCGGGGTTGGTGCTGGCGCGCCTTTTGGCGTCAGGGATGCCCGGCCCCGACAGCTTCGACGACGACACCACGGGTGTGCCGGTATCCTCGGAGTGGGCGCGGCGGCTCGCTTCGAGGATCTCTTCGAGCTCCGCGGCCTGGTCGCGAGCTTGGCGTTCTTGTCGGTCGCGCTGCTCTTGGAGCTCGCGGATCTTGTCGTACTTGTCTTTCATCTCACCCGAGCGCGACATGATCCGACCCCGACGACAGAATGTAACACGCGCCTGCCCCAAAGTCGCAAGGCGTGATAGCTTGCCGCGCAAATGTCAAAAGCGTGTGTTCTTGCCCTCTTAGGCTGTTTCTGGGGCATTTCGGCTCGAGCCGCGGAAACCATCGAGGCGCGGGGCGAGGCGACGATCCTGGGAAGCGACACGGTCAGCGCCAAGAAGAGCGCGGTCGCCGACGCTCTACGGCACGCCGTCGAGCAGGCAGTCGGCTTCCAGGTGGTCAACAACTTCACCGCCGAGCAGCGCGAGGTCACCAAGAACGACAAGACGTCGTTCGACTCGTCGGTTCGCGACAACATCGTCCAGAAGTCGGAGGGTTTCGTCGAGAGCTACGACGTGACCGACGAAAAGCGCGACGGCAACGTCCTGCGCGTCACGGTGCGCGCGAAGATCGTCGAGTCGAAGTTACGGGCCGAGCTCGACGCCATGACCCGTCTGCTCGCCAAAGCGGGCAACCCGCGCGTCGCTGTCGTGGTCACGGAGAATCACGCGGGCAAGCCGCACAAGGGCTCGAGCCTGGGCTCGCAGGTGGAGAAGGGCCTCGCCGAGCGCGGCTTCATCGTGCTCGCGCCCGAAATCACCGCGAAGATCATCAGCAAGGCGAAGGCCGGAGGCAAAGGTGACGTCGCCGACGATGCCGAGAAGCTCGCCGCCGCGGCGCGTGACGCTGGAGCGGACATCGTCGTCGCGGGTCACGTCGAGGTCACCGATCTCGGTGTCATCAAGGACGGCGAGTTCGAGTCGCTCAAGGGCCAACACAAGATCGAGATCGACGCGGTGATCCGCGGCATCCAAGTGGCGACCGCCGAGGTGACGAGCGCGACCCCCATCAAGACCACCTCGTTCGGCATCGACGTCGAGCGCGCCATACAACGCGCTTTCGTCGGTCGCGGCATGAACGTCGTGCAGAAGACCCTCGACGAGCTGGTGCCGGGCTTGAAAGCGGCGTTGCATCGGACGGCCGAGCAGGGTCAGCGCTACGTGCTGCGCGTCACCAACATCACGAGCTACCGCGCGCAGGGGATGGGGTTGGTCGACGGCTTGAAGGCCGCCGCTGGTGTGAACAACGCCACGCAACGTTCGTTCGAGGGTGGCGTGCTCGTCGTCGACGTTGCCTGCGGTTGCAGCGGCAGCGACTTGCAAGCGCGCGTCTTCGAGCTCGCGCGACGTGTGAAGGAGCTCTCGAGCATCGATCTTGTACGCGTCGCCGGATCGCAGCTCGAATTCAAGCTGTGAGCCGCGTCCCATCCCGAGTCACCACCGCGTTCGGCGTGCACGTACGCGGCACGCCGTTGTGGATCGACGCCGCGACCAAACGGCCGCTCTGCGTCGTGACTAGCCTGATCGACCGCTTGCCGCCGGCCCACGTGCGCTTGCTCGCGACCGTCGAGCTCGCGCGCTTGCTCGCCGCGGCCGGGCACAAGAGCAAGGTGTTGCCCACGCCTCGCGACCGCTGGGTCGGCGTCGGCGGTGAGCGTCTGCAGCTCGTCGAAGCCGGGCCGCACGGGCTCGCGGCGGGTGCGCAGGTGACCCTCGCCGATGAGATCGTCTTGGTCACGGGGCCGTTACGCGCCGCCGCCGTCGATTGGCCCCGTGCCGATCATATCGTCGCGCACCTGCCGGCCTTGCAGCACCGTGGCGAAGAGCTAGACGCCACCGCCGACGTCATCGCCAAGGCCGCGGCCCGTGACCGCTGTAGCGTACGTGTCGAAAGTCTCGAGGTTGCCGAGGCCCTGATCAGCGCTTTGCACGGCCGCGGTGTCGTCTGCAGCGGCCGCGGCCTCGTGCGTCACCTCGAGGCGCCGCAGCGCACACCCGGTCGCGTGAGCGTGGGCTTGGGACGCTTGGCGCATGCCGGGGTGGGGCGCAGCATCGACGTCGACTCGGGCTTGCGGCGGCTCCGCGGGAGCGCCGTCCAGCGTGTCGCCCTGCGCTGGTATGCCGACCGCAAAGCGGTCGAAGACCTTGCCCAAGCGACCGGGGTTCGCCGACTAACGTTGGTGGGGAGCCGCGATCCGCGGCTAAACCTACCCGGCGAGGTGACGTGGCGTAGCGAGCCGCAGCAATTGGTGCTGGAGGCGGCCGCAGAGGGTTGAAAATTGAGGGGCTTCCGGGGATTGTGTTAGCTCCCGTTCCCCAATCGAGAGAGCGCGTGTCCAAGCCTAGAAGCGTAAAGCCCAACGCCGCGGCACCGGCCGGCGACCCGCCACGGCGTACCTGGCTGTCGCTCTTCGTCCGTCTGGCGATCTTCTTCACGCTGACAGGGACGGTGGCGGCGAGCACCATGCTGCTCGGCATTTACTTCTACTACGCGCCGACCCTCCCCGAGTTCCACTCGCTCGAGGACTACCACCCCAAGATCGGCACGCGCATCTACTCGGGCGACAACCAGCTCATCGGCGAGTTCGCAGCCGAGCGCCGCGTCCTCGTCGACTACGACCAAGTGCCGCCACTGCTCTTCCAGGCGTTCATCTCGGCCGAAGACAAACGTTTCTGGGATCACGGCGGCGTCGACGTGCTTGGCATCATGCAGGCGGCTTTCGACAAGATTCGCAAGGGCGGAAAGCTGCGCGGCGCCTCGACCATCACCCAGCAGGCAGCCAAGTCCTTGCTGGCGATCAACGAGAGCTACGAGACCGCGACCGAACGGTCGTTCGAGCGCAAGATCCGCGAGGCCTTGCTCGCCATCCGGCTCGAGCAAGCGCTGACCAAGCGAGAGATCCTCTACATCTATAGCAATCAGATCTTCCTCGGGTATCAGGCGTACGGCGTTCAGGCCGCCGCGGAACACTACTTCCGCAAGAACGTCTGGGAGCTCACCCTCGCTGAGATGGCGACGTTCGCTGGTCTGCCACAGCGGCCAAGCGACTACTCGCCGGTGTCGAACCCCGAGAAGGCTCTGGCGCGACGCAAATACGTCTTGCGCCGCATGCTCGAGGACGGCGCCATCAACCAGGC
>JBGGMJ010000176.1:0-2861 GCA_041288095.1 Myxococcota bacterium
GGGCTCCCGACCGCGCTCGAGACGCGCTCGGAGACGCTCGCCGAGGCGAACGGGTTCGCGGCGGTGAAGATCGCGAACAGCCCGAGAGCGCAGGCGGCGGCGAGGATCGCCGCCAGCTGCCACGAGACGAGGAACGCGCGCCATCCGCGCTCGTTCGGAAGCGAAAGGCCCCGGTCGCTGGCCTCTGGGTCCTCTTGTCCCGCGACGTTCGTCGTCGCGACGGCGGTGCGCTGCATTCGTCCTCCCTCGCTCATTGTGCGCGGTCCCCCAACCGCGAACACCCGCGCTGACTTTACTCCTCGGCCGACAGAAGACAAGGCCCGCAGGGGCAAAGGTCACTCGAACGGGGCATGAGTCGACCCCCCGTCGTGCCGACGCTTCAAACGTGTCCGCGGCCGGACAAGCGCACGTCGCTTCCGACGTCGGCGTCGCCAACGAGCGCGCCGGCGCTGTCCGCGCTGCCGCGCCTGCGCAGAAGGAACGCAGCCCGGTGCTCCCGCTCATGGCCCTCGTCATCGGGCTCGCCGCCGCGGCCACCTGGTTCGTCGCGCTGCCCCAGCTCGACAAGCCCGCGACGGTCAAACGCTCGTGCGAGGTGATCGTCCTCGAGTCAGGGCAGACCCGGTGCGTCGCCAATCCGAAGACCGGATCGAAGGCGGCGGCCAAGAAGGCCGAGGCCGCCAAGCGCGCCAAGCAGTAGTCGGGTCGACGAACCCTCGAACGAGGCTCCAGGCACCGCCAGGTCATGCCGAGGCTTCCAACGTGCCCGCGGCCAAGCCTGTGTACGGCGTGCTGGACGTCGCCTCTGCCAACGAGGGGGCGGACGAGTACCGCACCGTGGTCGCGCTCCTACTCCTCGTCACCGGGCTCGCCGCAGCGACGATCTGGTTCGTCGCGCTGCCGCTGTTCGACCAGCCGAACGGCGCGCCACAAGCCTGCGAGTCGTTCGTCCTGACGGACGACGGGGTCATCAGGTGCGTCCCGGAGTCGACGCTCGGAACGGCAGCCGGCCGTCCCCAGAGCTGACGCGGCGCACCCTCGCACCGGTTCGGCCGCACGCGCGCGACGGGTCCTGGTTCGACTAGGCGTGCCTTCGAGCCCGGTCCGGCAATGCTCCGTTGTCGGGTCGAGCAGATGTCGCGCTCGTCTGCACGGTCCCTTGATCGAGCGTGCTGCCAACGCCCGGCGGCGCCGCGGGTAGTTGCACCGTGACGCGGAGCCCGCCGGCAGCCCGCGGCGTGAGGGTGAGGGTTCCGTCGTGTGCCTGGGTGATGCTGTTGGCGATCGCCAGACCGAGGCCGACACCCGCGTGCTCGGTGCGGATGCGTTTGGTGCCGCGAAGAAACGGCTCGGCAAGCGTGGAGACCAACTGGGCGGAGAGCTTCTCGCCGGTGTTCTCGACGGTGAGCACGACACTCGTCGGGTGAGCTCTGGTCGTGACCCAGACGGCGCCCCGTTCGGGCAGATTGTGGACGATCGCGTTGTGCATGAGGTTCGTGCTCAACTGCAGGAGGAGCACGTGTGAGCCGATGGTCGGTGTCATGTCGCCGGACGTCTCGATGGTGAGGCCGCGCTTTTCTGCCATGGGGAGGAGCGTTTCACTGGCTTCTTCAGCAATGAGGGACAGGTCGACGTGCTCTCGGCTGAAGGACCGTTGATCGGCGCGGCTGAGCAGGAGCAATGCTTCAGTGAGGTCGATCGCCCGGGTGTTGACGGTGTGGAGGCGGTCGACGAGCTCTCCGGTGTCGCTATTCAGGTCGTTGCGGGCGACGTCGAGAAGTGTCTGCGTGATCGCCAGCGGGGTGCGCAGTTCGTGGGAGGCGTTGGCTGCGAATCTCTGCTGTTCGGCGATCTGTGCTTCGAGCCGCGCGAGCATGGTGTCGAAGGCGTCGGCGAGCTCGCGGAACTCGTCTCTGCGGCCCGGCAGCCGGATTCGGTGGGAGAGCGATCCGTCGGCGGCCATACGTGTGGCGTCTGTGATGCGAGTCAGGGGAGTGAGCATCCGGCCGGCCAGAAGCCACCCTCCCAGGAGACCGAATACCAGCAGGAACGCCAGCGCAACGGCCGCGGCCGGGGCGAAAGCGCGTAGGAGGAACGAGTTGTTCCCCGGCACCAAGCTGCCGATGGTGCTGATCGCACCGTCGGGTACGTATCGCAGGAGGAACTCGGACGACTGGCCGTGCTGGCCGGCGAGCCACGCGGCAGCGAGCATCAAGGCACCTGCGAGCATGAGAAAGCCGGCGTAGCTGAGCGTTAGCTTGAGGCGGACACTAAGACCGGGGTCTCTATCCACGGTCTCCTCCCTGACGCCCGGTGTCTGGTTGAGCGCTGATGCGGTAGCCGGCGCCGGCGACGGTAGCAATGAGCCAGGGTTCGCCGAGGCGTTTTCGCAGTCCCGAGACCGTGATGCGCACGGCGTTGGTGAACGGGTCGGCGTTCTCATCCCACGCCCGTGCCAGTAGCTCTTCGGCGCTGACCACACCGCCTTCTGCGGTGACAAGCACTTCGAGCACTGCGAACTGCTTGCGGGTCAGCGCGACGTAACGGCCGTCGCGGTAGACCTCTCGGCGGAACGGATCCAGACGCAGCCCTGCGATCTCTCGCACGGGTGGCCTGTTGTGGGCCCGCCTGCGGTCGAGCGCTCTGAGGCGGAGCACGAGCTCTCTGAGCTCGAACGGCTTCGTGAGGTAGTCGTCGGCGCCGAGCTCGAACCCGGTGGCCTTGTCGTCGAGACGGTCGGCAGCGGTGAGCATGAGGATCGGCATGCCGCTGCCGGAGGCGACGATGCGATTGGCGATCTCGTCGCCGGTAGGTCCGGGAATGTCTCGGTCGAGGACGGCGATGTCGTAGGCGTTGACGCT
>JBGGMJ010000177.1:0-31511 GCA_041288095.1 Myxococcota bacterium
TCTCCAGCCTCGATCTGTTGAAGGTCGGTGACTTGATGGCGGTCATCGGCAAGGAAGCCGCCGCGGCCCACGTCCGCGCCAATGCCAGCGCCGCCGACATCCGCAAGGAGCTTGGCGCCTTCTGGGCCGGCCTCCTGAAGAACGAGGCGCCGTCGGCCGAGGAGCTCCAGAAGGAGACGGCCAAGATCACCCGCAAGCAAGTCAAGCATCACCGTGAGCAGGCCAAGCGCGAGTCGAAGGCTCTCGCCGCCGAGGTCGGTGTCCTCGCCGCCCTGCACGGGGCCATCCAGGCGCAACTCGAAGCGCAGCCCGGTCACATCTCGGCGCTCGAGTTCATGAAGGACAACGCCGAAGTGCTCGGGGTGACGGCCGCCGTGCGCCAGGTTCGCGGCAACATCGAGGCGCTCCAGAACGCCGAAGTCTCGCCGCAGGTGAAAGAAGCCGTGGAGCTGGCCAAGACCGTGGCGCAGGACGCGATCAAGAAGGCCGAAGACGCGCTCGGCCGTCTCTTGCGGCGCTAGAGCGGTAGTCCCGCAATGATGGCGCCGTGGTCCGCTTTGGCGGACACGACGACGGCGCCCTCGTCGGGGCTCGGAGGCTCGAGAGTCGTCAGCTGACTCTCGAGCAAGCGCTCGTCCACGAAGTGGCCGGTGCGCTCACGCAGATGGCCCGTCAGGGTCTCGCGCGAGCCCTCGATGAAGACGAGCAAGAGATTGGCATCGCCGCCGCGCAGCACGTCGCGGTAGGCGTGTTTCAGAGCCGAGCAGGCCACGACCACTGGCGCACCCTGCTCTTTCGCCCGCGCCAGCTCCTGCGCGATGAGCACGAGCCACGGAGCGCGATCGGCGTCGTTCAACGCCTCGCCGCGCGCCATCTTCGCCTTGTTTGCTGGCGAGTGCAGATCGTCGCCCTCGACGAAGCGCATCCCCGTCGCCGCCGCCAACGTGGACCCAAGGGTCGTCTTGCCGGCGCCAGCCGCGCCCATCACCACGATGCTGCGCCGGTAGCGCGGGTCGGGGAGCTTCGCGACCTCGCCGACGAGCAGCACGTAAGCCGCGACGCCCACCGCCGCGATGGCCGCGACGTAAAGCAAAGCCGGCGCGAAGCCGCTCGAGCCCGCGAGCTTACCGACGACCAACGGCGTGACGACGGCCGCCGAATTGCCGAGCAAGTTGAACACCCCACTCGTCAGCCCCAAGAGCCGAGTCGGCGCGACGGCGGACACGACCGACCAGGTGATCGAGGCCATGCCGCACCCGAAGAACGCCGTGGCCATGAAGGCAATGACGCCCGCCTCGGTCTCCACGAAGCTCGCCCCGGCGATGCTCATGGCCAGCGCCAGCCCGGTGATGATCGGTGTCTTGCGCGCGAAGCCCAGCGAGAAACCCGAGCGCAACAGCGCATCCGATACCAAACCCGCGACCAGCACGCCGACGAGCGCCGCGATGTAGGGCACCGAGGCCAGGATGCCCGCGCGCATCGAGCTCATGCCTCGGTAAGAGACGAGATAGGTAGGAAACCAGGTGAGGAAGAACCAGAGCGTCGTGCTCACCGCGAATTGGCCGATGTAGATGCCCCAGAGCTTACGGCGCGTGAGCAGCACCTGGAGATCCCGCCACGAGGCGCGCGCTTTGACGGACGGCGTGCCGGGGGGATCGCGGTAGACAGCGTACCAGACGCAGGCCCAGGCGATGCCCGCGAAGCCGGTGGCGTGGAAGACGGAGCGCCAGCCGTGCTGCTCCTGCAGCCATGCGAGCAGCGGCATGCAAAACGCGAGACCGACGAACTGCCCCGAGAGGAAGGTCGCGGCCGCGCTCGCCCTCTCCGCTTGCGGAAACCAAGCGGTGATGACGCGGTTGTTGACCGGGTACGAGGGCGCCTCGAGCACGCCGACCGCGAGGCGCAGCGCGAAGATGCCGGCCACCGTGCCGACGAAACCGATGCCGACCGTGCACAAGGACCACAACGCGAGGAGCACGAATAGCAGCGTCCGCGGCCGCAGCCGGTCGACGAGCCAGCCACCCGGCACCTGGCAAAGCGCGTAGGTCCAACCGAAAGCCGAGAGCAGCCAACCCAGCCGCTCGGGTCCCGCGCCCAGGTCGACCGCGATGGCGGGCGCGGTGAGCGCGAGGTTCGCACGGTCGACGTAGTTCAGGACCGTGGTCACGAAGATGAGCGCCAGCATCGTCCAGCGGGCGCGGCGCGGCTCGAGCATTACCGGTGGTTACTGCAACAACCTGCTGCCTCTGTCGAGCCGCCGCGGCACCGAAATACGCTCGGCCGAGCGCTCGCTCGATAGGCGATTCGCGAGCGTGGACGCGATAGCGTACAGACGTGCCACCGCGCGCCCGCTATCGAGTCGCTGCAAGGTCGACATCGCGGCGATCACGCTGCGCAGCTCACCGAACACCAGCTCTTGCGGCAGCCCGCGCAGGCGCAGCTCGAGCCGCGTAATCTCGCGCTCGACGGCGACGTCGTCCGGATCTTTCTGACTTGCGAGCGTCAAAAGGACTGTCATGATCTCACTGTTGCCGCCGGTCGCGTACCGCTCACCCAAAGTCGCCATCTCTTGCATGGCCAGCTTATCGGTGACACCGAGGCACCGTTGCGTGTGTTTTCGATCACTCCAGAGAGTGCCGCCATGGCGGCAGTCGGCTGAGGGCTAACGTCAGCGACGAGCGTGTCCTCGACCCCACATTCGACGGCGACACGCGGCGCTAAGTGCTCGCAATGACGAGCGCTTTACGCTGGCGCATGGTGTGCAGAGCGGGGCCCGATGGCGGCCATGACGCGGATCACCTGTGCCTCGCTCCTCTGCGTGGCGCTCGGGTGCACGGGCTTCATTGATGACCCGAGCCGCGCGTCCGCGACCGTCGAGGGAGAGAGCTGCAAATCCGAGCTACCGCCACAGAGCCTCGCCCTGCTCGCCCCACGCCACTACGCCAACGCCGTGCGCGACCTGCTCGGGGTCGCGAGCTTCCCGGCGCCGAGGAACACCGGCGGCAGCACGGTCTCGTTCTTCGCCAACGCCACGGAGCGGCTGACCACCGTGCTCGCCTTCGAGCTCAAGACGCTTGCCGAAGAGGCCGGCACGCGGGCACGCGCACAGGCGGCTTCCCTCGCCCCCTGCAGCGGCGACGTCGAGACCTGCGCGCGTCGGTTCATCGAGCGCTTCGGCCGGCGCGCCTTTCGCAGACCGCTGGCGACGAGCGAGGTCGAGGCCCTGCTCGCGGTCTACCGCGTGGGGCGCGAGCAAGATGGCGCCTACGATGCAGGCATCGGCCTGGTGGTCGAAGCCATGTTGCAAGCGCCGAGCTTTCTCTACCGGCGGGAGCTAGGCACCTCCGCGGAGGGCGCGGAGCGCTTGGACGCCTTCGAGCTCGCGACCATGTTGTCCTTCTTCCTCGTCGACACTATTCCCGACGAGGCGCTGCTCGACGCCGCCGAAGACGGCCGCCTCGATGACGCCGACGGCTTGCGACGCGAGGTCGAGCGCCTTTCGAGCTCCCGTGAAGGACGCTCGGCCACCGCCGCCATGGTGCTCCGCCTCTTCGAGCTGCCGCGGCTGGCGAGCGCCGAACGCAACGACACGGCCTTCACCGTGGACCTACGTGCCTCCATGGCCGAAGAGACGCGCCGCTTCGTCGACGACGTCTTGTTCGAGCGTGGCGGCAGCCTCGCCGAGCTCTTGTCGTCGCGGCGCAGCTTCGTGGATGCCCGGCTCGCGGCGCACTACGGCGTCGCCTACCCCAGCGGCGCGACGGACTTCGTCGAGACCCTGTTGCCCGAGAGCGAACGCGCCGGGCTGTTGACGCAAGCGAGCTGGCTCACCGCTTTCGCGGACATCGAAGAGACCAGCGTGGTCAAGCGCGGACTGTTCATGGCGCGCGAGCTACTGTGCGAGATCATTCCCGCGCCACCGGAAGGCGTCGTCGAACGAACCGCCGAGACCCTGGCGGCGTTGCCCGACGAGCGCTCACGGGCCGAATACCGCAAGAGCGACGGCCTCTGTGGCGCCTGCCACCGCAGCATCGATGCCTACGGCGTGCTCTTCGAGACCTACGATCAGCTCGGCCGCTTCCGCACCGAGCTCCACGGCAAGCCCGTCGACGCAAGCTGGGACGTCTTGACGCCGGAGAGCATCGCCGGCCCAGCCACCGCGCTGGTGCCGGTGCTCGATCAGCTCGCGCAGGCACCGGAGGTCCGCGCCTGCATCGCGACCAAGGTTGCATCGTATGCATTCGGCCGGCCGCTGACGGCGCGAGAGGCGTGCAATCTAGCGGATGTCGCTAGGAGCTTCGCCGGGGGAGATGACCTGACCGCGCTGGTGCGAGAAGTCGCGCTCTGGCCGGGGTTGCGCGTGCGCAAGGGCGGCGCGCCATGATCACACGCCGGTCCTTCCTGCGCGGCCTGTCCGCTACAGCGGTCATGGGCCACTGGCTCACGTCGGCCGAATCGCGCGCTCAGACCGGCGCCCGTCCACTACGGTTGATGATGATGCACCGCCCCAACGGCACCATCGCATCGGATTGGCTACCGAACGGCTCCATCGGCCCCATTCTCCAAGGCTTCGACGGCGTCGGCGGTGTCATGGCGCCGCTCCGCGGTCTGCGCATCGTCGCCGAGCCGCACGGCACCGGGACCCACGAAGGCGCCCTGGTCACCTTGATGACGGGACGCTCGGTAGGCGAGACGCGCGCCACGAGCAACGATGACTGGCGCAACTCGGCGGCATCGCTCGACCAGATCTTCTGCCAGAGCTCACCGCTGCTCGGAGGTACACCGACACCGTCGCTGCAGCTCGCGGCCCACAACCGTCAGGACGGCAATCCCGAGGTCGCCAATTGTACCCTCTCCTACGCCGGGCCGGACCAACCGCTCTACCCCGAAGTCGACACCGAGCAGGTCTACGCGCGCCTCTTCTCCGGCATCATGCCCGGTGGCGGCACCACCGCCGAGCAAGAAGCGGCGCTCCGGGCGCGGGCGAGGCGCGCCAGCGTCCTCGACTTCGTAACAGGCGATCTCACGCGCCTGCGTGCGCTCATGCCGGCCGCCGAACGTGACGTCCTCGACGCGCACACCGAGGCGGTCCGCGCTCTCGAGACCTCGCTCGACGCCGGCAACGACCCCGTCGATCCGGTTTGCACCTCGCCGGGCTCGGCGTCGGGCTTCCGCGACAACGACGAGCACGTCGACGTCGCGCGCATCGGCGCCCGCCAGCTCGACCTCGTTCGCGCCGCCTTCCAGTGCGACCTCACCCGCACGGTCACTTACATGTGGTCGACGTCGGCGAGCCGCGTGAACTTTACCGACCTCTACAGCGGCATGGGCCGGGTGTCCCATCACTCGCTGTCGCACGGCGATTTGAGCAGCGCGGCGGTGAACCGACCTCTCGCCGCCATCGATCGCTGGTACGCGGACCGCACGGCCGAATTCCTACGCAACCTCGAGAGCGCGCCGGACATCGGCGGCGGTAATCTGCTCGAGCGGACCATCGTGGTCTACTTCAGCGAGGTGGCCGCCGGCAATCACACCTTCAGCGACCTGCCCGTCGTCCTCTTCGGCGGCAGCCAGACCGGACTGCGCACCGGCGCCGTCGCCGACGTGCGCGGCCGCACGACCAACGAGCTGTGGCTGACGCTCGCCCAACGCTTCCAGGTGCCCAACCTCACGACGTTGGGCACCAGTGCTCAAGCCTCGGGACCGATCCCGGGCCTGTTCGCCTAGTTCTTGGCGAGCTCGGCGGCTTCGTCGCGCACCAGCGTCTCCGCCGTGAGCGTGAGCAGGCCCTGATACTCCTCGAGCACCTTGCCCTTCGGGTCCGCGAGGTCGACCACGCCCTTCATCTCGCCGGTCTTTTTGTAGACCGGGACCGAGGAGCGCTTCGGCGCCATCGAGTCGAGCGACGGATAGCCCATGTCGAGAGCGACCTCGCCGTTCTTGTTGATGATGATCATCGTCGGCTCCGCCCAGATGCTGTCGAGGCCGCGGTCACCGACCCAAACGCCGACGCCAACCATGGGGCGAATCGTGCTGCGCCAGTGGACGATGGCGAAACCATCGAGCCCGAGGTCCGCCGCCAGCTGGCCGGTGCTCTTCAGCAAGACGTCGCGCAGGCGCTCTTCCGGCGACTGCTCCTGATTGTTGCCGCCCTTGTAGCTGACCTTCTTGGCGCTACCGTCGGGCTTGAGCACCGCGTAGGGCACCACCGGCATGTTGCTCGCGCCGACGACCGCCTTGTTCTTGTCCGCGATGATGGTGGCGAACTGGCGCATGGCGCCATCGACGCTCTCCATGGCGATGCGCTTCTCGGCCTCGGTGTCACCGCTCATCTTCGCCTTCATCATGGCCATCGCCGAGCTCGCGTCCGCGGGCTTGAGCTGGCCGTCGGCCGCCATCTTCTCGAGCACGGTGCGCACGGTCGGCGAGGTGTCGAGCTGCCTGAAGGCCGCGAAGTTGGCCTGGCCTTGATAGCTATCCGGCCGCACCAGCTCGAAGCGGGTTACCTTGCCCTGCTCGTCGAGGAACTTGGCATTGCCGGCATCGACGGCGGCGCGCAACACCTCGATGTCGCTCGGCTGCTCGCCCACGTTGTCGATGGTGACGCTGAGCACGCCGAGTCGGCGAACCTCGGCCAATGCACCCTTGTTGACCTTCCCTGCGCAAGCGGAGGTGAGTAGTACGGCGGCGACGACGAAAATGGACGACGACGTTTTAATTCGCATGCGGGTGATTACCCCGACATGCGTAGGTCGGCGCAAACGAAAACGCCCGCTTGCTCTCAGGGAGCGAGCGGGCGCTATCGCGAACACGAAGGAGGGCCTACTTACGCCTTGGCGGCGGCGGCCTTCTTCACGTCATGGTCGACGAGCTCGATGATGGCGGCGGTGGCGTTGTCGCCACGGCGCATGCCGACGCGCAGGACGCGCGTGTAACCGCCGGCGCGGGTACGCATACGCTCGGCGATGTCGCTGAAGAGCGTCTTCACCGCGTCAGCGTCGGTCAGGTAGGCGGCGGCCAGGCGGCGCGCGTGGAGATCGCCACGCTTACCCAAGGTGATGAGCTTCTCCGCGACCGGGCGCAGCGCTTTGGCCTTGATGTGCGTGGTCTCGATGCGGCCGTGCGTGAAGAGCGCGGTGACCATGTTGCGCAGCGTGGCGCGGCGGTGCGTGCTCGACCGGTTGAGTTTCTTGAGTCCGTTACCGTGGCGCATCGTCAAACCCTTGGGATCATCAGGCCGACACGTGGGGCCTGGTACGAAAGAGCCGCGCTATCTACAGAACGGCGGGCAAAAAGCCAAGCGGAAAAGGGCCGGAATTCGATCCCTGCCCGCCATGACGCAGTGCGTTATTCAAGCAGGCCGGTCGGCGTCTGATCGAACGTCGAGCGCTCGACCTCGCTGGCATGAGCCGTCGCCGTGAAATTGCCGATTGCCGGCCCCCAGGCGCTCTGGGTGACCGTGCAGCTCGTCAGCGCGGTGGTGAAGCCGTGGGCAGTGACCTGATCCGGACGCCAGCTCGCCACGGAGTCCTTGGCGGGGAGCTTCGCCGCGAAGATGCCGCCGTCCCTGTAGGCGTCGGGGTCGCCGGGGGTCGGATCGTACTCCGAGGCGACGCTATCGACGATGAAGGCGCCGCCGTCGTCGGTGAGCGTTAGACGCGGCTCTGCCATCGAGAAGTAAGAGAGCTTGGTGATGTAACGGCTGCTCGAGGCCAGACCGGCGTCGAGGCGCGACACCACGAGCCCATCGAGATAGCTGCCGACGCTCGCGAAGCCGACGCCCACGAAGCCACCAGTCGGGAGCTCGGCGATGTCGGTGTAGATGATGGTGCCGTTGAGCTCGTCCTCGCGCTCCTCCGCGACGAAGCCAGACGCCGTCCCGGTGGCATCGACGCGCATGCGCAGCGAGATACCGGCGTCGGAGGCGCTGCCGCTCAGGATGAGGCTGCCGTTCTGAGTGAAGGTGCCGCCCAGGGCGTGGAAGGTGTCGCTCGCGAAGCCGCCGGCGCAGCTCACTTCGTAGCGACGGCGGTAGACGGTGGAGCCGTCATTGGCCGCGAGGCGAAGGAGGAATGCGGGATGCTCACCGCTCCCTGGCACGCCGTTGCCGGCGATGACGACTCCGGTCGCGTCCGCGATAGCGAACGAGGGGAAGTACCCTTCCGTCTCACCGGAACCGAAGCGCTTGGACCACAATACCGTGCCGTCGACCGCCATGCGCATCACCCAAAGGCGCGAGCGCGTCGCACCAACCGCGTCCGTGTGGGTGCCCACCAGATACACGCCGCCGCTACCATCGGGCAGCAGGTCGTAGAACTGCTCGCCGTTGTCGCTGCCGTGCGGCGAATCGTCTGGGGCATTGGGAATATCGTAGGTGATGGCGGAGACCAGCGAACCGTCCTGGTTCAGGCGCAGCAGGCCGTACGGCTTGGTCGCCACCAGAATCGTCGTGTCGCCCAGGCTCGCGATACCCGAGACCGAGCGCTGCTCGTAGCCGCCGTCTTCGGGGAAGAAGTATTGCGTCGCCCACGCGGCGGTTCCGTCGTCGCGGACCTTGGTGACCGCGAACGAATCGATACCCGCGACGACGAAGGCGCCATCGATGGTGCGCGCGCGGTACGTGCGGTGCGTCCCCATGGACACGTAGTTGACGTAGCCGATGTACGGCGGCCGATGGTCGTCGGTGTCGTAGCCGGTTGGCTGATGGAAGGTCGCGAACGGCGTGAAGGTCGGATTGACCAGGTGCTCGGCGTCCGGGCCGGCGCCGACTGGCAGCGAGCTCGAGCCGGGCGGCAAGGAGCAGCTACCGCTGGCGATGGTTTCGTTCGCGAGGTTCACCGGCAGCTCCGCTTTGGCGAGCTCGGCGTAGCCCAACGAGCCGAGGTCGACGCCAATGTCGACGCCGAAGAAGCCGTCGATGCCGGTGTCGACCGACCAGCAGGGCGAGGCCTCCTGATCGGCGGTGACCCGGGCGTAGGCGTTCAGGCCGGCGTACGGGCCCATGACCTTGTAGAGCGCAACGCGGATGCGCGCCTCCACACCCACGCTGGCTTCGGCCGAGAGCGCGACCTCGGCGGTCGGCGTGTCGAAGGTCGCGAAGGGCGTCGGCGGCGTGCTTTTCGGCCCGGTCTTGGTCGAGAACTCGAGGCCGCCCTCGAAGCCGGCATGGGCGCCGGCGCCGACGGTGAAAGCGCTGGAGGCCTTGCCGGTGAGGTGGCCGGTGACGGTGACCTCGGGGAAAAACACCAAGGGGCCGATGGCGAAGGCGCTGAGCGTCGCCGAGAAGATCGGCACCTCCTTCTCGTAGGCGAGAAATGGAGCGCCGCCGAGCGTCGCCGTTGCGTCCGCGTTGGCGGACACGAAGAACCCGACCGCGGCCTCGGGCATCAAATCCTCGACGGAGCACTCGGAAAAGCCAGACAAGGCGCAGTCGAGCACCTGGGCGGGGATCTCGGCGACGGCGCCCCAGTCGACGTCGATGCCGAGGGTGTAGTCGTAGACCGCCCCGATGTTGCCGTTGACGTAGACCTGATCGTCCGTGGTCGCGTCGTTGCCGTCGCCGTCATAGGCCACGAAGTCGAGGGGCAGGGAGCCACCACCCGAGGCGCTGCGAACCGCCGGCGTCAGGGTCCCTGGAGCCGCGCTGGTGACCGTGTTGCCATCGAGCGTGGCGGTTCGCTCACCCGCTTCGACGTGCAGCTTCTTGAAGGCGAGCTGCAGCGGCGCATTGATGGTGGTGAGCGTGAGCCCGCCGCCTTCCGTGCTGACGGCGGTGACGAAGCGCATGAGCCCATTCGGCGTGGCGCGCGACTGGCCCGCGATGAGCACCCTACCCGGCTGCACGTCCACGAGCTGTGCCGGCGTTGCGTTCCAGTGCAGCCTGCCGTCGCCGGTCTCGGTATCCATGCCCCCGAGGGTGTCGTTCGCGAGCTCGGCGGTGCTGGGCCAGAGGGTCGCTTCGTAAACGTCTTTGGGCTGGTCGTTCTTCTTGTCGTCGCTGCACGCCAAAGCAAACACACACGACACGACCACGAGCCACGAGCGCATTGCATCCCCCTGAAACGAAACTGGCCGGGGGATTGCCCCGGCCAGCTTTGACGATTCAACAACCGAAGCGATTTAGCGCTTCAGCTCTTTCGGCGGCCAGGCGTCGAGCTTCATGCCCAACGAGAGACCCATTTCGGCGAGCAGCTCTTTGATTTCCTTGAGCGACTTGCGACCGAAGTTCTTGGTCTTGAGCATCTCGGCCTCGGTCTTCTGGACCAAGTCGCCGATGTACTTGATGTTCGCCGACTGCAAGCAGTTCTCGGCGCGCACCGACAGGTCGAGCTCGTCGACGCTACGGAGCAAGTTCTCGTTGAACTTCTCCTGCGACGGCGTCTCTTCCTTGATCTCGAACTCTTCCTCTTCCTCGAAGTTGATGAAGACGGTGAGCTGCTCTTTGAGGATCTTGGCCGCGAGCGCGACAGCGTCGTCCGGCGAGACCGAACCATCGGTCCAGGCCTCGAGGGTGAGCTTGTCGTAGTCGGTCTGCTGACCGACGCGCGCGTTGGTCACGTTGAAGCTGACCTTGCGGATCGGGCTGAAGAGCGAGTCGATCGGGATCCAACCCACCGCCATGTTCGGCGCCTTGTTCTTGTCGGCGGGAACATAGCCACGGCCGCGACGGACCATGACTTCCATCGCCAGCTTGCCGCCGGGGGCGACAGTGGCGATGTGGTGATCGGGGTTCAAGACCTCGACGGCGTCATCGCCAATCAAGTCCTTGCCCGTGACCTTGAGCTCTTCCTTCTCGGGAGCCTGAACGTCGATCTTCAAGACGCGCGGTTCGTTCGAGTGAGTCTTCACCAGAACGTCCTTGAGCGACAAGATGATGTCGGTGACGTCCTCGGTGACATCGGGGATGGCCGTGAACTCGTGCAGGGCGCCATCGATACGCACCGCCGAGATCGCCGCGCCTTGCAGCGAGCTCAGGAGCACGCGGCGAAGGGCATTGCCGAGGGTGATACCGAAGCCACGCTCGAGCGGCTCCGCGAAGAATTTGCCGTAAGTAGCCGTGAGGCCCTCACGGTCCGTGATGAGGTGCTTGGGACGGATAAGGTCTCGCCAATTGCGCTGCATGGAGGACTCCTTTTTGAGTCGGCAGTCTCACCGCGAGGCCTGCACGACCAGAAGGGGTTTTAGAAACGCTGGCCTAAAAGTCCTCTGGCCAGTGCTTCACCTTCAGCCAACCGCATATTCGGAAGGCCGAAGGTCCGTTGACGAACGTCCGCTGCAGCAGACAGCCCGCCATCGCGTTTTTTACTACTTCGAATAGAGCTCGACGATGAGCTGCTCTTGGATTGGGATCTGGATCTCTTCGCGCTGAGGCAGCGATTGAACCGTCCCCGTGAACGCAGCGGCGTCGAGCGTGAGCCAGCCCGGAACACCACGCTTCTCGGCGTTGCCGAGAGCTTCCATGATGCGGCCGATCTGACGCGACTTCTCGCGCACCGTGATGCTCATGCCGGTCTTCACTTGGAAGCTCGGCACGTCCACCTTCTTCTTGTTCACCATCACGTGGCCGTGACGTACGAGCGTACGCGCTTCAGCGCGCGAGCCCGCGAAACCCAAGCGATAGACGACGTTGTCGAGACGGCGCTCGAGCAACTGGAGCATGACCTCGCCGGTGATGCCCTTCTGGCGCGAAGCCTCGGCGTAGTAGCCGTAGAACTGGCGCTCGAGGACGCCGTAGATGCGGCGCACCTTCTGCTTCTCGCGCAGCTGGATGCCGTACTCGGAGAACTTGTGCCGACCCTGGCCGTGTTGTCCCGGCGGATACGGACGGCGCTCCATGGCGCATTTCTCGGTGAAGCAACGCTCTGCCTTGAGGAAGAGCTTCATGTTTTCGCGCCGGCAAAGGCGGCAAACTGATTCGGTATAACGAGCCATTACTCAAAAACCTCGAGCAGAATAATTAGACGCGGCGCTTCTTCGGCGGGCGGCAACCGTTGTGGGGGACAGGCGTGATGTCGCGGATCATGGTGATCTTGAAGCCCGACGCCTGGAGGGCGCGCACGGCGGCTTCACGACCAGCACCGGGTCCGTTGATGAGGACACCCACCGAGCGCATGCCGGTGTCGCCGGCCTTGGTGGCTGCGTCTTGCGCGGCGACCTGAGCGGCGAACGGCGTCGACTTACGCGAGCCGCGGAAGCCCTTCGAGCCTGCCGACGACCACGAGACGACCGCGCCGGTCGGATCGGTGATGGTGATGATGGTGTTGTTGAAGGTCGCTTGGACGTAGACCATCCCAGTGGGGATGTTCTTCTTGACCTTCTTGACCTTGCCTGCGGCGGTTGCGGTAGCCATTAGCGCTTAACTCCTGCCATGCGCTTCGGACCTTTGCGGGTGCGAGCGTTCGTGTGCGTACGTTGACCACGGACAGGCAAGCCCTTGCGGTGACGGAGTCCGCGATAGCAGCCGAGGTCCATGAGGCGATTGATGTTCATCGAGGTCTCGCGGCGCAGATCGCCTTCCACCTTGTATTCGCGCTCGATGATCTCGCGGAGCTTGGCGAGGTCGCCTTCGCTCAGCTTGTCGGTCCGCAATGCCGGATCGAGCTCGGCCTTGCCGATGATGGCGAGGGCATTCTTGGGCCCAATGCCGTAGATGTAACGGAGCGCCACATCGATGCGCTTGTTACGGGGAAGGTCGACGCCGCTGATACGTGCCATGTGACTGACTAACCTTGACGCTGTTTGTGACGCGGGTTGCTGCAGATGACGCGCACGGCACCGCGACGGCGGATAACCTTGCACTTCGCGCAGATCTTTCGAACGGATGCTCGGACTTTCATTGCCTAACTCACTTCGCTCGGTAAGTGATCCGACCACGCGTCAGATCATATGGCGAGAGCTGAACGGTCACCTTGTCGCCCGGAAGGATCTTGATGAAGTGCATCCGCATCTTGCCGCTGATGTGACACAACAGCTTGTGTCCATTGGCAAGCTCGACCCTGAACATCGCGTTCGGCAGGGGCTCGAGTACGGTGCCCTCAGTCTCGATCGTATCTTCCTTCGACATGCTTCCTCTCGCCCTTTACGAGTCGAACCGCGCCGTTAGGCACACCCGGCCCGAAAAGGAAGCGGCGCTATACCAAAGCGTTTCAAAACCGGCAAGGCCAAAAGGTGGGGTCACTACCCTTTCGCTGGATCGTTTTCCAGCACCCCTGATGCGACCTCAAGGCGGCAGGATCAAGCGCTAGGCCGGGTCGAAACGGTCGACCGAGTAGCTACCGCGCATCGACGACGTTTTGTAGACCGCCAAGCCCCCCGTCAAAACGACCGCCAGGGCGGTCGCGAGCCCGGCCAGGGACGGTTCCGAGGCCAACGTGGCTGCCGTGAGGGCCAGGCCCCCTGCCGCGATCCCCCAGGACATGACCTGCGGCACCGTCGGGTTCAGGGCGTCGATGCTGAAGCCCAGCTCGGCCAGCATCTTGGCGAGGTGCGGGCTCGAGATCTGGGTGCCGACGATGTCGACGCGCTTGATCGTCGGGTCTTCGGTCACGCGCTGGCGGATGGCGTGGATGGCCACCCCCACGAAGCGTCCGAAGGCCGGGTCGCTCACCTTGCGCTCGACGCCGCGGTTCCAGAGGTCACTGAGCTGCTCGCGCAGGCTGGCGGGCTTGTCGACCGAGGCGCCATCGACACAGAGGGTGAGCTTGTCTCCGCTGCGGCGGACCCACCCCAAGATGTGCGTCGTGGCGTCGCCGTTCTTGAGGGCGAGTCGGAAGTGCTCGGTCTTGTCGCCGGCCTCCTTGATGATGCGTGTGAGGCCGGGGATGGGGGTGCGCTCGGTGATCCACGCGGCCAGGTCGCCGTTCATGAGGCGCTCGAGCCTCGGGGTCGACACGCCATTCCGCGCCTTCAAGGTCACGCCATCGCCCATACCGTAGCCTCGGCGAAGCGGCGGCGATTGTTGCTAAACCGCCAGGACGCGCTTCGCCGTCGCGGTAGCGTCGGCGATACAGTCGTTCACGGAGACGCCACGATAGGCGCCGCCGGTAAGATAGAGGCCGGGGTGATTCGCGAGCCTGCCGTCGATGCGGGTGAGCCTCGCCGCGTGGCCCACCTCGTATTGGGCAATGGCCCGCGGATGGCGAATCACCTGGACCAGCGTCGGACGCGCCAGGATGTTGGCTAGGTCGGCGAGCTCGTTGCGGACCCCGGTCACGAGCTCGTCGTCGCTCGCCTCGAGGAGCTCACGGGTGCGCGTGCCCCCAACCATGGTGCGGGTGAGCACGTAGCCGGTGGGCGCCCTGCCCGCGAAGACGTTGGTCTCGACCAGCGTGCCCAAGATGCGGCGGCGCTCGCGATGCGGCGCCAGGAAGCCGAAGCCGCGCACCTTGACGGCGTCCGCGGGGAACGCCAGCGCGACCACGGCCACCGCGTTGTAGGTGATGCCGCCGATCTCGCGAGCCAGCGGGTCGTCGAGGCTAGCCAGCATGCGCGCGGCGGCTTCCGCGGGAGTGGCGACGACCACCGCGTCCCCCTCCTCGGTCGTGCCGTCGGCGAAATGCACGCGATAGGCCCCGCCCACCTGCTCGACGCGGACCACTCGTCCGCCACAGCGGACAGCGTCGCCGAGCGCGACACGCAGTGCCTCGCACATGCTGCCCATGCCAGCGCCCAACGAGGTAAGTCGCCGCGAATCGGGGACGCTGCCGCCGTCGCCCGTCCCCGCCTTGCGGACGGCCATCATCCCCTTGATGAGGCTGCCGTGCGTCCGCTCGAGCGCGGCGAGCTTCGGAAAACACGATGGGAAGCTCAAGCGCTCGGGGTCACCAGCGTAGACACCCGTCACCATGGGATCGACGAACAGCTCGGTAGCTTCGGGGCCGAATCGGCGGCGCCCGAACGACGCGATGCTTTCGTCCTCGGTGCCCACGGGCGGCGCGATGAACGGCTCCTTGGCGACGCGCAGCCGGCCGGCGATGGACAAGAGGTCGCTTGCCGCCAGCTTGAACGGCGACGTCGGCAGCGCGCGCAGCACGCCCTTGGCGACGAGATAACGTTCGCCGGCGGCCTCGTTCGCCTGGACGATGTTCGGCCCACAGCCCACGGCTTCACACAGCGCGTCCGTCGTCCCGGTGGCGCGCAGCCAACCGTTCGCCGCCTCCTCGATGAGAAAGCCGTCTTGTTTGCGGCTGCGCAGCTTGCCCCCAACCCAGGGCTCGGACTCGAGCACACGGACAGTCAAGGGCTCACCGCGCTCGCGCGCCAAGCGCAGCATTTCGAACGCCGTCGCCAGGCCGCTGACGCCGCCGCCGACCACGAGGACTTTTTGAGGGATACGCGCGACCACCGACGCTCAGCTTGCGTCGGGCTCCCTGACTTGGGCAAGCAGCCAGACGATTTTCATGTCGCGTGAGAACCGGACGCGATCGGCGAAGGCCTCGGGTGGCGGCCATGCCGCGGGGCTGCTGTTCACTTCGTCAGGTCGTGGCAGGCGCAGGGTCCAGCCGCCTTCGGCCCGCACCCAATATTCGGTGTCGCGATAGGTCGTGCCGTCCGGATTGCGCCCGACCGCGAGCACCCAGGCCCGGCCCTCGTCGACCATCACGACCTCGTCGACACGCACGCCCATGCGGATGCTCTTGCGGAGCGCGACGGCGTCGTCGCCGTAGTTCTTGCCGGTGCGTCGCTGCTCGCGGGCAAGCTGCTCGCCACGGAGCTGGTCACTCGTCGCATCGTAGAGGCGGCCGAGGCGCGCTTTCACGTCGGGGCGCTCGATGTGTTTCAAGATCTGGCGTCTTACCGCGCCGGTGAGGGGCGCTTTCTGGTCGGCCAGCGCCTTGACGCGCTCGTTGTGGTCGTCGGGCGTGTTCGCGACGTAGGCCTGGATGGACCGCACGTAGTCGGCGACCCACTCTTCCCTGGTCTGCATGGTACCGCGCGTTTGCACGATGCTCCGCGCCGGCTCCGGCAATTGCAGCAACGCCGTTGCCTCGTCCATCGAGGCCGCGCGGACGTCGAAGAAGTCGTTCGCGGCGATGCACGGGGCGATACGCGACGAGGCGATCTCGACGGCGCGCGTGCATGCGACGCTCGCGGTCGCGGGAGTCGACAGGTCGAGGTCCGCTTCGGCGGAATTGTCGATGAAGCTCTGCACCAGGCTCACGGGCCGCGCGAACCCGACCCCTTCGACGTCGCCGAAGAGCCGCGAGGTGTTGATGCCGACGAGTCGACCCTGGGCGTCCACCAGGGGACCTCCCGAGTTACCGAAGCTGATCGCCGCGTCGGTCTGCACCAGGCCGTTGTGAACCGCGCTCACGAGCCCTTGGGTGATCGACCACACCGACTCGCCGGGATGGCCGATGGCGTAAACCTGCTCACCCGGTTCCACTGGCTCGGACCGCGCCTCGAGCTTGGGATACGCCGAGGTGTCGGCCTCCACGTGAATCAGCGCGAAGTCGAGCAGCGTGCTGTCGCGCACCAGCCCTGCCGGCCGCACCGCGGCTTCGTTCTCGAAAACATAACGCCCCAAGCCGCCGTCCTCGGCGGCATAGCTCGGCCGCTTCGGGTCGTAGAAGAGCACGCCGAGTGAGGTCGCGCCGTCGGTCACGTGGCGGTTGGTGATGATGTCACCGCTCCCCGCGAGCAGCACACCGGAGCCGAAGCCGGTCTTGCCGTCGGCGCGATGCGCGAGGACGATCACCACCCCGCGACGCGCCGCGCTCGGCGAGCCAACCGCCGTCGTCGTCTGCTGTAGCGGAGCGGCGCAAGCGCAGAGAGCCGCGCACGCCAAGATCGTCCCTCGCATCACCCCGTTACAGCACGAACCTCATTCCCAGCATAGGGTCGCACGAATCGCGGCGCGGGGTGTGAAGTCCCGCACCGTCATCTCGTAAGGAGAGATCGACGACGCATCCCAGACCGCTTGGTCGCGGCAATGGTTGAAGTAGCTCGACGCCTCGATGCCGATGTTGGTGTTCGCCGGGTAGTTAGCGAGGATGAGCCCGCCGGACGACGGCGGTCCACGACCGGCGACGCTGCCGCAGAACGTGTCCTTGCAGCGAACCCGACGAAAACGCACGTCGTCGGAGGGCGTGCTGCCGGTGTAGGCCGCGAAGCACGCGTTGCCTTGATTCAGGGCGTCCACGTCCTCGATCAACATGTGCGAGCTGCCGGCGTCGGCGATGACGCCGCAGCCCGACGGTGCGTTGTTGCCGTCGATGAGGCCCCGGCGAACCGTGACGCCGTCCGACTGGTAGGCGTTGACGTTGTCTTCGCTCCAGGTGGTGGCGAGGTCGCCCTGCACGGAGAAGTCCTCGAGCAGCCCGCCGTTGCAATTGTTCCACTGCACGAGCTGGCCGCGGGGGAACGGTCCGCGAAAGTCGTGGCCTTCGATGAAGGACAGGCGCGACCGATCGGACTGCTGCAAGTAGATGCCGGACGAGCCGCGCGTCAGGCGTACATTGCGCACGGTCAAATCGTGCGCCTGGTAGGCCGCGATGTTCAAGAATTCGTAGCTGGAGTTCGCTCCGGCGGCCGGCGCCGACGTAAACTCGACGCTGACGTTCTCGATGGTGACGCCCTGGGCAGAGGTCAGGCGGATACCGACCCCGGCGCTATGCTGGATGCGCACGTTGCGGATGACCACCCCGCTGCGGCCGTTCACGAGGATAGCCTGACTGCCGCTGCTCGTAATCGAGAGATTCTCGATCACCTGCCCGTCCGCTGTCGCGGACACAGGACCGGAAGCCGTCAAGGTGCAAGTCGCCGGTGGCGGTGGTGGCGGCTCTACCGGCGGCGTCGTGCCGCCCTTGCCGAACGTGAACGCAGCGATGTTGGCGACGCCGGACGCGCCGACCGCTTTCACGTAGAGGTCGTGAATGCCGGCGACCCCGCTCACAGGCGTGACCTGCTCGACGAAGGTGGTCCAACCGCCGGTGCCGGCAAGCGTCAGCGTCCCGACGACCGGGGTCGCGGTGCCGTCGAGGCGAAGCTCGAGCTTTTGCCCGGCGTACTCGGCCGGCACCGACACCTTGGCGCGCCACTGGGTCGCGCCGCTTCCGAAGTTGATGTCGTCATAACGGACCCAGTCGCCACCATCGAGCGAGCCGATGTAGCCGCCGAAGTCGGTGATGCCGCTCTGACCGTCGATGTCGGTTGCGTCGATGACGCCGAAAGCGTCGCGTCCGCCCAGCGAAGGGTCGGCGGCGAAGGTGAACGTGGTGATGTTGCCCGCCCCCGAGCCGCCGACGACCTTGAGGTACAAATCGTGAACGCCGGTGACCACGGAGAGCGGCGCGCTCTGGGCGCCGAAGCTGGTCCAAGCACCGGTGCTGGCCACGGTGAGCACACCCACCGGCGCGGTGGCGACGCCGTCCACATGCACCTCGATCTTCTGACCCGCATAGACGGCTGGCACCGCGACGTTGGCCCGCCAGAGATTCGCGCCGGCGCCGAAATCGACGCCGCGATAGCGGACCCAGTCTCCGTTATCGAGCGACCCGATATAGTCGCCGATGACGCGAATGCCGCTCTGTGCGTCGAAACGCTTGGCCTCGAAGGCCGCGAAGGCGTCGCGCCGCGCCACGATGCCTTCGGCGGGCACACCCTCGAGCGTCGTTATCTCGTCGCTCGCGAGCGGTCCGCGTCCGCAGCCAACGACCGAGACCAGCAAAGCCCCCAGCACAGCCGACAAACTCTTCATCGCAGCCTCCTAGGACAGGACGGTGCGTGAGGGCCGCTGGAGTTTCCTCGCCGGGGCGAGATTCGTCAGTGATAGAGGCGCGACAGAACGATGGGCTCGCCGTCGGTGATGGCGACACTGTGCTCGAAGTGGGCGGAGAGCTTGCGGTCGCGGGTCACGGCGGTCCAGCCGTCCGCGAGCACGTCCACTTCGTGGGTACCCTGGTTCACCATCGGCTCGATGGCGATGACCATGCCGGACTTCAAGCGCGGCTTGGGGCCGCTGAAGTAGTTCGGCACCTGCGGGTCCTCGTGCATGGTCGTGCCGATGCCGTGACCGACGAACTCGCGCACGACACCGTAGCCGTTGGTCTCGGCGTGCTCTTGAACCGCCTTGCCGATGTCGGAGAGGCGATGGTCGGGCGTGCACACCTTGATCGCCCGCTCGAGACATTCCTTCGTCACATCGAGGAGTCGCTTGGTTTCCGCGTCGACGGTGCCGACCGGAATGGTACGCGCGGCGTCGCCGACGTAGCCCTCGTAGATGAGGCCGATGTCGAGGCCGATGACGTCACCCTCTTCGAGCACGACCTCCTTCGAGGGAATGCCGTGGACGATGACCTCGTTCGGCGAGGCGCAGATAGTCGCGGGGAAGCCGTGGTAGCCGAGAAAGGCGCTACCGACGCCCCGCTTCTTGATCTCGGCGCGCGCGATTTGATCGAGGTCCCAGGTGGTGACACCGGGCTTCACCGCCTGGGCCATGATCTCGAGGACCTCGGCGACGTGTTGGTTCGCGCCGCGCATGATCTCGATCTCACGCGGCGACTTGAGGACGATGCCTTTGCGTTTCTTCTGTTCCATCGGCGCGCGCACCATAACCGGTGGCGCATCAGATGTCAGCTCAGCCGCGGCGCTGGTAGAGACCGGCGGCGTACGCCAAGGTCGCCAAGGACCCTGCGGTCGCGCCCAGCCAGACCGCGCCATCCGTCCAACCGGAGAACGCGCCGCCAAGCATGCCGACGAAAACGGCCGTGGCTACACCGGCACCCTCGAGGAGACCACGGGCACCCCCGTCCTTGAACATGGCGCTGCACCAGCCAGCGACCGCGGGCGCGGCGCCGGCGCAGAGCCCCAGCATTCCTGCGAAAGCAAGGGTGTCAGGACTCGCACCAGTGGCCAGTGAGGTTGCGAGCTTGGCACCCGCGCTCGCCATGACCGAGCCCGAGATGGTCGCCACCACGGCCGTCGTCGCGGCCACCGAGATCCAGCCTGCCGACTGCGTCGCCTTCTCGACCACCGCGATGCTGCCCTGATTGATAGCTGCGGGGACCTGGCTCCAGTAGGCACGGACCTCCGCGGCCCGAACTGCAACGCTGGTGGAAGTCGAAGGGGTAGTCATGATGCGCTCCAATAATCGTTTTGCACGTTCGCTGGAGATATCGGCCGACAACGCGCGCAGTTCGCAAAATCCGGCGTCGAAAGAGCCCTTCCGGGAGTGACACGCTGGTAAGTGCTGGCGATCGCGGGTGACAGGCCGTCACGACACCCCGGCACGCGCCCTGCCGATACCCGATAGAGATGACGGGACTCCTGACAATTAGGGGAGCTACAACCGCGGCCCCGCGCCGCCGGGACCTGTCCCTCCGTCGCGACCAAGACCTCACCGACGAGCACCGCAACGTCGGCGGCACCTGGCCGACCTACGAGCCGGCCCATGCACTCGCCAACACCAAACGATTGGCTCCGTTGGGCGCTTCGACCGTGCAAAGCCCCGGCGGCGACGTCACGGTTTGCCATGCGCCGTTCATGCCCTTCCTGCGCCGGCGCTACACCGCGGAGAGCCTGGTCTATCTCCATGCCGAGCTGCGCCGCACGGGCGTCGTCGAGGTCCCGCTCAACGCCGCGAACCTCGTGCCCGCGGGCGCGGACGGCGGGGTCACCGCGACCTTCGGCTACGGCGCGGCCTGGTGGCGTGACACCGCGCTCATTGGCATCGCTTTGGCGGACCAGCGCTCGGTACAGCTCGCCAAAGGCCTTGCCGGCAACGCCCTGTCCGCGAACCAGACGCATCGCTTCCTGACCGGCATCGCCCATGGCGCGGCCTCGGCCGATCCCGCGGACATGCCGCAGATCAAGGTCAACGCCGACGGCACCGACCTCCCCGGCCGCTGGGGCCACAATCAGCTCGACGCCCTGGGTCTCGGCTTGTTCACGATGGCGAACGCGGCCCACGAGGAATCATTCAAGGGCTTAGGCGACCTGCCGAAGGCCGCGGCGCTCGTCGCAGCCTACCTCACGCGCATCGATTTCACGACCGTGCCCTGCAACGGGCACTGGGAGGAAGCCGGCCCGAAAGGCGAAGGCGCGATTCTCACCTCGAGCCTCGGGTGTGTCGTGCACGGCATGAAGGCATTGCAGCGATGGCTCGCGGGGGACGAAGACCGCGCCAAACGGCTCGACGACTACCTGCGCTCCGTCGACGGCACCGTCAGCGGCCTCGGCGAAACCCTGCGAACGGTCGGCGACGACGGTCAGCTGCTGTTCAGCTTCGAGCGCGGCGACCTACGCGCGGCAGCCGACAAGGGCGCCCAGGTCATCCGCGAACGCTATGTCGGCGGCGAATGGCACGAGACCTTCCGCGATTCGATGGGCCGAGCGCGCAAGACCGACCTCGCGCTCTCGACCTTTGCTCTGCTCGAGCTCGCCTGCCCCACGCACGACCGCGTGACCACGAGCCCGCAGCTCACCGGGCTCGTCGGCCAGCTCGAGCGTGACCTCAAGGGCCCGATGGGCTACCGGCGCTACAACACCGACGGTTGGCTCGCGGCGTACCGCAACGCCGACGGTCCGGACCCCAAGGCGCGCGCCGAAATCGGCCATCACATCGCCCAGCGCGACACCATGATCCCCGGCACCTCGCCCGAATGGACCCTCGGCAATGGCGTCATGACGCATCTGTACGGTCGCCTCGCCATCGAGACCGGCGATGTCCGCTTTCGCGACAAAGCCAACGAGCACCTGAACCGCCTTCTGGGGAACATCTCCGCGGACGCGTCGAAGGGTGGCCGGCTCGCCATCACGGAGCTCTTCATGCACGTCCGCGAGGACAAGCGTTACCGTTACGGTGGCAACGGCCTCGATCTCAACTGGTCGCGTGCTTACGTCGAGCTGGGCGTGCGGACGTTGCGAGCCTTGGTCGTCGCCGAAAGCACGTAGCGCATCGTCGGGCGGCCCGCGTCGAGCCAGGTCTTCACTTGGCGCATGCCGAGCTTCTCGGCGACGCGTCGCGAGGCCGCGTTCTCGGGGTCGATGTCCGCGATCACGTCGGTGAGGCCCGCGGTCGTCAAAGCGTGCCGTAGGACCGCGGCCGCGGCCTCCGTCGCGTAACCCTTGCCCCGCGCCTCGGCGACGAAGCGCCACCCGATCTCGATCTCGGGACCCTCTAGCTCGCGCGGGATGAGCAAGATCCATCCCGCGAACTTGCCGTCCGCCAGCACCGACCAGTAGCCGAGGTGTTCGGGATAGCGGTGCATCATGCGCCCCCGAATGAAGGCCCGGTGCATGTCGCCCTGCATCGGCAAGACGATGAAGCGCCGTACCTCGGGATCGTCGTCCATGGCGACGCAGAGCTCGAGGTCGTCGAGGGTTCGTTCGCGCAGCACGAGACGTTCGGTGCGGATGACGGGGAGCGCCATCATCGGCTCATAGCCGCCGCGACGGACGCTGGCTACGGTGCTATAGCGACCACGTGGCGAAATCATGCGCGTTACTGGTGACCTTGACGCTCGCGGCTTGTGCCCGCCAGCGCGCCGCGACTCCCGTGGCGCCCACGGTCACGCCCGTAGCCCAACCAGCGGCGGTGGCCTGGTCGCGCGCGATGGACCTCGATGATGTCGACATTCTCCGCCTGATGCCCGAGGAACGAGTCTTGGTCGGCGCCATGCGACGTGGCGCCGGCGCCAACGAGCCGCGCGAGCTCTGGATGCTGGACCGCAGGAGCGGCGAGGTCATCTGGCGAGGCAAGCGCCCTTCCACGGGAGCTCACTCCGTCGTCGGCGAGGCGGCCGGCAAGGTCATCGTGCGCATGACGGAGGAAGCGCGCACCACCTTCTTGGGCATCGCGCTGGATAGCGGCGTGATCCTCTGGGAACATCAGCTGGCGGGTGCGGCGTCCGCGACGGTCGACGCCACGCAGACCCGGCTGATCGTCGCCACCGAGCAGCGCGTCCGCGCGCTCGACGCTGACAGCGGCAAGCAGCTCTGGGAAACTTCCGTTGCCGTCAGAGCGAACGACGCCGGCCCGATCTTCGCCGGCGACGCTGCCGTCGTCTGTATCGCGGCGGCGGACATCGCCTGCTTGAACACCACGACCGGCGCTCTGCTTTGGCGGAAGCCCTCGGGCGATGACAAGCGCGTCGTCGCGGCGCGGCTGCTCGGGCACACCCTTTTGGTTGGGTCGGACGCGGGCATCACGACTTGGAACACGACGAACGGCGGCGCGCGCTGGTGGCGGTCCGTGCCCGGCAAGCACCTGGTGAGCGTCGAGCTCGCCGGCGACGTCGTTTATGCGGTCTCCTCCGACGGTAACGCTCGCACCGCTCGCGTCTCGGCGGTTGCCTTGCAAACCGGCCAGATCCGCTGGACCAGCGAAAAGCTCCCTATCCCATCCGGCCCTATTTCCGCCGGAGCGGACAACGTCTACGTCTCCACCCCCGCGGTGCTGTTTGCCCTCGATGCCACCAGCGGCGTCCGCGCGGCGCGCGCGCCCCTGCCGCGCGAGCTCGTCCGCAACCGGCGTGACGACCTATTGCTGGTCGACGACGCGACGGTGACGATGCTCACCCGCGACGGCGCGGCGACTTACCGCCGCGACAGTTTGGAGCTCACGCGAAGCACGACCTTCGCGGGCACGCGCGACTGGGGCGACTCCCGAGCCATGACAGCGGACGGCAAGGCGATGATTGGCTGGCAGGCTGGCACCGGCGTCCAGAGCTACGAGGTCGAGCGCTCCGACTGGCGGACCGCCGCCGCCACCCCCGAACCAACCCTCATCATCGAGGTTCGTGAAAACCGGATCGCCTCCCTGCGCGAGCGCCAGGAGCTGCCGGTCTGTTACGGCAGGGACCCGGGCATCAAGCTCCCCTACGACGCCATCGAGCACGCGGCGGTGCTCGGCAACAACCGAACGATCCTCCGCGAGCTCGAGGCCGAGGGCGCGCGCGACGTCGTCTCCATAGCCGGCGTCGAATACGGTGACATCGCCACGGCGCTGGGTTTCACCGACGTCGCGGACGAGCTCTTGGGACGCGGCCAGCGCATCGCCATCGGCGCCGAGCTCGCGCTCGCCGTCGCCCGGGACGATGTCGCTGGCGCCAAGGCCGTGCTCGAACGCGGCGCCCGCCCGAACGGCGCCAGCGCCTTCAACACCAAGCGCTCGTGCTACCCAGTGCCGCTCGCCGCCTCGGGCTCGGTCGCCATGAGCGAGGTGCTCCTCGCCAAGGGCGCCGTCCTCAATCTCATCGACGGCAAGGGTCAGACGCCGCTCGACGCACGCATCGCGGCGAAGGACGAGCCCAACATCGCCTTCCTACGCTCGCGCGGTGGCAGGACCGCGGACGAGCTGCGCGCCAAGCCGTGAGCGTCAACCCGCTTTCGCTTGGGTGTCGCCAATCTTGAACGAGGCCACCACGTCGAGGCTGCCGATGCGGAAGACATCGCCGCTGTGGATCTCGCGCGAGCGTACTTGCTCGGCGCCGAACCAAGTGCCGTTGCTCGAGCCTCGGTCCTCGATGACGTAGGTCCCGCCGTTGCGAACGACCACCGCGTGCTCGCGCGAAGCCTCTGCTGACTGGAGCACCAGGTCGCAGTGCTGCCCACGGCCAATGACCACGGGCTCGGTCGCGACGGTGCACACTTGATCGGTGCCGCGAACGCGGAGCTCGAGGACGAACGGAATCGCCGGCGACAAGGCGGTGTCACGCACGACGTTCTGACCAAGGATGTCGTCGACCTCGCCGAGCAGGCTGTCGAGCTCGCTCGTGTTCAGCCGCGGCCGCGACATACCAGCCTCTGCCACTGGTGTCGGGCTCGCGGTCGGCGACGACGACGCCAGCGTCGCCGGCGCAATCGTCAGCGTTGGACGGGCGGCGGCGGGCACCGGGATGGGTAGCGGCGTGGCAACCGGCACGAACACGGGCACGGGCACGGGAGCTGGCGCTGGCGCTGGCGCGGAGGGGCGAGGCAGCACGTCGTCCACCGCGCGATCGATCGCGGCCACACGCAGGGCCACCGCACCGCGCAAGGCGTTGAGATCGACCACCGGCGCGCTGGGCTCTTCCGCGGGCTCCTCATCAGCTTCACCGAAGTCCGCGTCGACGACGACGGGCACGAGGCAATAGCGGTCGACATCCGCGTCGATGGCGGCGATGCGCGCCGCCATGCTCGGCAGCGGCGCGGGCGCCGGCGTCGCGACGGGCGCGGGCTCGGCCACCTTCGTGGCAACGACGGGCTGCGGCTTCGCTTCCGGAACCGGCTCCTCGACGAGCACGACCTCGGCCCTCGGTGCTGGCACCTGTGCTGGCGCTTCGGCTTCGGCTTCGGCTTCGGCTTGGGCTTGGGCTTGGACCTTTGGCCCCGGCTGCGCCGCCGCGGCGGACACCGCGTAACCGTTCCGCCGCGCCCAGTTGAAGACCGCCTGATTCACCAGCGCGCGCGGCTCGGTCGCCATGTCGCGCGCCATGGTCTCGAGCACCGTCCAGAGATGCTCGGCAATTTCTATCGTACGACCGCTCATCAGCTGCCTCGAAGGTTGTCTTGCCAGGGGGATCTGTTGCTCTCGTCCGTCAGCCAACGGAAGACCGCCGCGACTTCAGCGTACTCTTGCTCGGCGATGCCCGCGAGCGCGGGATGCATCGCATCGATGTCGATGCCCTCCCACGTGAAACCCGGCACGTTGCTGTGGCGCGCCCCGTAGCCGTTCATGTGCACCTTGTCGCGGACACGCCAGTAGCGCTGCACGGCCATGCCGCAGGCCTTGCCGAAGTTCGCCGGGGCCTTGATGGCGGTCGGCAAGCCAACGGTGCTTTCACCGACACTCCAGCAGAGCCACGTGAGCGCCGCCCAGTCGGCGCGCGCCATCCGCAGCAAGTCGGGCAGCTCGTGCTCGTCGAGGCTAAGGGTCTCGTCGATGGAGATGCTCTCGTCCTCGTCGGTCTCCCAGCTATCTTCGACGAGCTCCGCGCCGGCCGCGAGACGATCGAGGTCGGCGAGCATCCACGGCACCTCGGGGCGCACGTATTTCGTGAGCGCCCGGCGTATGAGGCTGAGGCGCTTGGCGTATTTGCCAATCACCTTGCGAATCGCCTCGAGGTCCTGCTCGGGACCATCGGGCAAGCCGTCGTAGTAGGTCTCGGGTGTCTGGGTGCTCGGCCAGAAGTCGAACTTCCGGAAGAGGACGCGATTGTAGTCGCCGAGGAAGGCGGCGCTCCCCTCTTGCACGGTCGCGAGCTCTTGCACATCGAGCTTCACCTGCTCCGGGAGTCCGAGACGCATGAGCACGAGCCCGCGCGTGAACAAGAAGTCCTTGTGCTCGGGCGCGAGCAGCAAGGCGGCGTTGATCAGATCGAGCGCCGTGAAGGCCTGGTCCGCCTTGTCCGCGGCGATAGCCAGCGCCCGGCACAGTGACGCCGGGCTCGCGCCGCGCAGAAAGCCCGCGAGCAGATCGGGATAGTGCTCGGACGCACTTTCGAGGATCTCACCCGCGAGCCGCTCCGCGCCCTCGGCGGTGGCGGGCAGCGCCAGCTTGGCGATCGTCGCGGTGAGCTGCTCGACCTTCGCCGAGCGGCCCGCGGCGCGTGCGTGGGCCACGATGGCTTCGGCGAAGCGCCGCTCGCGCATGCAGGTCTCCGCGACCGCAAGCCACTCGACGGCGCTCTTGCGCACGTTGGCGAGCGCCGGCGATTCAACGAGCGTCTCGTGGTCCGCGATGGCGCCGAAGTCACGCGACAGCAAGCGCTTGTTGCTCGCGCCGAGCAAATGCCAGCCGCCCGACGGCAAGCCCTCGTCATATTCGGAGAGCAGACCGAGCACCCCCTCGGCCACGTAGGTCGAGGCGAGGTCCGGATCCCAGTCGGTGTAACGTCCGTGCAGCGAGCCTTCCTTGAAGGTCGCCTCGAGGAGAAGCTTTCCATCCTCGCCGTAGCGCTTCCAGATGCCGTGGCGCTCGTCGTCCGTGTACGCGCCCTCGTCGGAGACTTGTCCGTTTTCGTGGAAGCTCTTGGCCGGCCCACTCTTCTTGCCGTCGACGTACGTCAGGTCTTCCTTGGGGGTGCCGTCTTTGTACCAATAGCGCCAGCGACCGACCTTGCTGTGGTCTTCACGGGCGTTGCCCGAGGCCCATTGCTCTTGCTTCTCGTGGTACTCCGCTTCAGCAGACACGCTCGCCGGGCGTTCCGGAAACGGCTCGCCGCTGGGCAGGAGCCGCTGTCCCGCCTTGTCGAAGTGACGCACCGCGACCACGGTGTTGCGAACGTAGTCCATCTCCGAGCGCCAGACGTTCTTCGACATCCGACCTTCGTGCATGCGCTCGGTGGTCTCGCTCTCGGTCGAAAACCAGGTACGAGTGCCGTGCAGCTCACCGTTCTCGAAGCTCCCTTCTTGGGAGACCTCGCCGTTTTCGTGGAAGCGCTTGAAGGGGCCGTGCGGCTGACCGTCGACCATGTTGCACTCGTTGCAAAGAGTGCCGTCGGCCCGCCAAAACTTGTAGGGCCCCTGCTTCCTACCCTCCGCTGAAACGGACCCCAGCATCCACTCTTTGTCGTCCTCGACCCACTTCGCCTCTGCTGGGACACCCGCCGGACGTTCGTTCGCCATGGCCGCGCTCCGCTGTGGTTGAGAGTGGACCGTACAACAAAACGTGCGCCCGGCGACCTACTGGACGTCTGTCATGTAGTCAGGACATCGCCGTGAGCTGGGTCACAGACCCGAGGTGGTCGCCGTCACCATCGCCGAGCGGACCTAAGCCGTCGCGCGCAGGGCGTTGTTCAGAGCGCTCTCGATGCGCCGCTGCACCTGCTCGGGAGTGGCGACGCCGTCGAGATCGATGAGGATGCCACGCGCCTGATAGAAGGCGACGAGAGGCTGGGTCTTGTTCCGGTATTCTTCGAGACGCGACTTCACGAGCTCTTCGGTGTCATCGGGCCGCTGGATGAGCCCGGTGCCGCAAGCATCGCAGAAGCCATCCTTCTTCGGCGGCTTGAACTTGATGTGGTAGCTCGTGCCGTCTTTCGGGCAGCTGCGGCGGCCGGTGGCGCGCTCGACCAAGATGTCGTCGGGGACGTCGAGGTTCACGGCGGCCTGCAGCGGCGTGCCCTTCTCGGCGAGCATCCGCTCGAGCGCTTCGGCCTGCGGTACGGTGCGCGGGAACCCATCGAGCAGAAAGCCGGGCTTGCAGTCGGGCTTGGCGAGCCGCTCGGCAACCATCTCGATCATCAGATCGTCGGGCACGAGCAGACCGCGGTCGGTGAAGCTCTTGAAGCGCACGCCGAGCTCGGTGCCGTCGCGAATCGCCTGACGAATCAAGTCGCCGGTAGAGATCGCGGGGATACCACGCGACGCAGCGATGTGTTTCGACTGCGTGCCTTTGCCCGAACCGGGCTTACCCAGCAGAAGGATTCGCATTCCCGAGCCTAGGACGCGCGACGTCCACGGATACGGGGGCCCTTGGCACCCGCAAAGCCGTCATAGTTGCGGGTGATCAGGTGCGACTCGATCTGACGGGCGGTGTCGAGAGCAACACCGACGACGATGAGCAAGCCGGTTCCGCCGAAGCGGAACGGCACCTGGAACTGCGACACGATGACCGTCGGCAAGACGCAAATGGCCGAGATGTAGAGCGCGCCACCGAAGGTGATGCGCGACAACACGTGGTCGATGTATTCGGCGGTCTTCTTGCCGGGACGCACGCCCGGGATGTAGCCGCCGTACTTCTTCATGTTGTCGGCGACGTCGACCGGATTGAAGGTGACCGCCGTGTAGAAGTAGCAGAAGAAGACGATCAAGAGGACGTAGGCGCTGTTGTAGAACCAGGCGTCCGACGTGAAGAACTGCGTCACCGACGAGAGCCAGTCGGCGCCGACGAAGCTCGAGAGCGTCGCGGGCAGCAAGAGGATCGACGAGGCGAAGATCGGTGGGATGACGCCCGACGAGTTGATCTTCAGCGGCAAGTGCGTCGACTGACCGGCGTAGGTGCGCTTGCCAACCAAACGCTTGGCGTATTGCACCGGGATGCGACGCTGCGCCTGTTCGAAGAAGATGATGGCGGCGATGACGCCGAGCACCAGCGCCAGCAAGACCATCGCCTGCACCGGCTGCAACACGTCGTCGGCCATGTAGCGAACCGTCTCGATGAGGTTCGAGGGCAGCTGCGCCACGATACCGGCGAAGATGATGAGCGAGATGCCGTTGCCGATGCCGCGCTCGGTGATCTGCTCACCGAGCCACATCACGAACACCGTGCCCGACGTCAACGTCAGGATGGTGATGGCGTAGAACATGAATCCGGGATCGCGGACCACTTGGGCGCCGCCCGGACCTTGCACGAGGTAGTTCGCGATACCGTAGCCCTGCACGAAAGCGAGAGCGATGGTGCCATAGCGCGTGTACTGGTTGATCTTGCGCCGACCAGCCTCGCCTTCCTTCTGCAAGCGCTCGAGCGTCGGGATGACGACGGTCAAGAGCTGCATGATGATGGACGAGCTGATGTACGGCATGATGCCGAGCGCGAAGATGCTCGCCTGCTCGAAGGCACCACCCGAGAACATGTTGAAGATGCCGAAGACCGTGCCCGAGAGCTGGTTCAAGGCGCGCGCGAGGAGCACGCGGTCGACACCCGGCACCGAGATGAAAATGCCGATGCGATAAACGATGAGCAGGCCGGCCGTGAACAGCAGGCGGCGGCGAAGCTCGGGGATCTTACCGATATTCCAGAAACCTGAAGCCACGGTCCGTCACTCCAAAAGCGAGGCGTGATGCTTAGAGCCCGCGCACACGTAGGTCAAGCGACCCAATGCTAAAGGACGCTCGACCCGATCGTGCTGCGCGAAATTGCGGCGGTTCTTTAGGCCGCGGCCTTCGGGGTCGGGTCGACGATGACGTTGACCTTGCCGCCGGCGGCTTCGATCTTCTTCTTGGCGCCCTCGGTCACGTAGTGAGCCGAGATGTTCAGCGCGTGCGTCATGTCGCCACGGCCCAGGATGCGGACCTTGACGTCGATCTTGCGCGCGAGGCCAACGGCCTGAAGCGCCACGAGGTCGATCTCCGCGCCCTTGGCGAACTTCTTCGTCAGGGTGTCGAGGTTCACCTCGGCGGTCGGCGTGCGGAACTGCTTGTTCTTGAAACCGCGCTTCGGCATGCGGCGGTACATCGGAACCTGGCCGCCTTCGAAGCCGCGACCGCGCTTACCCTTACCGGTACGCGCCGTCTGGCCCTTGCCACCGAGACCCGCGGTCTTACCGAGACCGGAGCTCTCGCCACGGCCACGGCGGGTTCGCTTTACATTGGCGCCTTCTGGCGCTCTCAAATCGTGCAAACGCATTGGAATCCTCGACTGTTTAAGCTTGAGCGCTCTTGGCGCTCGGCTTCTTGGCCTTGCTGCCGGAAGCCTTGAACTTGCGCGTGAGCTCGCGCTTGGACGCGACCGGCACGTTACCCGTCTTCGGGGTGACGCTGACCATGTCGACGACCTTGTAGATCATGCCGCGCACGGCCGGGGTGTCCTTGAGGTACACCTTCGTGCCGGGGCGCTTCAGACCCATGCCTTGCAGCGTGCCGATCACCGAGTCGGTGCGGCCGTTGTAGCTGCGCTTCAAAGTGACTTCGAAATAGGAAGCCATGACGCTTACGCCCTCTCTTCAGCCGCGGCGTTCTTCTTGCCGCGGCGTGGCTCGCGCATGTCCTCGGCGGTCTTGCCTCGGGAATTCGCGATGCTTTCGACCGACTGCAGCTTGCGCAGACCGTCGAGGGTGGCCTTGACCACGTTGTGCGGATTGCGGCTGCCGATGCACTTCGTGAGGATGTCGTGGATGCCGGCGGACTCGAGGACCGCGCGGACCGCGCCACCCGCGATGACGCCGGTACCAGCGGAGGCGGGCGAAGGATGGTTCGGCGCGGCCGGACGAATGCTCGCCCGGGATCCCTCGATCCGCTCGCCGACCTGGAGTGTGGTGACCTACGCCACGGCGGTGGCGGGCAGCTTCTGGCTCCTGGCGCTCGGCAACGCGCTTGTCGCGGCGGCCGCGGTCGAGCTGGCGCTGGCCCGCCTGTTTGCGCTATCGCCCGTCTGGCGGCTGCTCCTGCTCGCGCTGCTGGCCGCGGTCACCTCGCTGCCCTGGTTCGCAAGCTTCCTCATGCCGGATCTCTATGCCGGCCTCCTGGTCCTCGCCGCCCTGCTACTTGCGTGCGGATGGTCGCGGTTGCGTCCCGACGAGCGGGTCGCCGTCGCCGTCCTCTACGTGGCGGCGCTGACCTTTCACACTTCGCAGCTCCTGCTCGGCATCCTGCTGACGCCGCTGTCGGCGCTGATGCCCGGCACTTGGTCCGAGCGCCGCTGGCGTCTGCTGCGGCTCGGGCTGCCTGCCACGATCGCGGTTGCGCTGCTGGTAACGCTGGGTTGGCTCGGCTACGGGGAGCCCACCCTGACGCCGCGCAGCCCGCCTTTCCTGTTGGCGCGCGTCTGGGAGGACGGACCCGCCCGGGCCTATCTGGCACGGTCCTGCCCTGAGGCCGGATGGGCAATCTGCGCTCAGCTCGGGCGGCTGGCGCCGACGGCGCAGGAGTTC
>JBGGMJ010000178.1:0-9365 GCA_041288095.1 Myxococcota bacterium
TGCCGGTGAGCACGCCGGTGAGGAAGTCGCCACCATTCATGGCGGCGTTGATGCCGCCCGCTACACCGGCTGACGTTACCGCGAGGGCCACGCCCTGGAGCGCGGGGGCCACGAGGCCCACCAGCGCCGGCGCAGCGATGCAAACGATGAGCGCCGGGATGGCTTCGAAGACGGCGTCGTACCAGTCGCCGTGACGGCTTTGGTAGAGCTGCATCGCTGCTTCGCCGATGCCCTCGGGGATGAGCACGCCGAACGCGGGATCGTACTTGTAGCAACTCTCGAGTGCTTGCGGGATGAGGGCGTCGGGAATGCCCATCCCTTTGAGCCCCTGCGTGAGGACTTCTTTGACCTCGTCGAGGCAGAGCGTCGGCGCCTGTGCCCAGCCCGCGAGGCTCGGGTCGACGATGCCGATGCCCTGGAAGCCGCCGACCGAGGCGCCCGAGTCCGAGTAGTTGATGCCCATCTGAAAAAAGACGTTGGGCTGGCCGAGGACCGCGGTCGGCAGACCGGTGACCGGATCGAGGGTTGGATTGGTGTAGACGAGATTGCCGTACTCGTCGCGGTAGTCGACCATTTGCGCCGAGCGCTCGCCGACGAACGGGCCGGTAAACCACACGCTCGAGAAGCCGAACGAGTTGGTGTCGTTGAGATCGCGTGGCACCTGGGTGAGCAGCGTCGCGTAGCCGGTGAAGACGCCTCCGTTGGCGTTGATCTGCGCCTGGATGTTCGCGGGCACGCGGGCCGTCCAGTTGTCACCACCGTTGCCGGGGAGGGGCGTCGTGAGAAAGCTCGCGACGACCTGCGCCGGGGTGAGCACGGTCGTGCTGGGAGGCGTGGTCGTGGCCGTTGTGGCGAGCACCGGGCTCGTGCTCTCGGCGCGCAGCGCGTCGGCCACCGGCGTTCCCACGAGGTCGCTAACGCGCTGAATCCAGTCCGCTAAAGTGTCACGGATTTGCTGTGAGTCGGCAACGCTTTGGCTCGTGACGAGCACGCTGGCGAGTGAGGCAAGGAGGCCGCGCGCGGTCTCTCGAATGCCCTCCGCGAGCAGGTCGGGGACGATGTGTTTCAGGATGGCGGTGGCGCCGGCTTGCAGCTCGGCGAGCGACGAGCCGGTCGTGCTGCTGCCGGTGGTCGTGGTCGTGGTCGTGGCGGTTGGCGCCGCGGTCGTAGCGCCGGTGGTCGCGGCCGCGGTAGTCGTCGCTGCGGTGGCCGGCGCCGCGCTAGCGCTCTCGGCACGCAACGCATCGAGGACCGGCTCTCCCACGAGGTCGCTGATGCGGTGAATCCAGTCCGCTAAAGCGTCGCGTATCTGCTGCGAGTCGGCGACGTTGCGACTGGTGTCGAGCACGGTGGCGAGCGAGGCGAGCAGGCTGCTCGCCGTTGCTTCGCGATCGCCGAGCAGCGACGGCATGATGTGCTTCAAGATGGCGTCGGCAGCGGCTTGTAGCTCGGCGAGCGGCGCGCTCCCGGCCCCGGTGACCACCTCGGTGAGGTCGAAGTCGACGGCCGGCAACACCTCGATGGTCGCCGCGGCGTCGCCCTCAGGGCAAACCTCGAAGCTGTCGATCGTCGTGGTCGTCGGGCCGGTGGTGCTGGTGGCACCCGTGCCGATGACCGTTTCCTCGCCCGTGGGTGCAAGGTCGGTCGCTACTGTCGGTGAGCCCAAGCTCGAGAGATACGCCGCAAAGGTGCTCATCGCCCCAACTCTACCGATCGTGCGGAGCGCTGGGTTGCCGGCAGTGACCCGCAGGGGCTGCCACACTGTCGGGACAGCGGCGATCCAAACCGCAACTGCCTGGAATCTAAAGCCTAGTCAGCTTCGACGTAGCCCTGCTTGAGCAGCTTGTGCACGTCCATGATCACCGCGTGATCGGAGCGCGGGTCCTTGTCGAGGACGTCCTGGTAGTGGTCGAAGTTCAGGATCGACTGCAGCGTATCGAGCTCGCTCTTCGAGAGGTCCGACAGGCGCGGCATCATCGGGATGGTGACGATGAGCTTGGCCTCGCCGTTCGGCAGATCCTTCTGGATGCGGCGGATCTCGTCGACCTGGCGCAGCGCCTCGATGAGCACGCTCTCGGTGTTCTCGGCGAAGTTCTCCGGGAAGCGCATGTTCTCGTCGATGGGCTCGAGCTGGAAGGAGCCCGCGCTCCACGTCATCATGCGCGCGATCGCCTTCATCGCCGGCAAGGTCAAACCCTTGATGACCGCGGACTGGAGCTGACCGTTCTTGATGAAGATCTGACCGTTGTTCGGACCCTTGATGGTCAAGGCGCCGGACTTGCGGTTGGTGGCGAAGAGCTGCAGCAAGTCGGGCAGCGGCACCTCTTGCAGGTCGCCGCTCATCGTCGTCGACTCGCCGGCGCGGCTGCCGAGCTGCTGCATCATGTCCTTGACGGACTTGGTGTCGCGGCGGCCCATGTCGAGCGTCATCTCGGACTCGTCGATGAGCTTCAGGATCGACGTGCCGATGAGAATGCGGTCGTTGCGCTTGAGCTCGGCGCGGCGGATTTTTTCGCCGTTGACGAAGGTGCCGTTGGTCGAGCCCAGGTCGGTGATCGAGAGCTGGCCACTCGAGACCGTGAGCTTGGCGTGCTTGCGCGAGACCATGTCCTCCACGAGCACGAGGTCTAGGTCGCTGGCGCGGCCGATGAGCAGCTCGCCGTCGTCGGGGATTGGAAACTCTCCGCCTACGTACTTGCCGGAGATGAACTTGAAGGCGTTTTTACCCATGATCGATCGAGTCTGTCCTACCCTACGTGCTCGCCGGCACCAGCTTCAAGTACATTGCGGCGCGGGCGTTTTGGGGATCCTTGGCCAGCACTTCCTTCCATTCGGCGATGGCTTCGGGGAGCTTGCCCATCGAGTAGTGGCAGACGCCCAAGAGAACGCGAGCCGGGGCGTACGCCGGACGATCGACCAGGGCTTGCTGCAAGTGCGCGACGGCGTCGTTCATCTGTCCGGTATCGCGGAGCGCCGATGCGAGGCGCGTGCGGATGTCGGCGAAGGTCGGTCGCAGCTCGACGGCCTTGTGGAACTCCATGATGCCGCGCTCGGGATGACCCGCGGAGCAATAGGCGTCCGCGATCTCGGCATGCATGTTGGCGATCTTGCCGGCGACGAACGGGTCGAGCTCACCGCTCTCGACGCGGCTGTTGACGAGGGCCTTTTTGTAGATGTCCTTGGCCTCGTTGTACTTGCCGAGATCGTTGTAGAGGACCGCGAGATTCAAGGCCGCTTCGGTGTACGCGGGGTTCAATTGCAAGGCGCGCTCGAGCGCGCTCTGCGCCTTCGAGAACTGGCCCATGTCGTGATAGACGACGCCGAGCATGTTGTAGACGTCCGCGAAGCTCTGGCTCTTCTCGATGACCTGTTCCAGGTACGCGCGCGCGCCCGGAAAGTCGCGCTTCAGGTAGTACTCTTTGCCGAGGCTGAGCAGTTGGCGGAGCTGTTCGTCCATGGATGGCCTATGGTCGTCTTGAACCCGGGTGCGGTCAACTATTCGAGTCGAATTGCTACTTCGGGTTCGCGAGCGGCGTCTTGTTGCCGGTGGCGGTGGCTGACGGAGCGGGATTTGCCACGTCGCTGCCCGCCGGAGTCTTGGCGTTCGTCTCGTCGGTCGCCTTCTCGTCGAGCTTCTTCTTGTTCATTTCCTCTAAAACGGACTTGGCCTTGCGGGCCTCAGGCGAGTCGGCGAACTCGGTCTCGAGCTTGCCCAGGTGGACCCGGGCCTCGACGAGCTCCTTGGTGTAGTAGCGAGAGCTGCCGGCGATCCACAGAGCTTCGGCATCGAGACCGAGCCCATTGTAGTCGCGGAGCACGCCTTCGGCGCGCAGGGCCGAGGCCATCCATTTCTCGCGCTTGAAGTAGAAGCGAGCGACGTACATTTCGTGGTCGCCCAGCTTCTTGCGGCATTGATTGAGGTGGTCTTGCGCCTTCTCGGCGTACTCCGAGGTCGGATAGCGCGAGAGCATGTCGCGAAACGCCGAGATCGCGAGCTTGGTCTGCGCCTGGTCCTTCTCCGCGGAGGGCGGCAGGAAGAAGAACTCGCTCGGCATCTGCTCCTGATACGCCTCGGCGATGCGGAACATCGCGTACGGCGCTTCCGAGTGGGTCGGGTGGTATTTCAGAAAGTTCCGGTAGGCGTCGACGGCTTCGACGTACGCCTGCCGCTCGAAGTGCACATCGGCGATGCGCAGGTCGGCGAGCGCCGCGTACTTCGAGTACGGAAAGCGCGCCTTGATGGTCTCGAAGGCGTCGAGCGCTTCCGGATAGAGACCATCTTTCAGGTCGACGACGGCCTTGGCGTAGAGGTCGTCGACCGTTTTGACGGGGGCTTGCCCGTCAGTCGTGGCGCAGGAAATTGGAGCCAGAAGGATGAAAAGACCCGCGAGAAACAGGGGCCGCGGAAAAAAAATGCGTCGCATGTGGGACCTTCGGATACGATAGCATGCGTTCAAGATCCTTGAACAGCACGCCGACTTCGGAGAAAACACCAACCCTATGGCACGTGACATCCACGAGCTTGAGGTCGAGTTCGCTAAGAATCCGACCCTCGACGCGTGCATCCCTCTTTGCGAGGCATACCTCAGCGCCAAGCGCTTCATGGAAGCGATGGTCGTCTGTAAGAAGGGCATCAAGACTGCCCCAGACGACGTGCGTGGCCCCGTCATGCTGGCCCGCATCTACCTCGAGCAGGGCAAGGCGCCCAAGGCCGAACAAGAGCTGGCCGCCGCGGTTCTCAAGTTCCCCAACAATCCGTTCCTCCTCGAGATCCAGGGGCGCATGTTCCTGGAGCTCGGCCGGCGCGACGAGGGCGTTCGCGCGCTGACCCAAGCGCTGACGATCAATCCGAACCTGCAGCAGGCGCAGGCGATGTTGCGGCAGCTCGGCGTCCCGCTCCCGCAACAACAGCCCGCGGCCCCGCCGCCACAGGCTGCGCCGCCGCCGCAACAAGCACCCGTCGCGCAGCAACGTCCGCCGCAGCAGGGCATGCCGCAGCAACAACAGCGTCCGCAACAGCAGATGCCGCCGCAGCAGATGGCGCAGCCTGGGCCACAAGCGCAGCAGATGCCGCCGCAGATGCAACAACAGCGGCCGCCTCAAGCGGCGCCGGCGCAGCGTCCGGGGCCGGGTCCCGGCCAGCAGCAAGCAGCGTCACCGGCGCAGCAGGCCGGACCGCCGATGCCGGTCTACTCGGACACGCCATCGCAGCCCGAGAAGCAGCTCGAGCACGTCAACGACTTCTTCGCGCCCGACACCTTGGGCTTCTCGCATGACTCGGGCATCGAGACGGCGGGGCCGGGGCGCCTGACCATCTTGGGCTTCGTCCCGAAGACGACGGGCTCGATCAAGACGACGATCATGGTCGCCTTGGGCGTGCTGGCGGTTGCCATGGCCTGGATGGGCTATCAGTGGCACCACTCGACGCAGGAAAAGAAGCTCGCCGCGGTCATCCGCGATGTGCGCGCGGCGATCGACGACGACACCTACGTCCGTTACGTCGAAGCAGCGAAACGCGGCGAAGACGCCATGAACATCGACGACAGCTCGCCCATCGCGCTGTCCACTTTGGCGTACGCCAACGCCGTGCTCGCGGTCGACCATCAGATCCCCGAAAACGTGGACCGCGCGAGGAGCTACCTCGAGCGCGCCGACAAGGCCGGCGGTGACGAGAGCGCCTATCGCATCGCGGCGCGCGCGCTGATGTCCTATTACGACAAGAGCTACGACGTCGGCATCTCGGCAGTGAAGAAGATGCAGGATCGCAACATCAACGATCCGAAGATCGAGGTCGAAGCGTTCCGCTTGTTGCTGGCGTCGAAGCCCTCCGACAAGGACACCCAGATTCAAGAGCGTCGCTTGTCGGGCATCTCGGCCGGCAGCGTTCGCGCTCAGAACTTCCTCGGTTGGTACTATTACATTCGCGACAACTGGGAAGGCGCCGACGCCAAGTTCGCGGGCGCTTTGCAGAGCAACCGCAACCACCCGCAGGCGCTGATCGGCAAGTCGCTCGTCGACCTCGACCGCGGCATCGGCTTGAAGGAGCGCCAGATCGAGATCGAGGCGAACGTCAAGAAGGTGTTCGCTCAAGAAGAAGACCTGTCGCAACCGATCAAGGCGCTGGCCTACTTCGCGCGCTCGCAGCTCGAGCAGTTCCAGAACAAGCACGTCGAAGCGGACAACGACTTCAAGAAGGCGCAGCAGCTCGACCCGCAAAACCCGATCTTCGACTACCGCCGTGGTGTGTCGTTGCTCGCGCTGAAGAAGAACAGCGAAGCGCTGGACGCCCTGAAGCGCGCGGCTTCGAAGGCGCCGAACGATCCGCGTTACTTCAAGCGTCTCGCCGAGGCGCAGTCCGCGACCGGCGATGCCACCGGTGCCAAGGCCTCTCTCGAGCGCGCGCAGCAGCTCGCGCCCAACGACTTCGAGGTCAAGCTCCTCGAGGGCACGCGGTTGCGCGCTCAGCGGCAATTCGACGCCGCCATCGCGATCTACGAAAGCATTCCCCGCGAGCTCGGCCCCGAGGCGTTCTCACGGGCGCAGATGGGCATCTCGCAGGCGCTACGCGAGTCGGGCAGTCCGGCCAAGGCCGTGAAGCAGATGATGGACTATCTGAGCAAGCTGCCGTCGGGCACCTCGAAGCCGCTGCTGGCGCAGAGCTGGTGCGAGCTCGGCCAAGCGCATGAGTCCAACAAGGACAGCGACGGCGCCATGACCGCCTATCAAACCGGCATCGACGAATACATGTACGACCCGAACTGCCACTACTTCTACTGCCGCGCACTTGGTGGCGGCGGCGAAGCCAAGCAGCAGTGCGAGCTCTACGTGACGCTTGCACCGAACGGCGAGCACGTCGCGGATGCCAAGCGCCGCGCCGGTGGCGGCGGGGCTCCGAAGGCGCCGCAAGAGTAGCTGCGCTCAGCGCCCCGAGTTGAGCTTGCGAGTCATGGCCGCGAACACCGCGAGAGTCTCCTGACTCACGTGGTGCTCGACGCCCTCGGCATCCGTGTCCGCCGTAGCGGGCGAGACACCGATGCTCACCAGGAAATCGCGGACGATGCCGTGACGGGCGCGTGAGCGGGCAGCGAGGGCGTGGCCCTTGTCGGTGAGGAAGATCGAACGGTAGCGCTTGGCGGTCACGAGACCGTCGCGCGCCAGCCTGCGAATGGTGTTGGTCACGGTCGGCTGTGACACACCCAGCACCTGCGCGATGTGCACAGTGCGTGCTTCCCCGTGGGCGGCGATCAGCTCGGCGATGAGCTCGACGTAGTCCTCGGCGACCTCGGTCTGGCGGGCTTCACGGGCGCGTACGTAGCGATTCGGGATGGCGGCGCCGGCGCGAGCCTTCTTCGAATTCCCCGCGGCGGCGTCGCGCTTCACGCGTGAAGTTGCCATGCGGCTGCGAGAGAATCAGACCGCTCGCCGCCTCGCAAGTACGGTCAAGAGGCGTCTTCGACCGCCAGCACCGCGAAGGTCGACGCGAACTCCGCCAGTGACATGGTCACGTTGCCGTCGGCGGATAGCCCGGGACCGGTGAGGGTGCGATGGGTGCCCCACGGGTTGCGCAACGTGATCTGGTCGCTCGCACGGTCGTACGCGATGACGGTGTAGGCGTGGCTCGCGTGGACCTTGTCGCTGTCGAAGCCGGACCCGGCTACCATGACGCGACGCTTGGCGATGCCCTCGGTCAGGATCTGACGCGTCGACGCGAGCGTCCGCCACCAGACCGAATAGCTGGTGGCCGAGTGGCCGGTTAGCGCCACGATGCCTTCCTCGGCCAAGCCGCCGTCCGCCGCGTTCAAGGTCTCGCCGCGTTTCGGCGTCTTGGAGCCGAAGCGGTACTGGGCATAGGCCTTCGAAATGACCGCCAGCCAGCGCCCGTTCGCGCCACTGCTCGCGAAATAGCTCGACTCACTGTCCGTCAGAGCGGACACGTCGACCGAGATTTTGCCGAAGCGGACACTGTAGCCGCCGTCCGGGAGCTCGGTGATCAGTCGCGAGAGCTCTTGCGGGCGCATCGCCGCGAGACCGGCTGCCGCGGCCTGGAGGTAGCAATCGCCGACGAACCCCTGGCGGACGTCGCCGGCGCGAGGAGCCGCCGCCGCGAAGGTCTGCGCGGGAGTCGCGGCGCGCCGCGTGGTGACGCGCTCCAGATCTTCATCGAGCTTCGCCATGTCGCCGCTGCCGCGACCATTCGCCCAGCGCTCGAGCTCGGACCGGCTCAGCGTTTGCGTGCCGCGCAGGAAGCTCGACCCGAGGGCATAGACGCCGGTGCCGAGCCATCGCGCGTAACCCCAGCCATAGCTGAAATAGGTGCGGCCGACGTCGGGATACTCGTCGCGCAGGAGCTTCGCGCGCGCCGCGACGACGGCATCGGAGAGCTCGCCGGTGACCGCGGGGTCTTGAATCGCGGCGTCCAGCTCGGCCCCGGAGAGTCTGCCGTCGCGTGGCGAGGCGTCGATCCGGTCGAACGCCGCGAGCAGACCGCGCGCCGCAAGCGACACGCGCGGGCGAGAGCCGGGCGGCAGCGCGGGGGTGGGCGCGGGCCGGGGCTCGGCCTCGAGACGCGGTGCCGGATGCGGGACGGACGGAGAGGCTGAGTGGGTAAGGTCGAGCTCACCTGTCCCTGGCCGCGGCGCCGTGGCATCCATCTCCAGCGTTATCCGCGCCGGCCAAGGCTAGTTGCGCGTAATGACTGCGGTCATGTGACCCCGCTGGCACCCCTACGCGAAGATCGTCGCCGCGTTGCTGGCGACGCGCGCCACCTCGACGGTGAGGTCGCGGAACTTGCGCACCTTGTCGCCTCCGTTATCGCGGATGATCTTGTCCACGGTATCGGTGGGCTGGTGATAGTCCTCGTGCAGGTTCCCGCCGCCCTTCGGGTTCGAGAGGCCCTCGAACGCGAAGACGGTGGGGATGCCGGCCTGCGTGAAGTTGTAGCCGTCCTGCGACGACTCGTACTGGTCGATGTCGCGGTTCACGACCGCGAACTTGCGATCGCCGAGCGACTCGTTGGCCTTCACGACCATGTCGCCGAGCGAGCCGGCCTTGCGACCACCGCCGAGCGACATGCGATCAAGCTGCCAGCGGCCGAGCATGTCGGCGTTGTAGCAAGCCTTGATCGACGAGAGCGGGATGCCGGGCAGAGGGTGCTTGATGAAGTAGCGCGAGCCGACCAAACCCTTCTCTTCGGCCGCGGTGAGCAGGACGATGACCGAGCGATTGAGCTTGCCGGCCTTCTGGAGCTCCTGGAGCTGCGGCAACGTCGACATGATCGTGCCCGAGCCGGAGGCGTTGTCGTCGGCGCCGAAGTAGATGGTGTTACCGCGGGCACCGACGTGATCGAGGTGCGCCATCAAGACGAC
>JBGGMJ010000179.1:0-19508 GCA_041288095.1 Myxococcota bacterium
AGAGAGGGGCGCTCGGCGACCTCGGCAGTCTCGCCGGCACCGAGAAAACGAATGTCTTGGACCTTGCCGACGTTGACGCCGCTGACGCGGACCGGTCCGCCCACTTGCAGCGCGCCGGTGTACCCGAAGTCGACGAGCAGGTCGTCACGCCGCGACAGGCTGAAGTCGCCGACCCACCACACGAGGGCCAGCAGCAAGACCGCCGCGATCGCCACGAAGGCGATGACTCGGGTTTTCAGCGCACGTGCCATTACCGCAAGACAGCTCAGCCACGGGGGTGCATGAAGGTCGCCAAGACCTCATCAGAAGTGGCGAACAATCCATCGGCGGAACCATCGTAACGGATGCGTCCTTCGTGCAAGAAGCTCACGTGATCCGCGGTGCTCCGGACGGACGTGAGGTCATGGCTGACCACCATCGAGGTGAGTCCATGACGATGCGAGGTCTCCTGGATGAGGGCGTCGATGCGGCGGGCTGCGACTGGGTCGAGGCCGGTGGTCGGCTCGTCGTACAGTATCGCACGGGGCTCGAGCGCCAAGGCACGCGCGATGGCGACCCGTTTTTGCGAGCCTTTTCCGAGCTCTGGGGGAAAACGCTCGAGCATCTCGTCGGCGTGCACCGCGGCCAACGCCGCTCGCGCACGCTCCTTCGCCTCGGCGCCGGCCACCCTCATGCGCTTGGCGACGGGCATGGCGACGTTTTCGAGCACGGTGAGGTGATCGAAGAGGGTCGCGTGCTGGAAGATGTACTGACAGCGCGCCCGAACCGCGACCAGCTCCTCCTCGGACAAGCCCGTGACCTCGCGGCCCTCCACCAGAATGCGCCCCTTATCGGGGCGGATGAGGCCGATGATCGACTTGATGGTGACGCTCTTACCCGCACCGCTCATGCCCATGACGAAGTGCACCTTGGCCTTCGCGACGGTGAAGGAGACGCCTTTGAGCACGGCGTTGTTATTGAACGACTTATGGATGTCGTCGAAGACGATCATGCCCGCGTGCTCATGAGGTAGACCTGACCAGCGGCGCCGATCACCAGATCGAGAAAGAGAACCGCGAGCGAGCCCCCGATCACCGCGGTCGTCGTCGCCTTGCCGACGCCGGGCGCCCCACCCCGCGCCGCGAAGCCCGAGGCGCAGGCGACGAGCGGGACTGCCCCACCGAAGGCGACCGCTTTGGCGACACCAACGACGATGTCCGAAACCTCGAGCATGCGGGCATTGAAGAAGGCCGGATAGCTGACGCCGAAGCCGGTGTGCGCGGCGACGGCACCGGCGACGAACGACAACGCGCCCATCGACACGACGAGCACCGGCATGCCGACGATGCCGCCGACGAAGCGCGGCATGACCAGGACCCGCACGGGCTCGGCGCCCGCCATGCGCAGCGCATCGATCTGCTCGGTGATCTGCATGGTGCCGATCTGCGCCGCTGCTCCTGCCCCGTAGCGGGCCGCCACCATGAGCGCGACGATGCTCGGGGCGAGCTCACGCACCAGCAGCTGCAAGAAGGTTGGTCCGATGAGCGCGAGGTCGCCGATCATGCGGAGGCTTTGCTCGGCGGACTGGACCGTCATGATGACGCCGACGCACCCCATGACCACCGCGACGAAGAAGGCGCTCTTGTTCGCCAGCTCGTACGCCTCTTTGAACGCCGCCTTGTGGTCGGTGCCGCCGATGCCTCGCAGCACGCGGACCAAGAGCGCGATGACGTCGCCCACCTTCATGGGAAGAGCACCGTGATGACGTAGTCCGCGAAGAAAATGCCGATGGCCGAGGCGACCACCTGCGAGTTCACGGCGCGGCCGACCCCGGCCGAGTCGCGGCTCGCGTTCAAGCCGTAGTGGGTGGCGATGATGGCGATGAAAAAGCCGAACGCCGCCGCCTTGGCGACGCCCATGAGCACGTCGACGGCGCCAAGCGCGGTATCGAGACTGCGGAAGAAGTGCGCCGCGTCGAGACCGAGGACGATCTTGGCGGTGAGCGCCCCACTGGCGATGGCGATGAGGTCGCCGAAGATCACCAGCGCGACCAGGCTCACCGTCATGCTGATGACCCGCGGCACGATGAGCAGCTCGTAGACGTCGAGAGCCAACACCTTCAATGCATCGAGCTGCTCCGTCGCCCGCATGCTGGCGAGCTCGCTCGCGTGGCGCGCGCCGACGCGGCCGCTGAACATCAGTCCGATCATCACCGGTCCGATTTCGCGGAAGGTCGCAAAGCCCGTGTACCAGCCGACGAGATCGTAGATGCCGAGCTGCTGCACGTAGAACGCGCCCTGGAGCACCATGATGGCGCCGGTGAACGCGGCGGTGAGGGCCACGATGGGGATCGACGCTTCACCGAATTCGACGAACGAGCGCAGCAGCTCCGCCCCGTCGAGGCGCGGCGGGAAGAGCCTTTGCGCCACGCGTCCCGACACCGCCGCGGTTCCAGTGAGGTCAGAGACCAAGCCCACGCGGCCTTGTACCGTCACCAGAAGTCGTAGGCGAGGCCGACCGAGAGATAGGCACCTTCGTCGTGCGCGCCGTTGAGGGCGTTCACCACGGGCATGCGCACCGCCGCGTAGAGCAGCCAGTCGCTGAAAGGCGAAAACAGCGCCTCGGCGGTCGCCAAGCCGATGAACCCGCCGCTGTCCGCCGCGACGGATCCGGCCTCGAGGGCGGTAGTGTCGGTGCGCGTATCGATACCAGCCCGGAGCGCCAGCGAGGGGATGAGCTGGTACTGGAGCGCGGTGGTGCTGCGCAGCGAGCGCGAGGCCCGATACCCCTGCTCGCCCTTGGTCGCGTAAACGCCGGTGACGCTCGCGTAGAAGGACCACGGATCGGCGAAGAACGCATAGGCAATGCCCAAGCCGGGATCGACGGAGCCGGTGCCCGGCTGCAGCTCGATGGGCAGGAGCGCGCCGTCGGCGCCGCGCTGGAGCCGCGCGGTCGGCAGCTTGACGCTGCCGATGAGCGCGACCAGGTGCGCCGGCACGAACGCGTCGTCTTGGTAGACGAACGCCTTGGCGCGCAGCTCGATCTCGCCGAGAGCGGTGGTGTCGCGCCGCGCCAGATTCACGTAGCGCACGGTGCGCCTGAGCGCCGGGACGTCGACCATGAACAACAGGCGATCGAGCGGCGCCCAGATGAGCTGCGCGTCGAGCCTTTGCTCCTCGAGGCGCTGCTCGTTGAAACCCGCCGTGCCGACGGCGTCACTCCGGTGGCGCAGCTCCAGCGCCGCCCGTAGACGCCCCGCGTAGGGCTTCTCGCTGCCCATGACCGTGAGCGTCATGTCGCCGCAGCTGCACGTCGAGCAGGCCCAGACCGCCCCGTGGGCGATGAAGACGCCTGCGAACGCGAGAGCGGCGATTGCTTTCATTGCACCAAGACTTGCGCCGAGACGCGGAACCCCGCGGCAAGTCCGTCGATGATGTCCGCCGCGGCGGTCACTGAATCGAAGTCGACCGCGTCGAAGGTGGCGCTGGTATCGAGTGACAACGTCACGGTGGCGCTTGCATCGGCGTCCGTGAGCTCGAGGGGGCTTACGAACGTAAGGCGGGCATGACCGTTGGCCGCGCTGCTGACGGCGAACGACGTATCCTGGTGCTCGCCGCTGACGCGCAGGCTGCGGCCGACCATGTCCTGATCCGGGAGGCGCACGGCGTCGTCGTCCGCCGGACCGATCGATAGGTTCATGGCGCAATAGCGGTCGGGCGGCGGCTCGAGCGTACCGACGTCGATGCCCGCGCGCGCGCCGGCGATGGCCACGACCACTGGGACAGCGAGGCTCGTCGGGCTCGACGCACCGTGCGCGAAAGCGGACGGCAGCGGATTGATGGCGCGCCACAACGTCGCGGCGACGCTCTCGCACGGCTCGAGCGCGAAGCCAACCACGGTGACGTAGCTGGGGTCGAGCACGACGTTGGTCGCCACCGATTGGGGCATGGTCTGGCTGTCGATCTCGACGTGAACCTGGATGCCTGCGCCCTCGCCGTCATCGACGCAGGCCACGGCCACCAGCAGGAGAGGAAGCAGCGAGTGTCTCATCGCAGCGCCCTCTAGCGGGCCGGGCGCGATTCGTCCAATGCGGCAAGATGTCTCATCAACCGAGGATGGCGCGGTCTGCTTCGCACAACGGGAGCGCCGCGCGTTGGGCCTCGGAGACCCAGGCGACGGTTTGGCCGTCGAGAGCGCGCGGCTCGCCGTGACGTCGCGCTCGATAGACGATCAGCAGGACCGTGAGGTCGCCATACGCGTGCTGGTGGCGGCCAAGCTCGGCGCCGACGTCGACCGTCACGTCGAGCTCTTCCGCGAGCTCGCGCCGCAGTGCTTCGGCGTCGGTCTCGCCGGCGTCGACCTTACCGCCGGGCAGCTCCCATAGGCCGCCTCGCGCCTTGTGGAGGGGCCGCTGCTGCATCAGCACCCGCCCCTCTTCCTCGATGTAGGCGGCGACCACGCGTGTTACGCTGCCGGACATGCCCTGCAGCGATATCACCGAGATCTTCGAGGCACACCTCGATTTCGACGATCGCCTGCTCGGCTACTCGCTGCGCAAGCGCACCTGCGGCGCCGCCATCGGCAGCACCGACCTGATGGCCGAGTTGTTCGTCGGCAAAGACGTCGCGACCCTGCTCGCCCTGCCCCACGACCACGTCGGCGCCTTCACCGGCGACGTCGGGGACGCCGAGTTCCTGCCGGTGAAGCACTTCGCGGCCATGCAGGCGGCGCTGTCGGCCTATAGCGGCGCCACGGGGAGCTCGCCCGCGGATGCCTGCACGATCGCCGCGCTCGACGTCGCCCCGGACGGGGTGCGAATCACCGCCCACGTCGCCATCGAGGCCGTCGTCAAAGCCATTCGTTCCTGTGGCAATTGCGGGTCCTGCGGCTCCCACGAGAAATCGAGGGGTTCCCTGCCGGTCGTCGGCTAACGATTCGATGCATTGCCAACGTCGCCTGGAACCGTGTACGACCCGGGCGGTATGGACGGCGACGTTCCTTCGACACCGCGCCAATTGCTCGAGAATCTCCTCGGCCAAGGCATGGTGATGGTCACTATCGATGCCCGATCGGATGGCGCCGTGGTGCCGCGTCAATTCGAACGCGACCCACAGCTGCGCTTGAACCTTTCGTACCGCTTCGGCCTGCCCATCGCCGTCGACGAGTGGGGCGTGCGCGCCCGTCTCACCTTTTCTGGGGTGCCGTTCGATTGCGAGCTGCCCTGGTCGTCCATCTACATGATCGTCTCGCACGTCACCGGCCAGCCATTCCTGTTCCCGGAGCACGTGCCGCAGGAGCTCATGCAGCTGGCGACGCAGATGCGCGGCGACGGTCAGCTGCCGGATCAACCCAAGAAGCCAAAGTTGACCGTGGTCGCCAGCGGCGACGAGGCACCGGAGCCCGTCGAAGAGCACCCGCCGGCCAACGCCGCGGTCGAGCTCGAAAGCGCGGAGGACGTGGATCTCACCGACGACATCGCCAAGAGCGGTGACGAGGTCGCGGTCGAAAACGAGCTCGAGAGCGAGCCGCCGCCCCCCAGGACGCCGCCGCGCCGCGGCCACCTGCGCGTCGTCAAATGAGCAACGAGGTTCGCTGGCTCGAGGTCGAGCTCGAGGTTTTGGCTCCCGAAGCCGAGGATTTCTCGGCTGCGCTATTCGAGATCGGCGCCTCGGGGGTACAGATCATCGACGACACGCCGGCCAACGTCGAAGAAGCCCTGCCCGACGCCCCACCGCCGCGCCATGCACACTATCGCGGACACGCGCTGCTCATCGCCACCTTCGAAGGCGAGGTCGAGGAAGGCGCCGTCACGCGCGCCATCACCGAGCTCGCGTCGGACCTAGGCGTGCTCGTCGCGCCCGAGACCTTGGTCACGCGCTGGCGCAACGACACCGGCTGGGCCGAGGCGTGGAAGGCGTATTTCGATCCGCTGCAGATCGGCCAGCGGCTCTGGATCGTTCCGACCTGGCGGCCCGACTTCGTTCCCCCCGAGGGTGCCCTCGTGCTGCGCATGGATCCGGGCATGGCTTTCGGCACCGGCCAGCATGCGACCACCAGCGGCTGTCTCGAGCTCCTAGTCGACGAAGGCATTGCGACCCGCGCCGGCGGCGCCGTCCTCGACGTCGGCTGCGGCTCGGGAGTGCTGGGCGTCGTTTGCGCGCAGCTGGGCGCCGGCCACGTGCTCGGCGTCGACATCGACGAGGCGGCGGTCAAGGCGACCCTCGAGAACGCCCGCTTGAACGGCGTCGGCCCGCGCGTGCGCGCCGAGACCACGGCGCTGGCGAGCGTGCCCGGCACCTTCAGCCTGGTGCTCGCCAACATCCTCGCCGTCACTCTCGAGGAGCTCGCCGACGAGCTCCTTGCCCACACCGATCGGGGTGGGACGCTCATGCTCTCGGGCATCCTGCACGAGCAGGCCCCGCACGTTCGCGAGCACTTCCAGGCACGCGCGCAGGCGGCGGGCCGGCGGCTCGACGCGGTCGGCATGCGCGAGCGCGGTGACTGGGTGAGCTTCGCCTTGCGGGTCACCTGACACGGACGTCCGCTAGAGCGGACATGGGTGCGTGTAGGCGTGCTACCGGCGTCGGGGGCGTGGTAATATCCCCGGCATGCTTGACCGGGCCCTCCCCCACAAAACGTTACTAGCCTCACTACTCGCAACAACCTTTATCCTTGCCGCATGTGGCACGGAGGACGACCGCCCCGCGGTGACGTTCGGTGTCCTCATCGATCAGACTGGCAACAATGCGGAGTTTTCGTGGATCTCCGTCGCCGAGCTGGCGGTGCTGCAGATGAACGAGGCCCTCCAAGCGGAAGGTGGCTACAAGAACTTCCGCTTCGCCCTGAACGTGCAGAACTCGGAGAACGACGTCGCCGGCGGCTACGACAGCCGGGCGATGGGTCGCTTGCGCGACATCGCCGCGAGCGGAGCCTTCGGGTCGATCGTCGACACGACGCAGGTCTCCGAGGAGTCCAACAAACCGATCAACGGTCCGGCGCTCGGATTGGTCATGCAGTGCAGCAGCTGCACCGGCGGTAGCTTCTTGAATGCTACGTCGACGGTCGCGGACAACCCCGACCTACAGGCGTCCCGCCGCAACGCCGACCACTGGATGCAACGCACCATCATGAACACGGGCTCGCTGGCGATCGTCGTGGCGCAGATGATCTACGGCATGCCGAACCATGGCGACCTGAATGGTGACGGCATCATCAAGCTCGCTGCGTTCGCCTCCGACGAGAGCTTCGGCCAGTCGACGAGTCTCGCCGCGATCACGGAGCTCAAGAAGAAGTTCACCGCTCAGGAGCTCATCGACAAAGTGCGCTTCGAGCGCGTCTTGCACGTCAACGCGAACGACCTCCGCGAGATTCCGTTCGCTGCTCACCTCGAACAGCTGAACAACTCGACGAATGAGAACATGCCGCCGTCCAGCGCTACGTTCGGCGCGACGAACATCAATGCTCACCTCTTCGGTACCGCGTTCGAGAGCCAGGTAACGGACGGCGCTCCGGACTTGATTGCCGAGGCCACCTTCGCCCGCAACGGCGTCCAGTTCGTCACCGACTTCAAGACCCAGTATCCCGGCTCGTCCACGAAGATCATTCACTTCCACACCTTCCGCTTCAGCTCGAACCTCCTACCGTTGGGTGAGCTAGCCGAAGGCGAGTTCGGCGCCTCGCACGCCATCATCGATGGTGAACCTGGCGAGATGTTCAAAGCGGCATTCAAGGAGCAATACGGCTTGCTCCCGGTCTATCGCGACTCGATCTACTACGACAACGCGGTGACCATGATGCTTGCGACCCTCATTGCGTTGTCGCCTGGGCACCCGGGCTACAACCCGGACCTGCCGGCGACCGGGATTACCGGAGCGATGGTGAAAGAAGTCTTCCCCTGCACGAGCACCAACGCGGCGCGGCTGATCACGACGCGCCCCGAGTTGGTCTGCCCCGAAGGGGCTCCCGAGCCGATTGTTCCCAGCGTCGACGGCTTCCGCCTCGCCGTGCGGACTATCGCCGCCGGCCTGCCCATCGAGTACACCGGCGCTTCGGGTCCAATCGACTACGACGCGCTTGGCAACGTGAAGGGCAAGGTCGCCAGCTATCAGGTCGTCAACGGCACCTACGAAGACACCGCGCTCTTCGACTGCATCGCGTCGGCGACCTGCGCCTGCACTGAGGGCATCGTCAACGAGTGTCCGGACCAGACGCCCTAGTCGCCGGGATTGCGGCGAGCGTCTTTTTTCGCGGAGTGATGGCGTTTGTCGGCCAGCATGCGCTGCTTCGAGCGCTTGCTGCGCTTGCGCTTCTGGCGGCGGATCTTTTCGATCCGCTGCTCCTCGGCGCTCTCCTTGCCGATGCGAATGCGTTCGATGCGCTCGAGGAGGATGCGGCGCGCGAGGAACCGGTTCATCGACTGGGAACGGCTCTCCTGCGCCTTCACCTCGATGCCGCTCGGGATGTGCTTCAAGTACACGGCGCTGGAGGTCTTGTTGACCTTTTGCCCTCCTGGACCGCTGGCGCGGACGAACTTCTCCAGGAGATCGGCCTCGAGGATGCCGTTCGCGGCCATACGCGCGGCAAGCGCGGCTTCGGTTTCGGGTAACACCGGCATGGAGCTTGGCTACACGAGCTAACCGAGGTTCGTCGAGAGGCCATCGCGGAGAACGCGGGCCTGCCGCTCCGCTTCCTTGAGCTCGGCCTTGGCACACCGCGTCTCGCCGTCGACCAGGAGATGCATGCCGAGTGAAGTCTCGCCCTGCCTCACGGCGCAGGCGCCGAGCCGCACCAGGATCTGCGCAAGACCAATGGCGTCACCGAGCTCGCGCGCCAGGGTCGCGGCGCGGCTCAAGGCGTCCCGCGCCGGGCCATAGTCGCCGCTCTCCATGAGGACGGTGCCGAGGGTCAACAGATTGTGCTCCTCGAGCATCGGCCGGCTCGAGCCACGCGCCAGGCGCAGTCCCATCTGCGCGTGCAGGAGAGCTTGCGGCAGGTCGCCCGCGAGGGTGGCGCAACGCGCGAGGCCGGCGGTCGCTTGCGCGCGAAGCACGATGTACTCACGGTGCGCTTTCGAGCCGCGCACGCGCTCGTAGATCTCCTTGGCCTTGTCGAGATCGCCCTTCACCAGCCAAGCGCCGGCGTGCACCAGGGCGATGCGGGCCAGCCGGTAGGTATCCTCCTCGGCGAGCTCGAGCGCCTTGTTCACCCACTGCACCGCGAGCTTCACATCGCCGGCCGCGACCGCCATGACCGCCAGGGCGTGGGAGGCGTCGGCGCGCAGGACCTGATCCGTCGCGTTGCGCGCTACTTGCGAGAGCTCGCGGCGGGCGCGAACCGGCTTCCCCGAGATACGCGCCGTCTCGCCGAGCCAATAGCCCAGCATGTCGTATTCGTTCGCCTCGAGCTCCTTTGGCCCAATGATGCCCATGGCACGGGACGCGCGACGGGCCTTGCGGATGTTACCCATGCGGACGTTGGCGACGAGGCGCAGCAAGGTCATCCGCGCCAGCGTCCGGTTCCCCGGGCGCTCGTGCTCGCGCAGGCCGGTGCAGACGCGTTCCCAAGCCTCGACGAACTGAGCGCACTCGCGATTCATGCTGGCGTTCTCGGCGCCGCGCGCCGCCCGCTCGTAGTGCGTGGCCGCTATCGCGAGCTGACCGGCTCGCTCGCGGTGGTGCGCGAGGCTCGCGTCGGTGCGTGCTTCGTGGGTTGGCGGCAAGCGGTCGAGGGCGTCGGCGATGCGGGCGTGCAGCCGCCGGCGCTCGGCCTCCGGCACCGTCTGGTAGGCGACAGCCCGCGTCAGGTCGTCGCGAAACACGTACGAGAAGTCACCGTCGGTCGTGAGCACACGCTCGCTCTCGAGCGAGGTCAACGCCGCGTCGACGCTCTCACCGTCCATACCGTGTCGAGCCACCGTGTCGATGAGCGTGCGGTCGAAGCGTCGACCCATGGCGGCGGCGACGCGCAACACGCGCCGCGTCGTCTCACCCAAGGTCGCGAAGCGCGCCAGCGTCACGTGCGCGAGCGACTGCGGCACCAAGTCGTGCAGAGCATCGACGCTGGGATGCGCGGCAACCTCTCCGGCGCGCACCGTGAGGAGCTCGCGCTCGCTCAAGAAACGCAGCAGCTCGACGACGTGCCGCGGATTGCCGCTGGTCCGCTGCCAGACGAAGATGGCGAGGTCCTCGTCGACGCGCTCGGCGTTGCGCTCGTGGCGCACCATTTCGGTGACGTCCTCCATGGCGAGCGGCCCGAGCATGAGCTCAACGTCGGCGGTTCGCCGCAGATCATCGAGCAACGGATCGGGCCGATAGGTGCCGACGCACATGAAAGGCCACTCGCGGCCGAGAGTCGACAGCCGACACATGAGGCGCAGCGTGAGCGTGTCGGCGTGGTGCACGTCTTCGACGATGTAGAGCAGCGGTTGCCGCCGTACCCGCTCGCCGATGAACTGGACGATGCTGCTGACGACGCGCTCTTGGGCGTGTGGGTCAGCGAGGTCGACCGCCGCCTCGGTGCTCCCGTCCGGTTGACGCACCGGCTGCAGGAGCGCCACCAGCTCCGGCGCCCGCCCGTCGAGCCCGTAAGTCGAAAGCGCCGCGCGAATGCGCTCGCGGCGCTCGCTCTCGTCACGCAGACCCGTTAGCCCGAGCGTCGTCTCGAAGATGCGGGTGACGGGGGCGAGAGGAATGGCGCGCGTCGCGTAGCGGCAGCGACCGACCACCGACGTGCCGCCCTTGGCGGCCCAGCGGTCGATGAGCTTCGTCAGCATGGTGCTCTTGCCGAGCCCCGCTTCACCGCAGATGCCGACCACCAGGCCGCGTCCCGCGGCGGCGTCCTCGACGACGCCGATGATCTGCGCGCGTTCGCTGTCGCGGCCGGCCATGAAGCGCTCTTTGCCGCGCTGCTTGGCGAGGTGCGTGACGCCTTCGGAGGGCCCATGCACGACGACGGTACGGATGGGCTCACGCTTGCCCTTCACCGTGACCGGCGCGCGCTCGCTCATGCGCAGCTCGGCCCCGATGGCCTTGCCAATCTCCTCGGTGGCCACGACCTCGAACGGCTCGGCCATACTGCAACAACGGGCGGCAACATTGACGGTATCGCCGACCACGGTGATGTCATGTTTGCTGTCGCTGCCGATGGCGCCGAAGTAGACGCGGCCGCCGTGCACGCCGGTGCGCATCTGCACCTTACCGCCGTAGGGCAAGGTGAGCTGGCGGACGCGACTTGCGGCCTCGATGGACGCGAGCAAGGCTTTCTCGGCGTCGTTCTCGGACGGCTCGTGCAGCCCGAACAAGACCATGATGCGGTGGCCATTGGGTGTCACGTCCGCTTTGGCGACCACTCCCGCGTGCCGGCGGTAGGCCCGCAACATCGAGCGCGACATCTGTTCGATGCCTTCGACGTTGGCGTTGCGCTCCTCGACGCCGGTGACCTCGCTGAAGACGACGACGACGTGCCGCATCTCGCCTTCGATGCGCCAACCCGAGGGGGTGGTGCGCAGGCGTAGCGCCAGCGGCTGGGGCACGAACGGCTCGAGCAAGCGGATCTTGCGCGGCGCCGCTTCGGGGGGGCCGAGGTTCAAGGCGGGCGCTGTCTGCGTTGGCGGCCACGTGCGCAGCCCTCGCAGCACCGCGCGGTCGTCCTTACGCTCCACCAGCTCGGCCGCGGCGCCCAAGAGCTCGGCCGTCGACGCGTCGATGCTGATGCTGCCAGGCTCCGTATAGGCCTGCAGAGCCAACGCCCGATGGGCGGCCCTCCCCGCGCAAACCACGATGCGGCGCGTGAGGTCACCGAGCACCGGCACGTCGATGCGCCCCGACGCCATGCCGATGCGCAGCTTCATGTTGTTCGCTTGCTCGACCGCGGTGCGCCCGACCTCGCCGTGCATCAGGCGCTGGGCACCGAGCGCTGCCGCCGCGGCTCGCTCGGCGTGGCCTGGTCCGTCGAAGAAGACGGTGATCGAGTCACCACCGAACTGAGCGACGGACCCGCCATAGAGCGACAGCGCCTGGTCGATGATCGCGGCGAAGAACCGGTCGAGGATGACCGACAACCGGCTCAAGCCCTCGGGGCCGGCATCCGCCAAAAACTCGCACAAGCGCGTGAAGCCGACGAGGTCGGCGAAGAGCACCGTCCCATCGAAGACCGCGTGGCGAACCGCCTGCTCGCTCGGATCCAGCAGCACGGCGCGGGCGATGTGATGCGGCACCGCGCGTACGAGGGCATCGAGATACTCGATGGCCTCCGCACCTTCCGGCCCGTGGAGCGCCTTCGCGGTCATTCGCTCCGCTAGTGTACCCTCTTTAGTGAACCGTCGCGGGCGTCTTTTCGCCCGCGGTGACCGCTACGGCGAGTCGATTGCCCGCCGGCGGCAGCGGACAGGTCGCATAGGCCGTGAAGGCGCAAGGTGGGCTCTCGGCCAGGTTGAAGTCGAGGGTCGCCCGGCTGGCCTTGGGCTTCTCCACGTAGAGGAACCGGCCGGCGCCGTAGCTCTCCTTGCCGCTGGTCTTGTCGGCGAAGACGATCATCAGCATCTCGCCGTCGTCGAAGGCCTCCAGGGCGATGTCGCGGCCGTCGTGGTGGAAGCGGAACTTGCCGGGCACGTCGTGCTCTTCCTCGACGCCCACCATGGTCGGGACCTTGACCCGCTTGGGTGAAGCGTAGGGCTCGAAGGTCGCGTCGACGCGCCAAGCCGGATCGTTGGGAAAGTAATCGAGGCCGGCGAACTTGGCGCGGACCGGGCTCTTGGCGTCCTTGATGCGCACGCCCAACCGCCCGCCGCGCTCGATGACGTAGAAGGTGACGCTGCCTTGCGTGAGCTTCGTCGGCTTGCCACCGGCGTCGCTGACCAGGTCGAGGTCGGTCACCGGCTTGCCGTCGTGCATCACGCCGCCGCTCGGGTGAACGCTAAAGTGTACAATCTTCCCGTCGAGCCTCAAGGTGCCGATGTGCTCGGCGGCGTTCGGGCTCTTGACCACGATGGTATTGTCGGCGGCCCGGCCGATGCTCTGCTGACCCTGGGACAGCCACGACAAGCCAACGAGGGAGAGCCAGCCGTCTTCGGCCTTGAGCTTCGAAACACGCTCGGCGCGCGCCTTGTCCATCATCGACGCTTCTTTTACGGGAGCGACCGCTGTAGCGGCCACGAGCACAAGCATCATATCCGTCGTCTCCGAAACATCAGAACCAAGAGGAACCAGGTCAGCGCGACGAGCAGCGCCGGAATGATGCCGCTGATCAGATCACGTCCCAGCCACACCGTCGGCTCACCCACGCGGCGGGACAAAAATCCAAAGCCCCGCAGCGCAAAAACCCATCCGGCGTGCAGCCCGATAGCAAAAGCCAACGATTTTGTCTGCACCACGGTGTAGGCGAGCGTCGCCCCGACCAGGAAATACGTGGGCAAGCTGCCGATCAGCAGCACCGGCTCACCGAACTGCCAGAAGTGCGCGGGGACGAGCGCAAGTCCGCTCCACCAATGAATTTCTTCGACCTGTGGCGCGACCAGCGGCGCCCGGACGAAGTGCAGGACGGCGAAGACCAGCGAGACGATCACCAGTGCCTTCGGCCACGGCTGCGACCGGCGAACCAAACCGAAGATGATGCCGCGGAACGTCCATTCCTCGATGACGGCGACGGTGATGCCCGTGGCGGCGGCCTCCAGCAGCCGGTGCCAGGGCAAGGGGTCGCGCCAAGTGGCGAAGCCCAACGCCACGAGCAAGACGCCGACCAGCGCCAGCCCCAAGGCGCCCTTGGCGAGCCCGAGGCCAAAGCGAATGGCCCAGCGCGGATCGCGTTCGAGCCCCAGCTCGGCTCGGCTCGAGATGCCGAGCCACTTGACCAGCGGCCAGATGAGCGCGAGCGCCACGACCAGCATGGCGCGCGTCACATACTTGGGAAACTTGAAGCCCGCTAAAGCGTCAGGAAGAAAGCCGACGCGTAGGCCCCACTGCGCGGCGTAGTACAGCGGCGGCGCGAGTAACGCACCGCCGATGACCACGGTCACGACGAAGGCGACGAGCTTCAACGCCGGATGAAGTCCGGGTCGAGTCGCGCTCGCCTCCGTGAGAGTACTGCTCACGCGTTCTTGAACGTATCCATGACGTTGACGAGCAGCTTCACGGCGTCGTTGTGCTGACGCTGGAACGCATTGCGGCCCATGATCGAGCCGAAGGCACCGCCCTTGGCGAGCTCCTTCACGTCGTTCATGACGGCAGCGTCGTCCTTGGTCTCGCCGCCCGAGAAGATGACGATGCGGCGGCCGTTGAAGCAGCTCTGCACGACGTGGCGCGTCCGCTCGGCGAGCGTCCCGATCGGGATCTTCTGCTCCTCGTACACCTTCTTGGCTTCCTTGAGCTCGAGGTGCGCGGTCGGCGGCTTCACCTTCACGATGTGCGCGCCGAGCTGGCAGGAAACGTGCGCCGCGTAAGCCACGACGTCGACGGCGGTCTCGCCTTCCTTCGACATGGTCGAGCCGCGGGGATATGCCCAGAGCACCGTCGGGAGGCCGGCGTCACGCGCCTCGGCGATGAGCTCCTTGATCTCCTGGTACTGCTCTTTGCGCTCCGACGAGCCGGGGTAAATCGTGAACCCGATGGCGGTCGCGCCGATGCGCAGCGCGTCCTTCACCGAGCCGGTCAGCGCCGAGATCGGGTTCTCACCCTTGAACATGACGTCCGAGTTGTTGAGCTTGAGGATGAGCGGCACCTCGCCGGCGTACTCGTAAGCGCCGGTCTCGAGCGCGCCGAGCGGCGCGGCGTGCGCGGCGCAGCCCGACTCGATGGCGAGGCGGAAGTGATAGCGCGGGTCGTAACCTTCGGCGTTCTTGGCGAAAGAGCGCGCCGGGCCATGCTCGAAGCCCTGGTCGACGGGCAGGATCACCATCTTGCCGGTGCCGGCGAGGCGGCCGAAATTCATGAGGCGGTGCAAGTTCGCGAGAACGCCCGCGGGTTGGCCGTTGTACCAGCTGAGGATTTCGCGGACGCGGTCGGTCGTAGCCATCAGATTCCCTCCATTGCGGTCAGTTCGAGTTGCCGCGGTGAGATGTCACGCCGGAGGAAAAAGGGCAACCGCCCGGGCCTACCGCCCGCGCGGGTAGAACCTGCGAATAGCCTCACGCACGTGGGTGATGGTCGACAGGTGCGGATCGATGGGCAGGCCCAACCGGAACTGCAGATTATCGAACGCGGTCAGATTCGTCGGGTCCGCCATGGCGAGCTGCAAGCGGCGACTCGCGCCCCGCTGCTCGATGGCGATGGGCAGGACGAGCTCGCGCTCGGCGAGGTTACGATCGATGGTGGCGAGCACGTCCCGCGCGATGGACTTGACGCGTGTCAGATCGACGGCCGGTAGGCGCAGCTTGCGCGACAAAGCGTCGAGGATCTGCTCCTCGCTCGCGAGCTCGAGCATGATGAGGGTCTCACCGAGCTTGTACTTGCCGGGATGACGCTGCTGGTAATCGAGCGCGGTTTGGAGCGTGCGCCGGGTGAGCACACCAGCTTCGAGCAACAAGTCCCCGAGCTTTAGTGTCGGTGCCATGCCTTTCGCTGATGGTACTCCGATGCCGAGAGGATTGCGACAGGGGCCTTCGCCTTGTAAGGCGTCGCTCGATGCGTTTGCTCATCGGCCTCGTCAGCTACTTGTTGTTCTGCGTGGCGTGGCCGTTCCTCTTCTTTCATCCGAAATTGCGCGCGGGTTACCGCGAGCGTTTCGGCCTCGGGCCTCGCCTCCCCAAAGGCAGCGGACCGCGCATCTGGGCACACGGTGCTTCGGCCGGCGACGTCCTGGCACTGGTTCCGACGCTCAAGGCGCTCAAGGCGGCGCGCCCCGACGTCGAGATCGTGCTCTCGACGATCACCAATAGCGGCCGCGCGATGGCGGAACGTCAACACGGCTTGGTCAACGTCGTCACCTACTTGCCCTATGACATCCCGTTCGCGGTGCGCGGCGCCTTGAAGCGGCTCGCGCCCGACATGTTGGTGCTCGAATACACCGAGATCTGGCCGCAGCTCATCTTGAACGCGCACGACCGGGGTGTGCGCCTGGTATTGCATAACGGGCGCTTCTCCGACGCACGCATCAACTCGTATCGCCGCTTGTTCGCTTTCACGGGCAATCTGCTGCGCCGCTTCACCCTGCTGCTCATGCGCGATGACCAGCAGGCCGAAAACGCGCGCAAGCTCGGCGTCGACGAGCACGTGATGCAGACCACCGGCAACACCAAGTTCGACAACGTCATGCCCGACCCACCCGCCGAGAAAATCGCCGAGCTGCGCGCCGCCATCGCCTTCCCCGACGACGCGCCGATCTGGGTCGCCGGCAGCACGCACGAGGACGAGGAAGAGATCCTGATCGGAGTGTTCACGCGACTGCGCGCGACCCTCCCCAACCTGCGGATGGTGATCGCGCCCCGCTACGTCGAACGCGCCGACCGCGTGCTGGCCATCGCCAAAGCGGCGGGCTTGAAGGGAAAGCGCCGTTCTCACGAGGGTTCCGGCCGCGACCTGGTCGTGCTCGACACCATCGGTGAGCTCGCCGCGTGTTACGCCCTCGCGACACTGGTGTTCGTGGGCGGCTCGTTTGTCCGCCGGGGCGGACAGAACATCCTCGAGCCCGCGGCCGCCGGCAAGCCGACCATCTTCGGGCCCTTCATGCATAACTTCGCAGACAGCGTGCAGGTGCTCCTGGGACGTGGCGGCATCCAGGTGGCAAGCCCGGATCAGCTCGAGCGCGTCTTGAAGGACCTCCTCGAGCGCGAGCCGCGACGCAGAGAGCTAGGCGAGCTGGCGCGGGCGCAGGCGCTCTCGTCGCGCGGCGCGGCCCAACGAAATGCCGAGCTCATCGCCGCGGTGCTCTAGGCGGTCGTCACGACCTAACGAGGCCAGGCCGCGAGGTACGCGATCCACGAGTCTTCGTTGTCGGCGCGCTTTACCTTGCGGAAGACGCCGTTGCCGGTGCCGTCCGAGTTGGCGCCCTCCCAATACGTGTCGACGCGGGCGAAGCCTGCCTCGTACAACGCATCGATGAGCTCGGGCAGCGTCCAGATGCGCCAATCGTAGCTGAAGGCGCGCTCGAGGCTGGTGCCGTCGCGGAACTCGAAGCTGATGTAGCGCATGGCGTGGGCGCTCACCGCGTCCATGACCGCTTGCTCCCAAACGTACGTGAAGGCCGGATGTTTGGTGCGCTCGACGACCTCGACTTGCGCGTCGGGCCCGCCATGGATGTCGGTGAAGAAGACGCCGTCATCGCCGAGACCACGGCGTACGGCTTCGTAATAGCGGACAAGCGTCTTGCGGTCCTTGAAGACGCAATACGAGAAGTTGAAGGCCACCGCGACGTCGACCTTGGCGGCGATGCCGGCGAGGACGTCACGCTCGAGCAAATGAACGCGCGAGGCGCGCTCGCCCAGGGGCTTCACGTAGTTGTCGCGGCCGTACTGCATCGTCGGGCCGTGCAGATCGAGACCCCAAGCCTCACCGTCGGGCTTACGCTCCACCCAGTCGGCGCAAAGCTTCGCGGTGCCACAGAAGTCTTCGCGCAAGGTCAGCGGCAGGCGGCCGCGCTCCTTCTTGAAGACCCGGTCCATGAACCGGATGTCGCTGTCGGGATCTTGCACCGACAAGAGATAGAGAGCGTGCTTGTCCGCTTTAGCGGCTGTCTGTTTGTCGAATTTAACTCGGCGAGCCACGGGCGAGCGCCTATCACAGCCCGCGTTCGAGACCCAAGGTCGTCGCGAGGGCGACCAAATCTTTTGGCGGCGCGGCGATCCACTCGATGCTCTTGCCACTCGCCGGGTGCGGCACCACCAAGCTGTGCGCGTGCAACATGACGCGGCCGATGGCGAGCGGGGGCGTGCTCGCGGTGTAGACCGGTCCCCCGTAGAGACGATCCCCCAAGATGGGGTGCCCGACATGCGCCGCGTGCACCCGGATCTGGTGGGTGCGGCCGGTGCGCGGGCGCGCTTCGACGAGCGTCGCGATGGTCCCGACGGCGCGAGGCACGAGCTTCGTGAATGCCTGCTTACCTTGTTCTGGGTCGACTTTGTGACGGGTGCCTTGGGCGCGGCCAATCGGGGCATCGACGTCGCGCTCGTCGGAGAGCCTGCCGTTGCATATCGCGAGGTAGCGCTTGACGGCCCGAGCGTCGCGAAAAGTCGCGTCGAGCTTGCGCGCGGCGGCAGCCGTGCGCGCCATGACGATGACACCGCTGGTCCCGGCGTCGAGGCGATGCACGAGCCAGAGGTCACGGTTGCGCTCGTTCATCGTGGCGAGGAGCTTGGGCACGAGCGTCTGCAACGAGATGCTGCCGATGCGATCCGTCTCGGAGAGCAGCCCGGATGGCTTGTCGACCACGACGACCTCGCGGTCCCAGTGGAGGATGCGTTCCCGCTCGAGCACCGGCTCGTTCCTGGGCTGCTGCTCGGCGACTGCTTCTCGACTGCGGTCGATCACGACCTTGGCCCCTGCCCTCACGGGCTTGGCAATAATCTTCCAGGGCTTACCGTTCACGGTGACCGCGCCTTCGCCGATGACGATGCGGGCGATGCGCCGCGACACGTCGAGGGCGCGCGCTACGATGCGGTCGAGCTTCTCGCCATCGTCGGCCGCTTCGACGACGAGCTCAATCAATGAGGATCTGCTTGTAGCCCTCGATGTCCTCGAGGACCATGCCGGCGCCTTTGACCACCGACAGCAGCGGCTCGTCGGCGACGAACGCGGGGATGCCGATTTCTTCGCGCAACATGGTGGCGAGCCCGCGCAAACCGGCGCCGCCGCCCGCGAGCACGATGCCCCGATCGGAGATGTCGCCCGCGAGCTCCGGTGGCGTTTTTTCGAGAGTCGCCTTGACGGCCTCGAGAATGCTGCGCGCGCAGTCCGCTAAAGCGTCTCGGACTTCGGGCGCGGTGAGCTCGATGGACTTCGGCACGCCGCTGATGAGATCGCGGCCCTTCACGTCCATGGGATTCGGCTCGACGCCGTCGTCGGGCGCCCAGACGCTGCCGAGCTGGACCTTGATCGTCTCGGCGGTGCGCTCACCGATGAGCATGTTGTGGTTGCGGCGCACGTAATTGATGATGGCTTCGTCGAGCTTGTCGCCGGCGACCTTGAGGGTGACGTTGGTGACCATGCCCGACATCGACACCACCGCGACGTCGGTCGTACCGCCGCCGATGTCGACGATCATGTTGCCCCGCGCTTCTCGGACCGGTAGCCCCGCGCCGATCGCCGCCGCCATCGGCTGCTCGATGAGCCACACCTGACGGACACCGGCATTCTCGGCGGCTTCGCGTACCGCTTTGCGCTCGACGTTGGTGATCCCCGCGGGCACCGAGATGATGAGGCGCGAGCGCACGAAGTGACGACGATTATGGATCTTGGCGATGAAGTACTTGAGCATCGCCTCGGTGACGGTGAAGTCGGCGATGACGCCGTCGCGCATCTGGCGGATGGCGACGATGTTGCCCGGTGTCTTCCCGAGCATGTTCTTGGCGTCGAGACCCACCGCGACGACCTTTTGCTGCCCAC
>JBGGMJ010000180.1:0-2963 GCA_041288095.1 Myxococcota bacterium
CGGCATGGAGTCGCGTGTGGATCGTTTTAGCTATGATGATGCAATCGTTCGCAAGTTCCTGACGGCGACGATTGTTTGGGGTGTCGTGGCGATGCTCGCGGGCCTGCTCTTGGCCACGCAGCTCGCCGCCCCGCAGATGAACCTGGGCTTGCCCTTCACCAGCTTCGGCCGCCTACGTCCGCTGCACACGAACGCGGCAATCTTCGCTTTCGCCGGGAACGCAATATTTGCGGCCGTCTACTATTCGAGCCAACGGCTGCTCAAGGCGCGGATGTACAGCGATAGGCTGAGCGCGTTTCACTTCTGGGGCTGGCAAGCCATCATCGTCGCCGCCGCCATCACCCTCCCGCTCGGCTTCACTCAAGCCAAGGAGTACGCCGAGCTCGAGTGGCCGCTCGACATCGCTATAGCGGTCGTCTGGATCGCCTTCGCGGTCAACTTCTTCGGGACCATCGCGAAGCGCCGGGAGCGTCATTTGTACGTCGCGCTCTGGTTCTACATCGCCAGCATCGTCACGGTGGCCGTGCTGCACGTCTTCAACAGCTTGGCGCTCCCTGCTGGGTGGCTCAAGAGCTACTCGGTGTACGCGGGCGTCCAAGACGCCTTCATGCAGTGGTGGTACGGCCACAACGCCGTCGCGTTCTTCCTCACCACGCCATTCCTCGGCCTCATGTATTACTTCTTGCCGAAGGCGGCGGAGCGACCGGTCTACTCCTACAAGCTGTCGATCCTGCACTTCTGGTCGCTGGTCTTCATCTACATCTGGGCCGGGCCGCACCATCTCCACTACACCGCTTTACCGGAGTGGGCCTCGACGCTCGGCATGGTCTTTTCGGTCATGCTGTGGATGCCGTCGTGGGGCGGCATGATCAACGGCCTGCTCACGCTGCGCGGTGCTTGGGGCAAAGTCGCGACCGACCCGGTGCTCAAGTTCTTCGTCGTCGGCATCACCTTTTACGGCATGGCGACCTTCGAGGGACCGCTGCTGTCGATCAAGAGCGTGAATGCTCTGGCGCACTACACCGACTGGATCATCGCGCACGTCCATAGCGGCGCCCTGGGCTGGAACGGCTTCATGACGTTCGGCATGCTCTACTGGCTCGCCCCGCGTCTCTTCCAGACCGACAAGCTCTGGAGCGTGCGCCTCGCCGCCGCCCACTTCTGGATCGGCACCATCGGTCTGCTGCTCTACATCGTCGCGATGTACACGAGCGGCGTCACCCAAGGCCTGATGTGGCTCGCGTTCGACAAGACCGGCCGCCTCGCATACCCCGACTTCGTCGAGACCGTGGTCCGCATCGTCCCGATGTATTGGGTCCGCGCCGTCGGCGGCGCTCTCTATCTCGGGGGCGTGCTCATGGGCGCGCTCAACATCTTCATGACCTGGAGGGCGCGCCCCGAGAGATACGCGGAGCTCGTCGTCGAAGCGCCGCCGCTCGGCCGGGATGATCTGCCCAAGCGCGCCGAGCCCACCGCGCTCGAGAAGGCCGGCGTGCACGTGTTCGGGCGAGCAATCGACTACTTCACCGAGGCCAACTGGCACCGTCTCTGGGAGCGCAAGCCGTTCAAGCTGACCGTGTGGGTCACGATCGCCGTGCTCATCGCCTCGGGCTTCGAAGTGCTGCCGACCTTCCTCATCCGCTCGAACGTACCGTCGATCGCCTCCGTCAAACCGTACACGCCGCTCGAGCTCATGGGCCGCGACGTCTACATCGCGGAAGGTTGCTACAACTGCCACTCGCAGATGGTGCGGCCCCTACGCGCCGAGACCGAGCGCTACGGCGAATACAGCAAGCCCGGCGAGTTCGTGTACGACCATCCGTTCCAGTGGGGCTCGCGCCGCATCGGGCCGGACCTCGCGCGCGTCGGCGGCAAGTATCCGCACCTCTGGCACGTGCGGCACATGGCTGACCCGCGGGCCATCGCGCCCCAGTCGATCATGCCGGCGTATGCGTGGCTACTCGCCGACGACATCGACTTCGGCGTCGTGCAGCAGCGAGTCGACGCCATGGCGATGCTCGGCGTGCCCTACGGCAATGCCGTGCTCACCGCCGAGAAAGACGCGCGCGACCAGGCCCAAGTCGTAGCGCGAGAGATCGAAGAGCAAAACGGCCCGAAAGGACTCGGCGAAAAGCAGATCGTGGCGCTCATCGCCTACCTGCAGCGTCTCGGCGCCGACATACGCGCGCCGCAACCGTCCGCAACGACCGCCAAGGCGGACACCCAAGGAGTCAGTAAGTGAAGCTTTCCGACGTCGTCAGTCACGCGGGTTTAGCGTTCTACGCGGAGGTGGCGCTGGTCATCTTCGCCGCCGTCTTTCTCGCCGTCGTCGCCTATCTGTTCATCCGCGGTAGCGACCTCGAAGCCTTCGCATCCATCCCGCTCGCGGACGACACCGCTCGGCCCGCGGAGGTGAAGCACTCATGAGCAGCGCCAAACACGCTGACGAGCACGTCTACGACGGCATTCGCGAGCTCGATAACCCGATGCCCACCTGGTGGGTGGCCTCCTGGTTCGTGACCATCGTGTTTTCGTATTTCTACGTCGTTCACATGGACAACGACGGCACCGGCGTTCTCGACGAGTACAAGGTCGCGGTGAACGCACAGGCGGCGCGTGACGCCGCCGCGGCGCTGGCGCTCGGCGAAGTAAGCGAGAGCTCGCTTGCGGTGCTAGCGAAAGACCCGGCGACCATGGCGCAGGCACGCACGCGATTCGTCAGCACTTGCGCCGTCTGTCATGGCGAGCGTGGCGAGGGTGTCATCGGCCCGAACCTCACTGACAACTACTGGAAGAACTGCGACGGCGACCTCGTCGGTGTGCACCACGTCATCGACGTCGGCGTCCCGACCCGCGGCATGCCGGCTTGGGGCAAGCAACTCGACCCCATCGAGCTGCGCAAGCTGGCGGCGTTCGTCGGCACGCTCGCTGGCACCAACGTAGAAGGTGGCAAGGCCCCCGAG
>JBGGMJ010000181.1:0-49200 GCA_041288095.1 Myxococcota bacterium
CCAGCGAGCTGCATGAACGCGCGTGGGTTGCCGGTTTGGATGGCGCGATCGAGAGCGGCGCTGACTTGTGGCTGGAGCTGCGGGAGCTGAACTGCTGCTCCAGTCGGGGCGAACATCGAGGGCGAGCGACCCGCCGGTGTAACTCCGTCCATGCTGCTCCTCACGCGTTTTGGCGGCGCGTGTTAGCAGCATACCCACCTACGCCGAAGGCCGGCCAACGAAATCGCTCAATTAGCGTCGTGGCGGAATCGGAATCGGCGGGATGGGCGGCTGCGGGAACGGGTCCGGCCGCGGAAACTCGGGGCTCGGCACGTAGCTGCAGGAGGAGCGATAGGTGTCACCATCCCGATAAACTACGGCAATTCCGTCCAGCGAGGCGCTGCGGAAGTCGAAGCGGCCGGTCTCCGGGTTGATGTAGCCGACGACGGGACCCTGACGGGAGCGGTTGACCTCGACCTGGTTGGTAGCGGGGTCGACGACCATGCCGACGCCTTCGCCAAAGCGACCGAATTCGAAACGCGGTGCGTTGGTCGCGGGGTCGACGACGCCGGCGACGCCGCCGCTCAGATTACGCCGGGTCTGGACGTTCCCAGTCTGCGGATCGCGTACGGCCGCGATCGCCTGACGAGGCGCGCGGTACCAATCGACCCGTTGCGTATTCGGGTTGTAGAGCCCGGTCACGCCGCCGTTGGGCTCGGTCGTCCAGACCACGCGCTTGGTGGCCTCGTTGTAGACCCCGCAGATGCCCGAGTTGAACGAGTAACGAAACTCGATGGGCTCGATGGCGGCGGCGGCGACCTCGAAGGTCTGCGGCTCGGCGGCTTGGCTCTCGCCGTCGGTTGCGGTGGCGGCGCGGGGCAGCGCTCTCGAAATGACGGCGTCACTCATTGGGATCCTCCAGCCGGGCGGCGTGCCGCACCGGGCGGATAGTAGGCGCACTGCGAGCGGTACGTGTTCTCTTCACGGTCGCGGTAGATGACCGCGATGGCGTCCGTGGGGCTGGTCGCGAAGCGGCGCTCGCCATTTTCGAGATAGCCGACGACCGGCTGCCCCGGGACCTCGTGCGTACGAGCGTCGAACGCGCCGTCGCCCTCGAGCATGCCGATGCCGCGACCCTCGCGTGACTCGAAGTGGGGTTCGAGCATGGCGTTGTCGAAGATGCCGGCGACGCCGCCCGCGGCGTTGCGTTTCTCGAAAACCGCCGAGGTCGCCGGGTCCTGGGCCACCGCGACGGCTTCGCGGGGTGCGACCACCCAATCGATTGAGCGGGTCGTCGGATTGTACGTGCCGGTGACGCCCGCGAGCGCCTCGCGGCGCCATTCGGCGCGGCCGGTTTCCTCGTTGTAGACGCCGCAGAGCCCAGCACCGTTCGCGTGGCGGATCTCGACGTCTTGCGACTCGCGCAGGAGAGTGCCCCGGAGGCTCGCGATGCGCGCCTCGTCCCGCGTAGCCCGTGCCAGACGCTCCGACGGCGATGGTAGCTGGAGCCCGCTCGGCGCCGGCGCTTGGGTGCCGGCGGCGGCCAAGCGCGCGGCCTCGAGCTCGGCGAACGCCGCGACGTGCAAGGTGTCGGCATCGGGGATGATCTGCGCCACGGACTCCCGGCGCGTGCTCTCGTAGCGGCGCACCAAGCCGTCGATACGGGCGGAAATGGATGCAAGCTCGGCCATGGTGGAACCTCGTGCGGCCGCTTGGCAGCGGCGCCGGGTTATCGCCGACGGGTGTCGCGGCGTTGCGTCGGTAGCCGGGGTGCCCGGGCTGCCGGGGAGTCAGGCCTCAGAGCAGAATGCGTAGAGCGAAGAAGATCGACTCGACGATCTTCTCGGCGATCGGCCGCCGGTGCCAAGTGGCGCGGTCGATACGGACCGACTTGGCGATGTCACGCTCGAACGTTTGATCCATGGCGGCGCCAAGGCGCTTGTCGACGCACGCGATGTTGGCCTCGAGGTTGTGTAAGAGGCTGCGCGCATCGATGTTGTAGCTGCCGATGGTGCACCACTCACCGTCGATGACCGCGGTCTTGGCGTGCAGGACGCGATCGGTCCACTCGTAGACCTCGATGCCCCAGGCCATGAGACGCGCATAGAGGGCGCGCGAGGCGTAGCGGACGGCGACCACGTCGGTCTTGCCGGCGACGAGGAGTTGCACCGTCACACCACGACGAACCGCGTCGCGCAGCGCGTGACGAAAGTGCCGATCGGGAATGCAGTAGGCGTTGCAAATGCGGATGGTACGACTCGCCTTGCGAATGGCGCGGAGATAGGCGCGGCGCACCGAGTAACGACGGGTGAGCGCGCTCTCGAGGACCTGCAAGGTCGTGCTGCCGCGGCGCTGCGCGTGCGCGATGCTGCCGTTCCAATGCTCGCCGGTCATGTTGCGCCAACCGCGGTTGAACAGACGCACGAGCTCGCGGACCACCGGACCTTCGACGCGCGCGTGCACGTCGTGCCAGGCTTTGCCGCCCCAGCTCGTCGGCGCGTAGTCGTCGCCGATGTTGATGCCGCCGATGAAGCCGACGACGTCGTCGATGACCAAGATCTTGCGGTGGTTGCGGCGCCAGATGCCCCAACGGCGGCGCCACGGTTGGATCGGCTGGTAGTATTCGACGCGTCCGCCCGCCTCGATCAGAGGCTTCCAGAAATTCGGATCGGTGGCCCACGAGCCGACACCATCGACCATGATGCGAACGCTCACGTCGGCGCGGGCGCGCGCGATCAAGACATCGAGAAAGCGCTGACCGGTCGCGTCCGAGGCGAAGATGTAGCTCTCGAAGACGATCGAGCGTTTGGCCTCCGCCATCGCTTCGAGCATCGCGGGAAAGGTCTGCTCGCCGTCGATGAGCAAGTCGACCTTGTTGTAGGGGTAGACTTTGCGGCCGCGCAGCCAGAAGGCGACGACGTCGGCGTCGGGCGCGACGTGCAGGTGTCTGCCCTCGATGATCTCGGGTTCGCCATACAGCTCGATCTCGCGCTTGGCCTCGCGCGCGCGCACGCGACCGATCTCGAGCTCTTCACCGTGATGGCCCGTGATCGTGCCCGCGCCCTCGTCACGAACGACGACGCCCGCCGCCTTCACCACCTGCTCGATCTTGCGTCCCGATGACATGGCTTCAAGGGAACATAAGACGACCAGGCACCCATGTCACTCTACGGTGACGCTCTTTGCCAGGTTGCGCGGCTGATCGATGTCGGTGCCGCGCAGATCGGCCACGTGATACGACAGGAGCTGCAGCGGGATCGTCGCGACCAACGGCGCCAGCATCGGATCGATGTCGGGCACGCTGATGACATCGTCGGCCATGCGTCCGATCTGCCGGTCGCCTTCGGTCGCGATGGCGATGATGTGACCCTCGCGCGCGCGCACTTCCTGCAGATTGCTGATGACCTTGTCGTAGAGCGGGCCTTGCGTCGCGATGACGATGACCGGCACGCCCTTCTCGATGAGCGCGATGGGACCGTGCTTCATTTCGCCGGCCGCGTAACCCTCGGCGTGAATGTAGGAGATCTCCTTGAGCTTCAACGCGCCTTCGAGAGCGACCGGGTAACCGAAGCCACGTCCGAGATAGAGGACAGACCTCGCGTTGCGAATTTTCTGCGCCACGTCCATGACCGCTTTTTCGGACTTCAACGTTTGCTCGATGAGCAAGGGCACGGAGCGCAGGCCTTCGATGAGCTGCTTGGCGCGCGCTTCGGCGAGGCCACGCGCTCTGCCGAAGGCGATGGCCAGGAGCTGCAAGGCGATCACCTGGGTGATGAACGCCTTCGTCGACGCAACGCCGATCTCCGGGCCCGCGTGCGTGTAGAGCACGTGGTCGGACTCGCGCGCGATCGAGGAGTCGACGACGTTGACCACCGAGAGGATGGGTGAGCCCTTCTCCTTGGCGGCCTTGATGGCGGCGAGAGTGTCCGCCGTTTCACCCGACTGCGACACCGCGAGCACCAGGGTCTCGGGGCCCATCATCGGGCTGCGATAGCGGAGCTCGCTCGCGAGATCGACCTCGCAACCGATGCGCGCCAGCTCTTCGAGCATGAGGCGGCCGACGAGTGACGCATGCCAGCTCGTGCCGCAGGCCGTCAGCATGATGCGCTGGACCTTCGCGAGCTTGTCGATGGGGAGTCCTTCGAGCTGCACCGTCGCCTCGTGCGCGGAGAGGCGGCCACGCAAGGTGTCGATGACGGCGCGAGGCTGCTCGTGCATCTCCTTGTGCATGAAGTGCTTGTGGCCGCCCTTTTCGGCGGACACGGCGGACCACTCGATGATGCGCGGCTCGCGATTCACCGGCTCGCCAGTGACCTTGCTCACCTTCACCTTGCCGGGTTGCACGACCGCCATCTCGCCCTCTTCGAGGACGATGACCTTGCGGGTGTGCGAGAGCAGGGCCGGGATGTCGCTGGCGATGAGGCCGGCGTCGTCGCGCAAGCCGATGATCAACGGCGAGGCATTCTTCGCGGCGATCATGGTCGTGGGCTCGCTCGACGAAATGACCGCGATAGCGTACGCGCCGCGGACGCGAGCCAGCGCCTTGCGCACGCGCTCTTCCAGCGTGCCTTTTTGCCCGGCGATCAGGTGCGCGATGACCTCGGTGTCGGTCTCGCTCTCGAACTTGGCGCCCTGCTCCGAGAGCTCGGCCTTGAGATCGAGGTAGTTCTCGATGATGCCGTTGTGAACGACGACGACGTCGCCGACACGGTGCGGGTGCGCGTTCTCGTCGGAGGGCTTGCCGTGGGTTGCCCAGCGCGTGTGGCCGATGGCGATATCGCCCTTCAAAGGCTCGGCCTTGAGGAGCTTCGCGAGCTCGGCGAGCTTTCCCTTGCGACGCCGGACGTCGAGCTTGCCGTCACAAACCGTGGCGATGCCGGCGGAGTCATAGCCGCGATATTCGAGGCGGCGTAGACCTTCCAACACGTTGTCCGAAGCTTCAGCGTTCCCGACGAAACCGACGATGCCGCACATATTCTTTGACTACTCCCGTTTTGCCTTGGCTTTCGCGGCCGCCATGCGCTCGCGTAGTGCCTTGGCATATCCCAATCGCGATTCTTGCCGCGCCCGTCCGAAGGCGAGCGCGTCGGCGGGAACGTCCTTGGTGATGGTCGATCCCGCCGCCACGTATGACTGCTCACCCAGGGCGACCGGCGCCACCAGGGTGCTGTTCGATCCGACGAAGACACCGTCGCCGATCTTGGTGCGATGCTTGGCCACGCCGTCGTAGTTGCAGGTGATGGTGCCGGCTCCGATGTTGGCTCCCGCGCCGATATCGGCGTCGCCCAAGTATGCCAGGTGATTGGCCTTCGAGCCCTTCGCGACCTTGCTGTTCTTCACTTCGACGAAGTTGCCGATGTGGACGTCTTGGGCGAGCTCGGCCCCCGGGCGCAGGCGCGCGAACGGGCCAATCTTCACCCCGGTCGCGACCTTGGCGCTCTCCAAGTGGCAGAACGATTCGATGCGGGTGTCGTCACCGATGGTGATGTCCTTCAAGACGGTCGGCCCCTCGACGACGACGCGGTTGCCGAGCTGGACAGTGCCGTAGAATTGAACGCCCGGGCCGATGACCACGTCCTCGCCGAACGAAGCGCGCGGCGTGATACTGACGCTCGCGGGGTCGCGAAAGCGGACGCCCTTCTCTTGCCAGCCACGCACGATGCGGTCGCGCATCATGCGATCGACTTCGGCGAGCTGCGCTTGCGTATTGATACCGCTCATCTCGCCGATGTCGGCGACGTCGACCGCGCGCACGCTCTTGGCCCGCGAGACGATGTCGGTGAGGTAGAATTCGCCCTGTGCGTTGTCCGCTTTCAAGGACGCTACCGTGTCTTGCATGAGCTGCATGCCGCACAGGTAAACGGCGACGTTCACTTCGTTGATTGCGCGCTCTTTCTCGCTGGCGTCTTTGTGCTCGACGATGCGCATCTGCGAATCGCTTTGGCGGACGACGCGCCCGTAGCCGCTCGGGTCGGGGAGCTTCGCGGTCAACATGGCGAGCTCGACGCCTTGCAACGCAGGCATGAGCTTCTCGACCGTCGACTTGGTGAGGAGTGGGACGTCGCCGCAGAGGACGAGCACGCGGTCCGCTTTGATGTACGGGAGGGCGGAGCGCGCGGCGTCGCCGGTCCCCAGCGCCTTCTCTTGCACGGCGAACGTCAGCTGGAGCTCGGGAAAGAGCCCACGCAGGGTCTCTTCGACGCGCTTACCGTTCACCGGGTCGACGACGACCACGATGGGCGCGCAACCGACTTCCTTGGCCAGCGCCACGACGTGCGCCACGAGCGGCAGATCGCAGGCGGGATGCAGGACCTTGGGCAGGGTCGTGCGCATGCGCTTTCCCTGCCCGGCGGCAAGAATGATGGCCCCTGTGGTCATGGCGATGCTATATCCGCTCCCGTGAGCCGTACGCCAGGCACCTGCGGCGCGTGCATCGCCTTCCTTCCCGAGCACACCGACAACGACCGCGGTCGCTGTCGTCTTCGGCCCGAGATGGGTGTTTACGGACACTCACTTCCACGCTGCCCCAAGTATTTAGAGCGCGGCACCGGCGCGACCTGGACCCCACCAAAAGTGGCGCGCCCGCGCGGCAGCGGCAAGGCCCGAGACGACGACGACGACACAGAAGTCATTCTTCAGAAACCCAAGGAATACGGCGCCACCATCGATCTCGGCGACGACGGAGAACCCATGGATACCAATGCCCTGCGTGCCCTGATCCGCGACGTCATCCGCGAAGAAGGCCTCACCGGCGAGACCCCGCTCGGCAAGAAATGGGAGGGCGGCACCGTGCTCATGAAGCCGGCCGACGCCTCGCTGCAAGCCAAGGAGATTCCAGTCGAGACCTTCTTCCACAAGATCGTCATGGTCAGGGACCGGCTGCGTGTGCTCGAGCAAAAGATCAATGGGCACAGTGGTTTGTCCGACACCGACAAGGTCGAGCTGCAGCAATACGTGACCCGCTGCTACGGCTCCCTCACCACCTTCAACGTGCTATTCAGGGACAAGAACGACCAGTTCGAGGGGACGTAAGCCCACCGGTCGCCGATCCTCAAAGAGATGGTGAAGGCGCTTCGAGAGCTGCTGACGGGCTGGCTGCGAAGTCCAGCGACGCCGGAGCAACGCCCTGCCATGCAGGTCGGCGGCGCGGGCATGCGGCGCGGCACCGCTACCCACCCTGGGGACAAGCTTCTCGGGGCGAGCCCCGAAGAACGCCTCGCCGCGGCGCAGCGCGCGATGCGCTCACGTAATTCGTTGGCCTTGGCGGCAATCGCGAGCTCCGGTGTCAAAGCCATGGCGACGCGCAGCCTGTCGCTCAACTTCGGCCAGCTCCGCATCCCGTTCATCGCCGAAGTTCCGTTCGCCAAAGCCCGGCGCTCGCTCTACGACACCATCGTCGCGAGCGAGCTGCGGGGTCTCGGTGACGCGGGGCGAGCCGCGATGAAGCGCATCTTCCTCATCGAGGCAGAGCGGGCGCCGCTCGACTTCATCCAGTGCCAAGAGCTGTGGCTGCGGTCCGCGCAGCGTGATGCGCGCAAAACAGCCGAAGCAAACGGCTTCATATGCGCTTTAGCGGACGAACAGATGCGCGCCTACGGCTTGCAGCTCTTGATTCGCAAGGGCCCCGAGGTCAAAGGCATCAAGGAGAGCGGCATCATCGAGTATCGCGAGAACGGTAAGCCTCTCCGCTCGCTCGGTGAGCGCCTCTGGGGCGCGCGCCGGGGCTTTGCCTATGCCGTGGTCGAGCTCACGAACGGCGACACCATCTTGACCGGCACGACTCACCTGTCGCCGCTCCCCGAATACACCGAGCTACGCGGCAGACAATTCGTCGCTTGGAAGGACATCATCGCGACCCTCGTCCGCGAGAAGCAACCGACGTTCACCATGGTCGGCGCCGACGTCAACACGACCGACGCCGACGGCCACCTCGGTGACTTCTTCGAGGGCACCGGCCTCGCCGACGCCTGGGCGGCCGGCGGCGCGCAAACCCGCGAGCCCGACGGCACCATGCACCCGGACTTTCGCCAATACGTCGGCGGCACCTGGGACATGGTTGGCAAGCGCATCGACATCGCCGCGGCGTGCTCCAATTCTCCGGACCGCGCCATCGCCGTCATCGACCATCAGACGTGCTTGGACGATCTGTATGCGGTGGGCGACGAGCGGCACGCCGTCTCCGATCACATCGCCATCGCGACCACGTACATTCTCGGCGTGAAGCCTTCGGAACCGGAGCGAAGCCCGAGTGGCATCCGCCGCTATCGCGTACGCAAAGGTCAATGATTGGCGTCTTTGACGACCGCCACGATCTTGCTCAGCGTCGCCTTGGCATCGCCGAAGACCATCATCGTTTGCGGCAAGCCGAAGAGCTCGTTGTCGATGCCGGCGAACCCCGGGGCCATGCCGCGCTTCAGCACGATGACCGCTTTGGCGTAGTCGGCGTTGAGCACGGGCATGCCGTAGATGGGACTGCTCTTCTGGGTGCGCGCCGCCGGGTTGACGACGTCATTGGCGCCGACCACCACGACGACATCGGTCTGCGCGAAGTCGTCATTGATGGCCTCGAGCTCGTAGAGCTGGTCGTAGGGCACGTTCGCCTCGGCGAGCAGCACGTTCATATGGCCAGGCATACGACCGGCGACCGGATGAATGGCGTACTTCACGCGCGTGCCGTTGGCGGCGAGCGCATTGGCGAGGTCGCGTACCGCGTGTTGGGCCTGGCCGACCGCCATGCCGTAGCCAGGCACGAAGGTCACAGACCCAGCGAGCTTCAAGAGCTCGCCGGCGTCCTCGGCGCTGCCTTCACGGACGCTGCCCTTGGCGTTGTCCGCTGTGGCGGTCACCTCGTTGCCGAACGCGCCGAAGAGCACGTTGGCGAACGAGCGATTCATCGCCTTGGACATGATGATGGCGAGGATCACACCCGAGCCGCCGTCGAGCGCGCCGCAGATGATGAGCACGTGGCTGTCGAGGACGAAGCCCGAAGCCGCGGCGGCGAGCCCCGCGTAGGCATTGAACAGGCAGATGACGACCGGCATGTCGGCGCCGCCGATGGGCAAGACCACGAGCACCCCGAGCGCGAGGCCGACGCCGATGATGCCGAGAAATAGACGCACGTCGCCGGGATGCGCAACGAGCAGGCCCAGCGCCACGGCGGCGGCGGCGAACATCGCGAGGCTCGCCACGTTGTTGCCCGGGAAGGTGACGGGCCTGCCGGTGATGGCGCCATTGAGCTTGCCGAAAGCCATCAGCGAGCCGGTGAACGTCATGGTGCCCATCAACACTTCGAAGCCCACGGCACCGACAGCGAAGTGCGTCATCGCGGATCCGTGGTGCAGAAACTCCGCGATGCCGACGGTGGTCACGGCGAGACTGCCGAAGGCGAGCGACAACGCCACACGCTCCGGCATCTTGGTCATCGGTATGAGCAGTCCCATCGGCACACCGATGAGCGCGCCCAACACGACGCCGCCGACGATCCATTGGTATTCGACGATGTCGTGATGGAGGAGCGTCCCAGCAACGCCGACGAGCATGCCGACGGCCGCGTACGCGAGGCCACGGCGCGCGGTCTCGGGCTTGGTGAGCGCGCGCAGACCCAGCAAGAAGAGCAGCGACGCGACGAACAACGCGACGCGATAGATGACGGTGCGTGCGTCGGTCACTTGTTGGCCTTCTTCTTGAACATCCTCAGCATGCGGTCGGTGATGATGAAGCCGCCGACGACGTTGACGGTCGCGGCACAGACCGCCAGCATTCCCAGCGCCGAGCTGAGCTGACTACGCGCCGATCCAGCGATGACCAGCGCGGCGACGAGCGACACACCCGAGATGGCGTTGGTGAACGCCATGAGCGGCGTGTGCAGGAGCTGCGGCACCTTGGAGATCACCTGGAAGCCCAAGAAGGCGGCGAGCGTGAACACGTAGAGTCCGAACAATAGGCGATCGAGATCCATGGCTACCCCTTCATGGCCTCACGCACTTTGGCGTGCACGACGGCGCCGTCGTGGGTGATGACGCAGCCGGCGGTGATCTCTTCGGCGAGGTCGATGGACCAAGCCCCGTTCTTGGTGAGGTGCACCAAGAGCTTCTCGATGTTGCGCGAGAAGGCGACGCTCGCGTGATGAGCGACGTTGCTCGGCGCGTTGGCCGGTCCGATGATGAGCACGCCATGGCGAGTGACGTCGCGCCCGGACTCTGAGCCCTCGACGTTGCCACCCTGCTCGGCGGCGAGGTCCACGATCACGGACCCAGGCCGCATCGACGCGACTTGCGCGTCGGTCACCAAGCGCGGCGCCTTGCGGCCGGGCACGAGGGCCGTGGTGATGACGACATCGGCGCGCGCGATGGCTTGCGACACGAGCTGCGCTTGTTTCTGCTTGTAGGCGTCGGATTGCTCGGCGGCGTAACCACCCGCGCCTTGCGTCACGGCGGCGCCCTCGACGACGAGGAATCTTCCACCAACCGACTCGACTTGCTCGCGCGTCTCCGGCCGCACGTCGGTGGCCTCGACGACAGCGCCGAGGCGCTTCGCGGTGCCGATCGCTTGCAAGCCCGCGACCCCGGCGCCGATCACCAGCACACGAGCCGGCGTGATCGTGCCCGCGGCGGTCATCAAGAGGGGAAAAATCTTGGGTAGCCGCGCGGCGGCCGCGACCACCGCCCAGTAGCCGGCGAGGTTCGCCTGCGACGAGAGCACGTCCATGCTCTGCGCCAGCGTCGTGCGCGGGATCATGTCGAGCGCGATGGTGATCACGCGTTGCTCGGCCGCCGCGCGCACCACGTCGGCGCTGCCGAGCGGATACAACAAGGTGACCAGCGCCGCGCCACGCTTCAACGAGGTGACAACGTCGGGCGCCGGCCGCTTCACGCAGAGCACGATGTCGGCGGCAAGCACCTCGGCGCGCTCGGCGATAGTCGCGCCCGCGGCCGTGTACTCCTCATCGCGAAATCCGGCACCGAGCCCGGCTCCGCGCTCGACGCTCACAACGAGCGACTGCGCTGCGAGCTTTTTGACCGTCTCCGGTACCACCGCAACACGCCGCTCGCCGGCTTCGGTCTCTTTCGTGACCCCGACGCGCATGGCGGCAGACTACGTCGGGTCGGGGGGGCCTTCCAGGTTTTCTCGGGGGTTCGGGTAGCCGCGAAGGCAATCAGCGCGGAACACAGGCCGTCGAGCCGCCGCAATACTCGTCGTAGCAGCAGCGTATCGAACAGATGCTGCCGCCCACGCAGGCGCCGTCTTGGCACGACGACTCGCCGCAGCGACCGTTGTTGCAGAAGCTGCCGTTGGGCGCGTTGCCGTCGGGCGGGCAATCGACCCCGCCGCTACAGTATTCGGCTGCGTTGCAACCATCGTTCGCCGAAGCCCGGCAAATTGCGCTCGAGCGCGCGTCCCCGGGGCAAGAGACGCCGCCATCGCAAGCCTCGGCGATATCGCAGATGCCCGCCGCGGCGCGACACGTGGTCCCGGCGGCGACACGCGCGTCCGGACAGGCCGGGCTGTTACCAGGACAGGTGTCGGCAACGTCGCAATCGCCCTGCGCCCCGCGACAGACATTTCCGCTGGCGTAGGCGTCCCCTGGACAATCGTTGCTGCCGCCGGGGCAGATCTCCGCGAGATCGCAGTCGCCCGCGGCGGGGCGGCAGACGTAGCCGAAGGAGCGCTTGGTGTCGCCCGGGCAATCGACGCTACCGCCGCTGCAGACCTCGGGGAGATCGCAAGCGCCCGCCGCGCCGCGACACGTCGTGCCGGAGCCATGGAGCGCATCGCCGGGACACGCTGGTGAGGCGCCACTGCACGTTTCCGCCGGATCGCACACGCCCGCCGAGGCGCGACAAACGGCGCCACCGGCGAACGCATCGCCAGGACATGCCGACGAGCTACCAGTGCAGAACTCGACGAGGTCGCACGGCCCGGCGGCGCCCCGGCATTGTGTCGACGGCGGTGCGAACGTGTCCGTCGGGCAGTTGATGCCGCTGCCCGAGCAAACCTCGGTCACGTCGCAGATCGACACCGCCGGGCGACACAACGTCCCGTTCGCAAGCAGGTCGGTGGGGCAAGCGGGCGACGAACCGGAGCAGCTCTCGGGCACGTCACAAGCCCCGGCGCTGGCGCGGCAGGTCGCCGAGCTATCGAGGAACGTGTTCACCGGGCAGGCCGGAGCACTGCCGGTGCACACCTCGGCGATGTCACACACGCCTCCCGCTTCGCGGCAGGTGACGCCCGAGCTCACCAACGCGTCCGGCGGGCAGGCGTCGCTCACCCCATCGCAATACTCCACGACGTCGCAGGCCCCGGCGGCGGCGCGGCAGATCGTGCCCGCGCCTTTACCGGCGCACGGCCGCACGTCGTTGCAGTTGGGCGCGCAAACGCCGCTGCAGCATTGGTCGCCGCTGCCGCACAACGGCGTTCGCAAGCAGCGATTGTCGCCGCACTGCGCCACCTCGCAAGCGCCCGGGACGCAGTTGTCGGAGTTGCAGGGCTCGGGCGTGCATCCGCTTTCGCGGTCAGCCTCCGGCGAGCTCGGATCGCAACGCGACACACCACAGACGCTGTCGTCACGCGAAATGAAACATCGACCGACGTCGCAACGCTCCTGCGTACAAGCAAAGCCGTCGGTGCAATCGTTCTCGACGCCACACTCGACCTGGCGCGCGACGCAACCCGTGCCCGGAATGCAGCGCTCGTCCTCGGCGCACGCGTCGTCGTGACGGCTCTGCAGGCACAGTCCGCCGATACAGACAGCGGTGGAGCAGTCGCCGAACGAGTTGCAATCGCTATCGAGCGAGCAGACCGCCGGTGGGCAGACATCCGGACGGACGGGCGAGCACAAGACGCTGAGGCAGGCGCCGTTCTGACATTGATCTTCGCCGGTACATTGGCGCCCGAGACAATCGCGCGTGACGTAGACCGGGATGACGAGGTCACTGAAGGCGCTGAACACCACGCGGCGCTCGGCCCTCGTGACACCTCGCAGCCGCAGGGTCACCACCACTTCATGTTGGCGCTCGGGGGCGATCTCCTGGAACTGGCCGATCGGCACCGGCGTGAGCAGGTCGTTGGTGACGTTGACGTCGAGACCACGGACCGCATCATCGAGCCTGACGATGATCTGATCGAGCTCGTAGCCGGGCACGTAGTCCGTCGACACGGCCACCGATGCCACGAAGGACGTGCCGCTCGAGCATGCGACCTGACAGGCGCCGCTACAGCAGAGCTGGCTCCCGGGACAGTTCGCGTCGGTGACGCACGGCGCGCCGGTGCTCTCGAAAAGGCCGCAAGCCACCACGACGCAGCAGAACAATGCCGCCGCCAGGGCCGCCAGGCGCAGATGAGAGGTCGACAGCTTCATGCTTCAACGTCGGCAAGTGTATCACGGCGGACGCGCGAAATCGGGCCGACGGCCTGTCAGACGCCCAGGAAACCCTAATCAGATTCGAAGCTTACGAGCTCGCTACGAAGCGCGTGGGCGTTCGGATGGCTGTGCGGAAAATGACCGTAGTCCATGGCGGCGACGCGGCTGAAGCGAACGTCCTCGGCGAGCGCGTCGAGGGTCCGCGGGGCGATGAAGGGGTCGTCGTTCGACCGCAGGAACAGCGACGGCACCCCGAGGTCGATGCGGCGCCTGGCGCCGGGAAGCGCCATCCCCACGAGGCTCGCGAGGATGACCCTGCGGTAGAGAGCGCGCACCCGGGGCATCGCGGTCGCGTACGCCGGATCGGCCACGGTGCCGATCTCCCGGGCCACGCGCTCGATGCGTTCCCAGGTCGCCGCCTGCATCTTGAACGGGTGGCGGTTCACGAAAACGTTGAAGTCGTAGACGGCGGTGTTGAAGACGACGACCTTGCAGGGCGGCAGCGCGTCTTTCGCGGCCAACTTGGCCATCGCGAGGAGCGTGAAGATGCCGCCGAAGTCGTGGCAAACCACGGTCGCGGGCTTGCGCGTCACGATCTCGGTCGCCACCATGGACGCCATAGCGGACACGGTCAGCCGCGACGTGTCGAGCAGCACGCGCGAGAAAGGCACGACCTCATTGCGGCGATCGCTGGGCAAGAACTCGAGCCACGGCTCGGGCGCACAGGGAAACCCCGGGAACACGAGCCGTAGCTTGCGCATGCGCGCGGAGTCTTACGCTTAAACGAGGCTCGCTTCGAGGGTGATCTTCGTGGCGGCGAGCGCCTTCGAGACCGGGCAGTTCTTCTTGGTCTCCTCGGCGATGCCCTTGAATTTGGCCGCGTCGACGCCCTTCAAGCTGACCTTCGTCGTCAGCATGATGTTGGTGATGGCAAAGCCCGCTTCGACCTTGTCGAGGCTTACTTTGGCCGAGGTGTCGATCTTCACGTCGGTGGCGCCGGCCGTCGCCAAGCCGAGCGACAACGCCATCGAGAAGCAACCGGCGAGCGCCGCGCCGACCATCTCCTCGGGGTTCGTCCCCTTCTCACCCTCGAAGCGGGTCTTGAAGCTGAAGGGTGCAGTCGGACCGTTCGCGGGTTTCATCTCGCCCGTACCGGTCTTGAGGTCGCCATTCCAGGTCGCGGAAGCATTCGAAATCGACATTGCAGGTCCTTTGGTTGAAAACGCGGCTGGCAAGCTGCGACCGAACGAGTGCCAAGTCCAGTGCAACCTTAACTAGCACCGACCATGCGTTGTCATTTACGATGGCGGCGCTCGTCATGCGCATCGCCCAATCGCTTGCCGCCGTTGCCCTTTTGGCCGGTCTCGTCACGACCGCGGAGGCCTATGCGCAAACAGCCGACGTGTCGCGCTTCCGCACGCCCATCACCGCGCGCGGCGGCATCGGTATCGAAGGCGCGCAGACGCTGACGCCGGGCTCGCTTGCGGCCGGCTTGTTGCTCGACTACGCGCACAACCCGGTGGTCTGGCGTTATTCGTTCGGCGCCTACGAGCCGGTGCTCGAGCACCAGTACATCCTCGACGCCACCTTCGCGGTCGGCATCGTCCACGGCATCGACGTCGGCGTGGTGCTGCCTCTCGTGCTCACTCAGAACGGTCCCACCGGCGCCGGCCTCGGAGATCTCTCGGCCTCGGGCATCGGCGACATTCGTCTCGTGCCGCGCGTCGCGTTGACCAACGAGAACGAGTGGGGCTTCAGCTCCGCGTTCGTCCCCGAATTCACCTTGCCTACCGGCAACGACGCGCGCTTCACCGGCGATCCCGGCTTTTCGTTCCGCCCGCGTTTGGTCGCGAGCGTCCCCTTCTCCTTCCTCCGCTTCAACGGATCGCTCGCCTACCGTGCGCGCAAGAATGCCGACATTCGCCCCGATGGCGTCGGCCCCGCCACCGCGGCGCGCCAGGGTGTCGACGTCGGCAACGAGATCGAGTTCCAGTTCGGCATCGACGCCGAGGTCGCGGACGCTCCCATTCCGGTGTACGTCCTCGCCGAGCTCTCGGGCTACACCTCCGCGGCACACGCCTTCTCGGGTGACGGTCTCTTCGGTCTCGAAGTCCTAGGCGGCGCCCGCGCCCGCTTCGCGGATCTCGTGGACGTCACCGCTGGCATCGGCGCCGGTACCAGCCAAGGCATCGGCACGCCGATGTGGCGCGGCATCCTCGCCGTCAACATCCAGCGCAGCGACAGCGATCGCGACCACGATGGCATCCCCGACCGCGTCGACGCCTGCCCGGACGATCCCGAAGACATGGACGGCCACGACGATCTCGACGGCTGCCCGGATCCCGACAACGACGGCGACGGCATCGTCGATCAGAAGGACCGCTGCCCGAACGAGCCCGAGACCGTGAACGGTATCGCGGACAAGGACGGCTGCCCCGACGGCCTCATCACCGACAAGGACGGCGACGGCATCCCGGACAACGTCGACAAGTGCCCGCTCGATCCCGAAGACATCGACGGCTTCAACGACGAGGACGGCTGCCCGGATCCGGACAACGACCGCGACGGCATCGTCGACGAGCTCGACCAGTGCCCGAGCGAGCGCGAGACCATCAACGGCGTCAACGACTACGACGGCTGCCCCGACGACGGCGCTGGCGCGACCGAATACGTCGAGAACGAGCGCATCCTCATCAACCAGACGGTCAACTTCGAGACCGGCAAGTCCATCATCAAAGAGGACTCGAAGTCGCTGCTCGATCAGGTGGCGCTGCAGATCCTCGCGCACGACGAGATCAAGAGCATCCGCGTCGAAGGCCACACCGACAGCGTCGGCCCAGACGAGGACAACCTCATCCTGAGCCAGGACCGCGCCGACTCGGTGCGCCGCTACCTCATCAACCGCGGCGTGCCTTCCGACAAGCTACTCGCCACGGGCTACGGCGAGACCAAGCCCATCGACACCAACAACACCTCGGCAGGCCGCGCCCGTAATCGCCGCGTCGAGTTCGTCATCATCGAGAACCCGAGCGAGCAATGAAGCTCCGGCGGCTGCGGGTTCCGTCGCTCGCCGGCGACGAGCTCGGCCTCGTGTCCGCTCAAGCGCACTACGTACGTGACGTCTTGCGGCTCGGCCCCGGAACGGTCGTCGAGCTCTTCGACGGGCACGGCAACGCGGCCAAGGCGACGCTGCTGCAGGTCGACCCCGGGGCGGTGCGCGTGCGCATCGACGCGCGCTATCAAGGCGAGGCGGCGGCCGCCGTCACCATCGCCATGGCGACACCCAAGGGCGACCGCGCCGATTGGGCCGTCGAGAAGCTGACCGAGCTTGGGGTGAGGCGCCTGGTGTGGCTGATCTGCGAGCGCAGCGTCGCGGTCCCCCGTGAAGACGGAAAGAAGCTCGCCCGCTGGGAGCGCCTCGCCGAGGCCGCGGCCGGCCAATCGGGACGCAGCGACGTCCCAGTCATCGAAGCGCCGATGCCGTTCGCGGACGCTGTCGCGGAGCTCGGCGGCGGCGCCATCGCTCACATGGGTGGCGAGTCCCTCGTCAAGCTAGTCGCGGCACAGCCGGAGCTGCCGCTGGTCTGCCTGATAGGTCCCGAAGGAGGCTTCACGAACAGCGAGCTCGAGACCGCAACCGCCGCGGGCTACCTTCGCGTCGGGCTCGCGCGCCACGTCTTGCGTAGCGAGACCGCCGCCATGGCCGCCGCTATTGCGTTGAGCAACGCCAGCCGTGACCCGTCCTGACGCGCTCAACCCACCTTGGGCGTCGCTGACAAGGGACCAAACAAGGGGCGAAAGCGGCGGACTTCGCGCAGCTTGCTGATCACGACTTGCACGACTTGCGGTGCCGCATACAGAGGCTCGCTGAAGACGCGCACGCGCGTGCCGAAGGCGGCCGCGGTCGCTATGCGCTTGGGAATGTGACGCCTCGAGACCCTCCGCCAGAGCCGAGTGAACAATCCAAGCTTGTCCCTCTCGCGGTCGGGAGACAGACCCAACATGACGAGCTTGCTTAACGCGACAGGGATCTCGGGCCGCAGCTCATGCGGTGGTCGAACGTCGTACTTGCGAACACGCTTGTGGATCGCCGGCACGTCCTCGGCGTCGAAGGCGCGGACGTTCGTGAGCATTTCGTAGAGCACCGCCGACAGCGCAAACACATCCGAGTCGGGACTTACCTTCCCACCGACGATCTGTTCCGGTGGCTGATAGAGAGCCTTCCCGACGATGGCCCCGTCTCCGCCAGTCAGCGAGCCCACGTGCGCGACGCCAAAGTCGGTCAGCTTCACCACACCGGCGGCCGAAATGAGAATGTTGCTGGGAGTGACATCACGATGCACGATCCCGGGCCGCGCTCCGTCGGGGCCCCGATACGTGTGAACGTACTCCAGCGCGTTGGCCACGAGCCCCGCGACATAACAGCAAAAATCGATCGGCAGCTTGAGGTTGGCCTCGGCGCAGGCATCGAGCAGGTCGGCGATGCTACCGGCCTCGAGGTACTCCATGGCGATGAAATAGGTCGAGCCAACCATGCCGGCCTGGATGACTTTGACGATGCCCGGGTGGTCGAGCATCCGCGTGAGGTCGGCTTCGTTCAGGAACAGCTCTTGGAGAGTCGAGTCGAGAGCGACCTTTGGAGAGAGTCGCTTGAGAGCCACAATCTGACCCCGATGAGGCCCGCGCCTGACCAGAGCTCGATACACTTCCGCCATGGCTCCAGTGCCAATGAGAGCCTCGATAACGAAGTCGCCAAAGGCATTCTGATCGTGGAACAGACGGGCGACGAGCGCGGACACCGCGGGCGGCTGCTCGATGTACTCCAGCCGGATGCGATCCGCCTCGTAGGCACGTACGACCATGCGGCACGGAGGGAGCTCATGGCCAACGACGATCTGGAGCTCGACGTCGGAGTTGAGAGGCAGCCTCTCCTCCGGTTGCACGAGCATGCTGTCCAAGCTCAGGCTGACGGTCTCGCCGGCGATGAAGCCCTGCTTCCCTTGGCGACGGATGCGCACAGGAAAGCTGACCGCGGTCGGAGCTTTGCGGTCGGTCATCGTAGCTTGGTGATACTGAACCACAGGGCGGCCGCGGCCGCTATCGCAACCACGATACCGACGGCAGTCCACGCCCAAGGACGGCGGGCTTGCGTCTTCTTGAGCAGGTACGCGGTCTCGAGCTTCTGGTCTCGATCTGGCTTCGCCATAGTCTCCTTCATCTTACGCTCGATCTCGCCCAACTGGAAACGACCGGCGCCGCGGGCTACAGTCGCGTCGGATAAGTCACATGTCGAACGTCAGCTGCCCGCACTGCGGCACCGCCAATCAGAGAGACGCCGTCTACTGCGCACGCTGCCAGCGTCCGCTCGCCAAGAGCAGCGCCGCGCCCGCGGGGAACCTGCCCTCGGCATCACAGGTCGCCCAGCAAATCATGCAAAAGCGTCCACCCGTGCCCGCCACGGCGCAGCCGGCGCCGCTGCCGTCCGCCGCCCAGGTCGCCGCGACCCTCATGCAGCGTCGCGCCCAGGACAACACGGGCCCAGTCGAGCGCACGGTGGTCGAGCGCGCACCGCAACCGCCGGCGAAGCGCTCGGCGCCACCGCCCGCGCCGCCGCCGCAACCGCGTCCGCAAAAGCGGATGGAGCGGCCCGATGACCGGACCGTACAAGACGATATCAGCGACGAGCCCACCAAGGTCTTCCACGCGCCGAAGTCGATGCACGACGAGCCGACCCGCAACGCCCGTGCCGAGCCGCGCTTCGATGCCGGGATAACCCAGCGCAATCCCGTCGTCGCCCCCGCGCCTCGACCGGCGGCCGCGCCCGCGCTACCGCAGCCCGCCCTGGCCCGCGCCGCCGTCCCGGCCGCCCGCGAGCCCGCCGCGCGCCCAATCGCCAAGCGTCCCAGCGGAACGGCGGATGATCGACGCAGCTCCGGCGCGCCGATGCTCCGAGACGGCGCGATTCCGCCCCAGTATCCCGCGCCGCAGCCTCCCGAGAGAACGGCCACGAGCATCGAATACGCCGCCGGTTGGCGCCTGTTCCTCTCGCACGCCGTCGACTTCGCGCTGCTTTCGCTGTTCTTCGTGCTCATCGCGAAGCTCGACGCCGCCATCGCGGGCCCCAAGAACATCGAGACGAGCGGTGTGTTCGATTGGATCGGCAGTCACCCCGGGTCGACCCTGCGCGCCGCCATCCTCACGACGCTGGTGGGCACCGCGTACCACATCGTCACGGCGCAGCTATCCGGCCGCACCCTCGGGCGCTTCGTTGCCGGCACGACGCTAGCGCGCCGCTCCGGTAAGCCGCTCAACACCTTCGTGATCGTCGTTCGCGCCGTCGCGAGCTTCGTGTCGCTCCTGTTGTTTGGAGCCGGCTTCTTCTGGTCCATCGTCGACCGGCGGGGCCGTGGTCTCCACGATCTCGTCGCCGGAACCATGGTCGTCCGCTATCACGGATAGCCTCGGGCTGCCGGTGGATTGCGCGGTCGTTGGCCCCGGCCTGACGCCGTAGCAGGTCCGCCCAGGGCGCCTTTCGAGAACAGTTCGAGCGCCGGTGCCGAGAAGGAAACGGTACACGAACTGGCGAGACGACCATCATGCAACCAACCGAGACATCCGGAAAACCAGCAGCGAAGGCGATCGTGCCCGGCGTGGGCATCACGCCACAACAAGCCGCTCCCGCTCCCGCACGCACCGCCGACGTGCGCGCCTTGCTCGACAAGATGGTTCAGACCGGCGATCCCGAGCCGTTCAAGGCTTTTCTCAACGCCCACTCGGGCTCGTCGCACAGCGTCGGCGGGGCCGGCAGCAACGGCATCGATATTCCGTGGTCGACCGCCGAAACGATCCTGGCGCGGGCCGGCATCAGCGCCGCCGACAGTACGTTGCTACGACCAGTCTACGAGCGTGGTCTGCGCGCGCACTTCGACTCCAAGCTCGCCGAGGCGGGTCGGTACGCCGAGCGCTACGACATCGGCATGATGGAGCATGTGCTCGAAGAAGCGGCGCGTCACGCCGAGAACGCCGGCGCCGTGACCTCGATCGAGAACAAGATTCACGCACTCAAGGTCGTTCACGCGCCCGCCATCTTCGACAAGGCGCGAGCAAGCGCCAAGGAAGCTGTCGCCAACCCAGAGGTCGCATACAAGCTGTCCAGCGCTCTCGGGTACATGACGACGTACGGTGCACTCGCGGGCATGACGGTCGCGCAGGTCGAGGCCGCCAAGGCGCCTTTCATGCAGTCGCTCGTCACGCAGTTCAAGTCGGAGGTCACTCGGTTTGCCAGCACGCCCACCCGCGGTTACTTCCGCAACGACATCAAGTCGCGACGGGATAGCCTGATCGAGCAAGCAAGGCGCGTCTGTGCGAACGACCCGAAGATGTTCGCCACCGCCAAGGCGCAGATCATCGAGGCATCGCGCGCCTGCGCTCGCGTCACGGCGTACGATTACTTGAAGGAAACCGACGCGGTCGTCGCGGGGCAGAACTATATCCAAGCGAACATCTACGCCCGCATGGCCGGCCTGACGTCGTTTTTCGGCCTCGGCGACTCGGAGTTCAAGGCGGCTCGGCGTCAGTACATCAAGGACGTCGGCCCCAGCTTCGCGCTGAGCTACGCGAGCTGGAAGCTCATCAACGTGCTGAACTTTCCACGGTGGGTGTCGTTCTTTACGTAACCACGGCTAGAAGCTTTGGTTGTCCGCTATAACCGCTAGTCGAGCGGCGGCGGGTCCGCTCGGAACTGCGCCTCGGTGACCGAGTAGTAGGAGATCGGCGTCCAGTTGGTGCCAAGCTTCACCCAGTTGCCCGCGCCCGCGGTCGGGTTGTTGGAGAAGTCCGGGAGGAACGGTGCACCGAGGTCGCGCCACCAGTCAGCACCGAGCTGGGCGACCATGTTGACGCTGCCGTCGGTCACGCGCATGTCGGCGCGCACGAAGCAACCGTCGACATCCGGCGACGTGGTGACACGCGACTGGGTCCACCAGTGCGACGTGTAGCCGAGCGGCGGCAATCCGATCTGCACCGTGCGATCGGCGAGATTGGTTTGAAGCCACGGCACGAGTGGCTTTGCCGTGAAGTCGGCCGCGAAGTTCGCTCCGGCGAGGTTCGCGGTCGCCTGACTCTGCGCGAGCACCCAGCCGCCGGTCCGGCGATGGAAGTAGACCTTGTAGCGCGCCACTTCGTAGCGGGCACTCGGGTTCACGACGTTGGGCGCGAATTTCTGCGGATAGACGACACCCCAACCAGTGAACGCCGTGAAGCCTTCCGGCGGCCCGTTGAAGACGCTGATCTTGCCCGCGTACCAATCCCACGATTCGGGGACACCGTAAGGGAAGTAGACGTTCTTGCTGCGCGTGTTCTGGTCGACCGCGAGCTGGAGATTACCGGGCTGCGGTTGTGGCTCAGGCTCAGGTTGCGGATCTGTTGTCGTTGAACAGCGGCTGATGGTGGTGCGATGCACCAGGAGATTTCGCTGCTCATAGGCACTGTCGTAGTTGTTGGTGAACGCGACCGCGACCCTGTGCGCTCCAGCAGACACGTTGACGGTAAACACGTAGCTTGCCGGCGCCGTCGTAGTTACGAAAGTCGATCCAACACGCTGCTGGTCGACGCGCAACTCCATGTTGGGCCAGACGTTCAACGCTTTCATACCCTTGGCGCTGATCACGAACTGATAGGAGCCGGCAGCCGGAAAGGTCACGGTCTGCTCGATGTAGCCGTTGCCCCAGAGGTTCCAGCATTCGGCCCAGCAGCTGTTGCCGAAGGTCTTGGTCGGCATGTTCGCCGCGGGGAGGTTTGCGATCTGCGTGCAAGACGTCGCCGCCAACGGGTCGATGTCGTCAAGGCTCTCGATGCCGTCATCGACGCCCGCGAGCTCACCGGGCTCGCCATCGACATCGCCGCCACAGCCCGCCATCGGCTCAGCCAAGAGCGCGGCGACAAGCAACCAACTTCGGTCCATTCGCATGTCTCTCTCCCTGTTCGTGAGCTTGATGGAGGCCCACAAAGCAATCGGCGAGCCGCGGCCTGATGCCTGAGGACGGCCTCGAATCGCCGTTTTGGCGTGGTCGCGTGTGGTCCCGCGACGTCAAGGTGTCGCAACGGTGCGACGGCTAGCGATCGAAAGTGCGCACGACGCGAAAGGCGTAGAGCACGCCTTCGACACTGGTTGCGTAGATCGTATCGCCGAGAACAGCGAGGTCGGTGATCACGCCGCTATCGGTCTCGCCCTGCCAGAAGCGCCCGCCATCCTCGCGGTTCAGGGCGTACAGTCGCCCGTCACCATAACCGCCGGCGACGAACACGAGGTTGCGAAAGCCGACGGGGCGCGCGCGTACCGGTCCTTCCACATCCGCGAGCCAGTAGAGCGCGCCGCTGTCGCCGTCGATGGCGTAGACGTGGCGGTCATCGCTGCCGGCGTAGACCACGCCATTCTCGACCAGCGGGGCGGCGCGGACCCGGTCATCGGTGGCGAGCTGCCAGATGAGCGCGTGTGTCGTGGTGTCGAGCGCGTGTACGCCACCGTCGTCGGCACCGGTGATGATGCGCCCGTTGGCCGCCACCGGAGTGCTCGCCGCCGCCTCGGCGAGGCGCACGCTCCAGAGCGGCTGGCCGTCGGCTAGACGCACGGCGAAGAGCTCGCCCCTGATGTCGACGACATAAGCCGCATGGTCGACGATGGTCACTTCGCCGGGACCAAGAGCATCGAGCACCGAGACCGACGCGGGCCCGACGAAGCCTCCGGGCTGATTGGGACCACTGAAGGCCCAGCGCGTCGCGCCGTCACCGAGCGACACGGCCACGAGCCGCCCGGTGACCGTTGCCACCACCGCGAGGTCATCACCGACCGCTGGAGCGGACGCCACGCGGTCGCCGACGTCACGCTTCCAGAGCACGTTGCAACCGTTGTCGACGGTTGCGAGAGCGCTGCCGCTGGCAACCAGAAGCCTGTCGGCGCTGAGCAAGCGGGGCGTGAAGACGCGCCCCCCGAGATCGACACGGCAACGCCGTTGGCCCGCCGGGTCGAGCACGACCAGCGCGCTCTCGGTGCCGACGGCGATGAAGCCCGCGGTCACCAGCGGCGAGCTCGGTCGCCCCTCGCCCAACGAAGTGGACCACTCGAGGGTCACCGGGGCCCGGCAGCCGGCGCAAAGTCCGAGGATCAACCCGACCTTGGCGCCATGGCGCCCAAGGTGCGATATAATCGCCGCAGCGATGAGCCAGTACGTCGAGATCGAGAACACAGCCGCTCAATACCTCGAGTTCATGATCCATGGATTCATGAACGGTCTCATCACGTTGCAGGAGCTAGAAGGCATCAGCGACGAGGAGATGGAGACCATCTACGCGCTGGGCTACAACTTCTTTACCTACGGTAAATACGACGCCGCCAAGGATATTTTCACCGGGCTCACGGCTTACGCCCCCTACACCGCTCACTACTGGCGGGCCCTCGGTGCCGTGAACCAGCAGCTCAAGGACTACATCGAAGCCATCGCCGCGTACGACATGGCCATCGCCAACGACGAAAACGACGTGGTGAGCTTCGTTTATCGCGGGGAGTCGCAAATCCTCTCGGGCAACGTCCCGGCGGGCCTCTCCGACCTCGAGCGCGTGCTGCAAATCGGCGCCCAGTTTCCGCAGTTCGCACCATGGGTTCAGCGTAGCGAGCTCCTCATCGGCTTGCACCGTGCAGGCCCAGGCGGAGCCGCGCAACCGGGGTGACGAGCGTCACTTCTGACCTCGGTCCGAGTTCCCAAACGTAGACCCTCCCGCGACCAATGTCGTGGAGGTTACGTTCATGAGTGTCCTTGCCCTCGCCCTGGCGTGCAGTCTCGCCGCGCCGCTCCAAGTCGCATCGCCCGTTTACACCGATCCCGGTGAAGTGCCGCAGCTACGCGTCGCCGCCGACAAGACGCCGTTGCCGCTCGAGCACACCGCCGTCAAAGCGGACATCACCGGCTTCGTCGCCCGCGTCGAGGTGAAACAAATCTACAGCAACCCCTCGAAGAATCCGCTCGAGGCCATCTACGTCTTTCCCCTCCCCGAAAACTCCGCTGTCGACGACATGCGCATCCGCATCGGTGATCGCGAGATCCGCGCCGAGATCAAAAAGCGCGATGAGGCGCGAGCCACCTACGAGACCGCGAAGCAGCAGGGCCACACCGCGGCGCTGCTCGAGCAGGAGCGGCCCAACATCTTCACGCAGTCGGTGGCCAACATCGCGCCCGGCACGAAGATCGAGGTCACGGTGAGCTACGTGCAGACGCTCACCTACGACGCCGGCACCTACGAGCTCGTCTTCCCGATGGTCGTCGGGCCCCGTTACAAGGGCAACACACCGGACATCGCGCGCATCTCGCCACCCTACTTCGGCGAAGGTGAGCGCAACGGCCACGACATCAGCATGGAAGTCACGGTGCATCCGGGCTTCCCGATCCTCGCTTACGACGTGCCGACGCACGAGACCGTCGCCGAGACCCTCGCCGACGGCGGCCTGCGCTTGAAGCTCGCGGCTCACGACAAGCTGCCGAACCGCGACTTCGTCTTGCACTACGAAGTAGCCGGCAAGCTGCCGCAGCTCGCCCTCCTCACCCACGGAAACGGCAAGGACGGCGAGTTCGCGCTCGTCCTTCAGCCCGCTAAAATGGACGTCGATCAGCTCGTCGGTAAGCGCGAGATCATCTTCGTCGTCGACGTCTCGGGCTCGATGCACGGTGTACCGCTCGCCATGTGCAAGGACGCGATGCGCGAAGCCCTACGCAAGCTCCGCCCGGTCGACACCTTCAACGTGCTGGTGTTCGCGTCGCGCACGGGGCAGGCGTTCAGCGAGCCCATTCCCGCGAACGACACCAACGTCCTCGAGGGCCTGAAGTTCATCGACGGCCTCACCGCCGGCGGCGGCACCGAGATGGCGGACGCCGTCGACGCGGCGCTGCGCCCGAGCATCGAACGCGACCGTCACCGCTATGTGTTCTTCCTCACCGACGGTTACGTCGGCAACGAGCAGCAGATCCTCGACAAGGCAGCGAGCCTCGTCGCCAAGCAAAAAGAAACCAAGGCGCGCGCCCGCGTCTTCGGCTTCGGTGTCGGCTCGAGCGTCAATCGCTTCTTGCTCGACGGGTTGGGCAAGGCTGGCGAAGGCGCGACGGTCTACGCGACGACGCGCGAAGATCCGACCCTCGCGGTCAACACCTTCTTCCGCCTCATCGACGCGCCAATCATGGAGAACCTGCGGATCGATTGGGGCAACGCCAAGGTCAGCGAGGTGTATCCGGCGCGCATTCCCGACCTCTTCGCGAGCCGTCCGACGATCATCCATGGTCGTTTCGAGGGCAAAGCCGACACGACCATCACCGTACGTGGCGAGTCGCAAGGCCGCATGCTCGAGCTGACCGCTAAAGCAAACCTGTCGCCGGCGGCGGCGAACGACAACCTGGCGCTGGGCTCGTTGTGGGCGCGCTCGAAGGTCGAGGCGCTCGAGCGTGAGCTGTGGAGCGGCCATGACCAGAAGGTCGTCGACAAGATCACCGACGTGGGTCTCAGCCACCGGCTGGTAACCGCCTACACCAGCTTCGTCGCCGTCGACACCGCCACGAAAGTGAACGGCAAGCTCCAGAGCGTCGTACAGCCGGTGCACGCTCCCGAAGGCGTCGACTTGTCGATGGCCGGCGGCGAATACGCCTCGAAGCGCAAGGCAGGGGTTCATAGTGGCCCGGCCGGCCGTGCGACCTACGGCTACGGCGGCGGTGGCGGCGGCAATGGCTACGGTAGCGGCAGCGTCGGACTCTCGGGAATTGGTCGCGGCGCCACCATCGAGCGCAAGCCGTCGAAGGCGGACTTCCAGGTTGCCCCGTCGGTTCCATCGGCGGTGCGCAGCGAAGCCGAAGAGCTCGGTGACGTGGACAAGGTCGTCACCAAGACGCCGAAGCCCCCGAAGAACGAGCCCGTGCCGATGCCGGTCGTCGCCAGCGGCCTCGACCAAGCGGCGGTGGCTCGCGTCCTCGCAGCCGACAAGGCCAAGCTCGAGGCTGTGCTCGACAAGGCCGGGTTCAAGGGAAGCATCACCCTGCGCTGGTTCGTGACCGCCCAAGGCACGGCGATTCAAGTGAAGCTCGAGCGTGGCAAGCTCGACGCCGCGACGCTCAAGGAGCTCGCCGCGCTGATCACCGCCATGAAGTTCCCCGCGGCTGCGCAAAGCACCGCCCGTGTCGACTACACGTTGACTCGGTAGTCCGCGAAAGCGACGAGCTCGGGATTAACCAGTCACGCGGACCCGCGCGCGTCGCCGAAACGGCAGTGGAACGACCGGGCAGCCTGATTCCCAGGCTGCCCGGTTTCATTTTTGCTGATCGAGTGGCTCACCCTTGAGCTGGCGCTCGAGGAACGAGAACATCCGCAGGTCATTGTCGCGGCCGAGAATGGTGCCCGCCTTGGCGACGGCGCCGGCGATGATGGCGCGTTCGGCGTCGTCTTTCGTGCCGGGCTCCGCCGTGTCCGTCAGCGAGGTGCTCGCGAGCTTGTAACCGATGATGAACAGCGCGTTCGCGAGCGTGGCGTCGGTCTTGGCGAGCTCGGTGACGTCCTCGATGAGGCTTACGGTCGACGCGACACCATCCTGGGTCCGCAGCGACGGCCATGCGGAGCTCTCGACCAAATCGTGCACCTGCTCGAGGAGGAAGCGCTTGTCGTCGGCGGTGCCGCGGGTCGCGAACGCAAGGCGCGCGGCCGCCACCAGCTCGCGGGCGTTTTCGTCGCGATGCGCTCCGCCAAGCAGACCCTTCGCGGCTTCGATGGAATAGCGCGTCTGGCCGCGCTCGTCGTACGCGGTCAACATCGCTAGGGCGCGCTTCACGTTCGTTTCGACGTTGGCGGACTCCGCGAGCATGCTGTCGCGGGCGTCGAGCCCAAAGTGCGCGGCGATCTCGGCGCGAATTCGCGGTGTTCGCACGAACGCTTGCAGGCGTCGTTCGCGCTCGCTCGGAGTGCCCTTGATGCCGCCGACGAAAGCAACGAGCTCGTCCGCTTGAGCGACAGTCATGTCGGAGCGCGCGTACGCGATCGCGGCATCGGGACCACCGGCGAATCGCGGGCTCAACAGCCAACGTGGCGCGCGGGCGATCTCGCACAGGTCAGCGTCGTTCGGCCGGGCCTCGGGCGAGCCAGCGGCTTCGAGCGCCGCATCGCGCAAGCCTTGATGCGAGGTCTTGCCGAGCCCATCGAGAATGTCCGCCGCGCGCAACGCGACCTCCGCCCGAAGCCCGAGTGGGTTCATGGCGCGCGCCGCGTGCTCCGCGGGCGAGACCGGTGAGGCCAGCATGGCGCCCGCCAGAGCGAAGAGCTTCTTGGCGACCGTCTCTTGCAAGTCGGGAGAAGCAGCCGCGCGCTTCACCACGCTGAAGAGGCTGTCGAGATCGGCGTCCTTCTCGAAGAGCAGCGTCGGCCACCCTTCGACGTGAGCGACCGCCAGCGCCGCGTCGCAAACGTCCGCCGCGTGCGAGCGACCGCGCGGCGACGCGCCCGCGTGGCGGATGAGCTGCGTGACACCACCGATGGCTTCATGCGCCCAGGTGGGAAGGTCATCGCGGCTCCAGGCGCGCACCATGGCGGACCAGCTCGACGCGGCGTAGTCGGTACCGCTCTGCTTGTCGAACGCGGCGAGCCGCTTTCTGGCTTCCTCGACGCTGTGCCAAGGATCCGCCGGCGGTTTACCCAAGCGCTTGGCGAGGTCGTCGACGTTGTTGTCGATGCGTTTTCGGGCGGCGAAGATCGTCGCGGGAGTCGCGGCGACGTAGTCACGCAAGGTCTTGGCCTCGTCGGCGCCGAGGGTCTCGGGCTTGGGTGCCCCGAGGCTCGCGGGAATGCGCACGAGCTCGCGCGCGTCGTCCGCTGTAATGGACAGGCCGGTGAGGTCGAAGGGCGTGCTGGGCTTGGCGCGAACGGAGATTGGCGTCTCGGCGGCTGGGTCTGGCGAGGGCGCGGCAACCGGCGGAGTCGCGGGCGCGGCGGGCTTGGCCGGTGCGCGCTTCACTGCTTTCTTGACGGGCACCGTCGAGAGCATGGGTTTCGCGTGTGCCTTGGCGCGCGTGACGAGATCGTCGGCAACGGCGCCGGCGGCGCTCGCGGCGCTCTGCAGCTGCGCGGCCATGCGCTTGGCGGCGGGCACACCCTGCTCGACCGCGGTGGCGGCGAGCTGCTTGGCGACCGGCAGACCTTGCTCGACGGCGGTGCTTGCGAGCTTCTCGGCCGTGGTCGCGAGCTTCTGAGCCTCGTTGACCAGGCGGTCGGCGCCGGCGGTTACGGTCTTCGGGTCGAGACCAACCCGCTCGGCGATGGATCCCAGTTGCGCGCGCCAGCTCATCGAGTCTCCGGACGATGCGCGTGAAAAGGGCCAAGGTCGCGCGCTCGTCGTCCGTTATCGCTGCACCCTGAGGGCTGTTGCGCCCCCCGTCAGCCATCATGGCGCCACGCTGACACTCGCGGGAATGGCGTAATTTGCCGGTTCTAGGCGGTTTACGTCACTCAATGGGCTTTTCTAGCAACCAACATCTTCGCTTGACGGATCATCCGTTATATTGGAGATTCGTCTGATGGCTCAGCCTGCAACCAACATCGTGAACCTCGACCAGTACCGTGAGACCAGGGAGCGCAAGGCCATGCGCCCGCGCTCCAACGGGCCTGTCATGATGTGTTGTTGGGTTTTCGTGCCCGTGGTTGTGCCGGCGGCTTACGTCGCCCGTTGGGCATGAAGTCGGTCCGCGACAACTCGGCGAAAAAGAAATCCAAGGCCGCCTCAGAGAAGGAGCCGGCCGTCGCTCCCAAACAGGAGTGGGGCTACGAGGGCGGTCCTGCGGGGAACGGGGATCTCCCCGCCGTCGTCGGCGCCAACTTGCGCCGGCTGCGCACCAAACGCGGCCTTTCGCTCGAGCGGCTGGCGCAAGCATCCGGCGTGAGTCGCGCCATGCTCGGGCAAATCGAGCTCGGTCAGAGCGCGCCGACCATCAACGTGGTCTGGAAGATCGCAAGCGCGCTCGAGGTGCCGTTCTCGGCTCTGCTCAAGGCGCGCGGCACTTCCGGCACCAATCTCATGCGGGCCGCGCAGTCCAAGGTGTTGACCAGCCACGACGGCACCTTCAGCTCGCGCGCATTGTTCCCATTCGACGAGCCGCGCCGCGTGGAGTTCTACGAGCTGCGCTTCAAGCCGCGGGCGAGCGAAAACGCCGAAGCGCACTCGCCCGGCACGATCGAGAACCTCGTGGTCACCTCGGGGACGCTCGAGATCGAGGCAGGCGGCCAGACGCACGTGCTGAGCGCGGGCGACGCCATCGTCTTCGAAGCCGACGTGGCGCACGTCTATCGCAACGTCTCCGATCGCGAAGTCGTCGCCTACCTGGTCATGACCTACGCGGAACAGCTGGGCGGCTAGCCGACCAAGGCCAGGCCGCCCGAGCAGGCGATCGCTACTTACCGTCGGCCGGCATCGCCATCATCATCATGCCGCCGCAGCTCATCATCATCGGCATGCCCATCGCCATCATGGCGTTCATGGCGTTGCAGCGCTCGGCCATCATGTCCATGTCCATGCCTTCGCCCGGCATCATGGTGCAGACCATGCCCTGCTTGGTCATGGTGCAGGTCATGCGCGCCATCATCGGCGCCGACATCATCATGGGCATCGGCATCATGCCGTTCATCATCATGGGGTTCATGCCGCCCATCATCATCGGCATCATCCCGTTCATCATCATGGGATTCATGCCGCCCATCATCATGGGGTTCATCATCATCGGGTTCATGCCCATCATCGGCATCCCCATCCCCATCATCGGGTTCATGCCACCCATCATTGGCATCATCCCGTTCATCGCGCCCATCATGCTGGGGTTCATCATCATCGGGCTCATCGGCATCGGGCCCATGTTCATCGGCATAGCGGTCATCGTTCGATCCTCGTTGTGTGCGTCGTTACGAAACAACGCGTGCACTTAAAGGCTGTATCGCTTGCGACGCAATGCGTCGTTGCCCGGCGCTGTCGCTTTCCTCCGCGACAACGGACGTGTTGCAGCCATGAACGGATGATGGTTGTGCATGCCTCCGTAAGAGCGGAGGTCCCGATGCCGACAGCGGACGAAGGCAGCGCCGTTCGCTAGGCGTTCTTGCCCATCGTGAACGCTTGCACGCGCTTGTCCCAATCACGGGCCGTCATGCCCAGCTTGCGCACCGACTCGCGTTGCAGCGGCGAGAGAGTGACGTACGCGGTGACCATGACCATCGGCCACTTGGCGGCCGGCGTGTCCTTGGTGTCCCAGCTCTGCTGGTTCCAGCCGAGGTTCTTCAGGAGCGCGAGCTCGGTGCGGCTCATCGACTTCCAGTTGAGCGGCAAAAGCGCGTCCATGGTGCGGACCGAGCTGCCGTCCTTCACCAGCGGCTTACCGGTGTACGGCGCGCCTTCGATGTCGCCAGTGCTTTGCGAGATCTCGGCGGGCAGCGCTTCGGCGCCCGGTGCCTTGACCGCGGAGTGATCGACGCCGCCGAGGTCGCGCTCGAAGGTGCGAGGGATGCCCCAGCCATCGACCTTGCCCTGCTGCCGGCTCTGCGGCCGTGTCCGCGTCTGCGAGCCTTCCTGCCCATGCGGCCGCGGTGCGACGTCGGTCTGGGTCATCTCGGTTGCCGGCCCTTGCTCGACCGAGGTGATGTCGCCCTCGGCTCTACGAGCCCGTGAGCCGCGGGCTCCCATGAGCTGCTGCGTCACTTGCTGCGCGACCTGCCGGCTCACTTGCTCGGCGACTTGGCGCGCCACTTGGTCGGCGATGCTCTGTGCGATCTCACCGGCGTTGGCACCGCCCGGCGTCACCTGTTGCAGCGCGTTCGCGACGTGCCGCTGGATGTCCATCGAGCCGACGCGACCACCGATCTGGCGATCGGAGAGCTGACCGCGGAACGGCGTCGACGCGAGCTTCTCCTGCATCTCGGGCGACTGCTGCGGTCCCGAGGCCGCCTTCATATAGGCCGCTGTAGCGGTCTGCCGGCCGATCGGAGACGCCGAGTTCGGGTTGAAGTACTTCGGCTTGCGACCAATGGCACGGCGCTCGTTGGCAATGGCGCGACGCTTGGCCGCCGGCATGCGCTTGGTGCGCAGCTCGCGCGCTTTCTGGCGCTGCAGCTTCTGCAGGCCGTCGAGCTTGTCGCCCATCTCCTGCGTCTTGGCGCCGATGAGCGCGCGGTCGTCGTCGGACAACCCGTTGAGATCGATGTCCTCGGGCTTGCGCAGCGTCTGCAGGCTGTTGACGTCCTCGAAGTACTTGGCGCTGCCGAGCTTCTTCTCGGCCTGCTCGTAGACGCGAGAGAGCTGCGTGTAGAACTGGATGATCTTGGCGCGGTTCTGCGAGCGCACCTTGCCGGCGTCGTCGGGGTCTAAGCCCTCGGTCGACTGCATGCGCGGCGCCCTCGGCAGCGCCGAGGTCTTGGACTGCTTGAGCGCCGCCTCGGGGTCGATGCCGCCGGCTCCACCGCGCTGCACCTGCGAGGCGACCTTGGCGAGGAGCTTCGAGACCTGACCTTCGCGCGCCGGGAACTGCGGGCTCTGCAAGGTGCCGAGCAGCTTGTCGGTGATGGCGCGGAACTCGCTCGGCTTACCGCTGCCGATGGTCGCGAAGAAGCGGCCCTTATTCTGAGCGCTCTGCGTCTTGAACCGGTTGTGCGTCGCCAGCTTGTCGAAGCCCTCGCGGACCTCACCGGTGCCGTTCGCTTTGGCGAGCAGCTCGGTCGACTTGCCGCGGGCGAAGCTCGGGAGCTTGGCGATGTGCGGCTGCTGGATGAATGCGTCGACGTTGGTCATCGCGCCGGTGTCGCCGGGCCGCCGCGTCGCCATGCTCAGGGCGGCGCGCTGGGCGTTGCCGTTCGCGCCCTTGTTGGCGAGCGTGCCGAGCATGTCGCCGGCCTTCTTGAGCGAATCGGTCTTGCCGTCGCCCATGCGAGCCATGGCGAAGCGCAAGAACTCGTTTTTCGCCTTCTGGTCCGCTTTTGCAGACTGCATGAAGCGCGATTGCAAGACATCCGAGATGAGCTTTTCGGACTTCGGATTGTCGATGACCGCGGCGTGGATGGTCGCGGCCTGCGGCGCGGTCTGCACCGCCTGCTTGAACGACGGCGCGTTCGCGAGCCGGTTCATGGCGTTGGCGGACTCGGTACCCTTCTTGGGGTTCGAAGCCATCGCCTCGCGGAAGAGATTCTTTTGCGCCTCGGTGAGCTTCTCTTGCAGCGCGCGGTTGTTCTGCCAGTCGTGCAAGGCATGCTGCGCCTCGGGACCGGCGTGACCGCCGAGGATCTGCTGCATGCGCGAATCGACGCGCTCGTTACGCGAGAAGGTCTCGCGCTGGACGACGCTTTCTTTGATGACCTCGCGTTTTACCGCCGCTTTTTTCTCGACCTCGCGACGCGCCGCCGCATCGGCCTCGCTGCCCATCTGCGTGCGCTGATAGGCAAGCTGGGCATCGTTTACGAGGCTCTGGACTTGGGCGTCGACCGCGTCGATTGGCATTGCGGTTTAGCATACCCGCGACACCCTGAAATTGGCGAGCAACGACGACGCGGAACCCTGCCAAAAAGACACTGGCCGGGCAGACCCTCGTCGGGTGGCCCAGCCAGTGAGTAAATCCCTGTAAAGTCTCGGGAAACGGCGGCCGTACGGGCGCGGCCGCCGAACCGATGAGACTTAACCGCTGATCTTGCGGAGAACCGCCATCGCGGTGTCGTGCAGCATCTTCGAGATGTTCGACATCATCTGCAGGGTCTGCTGCTGCTTCTGCAGCATGTTCTGCAAGTCGACGTTCGCGAGCTGAGCGTCGTCACCGACCGAGTTGAGCTTCTGCTCGAGGTCGTCGATGTAGTTCGACAGACCTTCCTTGGTCGTCGGGTCGTCGAGGCCCTGGTCGAGCTCGCGGACCGCCACGAACTGGCCGGTCTGCGTGTCGATGGCCGGCGTACCCGACCATGGGAACAGCAGCTCGTCCGGATCCTGGCCGTTGGCGACCAGCTCCGCCGCCAAGTCGATCGCCGCGTTGTCCTCTTCACCGGCGTGAGCCGAGAGGATCTTGCGCATCTCGGTGATGTCGTTACGAATCTGCTTCTTCAGGTCGTTGTAGAACTGAACCTTCTGCGCGTAGAAGTTCAGGTCTTGCGTGCTCGAGAGGTAAGCCTCGCGGAGCACCTGTTGCACCAACGCGTTCACGTCTTCGGTGCCGTTGACCTGCAAACCCGAGACGAAGTCAGCCCAGCGGCCCTGGATGTTGGCGTTGCTCGATGTGCCGTTGGCAAGCGCCGAGGCAATCGCGCTCAACGTACCGCGCGCCGAGGGATCGAGCTTGGCGAGCGACTCGTTCTGGCCTTCGTTTTCGATGGCCAGACCCAAGCTCGCGAGCTCGTTCTTGTAGAGGTTGAACGTCGCGTCGTCGGCGAGGTTCTCCCAGTTGGTCGTGCCAATGACTTGGCCTTGAGCATCCAGTGCCGTCAGACGTGCACGATCGAATGTGCCGTTTCCGTCGACGTCCTGGAACGTGTAACGGACGCCGTCTCCGGCGCTCGTATATGACTGCGTACGCGTCAGGTTATTCGTTGCCATGATCAAATCTCCTAAAAAGAAAGGTCAAAAACTCTACTTCGAGCGTGGCCGGGGGCTGGTCGGCCGTTTTGGCGGACTCCTTCGAGTACGCCAAGCCCTGTATCCGCTATCGCGACACGAACGAACCGGCGGGCTGTGCCGAGTCGACGTGCCTGTCCGTTAAGGCGTATTGACTGGCGGCAAACCGGTGCCGGGCGAATACGGCATCGCAATGGCCGGGTTGGCGCGGCGGGCGAAGTCGCTGCCGTCGCCGACGGTACCGAGCACCATCGTGAAGGCGCGAACGATCGTCTTGAGGTCCGACGTATCGCTCACACGCACTTCGCTGTTGCGCCACTGCACGCGCAGCGACAGGCGTTGATCCGTGCTGGCCGTGGTGTCGCTCGTTTGCGTATTGCCACCGACGCGCATCTGCTTCTTGGTGCTCTCGCGCTTGGCCGCCTCGTCGGCGTCGAGCTTGTTCTGCGACGCTTCGGTAACCTTGGCGATGCTCTCGTACTTCTCGCGAGCCATCTTGAGCTCGGCCTCTTGGCGCTCTGCATCACGACGAACCGCCGCGGGCATGTCGCTGTTCTCGAGGCGACGGATCTTGTCCTGCAGCTCGCCGATCTTGTTGGCGATCTGCTGGCTTCTGTTGTTCAGCTCGTCGATGCGACCGCGGATCTTGTTGACCTGATCGTTGTAGCGGTTCATCGCGTCTTGATACGCGGCGATCGCGGCGTCATCGGCACCGGCGCCCGGGGCCGCCGGCGGCTTCAGGCTTTGCAGCTCGTTCACCAGGTTCTGGATGGCCTGACCCAGGCCTTCGAGCTCTTTGCCCAGGCCTTGGATTTGCTGGCTGACGCCCTGAATCTGCTGCGAGACCAGCTCAGCCGAGCTGTGAATAGCATTCTGCCTACCAAGGCCGTGTGTTGCGCTCATGGGAAACTCCCTAAATTGTTTGAAAACCATGCCCGGCGGCTTTGCGGCCAACGGGCTAAACCAGAAACCAAAACCGCTGAAAAACCACGTGCCTTGCGGGCGTTAACCCCTGGGACACGAAACTTCGAATCGCGTGCCGTGCGCCGCACCATCGCGGCCACGCACTGGCGAGCCTTTGCTCGCGGCCTCGACACCAAAAGGTGGTCGAGAGGGACATCCAGACTTTACCCGCTGGGTCGTCGTGTGGCGGACTAATTAGCTGTCAATCCGTCACGCCCAAGCCACCGGCCGGGGAAGTGCGTCTACCGCTTACCTTTTGAAGACGAACGTCCGTTGAACGTTCAGCTCGCGGTTGATGCCCTTACTCATCTTTTGCGCTTCACCCACTGCGTGGTTACCTCTTTCGGTAACTTTCTGCAGGCCGTTGGCCAAATTGCGCTCGTTTAGGCCACCTTCTTCCACCTGCACACACCCCGCCTCACCTGCCACAACGAGGCCGGTGGCAAGGACTTTGTGGCCGAGGGGCACTTCGTCTTTGAGCTCGATGTTGAAGAGGCGCTTCACGTCCGTAGTGACGTCCTCGAGGGCGACTGGCTCGGGCGGCGCCCGCTCGGAGAGGCCTTGGAGCTTGCCCACGTCTTCTTCGATCGGCAGGAACGAGCTGCCTACGACCGCTTCGGCGAGGCTGCCGCCGGCTTCCGGGCTACGCGCGGCATCGGCAAACTGAGCGCTGGCGAGGGTCAGGTTCTCTTGGGCGCGATCGAGGCGTTCTTGCGTCCAGACGTCGGTGTCTTCGGTGCCGTCCTCGGGGATCGGGATGGGCGAGCGTGACGAATCGCCGACGTCGAAGTTGCGCTTCCTCGACGGGCCCATGCGCTGGAAGCCTGCCTGCTGCGCCACACGAGCGGCGTCTTGCGAGGCAATGCGCTTGGCGCTGGCGTCGCGGGTCTTCTGCGCCTCGACCTGCGACAGATCGGGCTTGAGGTCGGCTTTGGGGACGACGGGGGTGTTGACCTTATCGGGACCGCGCGTCGCCATGGAACCCCTTCGAACCGCCGTTCCTTACCAAAATACTCTACAGGTCGATGCCACGCACCTTCAGAAGCGTACGCGCCCGATTTACCCACTGGTTGTAGAACGGTTGATTGGTGCCGACTTCGACGGCAGTCCGCAAGTCCGTAACGCCTTCGTCAGCCATGCCAGCGCTGATCTTGGACTCGCCGCGGTAGGTGTAGCTGATGACGTCGTTCAGGTTGGTGGTGAGCGCCATGTCGTAGGCGACGATGGCTTCGTTCCACTTCTTGAGCGCCTGGTTGGCGGCCCCGGCGGCGCGCCAGTAACGGCTGACGAATGGCTTGTAGAGGGTCAGAACGCTGAAAACGTTCAGGGCCGCTTGGTACTTCCCGTAGTTGTACAGGTAGTGGCCCATCAAGAAGATGACCTCGATCTCTTTGTCGTCGAGGTTCAACAGGTCAGCGAGCGTCACTTCACCGCGCAAGAACTTCTTGGCGATGAACTCGACGAGGCGAGCAAATGTCTCGACGACGCTATCGTTGGCCATATGAAAACGCGGGGCACCGGCGCGAACCGCGTTGACCTTCGGCTAACACGGTCACGGTCGCATTGTCACGGGCTTCGAGCCAATCGGGGTTCAACGTGACGTGACGCGCACCGCGCCGGCGGCCGTGGTCGAGACGCGGCGGAAGATGTTCTGCGCCGCCGGGAGGCCGTTGTGCTTGAAGGTGACGCCGACCTCGGCGAGTTGCTCGACGTTGTTGGCCGTGGTGCGCTTCACGCTGGCGCCGGTCGAGCTGAAGATGATCATCGGCGTCACCGCGCCGATGCCGTCGATGCCGGTGGTGAGGCCGGTCGTGTCCATGTCGACCGCGGCGCTGCTCATCGAGGCGTCGGCAAAGCGATACTCGGCGATTTTGATGTCGGTGCCGTCGTCGTACGTCCAGTTGGGCGTCGCGTTCATGTCCACGAAAGCGATCACCTTGTCGCTGGGGAACGAGACGATGACGCGCTTCGAGCGCCGCACCGCTTCGGCGCGCGCGGTCGCGACCGTGGCGTAGACGCCGCGCGCCAGCTGATTGAGTCTGCTCTTGCGGAAGAAGCTTCCGCTGAAGCCGACAGCGAGGGTCGCGAGGATCCCGAGAATGGCGACGGAGATCATGACTTCGATCAGGGTGAAGCCCCGTTGCGCGCGCATGGTGTTCATTTTAGCGGAATCTCCCGCCAGCGCAGCACCCGGATGGTGTTGTTGTCGCTGACCGCGGGCTCGTCGAAGCTGCGGACTTGGCCGTCGAAGGTCTGCACGAAGACCTTGTCTCCTTCGGTCGGGCTCGCGGGCGCTCCACTCGCCGGGGGCCGCGCCACACCGGCGGTCGGCGCTTCTTGGGCGAGGAGCACCGAGCGGCGGATCTTGGAAGCGCTGCGCAAGAACTGCTTGGTTTGTCCGCCAACGCGGAGGGTCGAGGTGCCCGCCGGGACGCGCGTGCCGTCCGCGAGCCCGATGTCGCGGGTTGCGTAACCATAGAGCAGCGAGCTCTCGGACGCGTTCAGGTTCTGGCAGGGGTTCACCGACTCGATGCTACCGGGCAGCGAGGCGAAGAAGACCACCGAGCCGTCGGCGATCACCGGATCGGACCAGAAACGCTGACCCGGCGTGCCCTCGGACCCGCTGACGAAACCAGCGGTGTCGTTCGACAGGTTTCTCTGGTCGCCGACGATCCACTCGGTGTGCTTCGGGTTCTCGCCAGTGCTGAAGATGTCGGCCGATGTCTTGCCGCCAGTGTAAACCGGCGTCGAGCTCGCGCCGCACTGACGCGTGTCGCGCACCGCATAGAAGCGGTACATCTCCGTCGACGGCGCGCGGTCGTCACCGCCGGTGCCGAAGTAGACGACCGGCCGGCGCGCCGAGAAGGTCGGTGGGACGTCGTCACCTTTCACCAAGGCGACCGCGGGCGTCGTGATGACGGGTGCCCAGGCGCGCCCGGCGCCGCCATCCGGCGTGGCGGCGTCGAAGAGCACGCAGGTCGGCCAGTTCGCGAGCGACACCGCGCCGTTACCGGCGGGCGTGCCTGAAGCGTGCACGTCGATCTTCCACAACCGCCCCTCGAGGTCGCCGACATACATGACATCGGCATAGCCGTCGGGAAGCTCGTCGCTCCCGCTCGTCGTGAAGTCGAACACCGAAACGCCCCCGGGGATGGTGTTGTCGATGGTCGAGGGATTGACGTTCGTCACCTGCGGCAAGTCGTTGTAGTTCCACTGACCGCGAACGGTGCCGGCGATGGCGTCGATGGCGTACACGCTGCGCCCGACCGCCGCCGGCAGACCGATGCGGTTGTTGTATCCGCTACCGAAGACGACCATCCACTGGCGCGCGCCGCTGACCTTGAGCGGCGCGACCACGGGCGGCGACCAGGTCTGGCCGAGCACGGTGTCGAGGTCTTCGCAGGCGCGTCCGACCGGTGAGCAATAGAACACGCCGGGTGCGCCGGGGCAGCACTTGAGGCCCGAGCCGACGCCGCACTCGAACGACTCCTGCGCCGGGTCGAAGGGCTGTTCGGAGCAGGTCTCGACCGGTGGGAACGTCTGACATTGCGGAGCGCAGACCTGCGTGACCGCGGTGCCGGGCACGCCACCGTTCTTCACCAGCGCGATCTTGTCGACGCGCAAGCCGTCCTTGTCCATGAACATGGTGAAGTCGTGATCACCGATGCCGAGCAGCACGTTCGCGGTGCTCTCGATCCATACCCATTGACCGTGCGTCGGCAGGCCCGTGTTGTTCTCGGTCACGGAGCCAACGCGAAAGCGCATCGAGTTCTCGGAGTTCGAGGCGGCGCTGATGCGGACGTAGACTTTGTAGTAGCCGGCGCTGTCGATCTGGAACTGATAGTTCATGGTCGCGCCGCAGCTCGTGAAGTTGCTGCAGTTGGTGTTTCCTTCGGGGATCGCCTGCATGTAACCGGTGCCCGTGTAGCCGCTCTGCGCCGTCCGCAGGGCCCAGCTGTGCACGTCGTTGAGCGAGGCGGTGGTGTTGTAATTTTCGGCCTCCATGATGACCGTGTCGTTGCCCGAGTCGGTGAAGACGTGATTGGCCGCGGTACACGACGTGGTGCACACCGGCGGCGGCGTCACCGTCGCGCACACCGTCTGCGCGTAGTCGCCGGAGCAGCTCTTGTCGTCGGCGAGCCAGTCGTCGGTGAACTCCCACATGGGCGCCGGGCTCGTCGGATCGGTGACGTCGAGGCCGAAGTAATAGTTGTTGTCCTCGCGGCCCGTTCCCAGCGCTTGGCCGGCGATCAAGACAGTGCGCCAGCGGCCGGCACCGCGATCGAAGACGTCACGCACCACCACCGAGCCATCCACCAGGCTCTGGTGATTGAAGAAAGCGTCGCCATCGTTGTCGACGGCGCGTTGCAGCTTGAGCTTGGCGAGCAGGTTGTAAGGAATGAAGGCCCACATCTCGACGCCGGTCTGGGCGTTGAAGGCGTGCACCATGCCGTCGTTGGTGCCGATGAAGACGGTCCGCTGACGTGATCGCTGGCCGGCCGCGAAGCTCGCGTAGCCGTCTTCGGTGAGCGACTTGTCGGTCGGGTTGGTGTCCGGCGGGCCGAGGTAAACGGGCGAGGAGTGACCGACATCCCAGAGCTTGTTGTGGCTGACGTGGTCCATGCCGTTACGAATGAAGCTGATGACCTGGCTCGTGGTCGCGAGGTCGGTCGCCATGTGCGTCGCCAGCGTCGCGGCGTTGCCGGTGACGAATCCGACGCGTTGATTGACCACCCCGTCGGCGCTGGGGAGCGCCGTGTAGATGGTGCGGGTGCTGCCGGCCTGCGCGCGCAGGAGCTCACCCGCGTCCCACAACAGGGCTCCCGTCTTGTTGACGGCGCGATTCAGGTCGTTGTTCGGCTCGGTGACCGTCGCGAGATCGACCTCGCGGTCGAAGGCGCGCAGCGTGCCTTCGAAGCCTGGATAAAAGAAGGTCGAGGAGATGATGAGATCTTTCGTCCCGCCGCCGACCGGCACGTCGTTGGCGAACGCCAAAGCGGACCGTGAATACTCGCGGCGCAAGACGTAACCGTAGCTCCACGTGATGCCGCGAAGCTCGGGTGTGTTCTTCGAGCCGGGGACGAAGGCGGCCTCTTCGCCGGTGAGGGCGCTCTCGGCGGCATGGAGCTCGGCGCGCCAGCGGAAGTCGCTGCCGAAATGCCGGAAGGTGTGAGTGAACCCGGCGGCCGAGCCCGACGCCACCTCTTCGGCCGTCAGGCGTTCCCAGTTGGCGCCACCGTCGTTCGAGACGAAGTAGGTGATGCTCGTCGCCGGAGCGCTGACCGCCTGATCGACGCTCGCCATCGTCACTTCGACGATGGCGTTCACGGTGTTGTTGAGCGCGTCGATGACCGTCGACGTGGCGACGCCTTCCAGATTGTAAACGTTGAGCCGCGCGCCCAGCACCTGCGAATAGGTGCCCGAGTCGTTACCGTCGGCGGCGATGATGTCGATCGTCTTGTCGGTCGTGCGGTTCAGCTCCGGAAACCTCAGGTTCTCGTCGATGTAAAACGCGGTGCCGAAGTCGACGTCCGCTCCAGTGGACAGGATTGGCGTCGTTCGCATGGTGAAGGCGCCGCCGCCGCTGTTGGCGAAGAAGTAGGCGTTGCCGCCGCTGCCGCCGCAGTTGTAACCGTCGCGACCCACGACCAGGTCTTGATCGCCGTCGCCGTCGAGGTCGCCGGTGAGGATGAACGTGACACCGCCGGCGTTGAAGGTGATGTCGGGTTGGCGCGTGAAGACGTCGGCCCCGTCGTTCTTCCAGAATTTGAGATGACGCTCCGAGAGGCTGCCGGCGATGATGTCGAGGTCGCCGTCGCCGTCGAAGTCGTTGACCGCTAAACCGGACCCGCCGCGGCTGCGATAGGTGGTCAGCGCCGATGGCGCGCAGGTGGCGCCGCCGGTGGCGGTATTCGTGGCGCCGGCGTCGGCGAAAGGCGGCGTGAAGCCGGTGTTGGCGATGAGCCGCACCGGGCTCGCGAAGCCGAGGCCGCTCGTCGTGGCGAGGAACAGCAAGACCTCGTTGGTCGTGCCGTGGCTCGAGTTGGTGACGAGGTCCATACGGCCGTCGCGGTTCCAGTCGATGAGCTGGGCGAAGTTGCTGGTCCAGTGCCAGCTGACTCGGTTGCTCTGGAAGTGGCTAGTCACCTCGATGCGGGTGAAGTGCGGGATGCCGACGGCGACGTTGTCGAGGCGGTAGATGAAGGCGCGGATCACCGACCCGGCGTTGTCCTGCGACCCGGTCTTCAAGTAGAGCAAGTCGGAATCGCCGTCGCCGTCGAGATCGCCCGCGAGCAGCGCCGGCGCGCTGGTGTCGAAGTCCGGTACGGCGCTGTCGATGATCTGCGCCGTCCAACCAGCGGAGTTGCGCGTGCCACCGGAGCTGAAACCGGCGTGGGTGCCGTCGGCATTCAGGCCGCGGTTCTTCAAGAAGTGAATGCGGTCGGGGTCGAGCATGACGGCCGCCATGTCCGTCCAACCGTCATTGTCGAAGTCGGCGGCGCCGACGACGAAGATCTTCTCGCCGATGTTCTGACCCGTGGTGTTGAACGAGTTGCCCTTGAGCGAAAGCTTGAGCGTGCCCTGCCCCCAACCGGCGGCCGACGTGTCGTCTTCGTCACGGAAGCTGGTGTTGTCGAACGTCTCGGTGAAGCTGACGGTCGTCGTGCTGCAGGTTTGCGCGAGCCCGACGGTGGACGGCGCGAGCGTCGCGGCGAACGCAACGGCTACTGCCAATCGTTGGGGAGAACCGAGAGCCTTCATGTTACTTCCTTGGGCGCGTCGAGCCTCAGAGCGCCTGACCAGCCCCCGCCGTCACGGCGATTTCGACCAAACGTTGCGAGCCGCGCCCGTCGATGCCCAGCGCGCGCATCAAGAGTGTCTTGCCCGTGGGATCCGCCGGGTCCTTGGTGACCCATACGTGATAGCGGCCACCCCCGAAGTTCTTGTCGGCGGCCGCGCGGTTGTGAGTGACGCTCTTCCAGTCGCTGCTCGCGGGTGATGGGTCGGCCACGATCGCGGACTGTTCCTCGGCGTTGCAGTCGCTGTAGTTGGACAGGTCGTTGAACGCGTTGTTGACGATGTTCGTGAAGGTCTGGGCGGTCGCGGTATCCAGGCCGTAGGTGCGCTTCAGATAGTCGATGGACCAGGTGAGTCCGGCCTCGGCGATGGCGAGCGCCGATTGCGAGCCGCGATCGCTCGCGGCGCTGTCGACGTCGGCGTTGATGCCTTGCACCACGGCGATGCCCAGCACGGTGAGCAAGATCAGCACGGACATGCCGATGATGAGCGAGAAGCCGCGTTCGTTATGGCGGATGGTCGTCTTCATCAGTTGGTGATCGGGAGCTGGTTGTTTCGCAGGGCAACGGTCGCGCGGTAGATCCAGTGACGGTACGCATCGGCGGGCAACGTCGAGCCCCAGAGGGCGATCGCCGAGCCGAACTGCGTCGCACCGCGGGCGTTACGGCGGACCTGGCCGCGCGTCCGGGGAATCACGGCGACCTGCACGGCCATGACGCGCATCTGATTTTCGATGGCCGACTTGCCGGTGTTGCAGTTGGCGCTGGTCAGGTCGTTGCACCAGTTCTGCCCCGTGGCAACGAGGTCGAGCACGTCGTCCGGACCGCCACTGGTCGCGGCCGCGCAGGTGCTCCCAGAGGCGACGTGGCCGCAGTCCAGCCCATAGCGCACATGGAAGCCTTCGATGTCGTAGGCGACGGCTTGCTCCACTGGCGCGGCCAAGGTGGCTGGATCCTGTCCGCCCCGGTTGATGAGCATCATCAAGCGCGGGATCGTGGTGGCGCCGGACGACGAGTCGGGATTGGTGAGCCCGCGGTCGAGATGAAACTCGACGATCTTGGAGCGGCCAAACGCGAAACCGCTCAGCATCGAGGAGCAGTCGAAGGCTGGGTAAGGGTTGTTGCTGGGGTTGGCGTCGAAGTCGTAGGTGACGGCAGTGGGCGGCGTGCCGCTCACACCGGTGATCTTCACGACGCCGGTATAGACCTTGCCGTTGGCGCCGCCACCACTGCACTGGCCCGAGAGGATGGCGAGCTCGTTCACGACCAGCGCCTCGCGTGGCGTGTTGACGACGACGCGGGTCGCGGTCGCACCCCACGCGGTGTCCCGGCTGAAGGTCTTGCCTGGCTCGATGCCGGCGAAGCGCACCTTGTCGCTGACCAACGTCGACGTACCGGCGTTGCTCGCGACCACGTCGTTGCAGGCGCTCTGATCGCCGATGTTGGCGGCGTAGCAGCTGCCCACCGGCGGCAAGCCCTCCGCGGTCTCCTTGGAGACGAAGCCCCAACCGGCGTCGCGCAAGCTCTGGCGGACGATGTCGAGCGCGGCGCGAGCGTTCTGCGAGGCTTCGGCGAGCTCCATCTGGGTGCGATAGGTGTGCTGCTGCGTGATCATGACGCCGAAGACGCCGCCGATGACGATGAGGCCGATGGCGGTAGCGACCATGAGCTCGATGAGCGTGAAGCCTCGCTCGCTTTGGCGGACGGCGTGGCGCATCACGTGCCGCCTCGCTGACGAACGCGGCCGTTCAGGGTGACGACGCGGTTCACCGAGGGGCGCATCTCGTTCTTCCAGGTGGTCTGGACGCGAATGTCGACGTAAGTGCCGCTGACCGTGACGACGGCGGCGGTCACCTGGAAGAACTCGTTCGACGCCGTGCTCGCGAGGTCGGTGCCGTGCTTGTCGTATTTGCGCGGGAAGCCGGGGATGCCGGTGGCTTGCAGCGTCGTGTAGTCGACGAGCGTGAGGTCATCGAGGGCGCTCGACGCCAGATTGGTCGCGAGAGAAGTCTCGGCGGCGACCTGCACACCGCGCACGGACGCGATCTGCATGGCCATGAGGCCGAGCATGCCGGTCGATAGAATCGCCAGCGTGATCATGGTCTCGACGAGGGTGAAGCCGCGCGGTCGCGGTGGAGCGGGAGGACGCACGGGCATGGGATGTACACGCGCCGTGCCAGGCGGGAACCCGCGCGGAAATCCACAATGAAGTCGGAGGAATCGCCGCGCGGCCGGACTCTCGCGGGGTCCCACCGCTCGCTACTTATTTCGTACCACCCCGCAAGCTTTGCGGTGAGAGGGTGTGGGCCTCAGCGGCGACGCAAGAAGAACGGATTGCCTGGGTGGCGGCGCAGCAAGACGTCGAGGATAACGCTATCGCGGACAAGCTCGCGCGAGTGGATGTTCTTGGTGTCGAGGCCATGGACCGGTTGGCGCGCGGGAGCGTCTGGTCGCATGTGGCTTTCGATGTCCGCGCGTACGTAGGCGTTGGCCGCGGCGCTCGTCGTATCGTCCGCGATGGCATAAACGGTGGGAGGAGCAGGAAGCGCGTAGACCACCGGCGGCGCCGGAGCGACGTCGTCGTAGTCGGTCTTGTCTTCGGCGCTATCGTCGTCGTAGTCGGTGCGACTCTCGGCGGCGGCGTCATCGTAGTCGGTGTCGTCTTCGTCGCTGTCGTCGTCGTAGTCGGTGCGGTTCTCCCCGGCGGCGTCATCATAGTCGATCGTGCTTTCGACGACCTTGGTGACGCCGGGGCTCACGCCGGCGGCGGCGAGCATGCGCAGGAGTGCGGCGCGCGGGTCTTCCTGGCCGGGAGGAGTCGCCTGAGGTGCCGGCGGTGTGTTCGTCGAGGATGGCGCGCGCGGGGACTCGCCGGCGGCTTGGCGCGCCTTCTCCGCCTCGATCTCCGCCTTGGCCTCGCTGATGGCCTTCTTGACGGCGGTGAAGACACTGCGAAGCACCCAACCGATGACGATGATCCAGATGATCTTGCTCATCGGGTCTTCTTGTCCGCTTCAGCGGTCGGGGGCTCCGGCGGAGCAGGTGGCGGTCGCAGCGGCTTGCGCCGTTCGAGGGCGAACGCCAGCTCGAGACGCGCGATGAAGTCGTCGCGGTCCTGGAACAGGCGTCGCACGTCGAAGGGCTTGGGCATCAGGTCCCCGGCGTACCACCGCCGTCACCGACGCTGCGGCCGATGGAGCTGCGCATGTCGGTGTCGGCGTTGACGTTGCGCAGGTTGTAGTAGTCGAGCACGCCGAGCTTGCCGGTGCGCAGCGCTTCACTGAGGGCCAGCGGAATCTGGGCTTCGGCCTCGACGACGCGCGAGCGCATCTCGACGACGCGCGCCTTCATTTCCTGCTCGGCGGCGACCGCGAGAGCACGTCGCGACTCGGCGCGGGCCTGCGCGATCTGCTTGTCCGCTTCCGCCTGCTCGGTCTGGAGCTTGGCGCCGATGTTGGCGCCGACATCGACGTCGGCGATGTCGATCGACAAGATCTCGAAGGCGGTGCCGGCGTCGAGCCCCTTGGCGAGCACGTTCTTGGAGATGCGGTCGGGATTCTCGAGCACCGCTTTGTGCGTCTCCGAGGAGCCGATCGTCGAGACCACGCCTTCGCCGACGCGCGCCACGACCGTCTCTTCGGTAGCGCCACCGACCAGACGCTCGAGGTTCGTGCGCACCGTGATCTTCACGAAGGCCGAGAGCTGGATGCCGTCCTTGGCCATCGCCGCGATGCGTGGCGTGGTGATGACCTTGGGAAGGACGCTCATCTGCACCGCTTCGAGGACGTTGCGGCCGGCGAGATCGATGGCAGCGGCGCGCTCGAACGGCAGCGGGATGTTGGCTTTGTCCGCCGAGATCAGCGCCTGCACCACGAGGTTGACGTTGCCGCCAGCGAGGTAGTGGGCCTCGAGCGCGTTGATGTCGATCTTGATGCCGGCTTTCAAGCAGGTGATGCGCGCGCCGACGATGACCGACGGCGGCACCTTGCGCAAACGCATGCCGACGAGGGTGCCGATGCCGACCGAGGCGCCGGAGGTGAGCGCCTGGATCCACAAGCCCACCGGCACGAAGTAGATGAACATGAAGAAGCCGATGAAGCCGCCGATGAACAATAGGACGAGAAAGATCTCTGGCATGTGCTGTGGGGCCTTTTTTCTCTGCTAGGAAACTGCTCGGACGACGACGCGATTGCCGTCGACCCTGACTACTTCGATGGGAGTGCCGCGCTCGATGAGCTCGCCGACGCTGACCACGTCGATGCGTTTACCGTCGATCTCGGCGATGCCCGCCGGCCGCAGGGGCGTCGTCGCCTGGCCGCGCTTGCCGACCAGATCGGTGGGTTGCGCCGCGACGTAGCCGGAGCTCGCGTCGGTTGCGCTCTGCAAGACGAGCTGCTTGCCGAGGCGTGTCTTGGCGAAGAACTTGGCGAACAACGCGACGGACACGCCCAGCCCGATGAGGGCGATGAAGAGCCGTAACAGCGCCGCGCGCACCATCTCTTGCAGGTAGCCGAGCGCGATCGATACGTCCCACGGGACCTTGAGCTCGACCATCGACATGACGATGGCGATGAGCACCGCCACGATACCGGCGATACCCGCGACACCGAAGCCGGGCAGCACGACGAGCTCGACGCCCAAAAGGACGACGCCGATGACGAAGACGACGAGCTCTTCCCAGCCGGCCAGGCTCGCGGCGTATTGTCCGCCAAAGAAGAGCGCAAAACAGACGACCGCGATGAAGCCGCCGATGCCGATGCCCGGCGTGTAGAGCTCCGCGGCCAACGCGATGGTGCCGATGGTCATGAGCAGCGAGCTCACGGTCGGATCGGTGATGAAGCGCGCGAACTTCTCCGCCCACGCGGTGTTGAGCTGAACCTTCTGCGCCTTCTCGAGGTTCAAGATCTTGAGCGCACCGGCGTAGTCGTCGACCTTGGCGTTGGCGAGGCCCAGCTCGATGGCCTTGTCGGTCGTGAGCGTCAGGAGCTTGCCCTTGGCGTCGATGCCCGGGATCTCGATGTCGGCGTCGACCATCGCTTCGGCGAGATCACCACGGCGGCCTTTGGCTTCGGCCGTGCTGCGCATCTCGGCGCGCATGTAGGAGACGACCTTTTCCTCGGTCGCGCTCACCTTGCCTTCTTCGTCGATTTGCACCGGCGTCGCCGCGCCAATGGAGGCGTTCGGCGTCATCAAGATGGTGTCGCAAGCGAGCGAGATGAGGGCGCCGGCGCTGATGGCGCGCTGGTCGATGAAGACGACCGTCGGGACCTTGCTCTTCAAGAGACGGTCGCGGATTTGCACCGCCGCGTCGATGCGCCCGCCGAAGGTCTTCAGCTGCAAGATGACGACGTCGCCATCTTTGACGTCGGCGAAGGAGCGGTCGACGAAAGCCGCGAGCCCCGGGTCGATGGTGCCATCGATAGGGATCTCGATGATGCGCTTGCCCTCACCGCCGTTGGCGTCGAAGCCTTTGAGAGGCTTGTCGGCGGCGCCGGCGAAACGCAACGCGACGCTTACGGCCACGAGGGCAAGCCAACCGAAGGCGCGGCGTTTCACGGGCGGCAACGTATCGCTACGGCCTGGCGATCGCAAACGACGCGTTTTCAGTCGGCGAAGGTATCGACCACGTGCACCAGCGCCCAAAGATCCTCTTCGGATATCGCGCCTTTGAGCGGAGTCATCGCGGTACCGCCGACCCCGGCGGCGAGCGTACGGTAGATGTCGGAGGGCGTCGCGCCCGCTTTGAGCGTGAGCCCCTGCGCAAGCTTCGGGGCTCTCAAGGTGCCGAAGACGCTGTCGCTGCCGGTCCCCTCATTGCCGTCGGTTGCGTGGCAGGAAGCACAGCGCGTTTTGATGAGCTCGTTGCCCTTGGCGACGGCGGCGGCGCCATCACTCCATGGGTCGGCGGTGATCGCGACGGGCGAGCCCGCCTTAGCGGACGGGTCGAGCCAGGTCGCGGAGAGCGACTTGACGTAGAGGGTGACCGCCTCGACCTCGTTGGGAGGCATCGGCAGGGCCAACATGTTGGTGCCCTTCAAGCCCTTGGTGATGATGCGCGCGTAATCGGCATCGGGAGCGAGCTCACCGGCTTTCGTGCTCGCGAACTTGAGCACACCCAGGCGAAAGTCGCGCGGCTTGGGGTTCTGGGCGCGGCCGGTGGGGCCGTTGCCGTCGCCGAGAGCTCCGTGACAGGTGGCGCAACGGAAGGCGTAGAGCTTGGCGCCGTCGCGCAACATCTCGCCGCTCACGGTGATTCCGCCTATCTGTTTTGGCGGACCCGGCGGTGGCGGTGGCTCGGCGGCGCAGCTAACCACACAGAGAGAGAGCAGCAACGGCCATCTCACTGGGGACCTCCAGCCGGGGGGCGAGATGGTAGAGCATGGCGTAAACGACGACGCCGGTGACGCTTACGTACAGCCAGATGGGAAAGCCGTAGCGTGCGAGCTTCCGGTGCTCGGCAAACCGCGAGCGCCGCGCCAAGAACAACAAGCGCAGGACGATGGGTACGACGGCGACGGCGAGCAGCATGTGCGAGAACAGGATCGCGAGATAGACGATCTTGACCGCGCCGACGTCGGGAAACCGGTGCGCCCCCGTCAGCGCGAAGCGCGTGAGATACCCCGCGAGAAACACCGCGCTCGCCACCACCGCGGTGATCATGCAGGCGCGGTGAGCCGCGATACGCTTACCGCGAATCGCGATGAACCCGGCGCACAGGGCCACCGTGGACGTGGCGTTCAGGACCGCGTTCGTGTGCGGCAGCAGCTCGGCGATGGTCATGACTTGCGCGCGCAGACGGTGACGGCGAGCACGACGCAAACCACGGTGCAGGCGCCGATCACCACCAGGTCGACGAGCGGGCCGCCGGTTGTCACGCCCACGGAGGCGTGTCCGCTATAGAATGCATGACGCGCCGCTGACACCGCGTACGACATGGGATTGACGCGCATGATGGCGGCGAAGACGCGATTGTCGCCCGCCGGGAACATGGCGCCGGAGACCAGCCACAGCGGCACCAGCACGGTCATCTGGATGGCGTGGAATGCCTGCAAGTTGTCGAGCCACCAGGCGACCGCGACGCCGAGCGCGGTGAGCCCGAACGAGGTCAGCGCTAGAGTCGCCGCGAGCAGCGGCCAATTGATCTGCAGGATGGAGTAACCCGCCATCGGCGCAAGGCACAGCAAGAGGCCCGCCTGCATGAGCGCGACTGTGGCGCTGCCGGCGCACTTGCCGAGCACCAACGCGGTGCGCGAGCCCGGGCCCGCCATGACCGCTTGCAAGAAGCCTTGATGACGGTCCTCGATGACGCTCACGGTCGAGAAGATGGATGCGAAGAGGAGCACCATCATGACAACGCCGGGGAAGAAGAACTCGAGGTAGCCGACGTCGCTGCCGGGCATCTTGAAGGTCGACGCCATGCCGCTACCGATGACCAGCCAGACGATGATGGGCTGCCCCAAGGC